>CAZTHK010000010.1:0-126429 GCA_964613215.1 uncultured bacterium | reverse complement strand
TTCTTCCACAAGGTATCTCTGATACTCTCTAATCTGCTCCTGGCCCAATAAATCCGGGGAGGTGCCCGAATACTTTGCAAAGGATGATACGCAGTGAATGTAAATCTTAACCGTCCTCGGAGAATAGTTGCGAATACGCATGTCCTCTATCATCCGTCGGCGTAATAAGGTCATTACCGGCTCCTTTCGTGTGAAAAGTGAATCTGATACAAGACTTTCTTGTATCACGTCAGGAGTCGGTATTTTAATAATGGGTGTTATTCTTCTAAAGAGAATTTATTGAATAAAAGCATTGCAAGGGATATCGTAGTAAAGAAATACTGCCGCGAAGCGGCTTAGTTCAACATTTATTTGCATGATATTACAATATCCCGATTTCCGGGTTGCGAAAAAAGTGAAAAATTGCTAATTTTCGGTTTGATGCCCCCGTAGCTCAGTAGGATAGAGCACCGGTTTCCTAAACCGGGTGTCGGACGTTCGAATCGTCTCGGGGGTATTTTTTTTATATAAAAAAAAGGGAATTGCCTCAAAAGAGGCGCAATTCCCTCTTTTTAATAAGAGGTCAGTGAACCACCCTGTCGCGTCAATCTGCCTGTGAGACCTGAGCAACAGTACCGCTTCGCTAAATTTAATCCACGGACAAATGATCACGTTCGGGCAGTTATCACTCCTCTTAATTTTGCTATTATAGTTAGTTCTGAAAATATGTCAAGTGAAAATTAATATTTATTATATTATAATAATTCCATATAATGGAAGTACATATACAGATTGCTTAATAATATCGTTTAAAATATCATGAGGTATTGACAAAAAATATTCCCACCGGCAGTCCCCTAACAACCGGGGGGAATATTTTTTAAATGCGTGATTTCAGATCAACGCATCCACCAGAAGATGTCAATTATAAGGAATATTGCTATGGGAAGCATGGGGCTCACCTCCTAATACACATGTCTGTGTACCGGTAATTCAGGTATCGGCTACCTGTAAGATAACTTTAGCACACACCATTCCGTTATGAAGATAAAGAGGGAAGCATTATGCTATAATACCAGCAAAGTCAATGGATTATATAATATGAATAAAATAGTAGAAATATGAGAAAACCTGTTAAGAAAGAATTTGGTAATGAGTATATCGGCAAATATTATTGCACAATGGGGAAATATATTACTCATATGCAATAATAATCTATATGATGTAAAAAATACACTATAGAATAATAGTATTTTATAATTCTTTTCGATTCAAAGAAAGATTGGAGCTAAGTCTTTCTCATAAGTACAACGGTCATATCGTCCTTCAAGCTATCGCTCCCGAATCCCAGTACAGTCTGAAAAAGTTTATCCATAGTATCGTCTATACCGCGGCCGGGATTATCATGAAAAAAATCTATCACCCTCTGCTCTCCGAATGGTTCTCCGCTGCTGTTTTCCTGATCTATAAGTCCGTCAGTATAGATTACGATGAGATCGCCCGGTTTGAGTTTTACTATTCCATCTTTATAAGTTGAATTATCCTCAACACCTATGAGAATTCCTCCTCTCTTAAGCCTGCTTATACTGCCGTCCTGGTGAAATACAATGGGAGGGAAGGATCCTCCGTTGGAATATCTAATTATTCCGTTACTGTCATCATACATGGCACAGAAAAAGGTGGCAAACCTGTTGAGGTCACTTCTGTTGAAAATTGATCTGTTCAATGATTCCAGAGTTTCAGCCGGTGATACATCCTTGGACACTTCAGCCCTGAAGTACGCCTGCAGGGTGGAGGCAAGAAGGGAAGCGGGAATACCCTTGCCTGATACATCTGCGACTCCTACACAGATTGAATGTGGAGACGTTGAGATGAAATCATAAAAATCACCCCCGATGGTTAAACTGGACATAAGCCTGGCTTGGAGCTCCATTCCATCCAGACGGGGAAGCTTATCCGGAAGCAGTCTGGACTGTATCTCGCTGGCCAGTTGAATTTCCTTCTCCAGTTTCTTCTTTTCGATCGATTCTCCATACAGCTCAAGGTTTCTGAAAGCTGCAGCGCTGCGTTCACTTATCAGTTCAAGGGTTTCTTCCTCAGAGGCGCTGAATGGCAGGTTATTGCGTTTCCTGGAGAGCACCACGAATCCATGCATCTTATCATGTTCTATCAGCGGAACGATTACCGAAGCGTCTGCCATATTGATGAATTCAAGTGATATCCTGTCCAGTAGATTCTTCATCAGCAGGGGATCCATATACTCTATCATCAGGGATTTTTTCCTCTCCCGGATAATCTTGATAAATTCTGTGTCGGAGGAGAGGGAGGTAAGGGGAATCCTCTTTTCCCCCGGGATACTTACATTGAGAGAATAACTGCCGCTGCTTTCATATATATAGAAGAAACAGTGATCCACTTCGAAAATTGTCTGCATTTCACCGGCTATGAATGCTGATAGGCCATCTACGGTAAGAGAAGATTGAATATCCTTGGAAAAGCGTATCAATCTCTCAGCAGGCAGCCTCCCCCCGCGGTGGAAGACTCTGTTTACAAAAGTGTGAATTCTCGTTCTGGCAGGAATCAGGGAAAAGATAAGGATGACGATGGTTCCCACTGTTACATAGGAGTGTTTAACTCCCATCATATTGCTGAAACGGTTGCCAATAAGATTTGCAAAAATGTTGTAAAGGATAACTATCAGAAAGACCATTATCACCAGCACCAGGCCCTTCCTGAGGGCAATACCCAGATTGAAAGCATCATGCTTGAGAATAGAGTAGGCGAAGGAAACAGATATGGCAGACAGGAATAAGAATGAAAACTGACTGTGTGGAATTTTCAATCCGGGGTTGAATTGCTTGATAAGGGTGACTATCAGGAGGGGAAGAAGTCCTGCAATCAGACCGAAAATCGAAATCCTGAGCTTGATCTTCTGCACCTTCTCCGATCTCAGATAGGTTCTGATCATAATGAACAGACTGAGAAACATGTACAGAACCCAGTAGAGTGATACCACTACTCCGAAGGTTCTGACAGGTCCAATATTCCTGGTAGTATTAAAATTCAGAAAGGCAAGTATGAAACTGAAAGCGAATATGAAAACAGGAGGGAGGTAGAGGATTCTAATCAATTTGTCCCTTCTGCTTCCCCTCATTATCTCTTCACCCGGGAATATTATAAAGAAATGAAGGAAGAAGGCAGGGAGAAAGAGGAGTATAAAATCATAAAATATTTCTCCCGCAAGTTGAAGAATGGGAATGGAGGTTACCGGTTTCTTGAATAGTATGAAAGAGAAGATAAGACAGTTCAGGGTAAAGAGAATTCCAAGTATATCCCTGCGCTTGACAATTACCACCAGTCCCACCATAATAAATGTTATTCCTACGAGCATATGGGCTGCCAAGATGAGTAATTCTTTGCGGGGCTGAGGGATATAGGAAATATTTAAAGCAAAGGTTGAATCTCCTCTTTGAATTGTATATTGCTGTGGCTGAAGTGAAGTATTAGTACTTATCAGGTAAATAAAGTGATTCAGGTTCCTGATCCTGTTTCCCCCTACAGCCAGTATTCTGTCACCTGGTTGGAGGGGCAGGCCGCGGTTTGGACTTTTGTCCTTGAATGATTGGAATACCATATTATTATGCTGAATGCCGGAACAGGGAAGGGAGGAGAAGTCATCCGCCCCCATGAAACCCAGGATTGTAATCAGAATCGAAGCAGTAATCATTACAGGGCTGATATATCTGATCACATTCATCCTCCCGGGATAATATTTCTTAATCTAGATTGACAAATGATTGAAATTATGTCAAATATTTTTGTCATACTGCTGATATTGATTATATTGCAGATTAGTAGTATAATTTAATCAAAGGGAGGTAACGGATTTGGCTAAGATGTCCAAAAAGGAACTACGGGGAGATACTTTTCTGACCAATGTACTGAAAGCCTGGGAGTTCGTTCAGAAGCATCAGAACAAATTCTTCGCCGGTCTTATAGCTATTATAATTATAGTAGCTGGAAGTGTCTATTTTATAAACTACCAGAAGGGTCAGAGAAAGCAGGCCATGGATTACTATTCAGAGGCTCTGGCTTCTTTTAAAAACTGGGATATGCAGACGGCAAACGAATTGTTTAGCCGGGTATCTGAGGACTACGGGGATACCAGGGAAGGTATCTATTCGATATACTTCCTGGGAAAGTGTGCCCTGGCAATGGGTAATAACTCCAGGGCATTGGATGAATTTGAAATATACCGCAAGGAATGTGGAGAATATGACTTCTTTCAAAAGGCAGCCATTGCCGGGAAGGCTACCGCCCTGGAAAATCTGAGAAGATATCAGGAAGCGGGAAATGTTTTCATGGATCTTGCTGGGAATACAGATGATGATGATTTCAGGAAGGAGTATTATCTCAGAAGGGCTGCGACCAACTATGAAAAGGCAGGCAAGAATGAGCTGGCTGTGGATGCACTTAGCAGTTTAATGGAACACACCGCCGGCACGGAGCAAAGGAAGATAGAAGCTAAGATTAAGATACTCAAGGGATAAGCGGGGTTATAAGCGGATCAAACCTTAAAAGGGAGAGATATCATGGAGAAGAAACCAAGTGGTCCGGAAAACTCTTTATCTCCTGACGACAGGGAACGCTGGATAGCTGCAATAAGCTATATATTATTCATGTGCTTTTTCTCACTATGGAAGGCCAGGGACGACAAATATATAGGGTACCACGCCAAGCAGGGGTTTCTGCTGTTTCTGGCAGAGGTGGTAGCATTTATAGTAATAATTATCCTGGAAGTAACCATCGGTAATCTGAAGTTTCTGGGTCTTATCTTTGTAGGAATATCACAGCTCTTCGCAGGCCTGGGGGCTCTGACACTTTCGGTGGTAGGATTTGTAAAGGCGCTGTTCGGGGAATACTGGCATCTTCCTGTACTGGGTGATTTCAGGGAGAAAGTTCCCGGGATGCACTAGATAGAATCAAACGGTTGGTAAAAATACTCAGGCAGCTCTCATCCTGCATATTCAGAAGAAAAATGGGGTGGAGGTTACAGAAAAACTGACCTTTTCTAATAAAAACAAAATGTCATATAATATATATTATGTTAACCAATAGATATTCTGTTTCTTCTGTCCCGCAATAGCAGGGCTCCACTCCCTACTTTATATTTATCCTTAAAATATTGAGTTGTATGAATGTGTTATTGAGCCACTATGTTTACCAGTTTATCCGGTACAACAATTATCTTTTTAATTTCCCTGTTTTCGACTCTTTTCCTGATTCTCCCGTCATTCAGGGCCACCTCTTTTAGCCTCTCACTGTTCAGACCCATTGGCACCTCCGCCCGTGAGCGTACCCTGCCGTTAACCTGAATAACCAGGGTGAAATTATCCGCTTCCAGATAATTTTCATCAAAATCCGGCAGATTCCTGGTGAAGATCGATCTGTCATTTCCCAGTCTTTCCCATATTTCATCGCATATATGAGGTGCCATGGGAGCCAGCAGGAGCAAAAGCCTGTCGAAGGCATATCTGAGGAGATCCTGCCACATTCCTGTTTCTTTGAATTCTTCCTTATCTACATACAGATAAATTTCGTTGGTGAGCTCCATCAGAGCACTTATAGCGGTGTTGAAATGGAATGATCCTCCCAGGATATCCCTCTTTACCTGCTTTACGGTCTGTTGAATCTTACGGTAGAGGGAGATCTGATCCTGGTTGAGATCTTCAGGATTATCTATTTTCCCCCCGCTGGATCTGAGTATATCTCTGTAATTGGTATATAATCTCCAGATACGGTTTACGAAGCGGTAAGCTCCCTCCACCGCTCTGTCATTCCATTCAGCGTCCTTCTCGGGAGGACCTATGAACAGGGTATATATTCTTACCGTATCAGCCCCGTATTTTTCTATCAGCCAGGCGGGATCTACCACATTACCCACTGTTTTTGACATCTTTTCGCCACTCCTGGTGATCATGCCCTGGGTGAAGAGCCTCTTGAAGGGTTCTCTGAAATTGATATGGTTTTGATCGTGGAGGAACTTGACTATGAATCTTGAATACATCAGGTGAAGGATGGCATGCTCTATACCACCAATATACTGGTCTACCGGAAGCCAACGGTTTACCAGTTCCCGGTTGAATGGTTTTTCAGAATCGCGGGGGCTGAGATAACGCAGGAAGTACCAGCTTGAATCCACGAATGTATCCATGGTATCGGTATCTCTGGATGCTTCCCCCCCGCATTCAGGGCAGGTTACCCTGACAAACTTCTCCGATCTGGCCAGGGGGCTTTTGGCCTCTCCACTCGGTTTGAAATCCAGCACCTCGGGCAGGTGTACGGGAAGGTCCTCTTCCGGTACCGCTACTATTCCACACTTGTGACAGTGAATCATGGGTATGGGTGCTCCCCAGTAACGCTGCCTTGAAATCAGCCAGTCCCTGAGCCGGTAGTGAACCTTTCTGGCGGCCATTCCCTCATCTATAAGCTTCTCTGTGATTTTTTCCATCCCTTCCAGATTAGAGAGACCATTAAACTCACCGGAGTTTATTATCCTGCCATCACCGGTGTAGGCCTGCTCCAATTCAACCTGATCACTCTGGTCAGAGGGCTTAATTACCTGTATAACCGGAATCTCTATCTCACTCTCTTGTACGAACTCAAAATCCCTCTGATCATGGGCGGGAACTCCCATAACCACTCCGGTTCCATACTCCATCAGAACATAACTGGCCAGGAATATTGGTATCTTTCTGCCGGTTACAGGATTTACCGCCCGGTAACCGGTATAGAAACCCTCCTTGCTGAGAAGGGCGTTTTCCCGTTCCTCCATCTGAAGTTTTCTGGCGTACTCAATAAATTTTTTACCCTCCTTCAACCTCCCTCCCAGTTCCAGGATCCTTATTGCCAGAGGATGATCCACGGCAATAGCCATAAAGGTAGCCCCGTATATGGTATCCAACCGGGTGGTGAAGCATGACAGAAGATCATCCGAATCAACCAGCCGGAATGATACTTCCACACCCTCACTTCTTCCGATCCAGTTCCTTTGCATTACCTTAACCCGTTCCGGCCATTCTTCCAGCTCCTCCAGATCTTCCAGCAGCCTATCAGCATACCCGGTGATTCTGAAGAACCACTGTGTGAGCTTTTTCTGGGTCACTCCGGAATCGCATCTCTCGCATTTTCCGCCTATCACCTGTTCATTTGCCAGAACCGTCTTACAGGAAGGACACCAGTTTACCGAGGCATCCTTCTGATAGGCCAGCCCGGCCCGGTAAAGCTGAATAAAAAGCCACTGAGTCCATTTATAGTAATCAGGCCGGCAGGAGGTAATCTCTCTGGACCAGTCATATATCACTCCCCACCTGAAGAATTGCTGCTTCATCTTACGGATATTCTGTTCAGTCCATTCTGCCGGATGAATATTATTACTGATGGCAGCATTCTCTGCGGGAAGGCCGAATGCATCCCATCCCATCGGTGCCAGTACATTGGCCCCGTCCATCATCTTGATTCTGGCAAGGGCATCGCCGATTATATAGTTGCGTCCATGACCGACATGGAGATTGCCCGAGGGATAAGGGAACATCATCAGACAGTAATATTTATTGCTGTAATCTTCTGTGTCACATCTGAACAGCTGAGTCCATCTCTCCTGCCATTTTCTGTCTGTCTGCTTAAAGGGATAATACTCCGGCATTAATCTCCTTTCTCGAAATCGCTCAGATCGACCACTACATGATAATCATTACCCACCGTATCTATTTCTGTCTCCGCTCCATTCGATTCAAAATATTCTACCAGCTCATCCACCGCCTCCCTGTTGGAGACAATAACCCTGATCATGTTGGTATTAATAGTTTTCATTTCATTTTTAACCAGCAGCAGGGGTGCGGGCGGTTTCAGGCCTCTGGCCATGATCTTTCTGCAATCATTCTCCATGAGCATTTCATCTGCCTCCGGGCTACTGTGTCTCTCTTCCGGAGTTGTAGTAAAAGTGGTTAAAAAACAATCAAATTTTACCGGGGTTCAAGTATTCCCTGTCATTTCATTCAGCTTCTCCTCCACCACTCCCCTGGAGATCGATCCCACTGCCTGGTCCACCAGCTTTCCCCGGTTGAAGAATAGCAGGGTGGGAATACTTCTCACTGAATACCTGGAACTTATTCTTGAACTTTCGTTTACGTCCACCTTATAGAAATCTATATTTTCGTACTCCTCCGATATCTCTTCCAGTATCCGGTCAAGCTGGTGGCATGGCTTACACCAGGTCGCCCAGAAGTCGACTACCACCGGCTTATCCGAGTCGAGTATCCTGGAGCCGAAGTTTTCTTCTCTGACCTTTTCCATATTCCTGATGGCTGTGCTCCTTTCCGGATTGAGATTAATCATGTTCATGCTACTTGATAATAATCTCCACCACTGTCCATTCTCTTGCCCTTCATACTATGAATACATAAACTTATCAGAAGAAGCTCCTCCGGGAAAGTTGTATTTTTAATAAGTAATTCGGTTTTCCTCAAATTCTCCAGCCACAGGATAATATCCCTGCTGCTGAATAGCCTGGACTTCTCTTTTAGTTTCCTGAAGAAGTAACCTCCCCTCACCTGATAACCGGCCTTTACCCTGAGCAGGTAAAGAAAGTGCCTTATCATATGATAGAGCAGTACAGATGGCCGTTCCGCTCCGGAATCGATAATTCTGAGCATGGTCCGGATTGAATTAACCTCCTGGCCGGGTTTAAGGCTGTCTATAAATCCGAACAGGGCGTCTACACGGTAATCACCTATAACATTTATCAGGTCTTCCTTTTCAACCTTTCTGTTTTCAAAGTAAAGGGAGAGTTTATCCAGTTCATTACTCAAATCATAGAGGTTCTCTCCCACCGTTCTTACTATTATTTCAGCCATAGAAGGACTTATTTCCACATTCAACTGTTTAGCCTTGCCCACAATCCATCTTTTGAGATCACTGTAGTTGAGCTTATCAACCTTGATAACCTTGCCGGTTCTTTTTACCGTACCGGTCAGAGTCCTGTATATCCGGGGCATTCTAATCTTCCGGCCGGTTTCATTATGAGTGTTGAATAAAAGTATCATCACGCTGGAATCAACCGGTGACTTGCAGTATTTTACTAATTCTTCCGCCTTGCCCCGTAATTTCTCAGCTTCTCTCATAATCAGAACTCTTCTTCCAGATAGAAAGGGAAAGGATCGGGCGGTATTGACAAACTGACCGATCTCTGCATCGGCCCCGTAGCTGAGGGTGAAGTTGAAACCCTCCATGCTCTCCTCCATGGCGCCGGAGGCGATGGTACCTGAAAGCTCCTCCATAATGTAGCTCTCCTGGCCGGTCAGAATATATAAGGGTTCTATTTTACCCTTCCTGACATCCCTGAATATCTTTCTGTAGTAATCAAGATCAGCCTTCATGAAATTCCTACCATTCCTGTACTGTGGCTCCCAGGATAAGCTCCACTATGTCGAGATAGACCTCTTCCTGAGCCTTCTCATAGGTCTGATTTGTGGATCCCTCCAGATAGTAATTACTTCTGGCGGTTATGATCTTGTCCTCCCATATGAAGTCATTTTCCTTCCGGTTGAACAGGGAGACTTTCAGTTTTATGGCCAGTCTGTATTGGTCAGCCTGTAGTTCCCTGTTGAAGGTGGTGGGTTCATTGCTATACTCTATAACACTGCCCTCCAGTACTGCATCACCCTCATCCTCAGATACTACTCTGAGGGTACCGTCATCGATAAGGCCGTTTATTATCTCTTCGGTAATTTCGATTTCCACCTCCGGCTCGGAAGTATCATTCCCGAGATATGGTACTGCTATAGATTTTATGTCGCCTGTTGATCTCCCGGTAGTGCTGTAATGGCCGCATGAAACCAGAGTAACCATTAGCAGAATGACCGGAATATAGATTTTGACTGATTGCATTTCAGTGGCTTTCATCATCCAGATCATACTGTTTGAGACGGTATCTGAGTTTATCGCGATTCAGGTTAAGTAACCTGGCTGCCTCGCTCTGATTGTTTCCGGACTCTTTAAGTGCCTTTTTAATAAGGTCGCTTTCAGTCTGCTTGATTAGAGACTCGAAATCGATACCACCCTCCGGATATGGCCTGCTCATAACCCTCTCCAGGTTTTTCACCACCGAGTCTCTGGCGCTTTTATCGATGCCCTTTTTCATACTTCCCGGTATATAATCAGCTCTGAGGGTATGGTCATCCTCCAGAAGGACTACTCTTTCCACCATGTTCTTGAGTTCCCTTATGTTACCGGGCCAGGGATAATCCAGGATCAACTGATAGGCTTGATCATCTATTTCACGAAAATCCTTATTAAATCTCTTATTGAACACATTGATGAAATGTTTAAGAAGAATATGAATATCTTCCTTCCTCTCCCTGATGGGAGGTATGTATATGGGAATAACCTTGAGACGGTAATAGAGGTCTTCACGGAATTTCTTTTGCTCAACAGCTTCCTTCAGATCACGGTTGGTAGCCGATATAATCCTTACACTTACACTTATATCCTTGGTTCCCCCGACTCTGCGGAATGACATCTTTTCCAGCACACGCAACAGCTTTACCTGAATGGTAAGACTCATCTCCCCTATCTCATCCAGAAAAAGGGTTCCCTTGTTGGCCAGTTCCAGTAATCCTGTTTTCTGTGATTTTGCATCTGTGAATGCACCCTTCTCGTGCCCGAACAACTCACTTTCCAGCAACTGTTCCGGAAGGGATGCGCAGTTTATCTCCAGGAAAGGTTTATCCTTCCTGGGGCTGAGGCGGTGGACCATATTGGCGATCATTTCTTTACCGGTCCCGCTTTCTCCTTCGATCAATATGGAGGTGGTTTCGCTGGATGCAACTCTTTTGACTACATTGTAGATCTCCTTCATCTGCTCGCTCTCACCCGGGATATGTCCCTCCCAAAAATCTTCCTTGACCTTTCTCCTCAACTGAAATAGTTCCCGGTTGAGTTTCTGGGATTCCAATCCCTTTTGTATGGTAAGAAGAAGCTGTTCCAGATTGACCGGCTTGTTAACGAAATCGAAGGCTCCCGCCTTCATAGCCTTTACCGCTGTCTCGATATCTCCGAAAGCAGTCAGCATGATTACGCATATCTCGCTGATATTTTCTTTTATCTTTTCAAGGACTTTCATTCCGTTCATATCAGGGAGTTTGAGATCAAGGAGTACCAGGTCGGGCAGTTCCCTGAACACCATCTCTATGGCCTCCTCCCCGGTTGCAGCAGTCAGCGGGTTGTATCCCTCTTCCCTGATGGTTTTTTCCAGAAATAGTCTGATGGTATCCTCATCATCCACCAGAAGCACTACCGGCTTCAATTTTTTCTCCTTTCCCTGGCGCCTTAATTGGCAAATAGACCTTTATGGTTGTTCCCTTCTGTGGTTCTGAATTAACCACTATTTTACCTTGATGCTGTTGGACAATACTGTGGGTAACAAACAATCCCAGTCCGGTACCATCCTTCTTGTTGGAAAAGAATGGCTCGAAGATCTTTTTTCTTTCATCCTCATTCATTCCCACACCATCGTCAGAGACAGATATGTAAACCATCTCTTTGTTTTCCTCGACCATTACATTATCATCCTCCCCCCGGTAAGTATCAGCGCTCACCTCGATTTTGCCGGTATTCTCGATGGCCTCCGCACCATTCTTGATAAGGTTTATCAGTACCTGAGTTATCAGGTCCGGATCCACTTCGATCTCAGGCATGTGGTCATCGATATTTTTGTTGAAACTGATCCTCCTGTCGGACAGAACATCCTCAAGCAACCTGTGAGAACGGTCCACCAGATTAATTACCTTTATCCTCTGATACACCAGGTTTCTGGGTCTAGCAATTTTAAAGAGATCGGTGATAATCCTGTTCAGCCTGTCAATTTCATTGAGAATGAAATTGAGGTTTTCCTTCTGTTCTTCGGTGATAGTCTTGTCCCGGTTAAGATATTGGATACCTGCTCCGATACCGGTGAGAGGATTCCTTATTTCATGAGCTATAGCTGAGGTAAACCTACCCAGCGCTGCCAGCCTGTCCAGTTGTCTGATCTCCTCTTCCATCCTCTTTATGTCACTCATATCGGCGAACAGGATAATGGCTCCCATTTTCTCGCCGTCATCCCCGATCAGGGGGGAAACATTCATCCGAACCGGAATATGCACACCATCCTTCCTGATGAGATAACCGTCCCGGTGCATCACCGATACATTTCTTTCCAGCACCTTGAAAACCGGTAGTTCTTTGTGATCACCGGATGTCATCAATCCGCTGATCTTCATGGACATGATCTGGCCGGTGCTGTAATGACTCATGGATCTGGATTTCCTGTTGGCCAGGGTTATAGTCCCCGACATATCAACTGCCAGGACACCATGTATCATTCCCTCCAGAATCTTTTCCCTGAATATCTCTTCCTGCCTTAATTCCTGATATAACAACCAGTTTTCAATGTTTGAACTGACCAGAGATCCTACCGTTTCCAGGGTAACCTGATCTATGTTGGTAAGAGATGCCGCCCTGTACCCATCCGTTACCAGTATTCCTCCCAGCAGGGGAAAATCCGGGCAGGACATACATTCCCTGCTGTTGAGATAATGGGGTCCGTCAAAGTCCTGTCTTTCCGAATCCTTCTTGAACAGGCAGTTTATACTATTATAACAGTCCACCTGTTCTGTTGATTTCATCAGCGGCACGAAAAGATATGATTCCATGGTACTGCCGGGAAATATCTCTTCGCCTCCCAATTTGTGCAGGGGATGAAGTTTGGTATCCTTGATCAAAAAAGGCTTACCGGTGAGAGTAGAGTTGAGAAGGGATCCCCTGAACTCACTGGGTTCGAAGTTTATAACCCGCCTGACTAACCGGGTAGATTTCTCTATGTTGATGATAGCCTGGAATATCTTCTTTTTCTTGCGCACTATAAAGAATGCTACTTCCTTATAACCCACTCCCTTCATCAGATAGTCAAAAACCGAATCTATCAGCCGCTGCTCATCCAGTGAGCTTATTATGTTTCTGCCAATCTCTTTGAGACTGAGCAGCTGGATATTTTTTTCCACCAGTTTAAACAGCGATCTTTCAAGGTCGCTGAGAATGGTAAGCAGCATACTGTAGAAGGTGTTATCCTCTTTTCCTCTTATCTTGTTATCAAGAAAGAGCCCCTCGCTCCTCAGGTTTATAAGACGGTGCTGGATTGTTTCTATTCTATTCCGGTGTTCAGCTCTCATTCTGAGTCCAATGATACCGGTGAATATTATCCCGGAGGAAAGAGTAATCCAGAGAGGTACTCCCAGAGAACCGGAGACTATCAGAATACAGAATATTGCGGAAATCAGTATGAAATTTTTAATATTCAGCATATCATCACCGACTGCTTAGTGTAATTTGCAACTTGCCGCCGGTCAAGCCATTAACTCAAATATAGTAAAATATAAATTAAATCAACAGACAAGCGTTTTCGTTTATCTGCGGGGATGATCTTCTCTTCGTCTCTGGGGGAATTACATAGAACAGGATGTAAGGGCTTATCCGGTATCAGCAGGCACCCTTCCCTGATATGACAACATAGATGGTCATTACCAGGATCTTGATCTCCTGAAACAGTGATAGTTCTGATATGTACTTGAGATCATAAAGGAGCTTTTCCCTCATCTCGCTTAAGTTTTGAGTGTAGCCACTCTCAACCTGGGCCAGGCCGGTAATACCGGGCTTTACCTTCAACCGGAGCGGAAACTCCGGCACTTCGTGCTTGATCCTGTTAATATAGAAGGTTCTCTCCGGTCTGGGACCCACTATACTCATATCCCCCCTGATTACATTTATGAATTGGGGTATTTCATCGACTCTTGTCTTTCTGAGCAGAGAACCTATCCTTGTAATCCTGGGATCATTCGATTGAGCTAGGGAGGGTCCATTATTCTCAGCATCATTACGCATTGTTCTGAGCTTATAGATACAGAAGGGCTTTCCGGGCATTATATTCTTACGCCGGTCTCTTTTGTCCCTCCTGTCGTGAGATACTTCGATATTTCTTGATCTTCTGTTCCTTCTGCGCCGGTTTAAACCAATCCTCTGCTGTTTATAGAAAACCGGTCCCTCAGATTCAAGTTTGATCAGTACTGCTGAAACCAGAATAAGTGGAGAAAGAAAAATCAGGGCTAAAAATGCAAAGAGTATGTCAAAGACCCGCTTGGCCTTCATTGCGATATCCAGTGCAATATCAGATGTATAGCTAACCCTTCTGGCAAATAATCCAATATCGTCGATCCTGGGCTGAAAGTCCTGCTGGTACTTAATATACCTGAGATATTTCTGACCTGTCTGACCTGTTGATGATCTATTGAAAATGATGCGTTCCCTCATTACCTCTATCCTGCTTATTAAGTTACAATTCTTTTTAATCCAACAACCGCAATTTGCATACCAGCCGGGAAACCACTCTAAAAGGGCTCATGTATTACATTATAGCATATGTGTAAGATGTTACCACAATAAATAATACACAGCTTATCGTTCTCATATTAATTCGAGCAGAAATAACGATGAGGATAAATTCTGGGTATTATTCCGCAGTTTATTATAAAATTTGAGTAATATTACCCACGAACCGCTATTTCATATCTACTGCTGAGTCGAAACTTCGTCGCTTCTGCTACTCTTTCCACTCTTATCCACAACGTAAACCCTATAATAGTAGATATTAGCTAATGTGTCAATACCTTCGTCATCATAGAATGTTATTTCTCTGTTCGTTATTGCATGAATTGAATCAGACATAGTAGTTACGCCCGGCTCAGTAGAGCGGTAAATTATATATTTTTCAAAATCAGAATTCTGGTTTACACTCCAGGTCAGTGTTAATCTATCGTCTCCGATAGATGAAAGTGAATCAAGTGTAACTGGATCAGGGACTGCGTCGTAGGTATGGGCGGTGAGTTCACTGCTGCCGGCTGATTCGTTGAGATCATTGATCACAAATATCCTGTAGTGATATATCTGTCCTTCCATCAGATCACCGTCTGGATAAGTGGTTTGTGCTCTGTTGCTCAATTGTTTTACCAGAAACCGGGGTTGCTCTTCCACTCCGGGTGAAGTGCTTCTGTAAATCCTGTAATACCTGAAATTTTCCTCGCTGCTTTCCGACCAGCGAATGGTAATACGATCGACAGTAGAGTCCGCTACTCCAATATAGGAAACCGGTTCCGGCGGATCGGTAAAACTGATTCTACCTTCCGGCTCCAACGGACTTGCCATATTACCCGCCCTGTCCATAAAGTTGCCTCTTACCCATAATTCAGTTCCTCTGAATGACAGCGGAAAGACATAATCGGCTTCGTAAATACTGTCGCCCGGAACCTGATCCCCTCCCTGACCATTGTTATAAAGCTGGATCTCTTCGTTGAAATCCTCGATCTCAATCCAGGCATCCCCGCCGGTCTGATTGCCCTCTGCAGTAATACTGAAATGAATGGGGTCACCCGGCGATGGATTATGGGGAGAAAAAGAAACTTCACTTATCCCGCTGTATGTATCCAGTGTTATTGAGTCGCATACCACCGGCGATTCAAACCCCATCCGGTCTCTGAATTTTGCATATAACCTCTTCACTCCATCATCCCCAACAAGGTTCCAGTTTCTGGTGGATCGGGCATTTTCCCAGTTACCCGACAGGAAGGTGGAATCATTATCCAGCATCATATGTATGGTTGTAGCTGGTACAGAAATATCTATACTGACGGCCCTGGAACCGGTGAATATGTCTCCCCCGTTTATTGAAATCGAATACAGAGTAGGTATAGCTGTTATGGTTTCCGATTTCCTTCCCTCCAGGCCATCAGCGTTTACAGATGAAACGGAATAATAATATTCTGTCTCATTCCTGACTCCTGAATCGATATATGATGTATCCGCCGTTTCAGTTATCCGTTCCGTCCCGGAGGTGGAAGTGGACCTGTATATTCTGTATGCAGTTGCTCCGGGAACCCTTCTCCAGTTGAGCAGGACAGAGCCATCCCCTACCCGTGCAGTTATTCCGGCAGGTGAGTCTATTGCTTCCGGCACTTCCAGTGGAGACTCCGATATGTTATCCAGGCAACTCTGAATACAGAAGATTGTAAGAATACTCAGGATTAATACTATAGTTTTTTTCATGCCGCCATCCTCCTCCTGATTATCAGAAGCTCAGCCGAAGGGTTAGTGTATTATTATTCTCAACACCCAGCGAGAATGAACTCTCCCCGGCACTATTTTCATGGGATACCGGAAAGAACGTATCCAGAATACTGTATCCCCATATTCCCGCCAGAACCAGATAAGATATATCCCTGTTGCGTTTTTCATCTTCCACTTCTTCCCACTGCCTCGCCGCCAGGCCGCTTAAAATGTTTTTCTCCCTGATGGAATCAGATTCATTGAATTGATCTATCAGCATCCGGTAATGCTCTGATTCACAGTTGTATCTGTTATAATATTCCAGAGCAACCAGTCCTGCTGCAGTGGATAGCATGGTGCACAAAGCTCCCCTGGTTTTTTTCCCTTGATAATATTGCCCCGAACCCGGCTTGATCAGAGAAAGCATCATCGCTTTCCATCTTGATAAACGGTGGGAATCGAAACGGACCACATTTCCCCCCGCCCCTATCTCTGATCGGGGCGGAGAAGATAAAAACCAGCTGTCAAATATCTGATAGGCGTATAGTGCGGTACCAAACCAGAAAAGGTTCTTCCTGTGTTCATTCTGTACATTTACCTCCATGGCAGTTTGGGTGGCTATCTCACTCAGCACCTCCCGCTCATCTATAGAGTCAGAGGACTTAAAGGCATCCACCACGGAGTCATGTTGATCCTTCAGATCCATGTATTCATTATGTTCATAAAGAAAGAAGTAGAGAGCAGACCCAAAGGAGAGGCCATCTATCCAGCCTCTGGTAGTTTCTCCTTCATATACCGATCCCCAGCCTGGCAACAACATATTTCGCAATGTCTTGGACATCCTGATACCGCATACCCTGGGAATCCCGCCCGAATCAAATTTAAGTTTACCCGACCGCTTTTCTATATCTCTTCCGTAAATCTGTAGTTCATAGTCTGAGTATGGGCTCAGGCGGCAAAAGGTAACCGGGAGCTTACCGCTCAGGGTATAACCATGCGTTATTTTTAAAGACGCTCCCCTTTCCGAGCTGGCAAAATGGACACAAACCGAATCCGGGCCGGAGCCCAGAAGGGAGAAATCGGGTACCAGCAGTGAGATCAGAATCAGAGACAAAATTAAATTAAGGGACCTTACAGCATTTATCTTCATGCCACAAACCTCTTATTCATCACTTTCCTTACTATAACCGTAGTACTTGTAATCATAGTAGTAGGGCAGCACCTCGGAAAGATTGTTCACCACCAGACCCAGAATATTAGCATTGGCATCCAGAAGTATGTCCCTGGTTCTGAGAGCCACATTCCGGGGTGTCATCCCAGCCAGGAGTATTAGCAGTACCCCATCCACTTCACTGGATAGCAACATGGGATCGCTTACCGGAATAACGGGGGCGCTGTCTACTATAACTATATCATAATAAAACTTTATCTTGCCGAATATCTCTGATATAACATCACCTTCAAATAGGTGTGATGGCGACTTAATCCTTTTACCGGCCGTTATCACCTTCAGATTTTCAATAGGGGTGTCCTTCACCACTTCCAGCGGATCAACTCCGTCTCTGAGGCATTCCAGCAAACCGGGTCCCCTGTCCACATTGAAGATACCGTGGATTCTGGGTCTCCTCAGGTCCGCATCCACAATCAGGGATTTCTTTCCCCTGAACCGGGCTACCGTCAGAGCCAGATGAGAAGCCACTGTACTTTTTCCTTCCCCCCTGTTTGCACTGGTAACCAGAAAACTTCGTTTCTTCTCCGTACCTATATGCCTTATATTGGAATATAGTCTTCTCATCTCGGTGGCCATGGGGCTTTCCTGATCAAAAACCTCAAAGATGGTTTTATCATCACCATTTTTTTGAGGCTTCTTTATTCCGGTTCTTTTCTTTTTCCTGGTCAATTTATTTCTGCTCCCCGGTTTCTTTTAATTCAACTTCTATATCGCCGCTACTGAGGTACTTGGCATACATATACAGAGAACCGCTTACCAGGCTGATAAGAACAAAGATTGAAATGATCCATACTAAAATATTCTTTCCCCTCTTCTTCTTCTCCCAGGGAAACCAGGCCACTGTTTTAGGTACAGTCCCCAGAACAGGCAGCTTCATGGTTCTCTGTACCTCATCGATGGTCTTGAATGAGTCGTCCATGTATTCTGAAACCAGAATAGCTCCCACCCCGCAGACTCCACCGAACATTACCGCTAAGAGTATAATCTTGAGTTTGTTGGGTCTCACCGGAACCAGAGGTTTCTCTGCATTTTCCACTATATTTATCCTGATACCCAGATTGGTGTTCTGAACCGCTTCCGAAATCTGTGTGGATGTTTTGGATTCCAGGAAGGCCTGATAGATTGCCCTGTTGGTTTCTACCTCGTGGCTGAGCCGGTTATACTCTCTCATCAACACCGGTCTTCTTTCCATATTCTTTTTATACTGGGATATGTATACATTTATTTTGTTATTTATGCTTCTGGAATAATCCAGTCTGAATCGGTGATAAAAGTACTCGGTGATAAGGGGAAGAAGATCACGGGAAAATTCGCTGTATTCCCTCTTGATCACACTCGAAATCTCGTTTCTCAGGCTATTCCACCGGGATGACAGCCTCTGATTATCACTGCCTGGTTGTTCCCCGTTGCGCAGTGATGTCAGCAGGTTTTCTTCACCCATGGCTATAAGCTGCTCCTCCATATTCGATATTTTCTCGTTGGAAGTTACCTTCTCGCTGGCAGGAATCATTCCGAAAACATCATTAAGATGCTCTCTGACCCGTTTGAGTTCTATTTCAATTTTATCGATCTCTGCAGCCATCATCTTCTGCTGTGCTTCGGCAAAATGTATATTGGTTGCATTAACCGGATTCCTCTCCTGTTCGGTGGTATCAAGCTCCCTCTTGATCCTGGCAAGTTCCTTTTCGGAAGCCTGCAGCTTTTCCTTGTATATTGCCAGTTGTTCGTCACTGAATGCTCCGGCCTGCCTGAGTCCCTGAAGCTGTGCCTGCTGGCTTACCTGGATATATTTATTGCTGACCTTCTTGGCCAGCATGTAAGCCGTGGTTGGGTCCGAGTCGAATACACTTATCTTGAATATTCCCGGCATGGGTGAAGAAACACTGATCTTTTCCTCCAGAACAGATATGAAATGCCTGGTCACCCTCTCCTCAACGCTCATATTTATATCAGGATAATTGATACTTTCAAATCTGGAACGCACCCTGCCTGACCTGTGCAGACCCAGATCCTGAATGATCATTTTAAGAAACTTCTTGCTCTTCAGTCTGGTTTCTATCATGGCCCGGAACTGCCTGTTCCTGGTCCTGGATCTTTCCTCAACCGGTGACAGATAGCGTTCCATGGTGCTGGAAAGGATATTCCTGTCTTCCAGAGAAATCACAGTGAAGGATTCGAATACGGGGGTCAGTTTTCGAACCCCCAGCGTGGATATGGCCAGAGACAGAATTATAGGAATTAGAAGATAGTACTTTTTGCGCCAGAATATCTTCCAGTACCTGTAAAGATCGATCTTATCGTCGCTGTCCTGCGGTACAATCTTTTTTACGTTTTCCAAACCGCCCAGCCTTTCTCTACCTCAGCAAAACTGCAGAAAGTGTTCCCACCGCTGTTATCACACTAACCAGGAATCTTGGGTCGGTAAGTATGACATGAAGATAATTTCTCTGACGGGGAACATTTACAGTGTCGCCCCTCCGGATGGGAGGATTGTGGTTCATGTCACCTCTATCCAGAAAATTATTGAAATTCACCTGAATGGTTTTTGTGCCACCTGCGGGAAGTGACCTGATTATCTTTATCTCCCCCAGGCTGGCATTTTCCAGGGGACCGCCGGCCGCCAGAAGAGCGTCTGCAAGATTTTTATTCTCCCCGCTTATGGAGTATGAACCCGGAGTGACCACAGCTCCCATGACCTTCACTGCACCACTACCCTGGAACTGAGCGGTAGCCTCCGGAATTATCACTGTATCGCCCGGTTTAAGGATGGGCAGGCCGCTGAAGTTACCGCTGTCTATGGCTTCCTGAAGGTTAACAAAGCTTGTCTTCTCACCATCGCTCTCCGAACGAATAAGAAGTACCGACTGGAGTGAGGCCTCAGCCGTTGCGCCACCCGCTTCCCTCACTGCCTCCCATACATTTGGAGGTGATCTGAATTCATACTTCCCCGGATTGAGAACCTGGCCGTGAACATATATCAGCAATCTGGATTCCTTGCTGAGTAGATTTAATTCGATATTATCAACACTTGGAAATACGTCCCTCAACTCTGAAAGGATGCTGATTCTGGCCTCTTCGGTGTTTAACCCTTCCGCATCTATGGTTCCTATGACCGGAACTGTTACGTTACCGTTTTCATTTACTATCATCTGCCTGTTCAATTCGGGCCGGGAAGGAACAATGAGCTCCAGCCTGTCCCCCCGCCGAATCAACACTTCCTGGCTGCGCAGCGAATCAGGGGTCAAGACTGACATACACATTATTACTGCTAGAACAGATACAACTGCTTTATTACTCATTTTCATAATATTACCTTTGTCTGGATACCAGAAAACTTTATCATCAACCTGCCTCAATTACTATTATCCACATTACTCTTGTACCACTCAATAGTTTTCCTCAGTCCCCCCTTGAAATCGACTGAGGTGGAATAGCCCATCAGTTTCCGGGATCGTTCTATATCGGCCATGGAATGCTTCACGTCACCTGCTCTGGGATCGTTATAATGAGGATCCAGGTCTACATCCAGGTACTCCTTCAACATTGAGTATAGTTCATTCAGAGTGTATCTCTCCCCGCACGCAATATTCAACATCTCCCCTCCTATTTCCATGGCATTTTCCGCTGCCAGCAGGTTGGCGTTAACCACATTTTCAACAAAGGTAAAGTCGCGGCTCTGTTCTCCGTCCCCGAATATGGTTGGCCTTTCATTCCTGAGCAGCTTGGATATGAATATCGGAATCACCGCTGCGTACTGTGACTTGGGATCCTGCCTGGGACCGAATACATTAAAGTATCTCAGGGAAACGGTGGGCAATCCATATATTTCCGAGTAGACCGAGCAGTAATATTCTCCGGTCAGCTTGGATATGGCATAAGGCGATTTAGGATTGGGAGTCATGTCCTCCCTTTTGGGAAGCACCTCGCTGTCACCGTATGCAGAGGATGATGCAGCATATACGAAGCCTTTAACTCCAGCCCGGCGGGACTCTTCCAGCATCAGCAGGGTTCCCCCCGCATTAATTCTGTTTACCAGTAACGGATCCTCTATGCTTCGAGGGACTGAAGCAAGAGCTCCCTGATGCATGACGTAATCTACACCATCCAGAGCCCTTCTCACCTTCTCCCGGTCGGTTATGCTTCCCTGGATAAATTCAATTTCTTCCGCGAAACTTTTCATGTTTTCACGGTACCCGGTGGACAGATCATCCAGAATTACTACATTTTCTCCCCTCTCGACCAATGCTTCGACAATATTTGAACCAATGAATCCTGCTCCTCCCGTTACCAGATATTTAGACATGATCCCTCCTGACTTTCTTGGTTAACAATATACATTATTTTATAGTCTGAAGATATTATCTTCATTTTTGAATTTCTTCAGGGCGTTCCTGGTATCGAATATGGCCGGGCAGTTATCCACCAGCTTCTGGTAATCTATCCCCCGGTGGGCTGTAATTATTATAGCACAGTCCAGCTTCTTAATATTATCTGAGGTGTAATCAAAGGGGGGACAGTCCAGATTACTGTCCAGCTCCTTAACGTATGGGTCGTAATACGATACCCTGGCTTCCATATCCTTAAGTATCTTTATAATATCTAAGGCCGGAGATTCCCTGGTGTCGGATATATCCTCCTTGTAAGAAACACCCAGAACCAGAATGCCGGCGCCATTAACGCATTGCTTCCTATGGTTGAGCAATTCGGATACCCTTCTTACCACATACATTGGCATTTCCCGGTTAACATTTCCAGCCAGTTCGATAAATCTCGATTCAAAACCACTCATCTTGGCTTTCCATGAAAGATAAAAGGGGTCGATGGGTATGCAATGTCCTCCCAGTCCGGGCCCGGGGTAGAAGGGCATGAAGCCGAAGGGCTTGGTTGCAGCGGCGTCGATAACCTCCCACACATTGATATTCATTTTATCACACATCAATGCTATTTCATTGACCAGTCCTATATTTACACTTCTGAATGTATTCTCCAGTAATTTTACCGTCTCGGCAACGTTGGAGGAGCTTACCCCCACCGGATTCATCTCTGCTGCCTTATAAAGTTCAATGGACAGTTCGGTACAGCTGGAAGTAATACCTCCCACCACCTTGGGTATGTTCCTGGTAGTATATTCCCTATTGCCGGGGTCCACCCTCTCCGGAGAAAAGGCCAGGAAAAAATCTTCTCCCGCCCTCAATCCGGTCTCTTCTATCAGAGGCAGGATAACCTCCTCGGTAGTGCCCGGATAGGTGGTGCTTTCCAGAATTATTAGCTGACCGGGATGAACCATCTTCTGGATTGTTTTAACCGCTGACATGATGTATGATATGTCAGGATCTCTGGTTTTTCTGAGGGGAGTGGGAACACAGATATTGATGGTGTCAACATTCTTGAGAATGCTGAAATCAGCAGTGGCTTCAAGCAATCCCGAATTCAAACAGTCAGCAAGAACCTGGTCGGAAATATCCCCTATGTAGCTTTCCCCCCGGTTCACCATTTCAACCTTCTGGCGGGATATGTCCACCCCCACTGTTTTCAAGCCGGCGCTGGCAAATTCAACTGACAGGGGCAATCCTACATATCCCAATCCAATGACGGCACATCTGCATTTCCTGCCTCTGATTCTTTCCTTCAAGTTCAATTACAACCTCCAACTGCAACCATAACTACAGGATGTTAAAACAGCATAAGATATAATCCGGAGAATTCAACCGATTTCTGTTCCTTATCAGCCCAAAACTGCGCATTGATTAAATCTTCTTTTACGGTTAAGCCGTTAAAACAGCATTCTGCGGCATCAATTCCGGATACAGCCCTCTTCCTGGTAGACCTGAATTTTATTCTTACCCATCGATTTCGCAAGGTATAATGCTGAATCTGCCCTGTCGATAAGTTCCTCCATCCTGGTAGCGTCATTCGGAAATACTGCGATACCGATGCTGCAGGTAAGAAGCCCCGGAGTTTCACCATCGAATTCATAATTTTTCACCGAATTCAGAATCCTTATCCCCAGCTCAACAGCTCCCTCACTGTTAGTCCGGGGAAGAATGATGGCAAATTCGTCTCCACCGTATTTGGCCACCAGGTCTATTTCCCGGCAGGTATTCTTGATAATCTGGCCTATATCCCTCAAAGCCCTGCTTCCGGAGAGATGGCCATTACGGTCGTTGTAGTCTTTCAGATTATCCACATCCAGCATAATGAAGGAAAATATATAATCAAATCTCTCCGCCCGTTTCAGCTCCAGCTTTAACGACCTGATTAAAAATCTGTAGTTGTACACACCCGTAAGTTCGTCAGTAACCGATTCAAATTTAAGTTTTTTATACAAAAGATAGTTTTCGAATGCCACCGCCGCCTGGTTTGCCATAACGGTGAGGTTATAAATATCATCATCACTGAATGGACGAACAGCCGGATCATTTATAGCCACTATAATCCCGAACATTGAATTCTTTGATTTCATGGGAGCTGATATTATGGTACTGCAGTTATCGCCTTCATCCAGGCATTCATTGGCCAGTACGGACAGGTCCAGAGAAAAAACATCCTGATCGTTATCCTTCCTCAGCGATTCCGCCTCCCTGTGCAACCATTTGATTATACCATTGGTCTCCGGCATGTCCTCTTCGGTAACCTTTCGCCCGTTCTCCTGTATTTTTGCCATGTATTTGATGATCCTGTG
The DNA here is from genome assembly GCA_964613215.1 of uncultured bacterium. Lineage (GTDB taxonomy): Bacteria > Krumholzibacteriota > Krumholzibacteriia > Krumholzibacteriales > CAZTHK01 > CAZTHK01. The sequence continues at coordinate 102,346 of CAZTHK010000010.1, read as the reverse complement.
ATTGTCCACCAGGATAAGATATACCTTGCCGGTGGGAAGAGTATCCAGCATGGTGCCCAGTATCTTATAGAATATTAACCGGTTATCCTTCCCCGAAGTAATAAGGCTGGTTATATCGGTGAAGGTTTTGAACAGTATGGATTTCTTATCCGTGGTACTCTTCATACAAATACACCTTTCCACCGGAAATCCTGCAATTGATATGCCATATAATCAGATAGTGTAATTTAATTCGTTTCTGTTTTACCGGCTCCCGGTAAGTATATGTAAAAACTTATTAATTACACTTCAGTTCTTGCGAATTTGCCTTACTTTTTGGATGCTTTTAACTATGGAAACAGCGTCAGCGATGGCAAATATCGCCACCAGCGCGGGGACTGAGTACTTGATTGGCGGGGAAAGATCGCTGAATCTGTAGTGGAATAGTCTGAAGGAGACATCCACCAGGACCAGCAGGAAGAAAAAGAGGATTATCTTGACCACCAGAACTGTTACGGATGAATAGTAGTATTCTCTCTCCCTCTTTCTGCGTTCCCCTATGGATGACTTGAATTTTCTGCGATTCGGCTTCCGCAGGTTTAGTACCATTATCAATTGTCCTTGCTTATCTCCTCATAATCGGCGTCCTCTATCTCCTGATCGGTGAGATGGCTGTAACGGCTGTCATGTTGTTGAGGCTTATTATTAATTCCGGAAGATGCGGATCTCTTCTGTGATGATGTAAACAGGCGTCCTATAATTCTTAATAGATAGTAGAATAAAGCCGCCAACAGTATGAATTTGAGCAAAGCGCTCACCCGATCGTTCCTCAATTACAATTCCGCCGTATTTCCTGCTGATTTAATCTATTAAACTGCGGTTGCCTGTCAGTTAATCAGGATAATGCCCCTTCCGGTGTATTCATCATCACTAAAATATACAACTGTGACTTTAACAATTCAAGTCCCGCCACTGCAGTTTTAATCATTTATGATACCTGTGAAAGGGACGGGATCGTTAAATCCCGTCCCTCTATGGCACGCCCGAGAGGATTCGAACCTCCGACACCCGGCTCCGGAGGCCGGTGCTCTATCCACTGAGCTACGGGCGCATTCAGATTGTTAAATGACAGGTTGACTTACCCTTCCTTTATAAGCTTACCTGCAAGTTCCTCTCTCAGCTTCCCCTTTCCTCCCAGCATTCTGGCTATTTCAGTAATCTTTTGTTTGTCTGACAGTACCTCAGCGGTGGATGAGGTCCTTCCACCAACAATCTTCTTCTGCACCTTGATATGCTGGGTTGCTCTGGCTGCTATATGAGGAAGATGGGATATACATATTATCTGATATCTATCAGCCAGGGAAGCCAGCTTATCGGCTACCACCTCCCCGAGATCAGCTCCCAGTCCTGAGTCGATCTCATCGAATATCAGGATAGGTATGCCTTTTTTTTCTACCTGCAGTTTTTTGAGGATCAGGGTAATCCGTGATAACTCACCCCCCGATGCAACTTCACTGAGATGGTTTATATCCTCTCCCACATTGGTTCTGATTAGAAAAGTAACCTTATCCCAGCCTCTGGTATTAATATTGAGATCGAGTTCATCACTCTCCTTCCCTGCCGGAGTGCTTTCGATCTCGGTTTTAAACAGGGCTCCTTCCATTCCCAGCGATTTTAACTCCCCGGTCATCCGGGAATCAAGAATTTCTGCTGCTTTCCTTCTCTGCCTGCTTAATTTTTCCAGCATGGGAACGAGAATACCACGCAGTCCCTTCAGTTCCCGCTTGACATCCAGTATCTCATCAGATCCATTTTTAAGGGAGGAAAGGATTTTTCTCAGCTCCTCCCTCTTTTTAACCAGTTGGTTGCTGTCCATCCGGTATTTCCGGCAGAGTCTCTGTATGGATGCCAGTTTTTGCTGAAGTTTTTCCAGGTCTTCGGGTTGATCGGACGAGTCTCCCATCTCTCCCTCTATTCTTCTGGCGTTCTCCTGAACGGCTATCCTGGCTTCCCCTATCCCGGATCTGGCATTCTCCCAGCTGCTGTCAATGGAGGAGAGATACTCCAGAATATGCTCTGCGTGGGCAAGCCTGTCTATCGCAGAATCTTCCGAATCAGACAGGATATTATGTAACTCTTCCAGGGACTGAGAATATTTATGGATATTTTCCAGGCGGTGTATCCTGTTTCTGATATCCTCTTCCATTCCCGGTTCCAGTTGAAGTTCTTCAAGTTCCGAAAGCTGAAACTGAAGAAAATCTTCCTGTTCCCTGTGCTTTTGCTGCCGGGCCTTCAGGAATTCCAGCTTTTCCATAAGGTGCTGATACCTTTCTATCTGCTGTTCGCACTCCTCCAGCAACTCACGATAATCTCCCCGGTTATCCAGATAATAAATATGATTGGCCGGGTCAAGCAGATCCTGGGTCCTGTGCTGTCCGTGAAGTTCAATCAATGACTCGGTTATCTCTGCAGCGGCGGCGTTGGTGGAAAGTATCCCGTTGATCCACAGCTTGCTCTTGCCTCCGGCGGTAAACTGCCTCTTGACGGAAAGGGATTCATCCTCCTGATCCATCCCCAGGCGTTCTTTCTTTTCCCAATCCGGCGATATTGTGAACACCCCCTCTACCACCAGTTTCTCCGCACCCTTGCGTAACAGCGACCGCCTGGCCCTGCCCCCTGACAGCAACTGTACTGCAGTAAGTATTATCGACTTCCCGGCTCCTGTGGAGCCGGTTAGAACATTCAGGTTATGGTCAAATCTGATTACAGCATCTTCCACAACCGCCAGGTTTTGAATTTTTATTTCCTGAAGCATGACAATCGCTCCACCTCTCTTTACCTCCGCCTCAGAACGCCACCCCACTCTAATTTTCTGCGAACCAGATCATAGAAATTATATTCTTCGGTAACTATCAGTCTGGTTTTATATCTGCTCTCTCTGAATAATATGTTACTATCTCCGTTAACTTCGCAAATCTCCTGTCCATCTATAGTCAACAGAACATCCTGAGACTGCTCAATCACCTTAACTTTCAATTTTTCTTTGCTGCTGACCACTATGGGCCGGACTGAAAGTGAATGGGGATAGAGGGGAGTAAGTATGAAGGCATCGACACTGGTGGGATTAACTATAGGCCCGTTGGCTGAGAGGGAGTATGCGGTGGAACCGGTGGGTGTCGATACAATAACCCCGTCAGCCAGATACTCACCCAGCATCACATCATCTATCATGGTTTCCATGTGTATTACCCGGGAAACCCCCACTCCGTGAATTACCACATCATTCAATGCACTGTATGATATCTCATCCTCGCCCTTACCGGTTACATTAACCTCCAGCCTCAACCTGTCCTGAATGATGTAATTGCCATTGAAAAGGCTTTTAACCGCCCTCTCCGGATCATCCTCAGTTAAAAATCCCAGGCTTCTGAATTTAATACCCAGTAGCGGAATCTCCTTCTTCTCCACCATTCTGGCAGCGGTGAGCAGGGTTCCGTCGCCCCCCAGCGCAATTATGACATCACAGTGTGAGAATTGCCCGGTACTGACTATCATTCCCGGAATGAGGCTGGAAACCTTTTCCAAACCGTAAATCCCGATACCCTCCGGGATATAATCAATTATATCTGCCAGTACTTTTACTATTTCTTCCTTCTCTGTATTGACTACCAGTCCGACACGTTCAATACGCATCCTCGTTCCTTTCTGGCTCATTATCAGCTTAACCGGTTAATTCCCTCTTAACACTGTCGATAACAGCCTCAACGGTCAGCCCCGATTCCCGGTGCAACTCCTCCCTGTTTCCATGCTGAATAAACCTGTCCGGAATACCCACCTTAATAATCTTACCCATTCTACCATTTTCCTCCAGTATTTGTGATACTGATTCACCGAAGCCCCCGGAGAGTGAATTTTCTTCCATGGTTATCACCGGTGTATCCTCATCCACATTGGAGAGGATAAGTTCCCTGTCCAGTGGTTTTGCGAATCTGGCATCTATAACCGTTGCTTTCATCCCAATATCTGCAAGGGCTCCGGCCGATTCAACGGCCAGGTCGACCATGGAACCTATCCCGATCAGTGTGATATCATTTCCTTTCTGAAGCACCTCACCCTTTCCGATTTCGACCGGAGTCAATTCATTATCTGTTTCTATTCCCTTTACATTTCCCCTGGGAAACCTCATCGCTATGGGTCCGCTATCATACGCCCGGGCAGTCCGTACCATTCTGATCATTTCTATTTCATCCCGTGGTGCCATTATCACCATGTTAGGCACTATTCTCATATAGCTGATATCGAATGCACCATGGTGGGTGGGACCGTCTCTGCCCACCAGTCCGGCTCTATCCAAAATGAATCTGACCGGAAGCTTTTGCAGAGCTACATCATGTATTACCTGGTCATATCCCCTCTGCAGAAATGTTGAATATATGCATACGAAGGGTTTCATTCCCTCCCTGGCCAATCCTGCGGCAAAGGTTACCGCATGCTGTTCTGCTATTCCAACATCGAAAAATCTGTCCGGGATCTCCGCAGCAAATTCACTCAGGCCGGTTCCTTCCGTCATGGCTGCGGTGATGGCAATAATTTTATCATCTTCCCCGGCCAGACGGGTAAGTTCACCACCGAATATCTTGCTGTATTTTGGATTCTTCGACGAAACCCTCGAATTGCCTGTGGTTTTATAGAATCCCCCCACTCCATGAAACTTTTCTGAATCCCTCTCTGCGAATTTGTATCCTTTTCCCTTCTTGGTTATAGTATGAACCAGTATTGGGCCTGGTACCTTCTTAAGCTTCTTCATCGCTTCCACCAGCTGGCTGATATCATGCCCATTCAGGGGACCATAGTATCTGAATCCCAGCTCTTCGAACAGAATGGATGGAACCACCAGGTTTTTTATCCCCTCTTTCACCCGGCTGGCCAGCTTCCTGGCCTTACCACCCAACGAAGGGACCTTTCCCAGCAATTCCCACACATCAGCCTCCAGCTGAAGATACAGGTTCTCCGTGGTCAGCATGGTCAGATATTTGGAAAGAGCACCCACATTCTTTGATATGGACATTTCATTGTCGCTAAGTACTATAATGAATTTATCCTTTTTGAGATGACCGGACTGGTTTATTCCTTCGAAGGCTATTCCCCCGCTCATCGCCCCATCCCCCACTACACTTATCACATAGTTGTCATCCCCCCTTATATCCCTGGCTACCGCCAGTCCCAATGCTGCCGATATGGATGTGCTTGCGTGTCCAACCCCGAAAATGTCGTGTTCACTTTCGGCAATCCTGGGAAATCCACTGATACCGCCCATGGTTCGCAGCTTTTTGAAAGACTCTCTCCTGCCGGTAATAATTTTATGGGCATAGCTCTGATGTCCCACATCCCAGACAATCTGATCACGGGGAGAATTGAAAACGTAGTGAAGAGCCAGGGTAATCTCTACACAACCCAGGCTGGATGCCAGATGTCCTCCCCTTTTTGAGACTACCTCTATAATATAGTTCCTTATCTCTCCGCTGAGTTTTCCCAGCTCGGGTACGGAAAGCTTCCTCAGGTCTTCGGGAGAATTGATGTTATTAAGTATTCCAGCCATGTTTACCTTCTGGTTTACATGATCAGAAAAGCTAACAGTATTCCTAAGCAAGCCCCGCTAATCACATCGAATGCTCTGAATTGCAGCACTTTTAGAGTAACATTTTCCAGATCCTTGCTCAGTGTTTTAATATTTGAGATTATATCAGTCAGTACATCCAGCTGCTTGACCTTCTCACTCTTAACCCTTATGGTATCATGTATGATTATAATACTGTAAACGCTAATCAGGGAAAAAATTAACGAAGAATGACCGTGTTTAATTCCTATCCCGGTTGCCATAGAGCTGAATGCAGCTGAATGCAGGTTGGGTATACCGTCCGCCTGGAAAAATTTTTCTATGGTAACCCTTTTATTTGCCAGGGAGTAAAATAATATCTTCAAAGTTTGTATGAAAAGCCCGCATATAATAGGTAGAATAAAGATATAACGATAAACAAGTTGCTTCAGCATTTCACTTTATCCTGTTCACAATCAGCCGGAATAATCCCTGAATATACCCATCACACGGATACTGTTCAACTCTTTCCATGGATTTTTCAATCAGCTGTTTTGCCATCTTCCTTGATCTATCTAACCCGAAGGTAGCCGGATAAGTAACCTTTCTCCGGCTGTCATCCCCGCCCACTCCCTTGCCTACAATTTCTTTCTTACCCTCTATATCCAGGATATCGTCAATTATCTGAAAAGCCAGCCCCACATCCATACCAATATTCCTGAATTCCTTCCATCCCTCTGCATCTGCTCCTGCAATAACGGCTCCTATGGCCATGGAAGCTGATATCAGCTCTCCAGTCTTTCTCCTGTGCATGCCGGATACCAGATGCGGATCCGGCCGGGAGCCCTCATTCTCTATATCCATTACCTGTCCTCCCACCAGCTTTGTGGAGCCTGCGTTCCGGGCCAGAATTTCTACCGCCCTCACAGCCTTCCCCTTATCTGAAGAACAGCATGAAAGCACCTGGAAAGCCAGAGCCTGAAGCGCATCCCCGGTTAATATGGCCAGGGCTTCTCCGAATTCTACATGACAGGAGAATTTTCCCCTTCTGTAGCTATCATTATCCAGAGCGGGCAGATCATCATGGATAAGGGTGTATGCATGGATAAACTCTATGGCACAGGCTGCATCCAGGGCTGATTCAAATGAATCACCATCCCATATCCTGCTTGATTCCAGGCACAGAACAGCCCTGATCCTCTTGGCTTCCCCCAGAACGGAATATCTCATTGCCCGGTGTAATGATTCCGGTACAGTAGCGGAGGGCGGCAACAGTTCCTCCAGCCTGCCATTGACAATATTACGGTCCTCCTCCAGACGCTTAATCAATTCCTTCCTGTCCAAACTCTTACTCATCCTCATCCCGGTCCTCTGAATCTTGGGAAAGTTCCTGTATCCTCTGGTCTGCCTTATGAAGGATGGACCGGCACTTCTTCCCCAGCTTCATCCCCTCCTGGTAAAGTTCGATGCTCTTCTCCAGGGGCACATCCCCATCTTCCAGCTGCCTTACAATCTCTTCCAGTCTCTTCACCGCCTCTTCAAAGTTCATCTTTTTAGCCATCTTTCTTCTCCCTTCTATCTTCAACCCTGCAGTCCGCCTCTCCATCATAGAAATTAACCTTTAAGTCGTCATCCCTCTCCACTTCACTTACCCGTCCCACTATATCACCCTGTTTATCTGTACAGAAGGTATAACCCCTCTCCAGAACCTTCAGTGGGTACAGGCCACTCAGAGTCCTGATCATTCCGGAAATCTCGCGACTGCGGGAGAATATTCCCCCGGTTACCCGCATATTTATCATCCTTCCGATACGCTTGATCTTCTCAGTGGCGGCGGCAATACTGCTCCGGGGATTTCTTGCCGACAACCTCTTCAGAATGTCTCCATACCTGTACTGGCCCTCTCTTACTCTTCGCTCCAGTGCCCTGGACATGAGAAATCCGGAGTTAATTATTCGTTTCAACCTGGCTTCCTTCAACTTCTCCCACATCCTGCTTATTCTGGTAATTCTGTCATCCAGTCTCAATTCAAGATTCTCCAGGCGGTGGACTATTGCCGGAAAAACAGTACTCCTCATCAGATACTCCAGATTGTTCAGTCTCTGTTCAGAAGACCTTCTGGCTACGGTGCGGAGCTTTTCCATCATACCTTCTATATAGAAGTCCACCTCCTCCTTCAGGGGTGTTGCTATTTCTGCTGCTGCCGTGGGAGTGGCAGCTCTTCTGTCCGAAACATAATCCGCCACAGTTATATCGATCTCATGTCCTATTCCGGTGACTACCGGGTGTGCGGAAGTGCTTATAGCGCGGGCCAGTTTCTCGTTATTGAAGGCCCAGAGATCCTCTATACTGCCACCCCCCCTGGCCAGAATAATAACATCCATATCTTCGATATTGTTTGCTTCTGACAGAGATTTCATGATTGAATCCACAGCCCCCGGACCCTGAACGGTGGCAGCGAAATGTACTATTTCTGCAGCGGGCCAGCGCCTGGCCAGAGTGTTGATAATATCTCTCACCGCAGCACCTGTAGGTGAAGTGATTACTCCTATCTTCATAGGGTATCTGGCAATCCCCCTCTTCCTGGCCGGATCGGTTAGTCCCTCCTTCATAAGCTTCTGCAGCAATCTTCTGAATTCAAGCTCCAGCTCCCCCCGGCCGGCGGGCTCCACCCTCCTCCCAATCAGTTGCGTTTGACCCCCTCCCCCGTAATGAGAGATTCTTCCGGACACCAGCACCTTCATCCCGTTTTCCATACCGAAACTGATGGACAGGGCATCACGTCTGAATATTACAGCCCTCAGGAGATTCTTGTGGTCCCTCAAACTGAAATAGAAATGGCCCGATGTGTGTGCCTTGAAATTTGCCACTTCGCCTAAAACAGTGATCTGAGGGAATTCCGTCTGGAGGCACTGTGTTACTGCTTCTGATATCTCGGTAACCGTATATATATCTTCATCCAACAATTTCATATCACCCTCACCCATTACCCGTTCATCCCTCCCCTGTTCTATTTCTCCAGAGCCATCCTGGATGCCTTCAATGTATTCTTCATCAGCATAGCAACGGTCATCGGCCCGACTCCCCCGGGAACGGGGGTTATCAGATATGCCTTTTCCATCGCAGACTTGAATTCAACATCTCCCTTTAGCCGGTACCCCCTCTTTGATCCGGGATCATCCACCCTGTTTATCCCCACATCAATAACAACTGCTCCCTCCTTGATCATTTCACCCCTTATCATCTCGGCTTTACCCACCGCCGCCACCAGAATGTCGGCGCTCCTCAATATATCTTCCAGTCCATTGGTTCTGGAATGGCAAACTGTAACGGTTGCGTTTCCAGCTTCACTCTTGCCTGAGAGCAGCATGGCCATGGGCTTCCCCACGATTAAGCTCCTTCCCAGTACTACAGCTCTCTTGCCGGATGTCTGTACATGGTAACGCTTCAGCAACTCAATAATACCAGCGGGGGTACATGGAATAAACCGGGGATATCCCGCAGCCAGCATACCCAGATTACAGGGATGGAAACCGTCCACATCCTTCTGCGGACTTATTGCTTCGATTACAGGATGCTCATCGATTTGGTCAGGAAGTGGGAGCTGAACAAGTATACCATCCACCTCCTTGTCGAGGTTTAATTCCTCCACCTTTCCCTCCAGCTTATCTTGTGTGATATCGCTTTGCAGTTCCATCAGGGTGGACCGGATACCGCACCTGGCGGCCTTTTTGATTTTGCTCTTCACATAAATCCTGGATGCGGGATCCTGCCCGACTATAACTACAGCCAGGTGGGGTGGGCGATGCCTGCTGCTGAATTCTTCCACTTCCCCTTTAACTTCCGAAATCACCCGGGCTGAAATTTTCTTCCCGTCTATAAGCTTTTTGCTTCTGTCCATAAACTAACTACTCTTCCTCCAGTTTCCTGCTGATTCTTTTAATATTGACCGCCCGGCCACTCTGCGCATCAATGGATACCATTAAACCTTCCAGCCGTGGCTGGCTCAGGGAAGGTTTGAATCTCACATTGGTCTGAGTTAAAAATGATTTTATAACCTGCTCGGGCTTAACTCCAATCGCTGAATTAAAGGGACCGGTCATACCCAGATCGGTAATATATGCGGTTCCCCCGTCCAGGATTCTATCATCCGAAGTCTGGATGTGAGTGTGGGTACCTGCCACCACGCTGACTCTTCCATTAAGGTAGAAACCCATAGCCATCTTTTCACTGGTAGCCTCTGCATGAAAATCAACCAGTATGACCTTTACCCCGCTATCCAGGTTCTCCAGTATTCCGTCAATGCACCTGAATGGACAATCCAGCGGTCTCATAAAGGTTCTACCCTGAATATTTATCACACAGACCCTGGTACTGTCGACCATTTTTACAAGGTGTCCCTTTCCCTTCAAACCCGGGGGATAATTTGCAGGACGAAGAATATTTTCATCTTTTTCAAGTAAATCAATCCCCTCCCTTTTATCCCAGATATGATTGCCGCTGGTCATTATGTCAACTCCATAGGAGAATATCTTATCTGCTATCTTTGGAGTTATACCGAACATCCCGGCGGCATTCTCCACATTGCCCACACACAGATCGATTTCCAGATCTTCCCTGATAGAAGGCAGTAGGTTTCTGGCTGCTTTCCTCCCCCCACGGGAGATAATATCTCCGATTAATAGAACATTTAACATTTAATCATACTCCAGCAAAAGAACTACGCCTTTGCCAATAAAACAGCAACAGCTTAACAGGGATCAAATCCATATTATGAATAGTGAACCTGCTCAGATGGCCCCCTGCCCACCTTTTTCAATGCATCCGGCGAAAAATGTTGTGACTGACAGCTACTACCGGGCGAAATCTATGGCCCGGGTTTCCCTTATTACCACAACCTTTATCTGGCCCGGATATTCCATTTCCTCTTCTATCTTTCTGGAGATGTCGGATGCCAATTCATCCGCCTGCACATCGTTTACCTTCTTGTAGCTTACCAGGATCCTGATTTCCCTCCCCGCGTGTATGGCATATGATCTCTCCACACCCTCGAAACCATCTGCGATCTTCTCCAGCTTCTCCAGTCTTCTGATGTAATTTTCCAGGGTTTCTCTTCTCGCTCCCGGTCTGGCCCCGGAAATTGCATCAGCTGCGGATACAATATGAGTGATAAGTGAAGTAGCTTCCACATCTTCGTGATGTGCAGCCACAGAGTTGACTATTATTTCATTTTCTCCGTACCGTTTGACCAGTTCGGCTCCGATCTCGGCATGGGTGCCTTCCATCTCGTGATCAGCCGCCTTTCCGATATCGTGCAGTATCCCCGCCCTCTTGGCCAGTTTTTCATCCAAACCAAGCTGACTGGCGATAAGACTGGATATGAAAGCCACCTCCTTGGAATGCTGAAGAACATTCTGTCCGTATGAGGTTCTGTATTTAAGCCGGCCAAGCAGCTTAATCAGTTCAGGATGTACTCCATGAATATTACATTCAATAGTGGTCTGTTCACCGATATCCCTTATCTCCTCCATCAATTCATCCCTGGTCTTGTTCACCAAATCCTCTATACGGCCGGGGTGGATTCTTCCATCCTTTATCAGTTTTTCCAGTGACAGCCTGGCGATTTCCCTCCTGATGGGATCAAAGCCCGACAGGGTTACCGCCTCCGGAGTATCATCGATAATCACATCCACACCGGTTATGTTTTCAAATGATCTGATATTCCTTCCCTCCCGGCCAATAATCCTTCCCTTCATCTCATCGTTGGGCAGATCCACCACGGAAACGGTATGTTCCGAAACGTGATCGGCTGCGTATCTCTCGATAGCCAGAGTCAGTATTTCCCTGCTCTTCTTTATAGCTGTCCTTTCAGCCTCTTCCTTGATCTCTCTTATTCTCTTGGCTGCTTCGTGCCTGGCTTCACTCTCCAGGTTGGCCTTCAGGTGCCTCTTGGCCTCCTCTGAACTCATCCCCGCAATTCTCTCCAGTTTGATATTCTCATCCCTGAGCAGATGCTCCAGCTCAGCCCCCTTCTTTTCCACCGCCTCGAGCTTGGCCTCCATAAGTTTCTGATTTTCTTCGTACTCCTTCTCCCGCTTCTCCAGGAAATCAACCTTCCGGTTTATATTCTGTTCCTTCTCCTCCAGTTTGCGTCTCTCCCTTTTAATTTCCTTGCGGTTTTCTTCGGTGCTCTTCTCAAATTCCTGCTTTGCTTTATACCATTCACTTTTCGCCTCCAGGATGGATGCCCTCTTCTGAGTCTCCGCCTCCTTCTGAGCTTCCGAGATGATGTTTTCGGCAAGCTTGCGGGTGTGTTTCATGTGGCTTTCCGAAACCTTCTTGTTGATGATCCAGCCAAGAATAAAGCCAAGCAGAAGTATCAGTACCCCCGCTGATATATAAATTATTATCACATCCATAGCTAATCCCCTGATGTTTAATCAGAGTGTTTCACCTCCAGAATTATCCAAGTATCCCATTTATAACAGGATATGCTTCGTTTTTAATATCATTGTATAGGGGAGATACCGATTAAAAAAATTCCCCACCTCGTGCCGTGTGTGAAGATTATTTGAAGCCCGTTTCACAAGGTGGATGCCCGCATGACCAGCTCAACCTTCCTGCACTGAGCAGGCTTGACATCACTGACCAGATATAAGGCTTCCGGGCTTAAGGTGTTGGCTCAAATTTCTCTTCTCCATCACGTACACTGCAGGGAATTTGAGCTGGCAAAATCGCTCAATACTAATCCCAATCTCATCCAACACCGGGCTGGCGAGAAGGAGATCATAGCTCCGCACCGATCTTGTCATCAAAAATTTCACTCAACCTCTCAGCCTTCTTATCGACCTTGCTCTGGACCCTCTCCTCCTCCTCCTTTATCTGAAACAGCTCGTCAGCTATGTTCAGAGCAGTCAATATGGCAATTTTGGATTGAGACATAATACCACTAGTATGCGCGATTTCCCTCATTTTTTTGTCCACATAACCAGCAATCTTGTATATATACTGGGGGTCACCTGCGCCTTTTATCTTGTACTCTTGACCAAAAATTTCCACCTTCTCAGTACTCTTTTCGGTCATCACATCACCTCTTAAGATCAATGTTGAAAACTAAAAACTCCTCACCAGCCCAAACCACCTATATTAATCGGGACAATTGCCGGAGCTAAATGTCAAGTCTGTCCATTTTGCCCAGCATCTCCTCTATTTTGCTCTTAATCTCCTCTCTAACTTGTTTGGTTCTCACCATTCCTTCCTGAGCGTTCTTAAGTCTTTCTATTTCTTCGTTCAGCCCTTCATTTTCAATATACAACGATTTAAGTTTTTCATTCAACTCTTTATTTTCACTTTCCACTCTGCTCTTTTCTTCTCTCAGTGTACTTATCAGTTCTGCTGCTCTGTTAATCTTCTCTTCCAGAGCATTCAAGCTGGCTAAACTCGATTCCATCATCGATTTGCCTCCATCTATTTTTCTCTTAGAACTATCCCGTATTCCTCCTTGAGCCTGGATAGGATATTATAAATTTCCTTATCCACTCTGCTGTCATCCAGCGTCTTCTCTGGAGAACGGAAGTAAAGGCGAAAGGTATAACTCCTCTTTCCTTTACCCAGATGCCCATCTCTATAATAGTCGAAAAGTTCTATCGATTCAAGATTTCTTGCTGTCTGGACTATCAAATCCTTTATATCTCTGTAACAGAACTTGTTTGATGAAACCAGACAGAGGTCTCTCTTGACAGCGGGATAGGGACTTACCCCGCTCTGTTTTATTTCTGAAGACAGATGACCCTGGATAATGCTGAAATTGATATCGTAGAAATAGACAGGATTCTTGATATCATACCCTGATAAGACCTCCCGGGGAAGCATACCGCATTCGGCTACGGTGTCATTACCGATAATCCATTCGAACATAATATCGCTTATCTCTCTCTGCCCTACCCTCTCCATCTCAACGTCTATACCAAATTCCAGTAGCAAAGCTTCCAGTTCACCCTTCATATCGAAATAATCGAATTCTTCCTCATCTTCTAACCACTGCAGCGGTTTTGATTTTCTGGTGAAAACCGCCGTCAGATGAAGATCCTCGATTGGCAGGCCGCCGTTTTTCCCCCTCCTCCTGAAAGTTTTACCCATTTCGAATATCCTGATCCCTTCCTGTTCGGTCACCGGGTTGTTGGTTATCACTCTCAACAATCCCGGTATCAGGGAAGTCCTCAACAACGACTGCTTTTCAGTAAGGGGATTGGCCAGCTCGATGCTTTCGAATCTGGGATCGTTTTCAGACCACTGGAAGTTCAAAATATCACTGGGATTCATAAATGAGCTGGTGATAGCCTCGGCATAGCCCCTGGCTACCATAAAATCGCGAATATTCTCCCTGAATTCGTCTTCAGCCGATACCACAGCGTAAACCCTCTCCTCCTGCTCCCCCCCATCCCTCAAGTTGTCATAGCCGTATGTCCTTGCTATTTCCTCAATTAAATCTACTTCACGATGAATGTCCCTCCGGAAGGATGGTACTGATACATTAACCTGGTTATCGGAAGAATCCGATTCCAGTTCCAGCCTTTCCAGCAGATCAACTATATCCCTGGCGTTGAGATGGGTACCCATCAGGCGGTTTGCCTGCTCTACATTCAGAGATACCCTGCGGTATTCGGTCCATTCCTTCTTTGCCATTACATCCTTGAACTGGTGAAGCGGTTTACCCGCCCCCGTCTTATCTATCAGCTGACAGACTCTTCTGAGAGCGGTTACAGTCACACCGATGTCCCCCTCCCTTTCGAAACGGTAGGATGCCTCCGTCTCCAGCTTCAACACTTCCTTGCTTTTCCGCACTATTCCAGGATCGAACATGGCGGATTCAATTAGAACATTCCTGGTATCCGGAGAAACTTCGGAGACAAGCCCCCCCATAATACCTGCTAGACCCACCGCTGATTGCTGATCGGCTATAACCAGTGTTTCGCTGTTAAGTTCCCTGGTTACTCCATCCAGAGTGATGATCTCTTCCCCATCTTCAGCCCTCCTTACCCTGATTGTATCGCCCTTCAATTTATCACGGTCGAAGGCGTGGAGCGGATGCCCATATTCCATCATTACAAAATTGGTAATGTCCACTATATTATTTATGGGTTTTACCCCCACAGCCCGGAGAAGTTTCTGCATCCATAGAGGGGAGGGAGCTACATTGATTTCTTCCACCAGGGCTGCACTGTATCGGGGACATCCGTCCACATCTTCCAGCTTTATTTCGAAATCGGATTTCTGATCCAGCGGGAAGAGTTCGGGATATCTGAGCTCCTGCTGGTATAGTGCCGCTATTTCCCTGGCAATGCCTATGTGGGACAGCTGATCGGGGCGGTTGGGAGTTACCTCTATATCAAATATGGTATCACTGTTGCCCAGTACATCTTCCAGATCCCTTCCGGTCTGATAATCCAGGCTGAGCTCCATTATACCCTCCGCCCTTTCACTTATTCCCAGTTCCTTTTCAGAACAGATCATCCCCTCGGATTTCTCTCCCCTGAGTTTTGTTTTCTTGATTTTAAATCCGCCCGGGAGCTCGGCCCCGTCCAGAGCCACCGGGACTTTTAATCCCTTGCGTACATTGGGAGCTCCGCATACTATCTGAAGCCCGCTGTCATCGCCTACATCTACTTCACAGAGGGAGAGGCGGTCGGCATTGGGATGTTTTCTGACCCTGGTAACTCTTCCCAGAACAACCCCGCTGAAATCCGGCTCCTTTATTATAATCTCCTCCACATTCAATCCGAATATGGTAAGATCATGGGCCAGTTTTTCGAAGTCTTCCGGCAATTCCACATACTTCTTTAACCAGTTATAACTTACCTTCATCTCTTACCTGTAATGATTAGGATTAAGTCCCCAGAATTGTTTCAGGAACCTTAGATTATTCTGAAGGAATCTGCGTATATCGCCTATTCCATATTTAAGCATTGCTATTCTGTCAATCCCCATGCCGAAGGCAAAACCAGTGTACTCCCGGGGGTCGTATCCCGCATACTCGAATACCCTGGGATGCACCATTCCCGCTCCCATGATTTCGATCCATCCTGTTTTCTGGCATACCGAGCACCCTTTGCCTCCGCAGGAGAAACAACTCATATCCACCTCGGCACTCGGTTCGGTAAAGGGGAAAAAGTGCGGTCTGAACCTTATCTCCTTGTCTTTACCGAAGAATGAATGCACAAAAAACTGTACATCGCTTCTCAAATCAGCCAGTGAAACGTTTTTATTCACATACAGTCCCTCCATCTGCAGAAATTCTGAAGCATGAGAGGGATCGGGGGTTTCACATCTGTATACTCTTCCGGGAACCATTATCTTAATGGGCGGCTTGTGTTTTTCCATGTATCTTACCTGAACCGGAGATGTCTGGGTTCTGAGAAGAATATCCCGGTTTATATAAAAGGTATCCTGGAGATCCCTGGAAGGATGATCGGGGGGAAAATTCAGGGCTTCGAAATTATAGTAGTCCAGCTCAACATCGGGGCCCTCCGCCAGGCTGTATCCCATTCCGTAAAGTATATCCTTTATCTCTCTCTTGACCTTTGTCAGAATATGAAGACCACCACGCCAGGCCTTTCTTCCGGGAAGCGTAAAATCGCCTGGATATATTTCTTTTGTTTCCGAAGCTTCTGTTAATTCCTTCTTCCTTGTCTCAAGTAATTTATTAAGTTCATTCTTTAGCTTGTTAATAATCTTGCCGATAACAGGTCTCTTGTCCGGAGCAAGCTTTCCTATTGATTTTAAAACCGAGGTAACTTTGCCATTCCTTCCCAGATATTCAATCCGTGCATTCTCCAGTTCATCCAGAGTTTCAGCTCCGGCTATTTGATTCTTTGCCTCTGTCCCAAGTTCCTCAATATCAGAAGGGTCAATATTACCGTTGGTCATTTAATATTTTCCTTTGCTACCCGGGCAAGTTTTGCAAAAGAATCACTATCATTTACCGCTATTTCAGCCAGCATTTTTCTGTTTATTTGCACACCGGATTTCTTGAGACCATCGATAAACCTGCTGTAGCTAATTCCATTAAATCTGGCTGCTGCATTTATACGGGTGATCCACAATCTCCTGAAATCACGTTTCCTCATCCGCCTGCTCTTGTATGATTCCGCTTCTGCCCTGTTCGAAGCTTCAACGGCAGTTTTATACAGTTTGCTGCTGCTCCTGTATCCCTTTACCTTCTTGAATATTTTCTTCTTCTTGCTCTGTCTGGCTACTCTCTCTTTATTTCTCGGCATAACTGCTATGACCCCCGTTATTTATCCATTTCAGCTGTAAATTCCAGGAAATTTATCTACCCAGCATCCTCTTTACCTTTTTGGCGTTGGTATCATCCACATACGCCTGTTTTCTCAGCTTTCTCTTTCTCTTACTCGATTTCTTGGTGAGGATGTGGCTTCTGTAAGCTTTGTTTCTCTTGATCTTTCCATTAGCCGTTAGCTTGAACCTCTTGGCAGCTCCCCGGTTGGTTTTCAACTTTGGCATATTCTAACTTCCACCTTTCTTTCTCTTCGAAACCGGTCCCAGAATCATGCTAAGGGTTTTACCTAATCTCTGGGGGTTCTTCTCCATGGTCGCAATATCCTCGAACTCCTCCCTTATTTTGTCCAGGAGCTCATATCCCAGTTCCATATGCTTCATTTCACGGCCCTTGAATTTCACCGTAAATTTAACCTTGTCATGTTTCTTGAGAAACTTCTCGGCATTCTTCAGTTTGAAATTAATATCGTGTTCCTCGATAGAGGGACTCAGCTTTATCTCCTTCAGATGAGTCACATGCTGTTTCTTCTTCGCCTGGCGGGCTTTCTTGCTCTGTTCGTACTTGAACTTGCCGTAATCAATTATTTTACAGACCGGAGGTTTCACATTGGGAGAAATCTCCACCAGATCAAGCCCCCTGCTTCTGGCAATTTCCTTTGCTTCTTCCGTGGGCATGATTCCGAGCTGATTTCCCTCTTCATCGATAACTCTTACTTTGTTTATCCGGATACGTTCGTTAACCCGAAGTTTTTCAGGTTTGCCCTTTCTGGTTCCTTTTCTTTTAATTTGACTACCTCCACATCAATAGTAAAAAAGGCAGGTAGATGTTCCACCCGCCTTTATTCATGACTATGATGAAACCCTACCGGTAATTTAACCGTAAGGTGAGAGATTGATTCTATCTCTACTTCTCTGATTTTAATTAAAATTATATTTTCTTTTCTATCTCGTCAACTACTTTGAGTATAAATTCTTCAATTTTTTTACTGCCCAGTCTTCCCCCCTTCTTCGATCTTACAGCCATGGTCCCGCTCTCCATCTCCCTGTCCCCTACTACTGCCATGTAGGGTATCTTGTGCAGTTCTGCATCCCTTATCTTATATCCGATTTTTTCCTCTCTCAGATCCATCTCAGTTCTTATTCCCGATTCCTTTAACCGGGCTGCGCACTCTCTGGCATAATCATGGTGACCCAATCCTATGGGCAGCATGACAACCTGCACAGGAGCGATCCAAAGCGGAAATTCTCCGGCGTAATGTTCCGTCAGGGTGCCGATAAATCTCTCCATAGATCCCAGCAGGGCCCTGTGTATCATGTATACATACTCCTTGTGGCCCTGACTGGATATATATGTAACACCGAAGCGCCGGGGAAGGTTGAAATCGAATTGAATAGTGGTAGCCTGCCATCCTCTTCCTATGGCATCTATCAGCTTCAGATCGATTTTTGGTCCGTAAAAGACGGCTTCACCGGGAATCTTTTTATAGGGGATATCCCTCTTGCTTACCGCTGAGAAGAGGGCCTCCTCCGCCCGGATCCACTCCTCCTCGGTTCCGGCATACTGGTCCATGTATTCGGGATGGTGAGCACTCAGTTCCACCTCATAATTATCAAATCCGAAGGAGGTCAGAAGTCTGTGAGCAAAGTCGAAACACTTATCCACCTCCTCCATCAATTGATCGGGTGTACAGAAAATATGGGCATCATCCTGGGTAAACCCCCTTACTCTGAGCAGCCCGTGCAGTGTTCCCGACCTCTCGTTGCGGTAGACCGTGCCGAGTTCAGCGTATCTGATGGGCAGATCTCTGTAACTGTGGATCTTCCTTTTATAAACCAGAATGTGAGCGGGGCAGTTCATTGGTTTCAATACGAATTCCTGACCCTCATCCTCTATTACAAACATGTTTTCCCTGTAGAAGTCGTAATGACCGGAAGTCTTCCAGAGGTCGCTCTTTGCTATATGAGGTGTCAGTATTATATCATATCCATTCTTCCGGTGTTCTTCCTTCCAGTAATTTTCGATAATCTCGCGCAGGGTGTATCCCCTGGGATACCAGAACACCAGACCTCCTCCCGCTTCTTCCCTGATATCGAACAGTTCCAGCTGAGGCCCCAGCTTCCGGTGATCCCGCTTCCTGGCTTCTTCCTGCCTGTTCATTTCGTTCTTCAGCTCCTGCCTGTCGGGAAAAGCAGTGCCGTAAATCCTCTGAAGTGTTTCCCTGTTTTCGTCTCCCCGCCAGTAAGCTCCCGCTATGGAAAGGAGCTTGAATGCCTTTAACATCTTAACCGAGGGAACATGGGGGCCCCGGCAGAGATCCACGAATGTCCCCAGCCTGAAGAGAGAGACCTTCTCCTGATCCATATCCTCAAGAAGCTCCACCTTGAATTTCTGATCATTCTTCCTGAAAAAAGCCATGGCCTCCTCCCTGCTCATCTCCTCTCTGCTAAATTCGAGATCTCCGGATTTAGCCAGCTTTTTCATTCTCTTTTCGATCTTCTTGAGATCTTCCGGAGAGAATGTCCGGCCCAGATAAAAATCGTAGTAGAATCCGTCTTCTATAGAGGGACCTATGGCAAATTTCACATCATCGAATAGCTGTTGAACTGCAAGAGCCATAAGGTGAGAAGCGCTGTGTCTGAGAATATCCAGTCCCTCATCACTGTTAATCATGACAGGTTCTATTCCTCCGTCACAGGGCACCCTTTCCCTGACATCATAAATCTTATCATCCATTCTGAAAGCGATGGTTCTATTTCTGATACCCGGCTCTAATTTCCCCAAAACATCCCTGAACATAGCGTCATCTTCAATCTCTATCTTTTTACTTTTGTTGACCGATAATTCAAACATGACTTCCCCGTCAATTTTATATTCATCAAGTAATGGTGGGCGATACTGGAATTGAACCAGTGACCTCCTGCATGTCACGCAGGCACTCTAACCATCTGAGCTAATCGCCCACCCTCTCCCTGACTTAAATGTTATAACATCGCCGGATAATGGGCAACGGAAAAATCGATGGCCTACTTGGAGTTCTCATCATCGATAACTTCATAGTCCGCATCCACCACATTCTCATCTTCCTCTTTCTTCTCCTTCTTCTCCCCCGACGATTGCTCGCCTCCGGCCGTCCCGGCACCGGCTCCGGCCTGCTGTCCAGATTCCTGGGAAGCAGCCTGATACATCTGCTGAGCTGCCTTCTGCATAATCTGATTATGCTTTTCCAGGGCGGATTTTATCCTTTCCCTGTCATCCGATTTTGACGCTTCCTTCAGTTCCTCCAGGCTTCTGCGGATCTCCTCATGATCCTGCGGGGAAACCTTGTCCTTGTATTCACCCAGCTGCTTCTCAGTCTGGTAAGCCAGCTGATCGGCCTGATTACGCAGATCGATCAATTCCCTCTTTGCCTTGTCCTCAGAGGCATGCTCTTCTGCCTCCTCCACCATCTTATCTATCTCTTCCTCATCCAGCCCGCTGGAAGCCTGGATAATGATCTTCTGCTCCTTGCCGGTGGCCTTGTCCTTGGCCGATACATTAAGAATTCCGTTGGCATCGATATCGAAAGTCACTTCGATTTGGGGTATTCCTCTGGGTGCCGGTGGTATTCCGGCCAGCTGAAAACGTCCAATGGATTTGTTATCAGCGGCCATCTCCCTCTCACCCTGAAGCACATGTATCTCCACGGTGGTCTGGTTATCCGCGGCGGTGGAGAAGATCTCGCTCTTCTTGGTAGGTATGGTGCTATTCTTTTCTATGAGTTTGGTCATAACACCGCCCAGGGTTTCGATTCCCAGTGACAGTGGGGTTACGTCCAGCAGGAGTACATCTTCCACATCTCCACCCAGCACTCCACCCTGAATTGCCGCACCCATTGCTACTACTTCGTCAGGATTTACTCCCTGGTTGGGTTCACGGCCGAAAATATCCTTGACCTTCTGCTGAACCGCAGGTATCCGGGTAGTGCCTCCTACCAGAATGACATCATCTATCTCGGAGGTTGAGATACCGGCATCCTTTATCGCTTCCTGACAAGGTTTAACTGTCCGCTCTATCAGGTCATCGGTGAGGGATTCGAACTTCGCCCTGGTCAACTTCATATTGAGATGCTTCGGTCCACCAGAATCAGCAGTGATAAAGGGGAGATTCAGTTCCGTCTGAGGTACATTGGAAAGCTCGCACTTGGCCTTCTCCGCCGATTCCTTAAGACGCTGCATGGCCATCGGATCATTGGCCAGATCTATACCCTGATCCTTCTTATATTCTTCTACCATCCAGTTAATGATCCTCTGATCGAAGTCATCGCCTCCCAGGTGGGTGTCACCATTTGTCGATTTCACCTCGAACACACTCTCTCCTACATCCAGTATGGATATATCAAAAGTTCCTCCACCCAGATCAAATACCGCAATGGTCCGGTCACCCTTCTTATCCATTCCATAGGTCAGTGAAGCTGCGGTGGGTTCGTTTATGATACGTTCCACCTCCAGGCCTGCAATCCTGCCGGCATCCTTGGTGGCCTGACGCTGGCTGTCATTGAAGTAGGCGGGCACAGTGATAACCGCCTTGGTTACCTTTTCTCCAATATGTTTCTCAGCAGCCTCCTTGAGGTACTGTAGCACCATGGCAGATATTTCAGGGGGCGAATATATCTTGTCATCCACCTTGACCCTGACATCACCCTGCGGCCCCTTCTCTACCTTGAAGGGTACTTCAGAAATTTCGTTGCTCACTTCGGAATATTTACGTCCCATGAATCTCTTTATGGAGAAAATGGTCTTATCCGGATTGGTAACCGCCTGTCTCTTTGCAACCTGCCCCACCATCCTTTCTCCGTCCTTGAATCCGACTACTGATGGCGTGGTCCGGCCACCTTCGGGATTGGATATAAGTGTAGGGTCTCCACCTTCTATCACTGCAACACATGAGTTGGTGGTTCCCAGGTCGATTCCTATAATCTTAGCCATAACTATCTACCTCCAATTAAATTTTTATTTACAGGTACATTTCTACTCCACCATTATATAGCTTCAAATATCGTGCCACAGTCTGATGTTTTAACGGATTGGCTATGCTCACTAATTATAATAAGTTAGGGAATTCAGATGAATCAGTCTGAAAAAAGAATATGTAGTGTCAAGGCAGAGATTTCTGCCAATAGCGCCATTATGTCATTGTTTGGCAGTTCCGGTGTCAGCTTTTCATTACTATCATTTATTCCTTATCTGAGAACTTACATTTGATTTTACCATCCTCCAGCATTAGCCGGACCTGTCTGCAAATATCATAGTTCCGCCTGGCCTGATCACTGTAGCTGTAGTGAGCACATTTCCCATTCCTGTCACAACCATTTCTGCCGGAGCATATACGGAGCTGTTCCAGAAACCATGATTCCAGATATTCTGAGGAATCGATTTCCCAACGGCTTTGATCTCTGGTTATATCGCTCTCGTGATCATAGGGGAATAATTGCTTCTTTATATCCCTGATCAGTTTCTCCAGAATTTTCATCCCGGCCTCTCCCTTTTGATTATTGAAGTTGATTAAAAAATGTAAAATATTTCTTGACTGCAATGAGTATTTTTACCTAATTGGAATAGGGAGTTTCTGCGGTAATGTCTTGCCCCTGATTTGTCTTACCAGACACCAGGGCATTAGGTTCTTCCCTTAATGAACCCGTCAGATATCCCTGACACTTATTATCGCAGGAACTTCCCTCTTTCATCTCTGATGGATTTCAATAGATCAATAAGTTTCTCCCTCCGGTTCAGAGCGGGGTTTTCTATCACCATTTCCATTATCCGGTCAAGAATCCTTCCAATCTCAGGTCCCTCCTTCAGCCCCACTATGATCTTGACATCATTACCACTTATGGCCAGATCGGTTATACTGAATGCCGATTCCTCCTCCAGGATACGCTCGACCCTTTCTCTGGTTCGCTCCAGGTTTTCATACATCCAGGGTTGATTTCGGGAGGCAATGTCGGCTTTTCTCAAAGCGAACAGATCATCAAGATTTTCAACTCCGGCCCTGTGGATGAATCTCCTTACTGCAGAGTCAGAGAACTCTTCAGTAATATGAAACATATGCTGCCTGATAAGATGAGTAACCTTCTTTATCATGGTATTGGGGTACCTCAGTCTCCTCAGTATTCGTCCGGCTGAATCCGCGCTGACTTCTTCATGACGGTAGAACACAATCCTGCCATTCTTCTCCATTCTGGTTTCTTTCTTTCCGATGTCGTGAAGCAGTGCACTCCACCGGATTTCCAGATCCTTCCGGGCTTTGTTACAACTGTTTATGGAGTGAAAAAAAAGATCTTCACAGTGATATTCATTCTGCTCTATTCCGTAAGTTTCCTCCAGCTCAGGTATGATATATTCAAGCATTCCGGTCCGGTGCATAATCTCAAAACCATCACCCGGTTTCTCACCCAGCTGCATCATCTTGGTCAATTCGTCCCTGATTCTTTCCGGAGCCACCTTATCCATCATGCCGCTGTATTTCCACATAAGTTCTCTGGTTTGAGTTTCTATTTTTAAAAGGAATCTGGTCATGAATTGTATTCCTCTGAGAATTCTCAGAGGATCTTCCAGAAATGAATTCCCGCTGTTTACCCTGAGTAATCTCCTCTTAAGGTCACTTTTTCCACCCAGGGGATCCACAAACTCTCCTGTTTTCATATTGAGAGCTATGGAGTTTATGGTAAAGTCTCTCCTCTTCAGATCCTCCTCAACGGGAAGGTTCTGATCATATTTAACATTAAAATCCCGATGGCCGGAACCGGTGGAATATTCTGTACGGGGAAGAGAGATATCCACAGTATTCCCCGCCCGGTCTACAAATTTAATAACTCCGAAGGACTTTCCCACCAGGTTTGTCTTGCCGTAGTTACTCAGGACTGAATCAAGACTGTCCAGGCTGATACCCCTGACTATATAATCCTGATCCAGAGAACTCTTGTAATCCCCCCGCAGAAGGTCACGGACCACTCCCCCTACCAGATAAAGCTCAGCCTCCTGGAGTAATGCCACCTCCCAGGCCTTCAATTCTCGCCCTATAATATTTTCAACTTCCCCGCTCATATACAGGAAACTACATTAAGCCAACCACCCGGTCAACCAATAACAAATGTAGAGTTTCCCCCATTTTTATTCGATCTGTATGAAACTCCACATAATAAATGCCCGTTAGTATGAAACCAACTAGCCACTATTATTCAGCAGAAACCCTATCATATTATTGTTCCTGGTGCTGCGTTTGGCTACCCGCTCATACATTCTGCTTTGTTTATCACTATTGCTGGCCTTTACCTTATGTATCCTTTTGTTCCACTTGCGGTTTTTGACCCGCCGGGCATGGATGAAATCCATGATTTGCCTGCTTCTCTTTCTGTTTTCGGCGAATTTTCTGTTGCTGTTTTTCTTCACCCCATCCTTGACCTTCCGCAAACGGTTGGATTTTGATGCATTTCGAACCGGATTAACTTTTCCGGCCGCCGGAGGTCCTTTCTTTCCGGAATTCCCGGACGTGTGGGCTCCGGCTCCGGCGGTATGGCCATGCATTCCCTTAGCCGGGATAGGATTCACCCTGGTCATTTTTCTTCCTCCCGTTGAGTACCCAGCCTGGACGTTTGCCTCCTGCTCTATAGTTCGGAGATTCCAGGGGGAACTTTAGCAAAAAATTCGATATTTTTATAAATCAGGGAAAAATGAGAAGATGATTAAAGTTATGGTTACATGCCGGGGGCGGGACTCGAACCCGCACGGCAACAAAAGTACCAGCGGATTTTAAGTCCGCTGCGTCTACCAGTTCCGCCACCCCGGCATCCATTCATTTCCATGAAAGCAGATAGCAGCAATTTACAGTCATAACACTATTATGGCAACCAATTACTACTTTGTAAATATAATTATAAGGCAGCATCCATATTTACAATGGTCTTTCGGGAATTAATACAATCCCGGTATGGATTGTCGAAATACAGGCTTATACCTCAATGAAATTCTGGAGATTTAATTATGTGAAAGTCGCTTCATCATCCCTGTTGGAACAGATTTCAAAATTTATATTCGTGGTAGACCGTCTATATAAGAGAAATGGAGGCGGCAACCGGATTCGAACCGGTGAATAGCGATTTTGCAGACCGCCGCCTTAGCCACTTGGCTATGCCGCCTCATAAAACTGGAGCGGGAAACGGGACTCGAACCCGCGACATCAACCTTGGCAAGGTTGCGCTCTACCAGCTGAGCTATTCCCGCTTTTGCTTTTCCTCAGAGATGAATTATAATCTCCTAACTGCTACTTTGTCAACTTTATTCCGGATTTCTCCCCGGCTTTCCGGTAGATATCCAGGTATTTTCTTGCAGATTTGAGCCATGAGTAATCTTCCTTCATTATCCTGCTTCTCACCTTCTCCATCGCCTTCTTTCTGCCGTAGAACTTAACCGCTTCCCTGACTGCACCGGCCAGTTCCCCCGGATCATACTGTTCAAAGATAAACCCGTTACCCTTACCACCCCGGGGGGTAACCGGGCTGATAGTGTCCTTCAACCCACCGGTTGCCCTGACTATGGGAAGGGTGCCATAGCGAAGGCTGTACATTTGATTCAATCCGCATGGCTCATATCTCGAGGGCATCAGAAAGAAGTCACTGCCTGCCTCCACCAGATGGGCCAGTTTATTGTTAAACTCCAGCCTCAGACCAAGCTTACGAAGATATTTCTCCGCCAGTTTACTGTAAATATCATGATACTTCTTTTGTCCGGTACCCAGAATTACAAATTTGACATCCAGCTCCATTAGTTCTTCGAATGCCTCCGACAGGATATCAAAACCCTTTTGATCGACCAGCCGCGATACCATACCTATAACCGGCACCCCCGCCTCCTCCTTCAAACCAAACTCCTTCAGCATCACTTTCTTATTTACATCCTTGCCCTTCATATCATCGGCGGAAAAGTTTGCCGGGATAAGTTCATCCTCAGCCGGATTCCACTGATTCGGGTCTATCCCGTTTAGAACTCCGATGAGACGGTCTTTCCTTGAGCGTAATACTCCCTCCAGGCCATATCCGAACTCCTCGGAGAGGGTAATTTCCTCGGCGTAACTTTCACTTACCGTACTGAGTATGTCAGCATGGGTAATTCCTATCTTCATTACATTCACTTTACCCCAGTATTCGAAGGAACTTCCCCCCCTGAAATGTGAACTATCCAAACCCGCCTTACGGATAAATTCCCTCTCGAATATACCCTGATAGGCCAGGTTGTGAACGCTGAATATGGTAGCTGTATCCCGGAAATGACTATCCCGGCCCTCTTCGAGTTCCAGCAGGGCAGGAATCAATCCGGTATGAAAGTCGTTACAGTGAAGTACATCCGGATATAGATCAAGCGCCCTGATTGCTTCAATTACCGCCCGGTTGAAGAATATTGTCCTTTCGTCCTCATCACTGTATGCCTCGCCGGTCTGGGGAACTGTATATATTCCCTCCCTGCCGTAATAATGCTTATTCTCAATAAAATAAACCTTTACCCCGGTACCCGGTTTAACACAGGAGAAGATCCCGAATCTGACATCCTCCCCATCCACCCTGGCACTCAGTCCCTCTGTGTCCGGTACAGGCTCTATTCCGAACTTTTCCCTGTGGATAGAAGAATAAAGAGGAGTTATAATTGATACCCGGCATCCCAGTTTCTCCAGTTCATCCGGCAGGGCTCCCATTACATCCGCCAGTCCTCCCACCTTGGAGAAAGGAACAATTTCAGTAGTTACGAATATAACTCTCTTACTTTCCGCTTTCATCGATTCCCCCTTCAGTGTTATCACAGGTAAGGCTATCTGCTTCTATTACAACCGATTTTAGGGATTCGGTAGCTATCTCTGGAGGAGTGGGATTTATATAGAATCCACTTCCCCACTCGAATCCCGCCACCCTTGTCAACTTGGGCATTATCTCGATATGCCAGTGGTAATAATCAAGATTTGGAGTCTCACAGGGGGCGGTATGAATAATGAAATTGAATGGTGGATAGGTCAGTGTTTTATCCAGCCGCTGGAGTACCACCTTGATTATCTCGGAGAGGCTCTGAAAAAGAGGAGGGTTGGTACTCTCGAAGGATGAAATGTGGTTGAGCGGTAGAATCCAGGTTTCGAAGGGGAATCGTGATGCATATGGAGATATTGCTATGAAGTTGTCATTCTTACAGATTATTCTGCATCCATTTTCGATCTCCTGATTTATAATATCGCAAAATATACATCTCTCCTTCAACTGATAGTGAAACTTTGCACCATTCAGCTCCTCCATTGCTCTCTTGGGTATGATGGGGGTGGCAATCAGCTGAATATGAGAATGCTCCAGGGAAGCACCCGCTTCCCTTCCCCAGTTCTTGAATACCAGAATATAGCGGAACCTTGAATCCTTCTTAAGATCGGCACATCTGTTCCTGAGACAGTCGAATATCTGCTCTACATGTTTAACCGGCAGATATGCCAGGGACTTATGATGATCCGGCGATTCTATCAATACCTCATGGGCACCTATACCCCTCATCCTGTCATATATCCCATATGCACTCTTTCCCAGGTCTCCCTCAATCTGCAGGGCGGGGAATTTGTTGGGTACCACCCTTACCTGCCAACCTGAGGTATTCGGAGCAGACTTGGGGTTACGTATAGCCAGAACTTCGGGTGGGGTCTTATCTTCGTTTCCGGTGCAGAATGGGCAGAATTCATTTTCGTTGGAAACTTTAACCGCCTTCTTGTAATCATCCGGCCTCTTGCTTCTCTCGGAGGATATTATAACCCACCGGCCTATTACGGGGTCTTTTCTTAACTCGGGCATCGGTTGCGATTCTCCTTGTTTTGTAGATTGTCCTATCTGTTAATGGTAGTTCTCACGATCCAGCATCTGGGGTAGAGGTTTGACAGTGATAACCTGGCATCACGGGCACTTTCCCTGTCATTATAATCACCAACTCTTACCTTATAAAGTTCATCTTCATATTCAATATAGGCATTCAGGCCCGTTTCTGAAACCACCTTTTTCTTCATTGATCTGGCCCTGGACAGTTGGGAGGCGGCAAAAACCTGTACTCTGAATCCCAAGTAATATTCTTCACTTTTCATGCTGTCAGTGGAAACTTCCTCCACTGTGAAGGTATCCTGCTCCATCGGCTCAATATTCTCCGGTTTTTGCTCGCCTCTCATCTCCCGGTCGATGTCGTAGACATCAGCTGGCAATGAATCGGGGTACTTCTCCATATTCCGTGATTGATCATTTCCCGATTCTTCCACCTCACCGGTCATACCCCCTTTCCCCTTATTCATTTCGGGCTTAGTACACCCTAACTGAAGAAAAAATAGAATCAACAGAGGAGTGAAAAGATAAACAGTCCAGTGCGGGTTTTTCACTTTATACTCTACCTTCCTTTCCGCAATGTTTCGCTCTACCTAACAAAAAACAGAATGTAATGTCAACACAAATAACCTACCTGTTCAAATGCTCCTGTATATTGCGCTGTACTGTTCCCCGATCCTTTCCCACTGGTAATTTTTTCTTACCAGCTGGTAAGCCTTTTTCCCTGTCTGTATTGCTTCCTCCCTGTTGTGGATAAGATATTCCAGCTTATCCTTCAGATTCTGGACATCCCTGGCTCTGAAAGAGAAGCCGCAATCTTCTATCACATCCAGATTCTCCTTTATATCGGATACCAGGCAGGGGAGTTGACAGGACATTGCCTCCAGGAGTACGATTGACATTCCTTCGATGGTGCTGGGAAGGATGAATGCATATGCGTTGGAATAAGCCTCCCACTTTTCTTCTCCGTACACAGGGCCGGTGAATACTATATTCCGGTTTTCCCCCGCTATTTTCCTTATCCTTTCAAGATATTCATCCGTATGTGTCGCCTCCCCCGCGATAACCAGTTTCATGTCAGTATTTACCCTATGGAAGGCATCTATAAGATAATGTACTCCCTTCTCAGGCACTATCCTGCTGAGGAAAAGAAAATATTTATTTTTTTTAAGTTTGAATCTTTTAAGCCTCCCTATCGGTTTTTCAGGTATCAGCGGAACTCCGTTAGGAATGAAATGAATATCCCGGTTGTATTTCTCCAGGTATAATGATTTTATCTTCCTGGACACCGATATTACCCGGTTGGGGAAGAATGATATCAGAAACTGGCACAGCCTTAGATAAGTTTTTGCTATCCGTCCCCATTTATCCCTCTGATAATCCAGTCCGTGTAAGGTAACTACAGTTTTCTTTCCAAATATTCTCGGTAAAATGCTGAATGATCCGTTTCCCATAGCATGATAATGAATTACATCATATCTCCTGAAAAGTGCGTCCAGGGTGGCCAGGAATGAATGCACCAGTGCTTCGGTAGCTTTACTATTTATGGTGGGAATGTATCTTAACTTTACCCCTTTCCACTGCTCCGGCCTATCCTTCCGGTAGTGGCTCCTGCAGTATACAGTTACATCCATCCCCTGCTTTACCAGAAGGGGGGCTAGATTCTCCACCACTACTTCTACTCCACCGCTTTTTGCAGGTATCCCCCTGAGACCTATCATTGCTATCTTTATCTTCTTCATTCCACGTGACTGAAATCTATATCTTTCTTAAACTTATTTTTAATAATCCATTTCAATACCTTGAATTTAGCTTTCTTTATAGCCGGAGATGCCGACCCGATCATCCAGCAATTCCCGGGACATTTTCTAACTTTCCTTCTTACCTCCTCTGCCCTGTTGCTGTTCCAGATCTCACTGAATTCCTGCTCCCTGATGTTTCCCATGCTCCAGTTCATTCCATTGCAGGGAAACACCTCCCCGTATGGATCCAGAAAAAATACATCTGTTCCCATTTCACAGGGAAGCAATCTCTTGTTTCCATTGATATAATTTATTAATCCGTAATTGAAGTATGCCCTGAACCAGTCTTTCGGCCTTTTTGATTTCAACAATTCTTTTACCAGCTTCTCGAATTCCCCGGTAACCATTCTTCTGTCCCTGAATTCATTATTATCTTTGTGGAAGTAAAAACTGTTGTGTATGGCTGCAGTGGCAAATTCCAATTTCAACCACCTGGCGAGGTGATACAGTTCCATCAAATCTCTTGCATTTCTATCACTGACGGTAATCCCGAAACCGATATCACTAAGCCCCAGCTCGTGCAGCTCGATCAGTGTTCTTATACCATGGTCAAAACCGTCTTTCAGTCCCCGCAGTTCATCATTTGCCCTGGGGAGCCCTTCTATAGAAACCCTCACCCCCACCCGGGGGAATTTCATGGCCAGTTCTACGATTCTATCGGTGAAGTAACCATTGGTCGAGATTACCAGTCTCTTGGTCTTTGTCAGAACCACCTCCACTATCTCCTCGATATCATCCCTCAGGAAGGGTTCCCCCCCGGTTATGTTTGCAAATACTAATCCGTCCGGGATCTTTTGAATATCCCGGATATTTATTTCCTCCGCCGGTTCAGTGGGATGTTTCCATATATTACACATATGACATCTTGCATTGCACCTGTATGTGGCTGCTATCAATGCTTCCATCTCACTTTCCCCTCTTTCCTATCAATTCTGCGGGAACCCCCCCCATGATGGAATAATCGTCGACATCTTTGGTTACTACTGAACCCATGCCGATAACACTTCCCTTTCCAACTGTTACCCCCGGTGCTATACAGGCATTTGCTCCTATCCAGACATCATCCTTAATAATTGTTTTTTCCTTCGTTTCTCCCTGGAGCCTGATTGGAATTTCCCTGTCATCGAAATTGTGCTTCTCTGAAAATATCTTAGCTCCGGGCCCAATTATAACGTGGTTGCCTATTTCAATATCTCCTCTGACCGAAATATAACAGTAGTCATTGACCCCGACATTATGGCCGATCTTTAATGAATTACCTACATCTCTGTAAACTCCGGTGCATTCGATTCTTGCATATCTCCCCAGGGAAAAGTTATTACCTATGGAAATCCCGCCATAACTCAGCGCGTCTATGGAGGCACCTCTCTTAAGATAGAGTCCTCTTCCGCATCTGATTTTCTTGCCGAAGGATATCCTTACTCCCGGTTCGGCGAAGACAAAGCCGCCGCTTGTTTTCAAAAAAGGTTTGATAAAAATCATACCTCTCAGGAGAGAAACAAATTTTGTTAAAAAAATTTTAAATAACTCAGCATAACCGAAGGGATAGTCGATTACATATTTTTCATTCTTTATCCGGAAAAATACATTTTCCAACAGCTTATTCGCTTTCATTCAAGCCTCCGGCAATATAGCCACTGAATTGCCATATTTTTTCCCTGGATTATCTCTGTTGATCACTCGATTCGAATTAAATCAGTGTGCCCGGGACATCCCTTTACATGAGCCGGTCTTCCAATTGATCATACACATCAATGATAATCCCTCTCCGCGGAAACCAGGCGATCGAACATTTCTGCATATTTTTCCAGCATCTTTTCCTGGGAATATTTCTCTACAGCTTTCTTTCTTCCCTTCTTGCCCATCTGTCTTCTAACATCGTCATGGTGGTATAAAAACAGCAGAGCTTCTACCAATCCCTCCAGATCATCCGATTCTATTAATATCCCATCCTCTTTATCCTCCACCATCTCGGTCAATGATCCGACCGATGTAGCAATTACCGGAACACCTGATGAAAATGATTCCAGTACTGAGAGGGGAAAGGTTTCTACCACCGGGTATGAACATAAAACGGAAACATCCGATATCCGGAGTATCTCCGGCACGTCATCCCTCATCCCCAGAAATCTTACCTCCCCTTCTATTCCCAGCTCAATGGCTGAATGTTGCAATTTCGCTGCCTCTTCGCCCTGACCAACGATTAAAAATGAAATTCCATCTGACTTGTCCAGAATCCCGGCGGCAGCATTAAGGAGCAACTGGTGATTCTTTTCCGGCCTCAATACCGCCAGCATGGTCACAACAAAATTATCCGGAGGAATATTGAGCTCATCTCTCAATTGAATATATTCCTCTCTCGATTCCGGCGGCCTGAACCTTCCGGTATCTATTCCGTTATTTATAGCAATTATCTTATCTTCCGGAATCCCTTCCGTTTCCCTCAAATATTCGATATGAGCATCAGCCAGACCAATGATCCTGCTGTACAGGGGAAAAACCAAACGATCGGTTAACTTGAATTTACTTTTCCTCCCCCACAGCCCGGTCGAATGCATAGCGATCACCCTGTGCCTGATACCGGCAAGAACCGACGCTATGGCACCCAGAAACATTGCATCATGGTGATCAAGCGAAAATAATAGCCTGCATCCCCCTTTTCTGAGCAAACGGGCCAGCCTGAAAACAGAAAACAAATCCGTCTTGCCCTTTAAAACGCCGGAATTAACTTCCACTCCCTGTTCGGCTAGATTGGATCCGATTTTTCCGGGCTGGTGAAGGCATACCACTGTTGGATTGAAACCGTAGCCTGATATATTCAATGCCAGTGTTTCTATAACCTTCTCAGCCCCCCCGGTTTTAAGAGTGGAGGATAGAAAGAAAATATTCGAACCATTTTTATTAAGAGGCATAGGCCGAAACTCTCAAAGGTATGGAGCCTCCCGGCGACCTGTCCTGCACCGCAAGTCTTCCAGCTTACCTTTAACTCTGGCTGGATTCCCATAAGCTACTACGCCGGATGGAATATCGGATGTAACCACCGAACCGCTTCCTATGAGGCTGTCTTCTCCGATGGTCAAAAAGGGCAGAATGGTTACATTAACCCCTATTTTACAATTCTTCTTAAGGGTGGGTCCCCTCATGCACTCCCCGGAATCAGGGCATCCCGGATGCATATCGTTGGCGATCTTTACTCCGGGAGCAAGGAAAACATTGTCTTCAACAGTAGTGTATTGAGCAATGTATATATTACAATGCACCTTCACTCCATTACCTATCCTGCATCCATAGTCTACCACAGAATTGTTCCATATGGAGAAATGGTCACCAATCTGGTTTTCCTCCCTGATAACAACATTGTGTCCGGTTTCCAGACGGGAGCCTATTTCCGAGCCCATGTAGATAACCGTACCACTCCTTATCCTGGCGTTGTCGCCTATAATCAGCTCCCTTTTAACATCTTTTCTTGGCGAGATGTATCCCAGAGTGGCACCCGGATCAATCAGGCTGCTCCCCTTTAGATAAACCTTTTCCCCTTTGTCAGTCATGGATTTGCCAGTGGTTAAAAAGGATTGTTTATCTTGATTTCCTGCCCATTCTTTTCCATGGATTCATCTGCCCCTGCCAGAGCCAGCAGTACGGCCAATCCATCTTTACCGTCACTCCGGCAGGCATTCCCGCTGTTTACACAATCTATAAAATGCTGGCATTCTATCTTGAGAGGTTCCGCATCGTCGAGCTTTGGAATTGAAATATCGCCGTAACGGTATGACAGGCGAAATTCTCCGAAAGTGTCGTAGTGGGGCTGGACTGTAACCCCCTTGTCATAGATTCGTATCTTCTCCAGGGTGGAGATATCGTCATAAACGAGCATCTTCTTGCTTCCCACCACCGTGGTCTTGCGAATCTTGTTGGGGTTCAGCCACGAAACATGAATATTGGAAAGAACCGAACCGGGATAACGCAAACTGATGAATGAGACATCCTCGATATTCGGCCTGATGTATGAATTTCCCACAGATGAAATCGACTCCGGTTCCGAATCGAGAATGTAGTTGATTATTGAAATGTCATGAGGTGCCAGGTCCCACACTACATTTATATCTTCCTGGAAAAGTCCCAGATTGAGACGGGATGAGGATATATAGTAAATGTCCCCCAGTTCACCTGAACCTATAAGCTCCTTTATCTTGTTTACAGCTGCGGTATAGACAAAGGTATGGCCCACCATCAGAACTCTATCCCTCTCCTCGGCCAACCGCACCAGGGCGATGCCATGTTCAACCGAATCGGCCAGCGGTTTCTCCACAAACACATGCTTATTTGCATCCAGTGCCTCCTTGGCGATGTTGAAGTGGGAAGAAACCGGTGTGGCTACCACCACAGCGTCGATCCCGGGATCATTTATGATCTCTCTGAAGTTCTTGGTCTTCTGTATGGAAGGATAGAGATTATCCATGTGCTTCAACCGGTTATCTGAGAGATCGGCACACTTCTTTACATTTGAACCGCTCAGGCTTACAAAATTCCTTATCAGGTTAGGTCCCCAATAACCGCAACCAATTACACCAATTTCAAGCAAAATTCCTCCGTTCTTCTAATAACCTCCGGTTCCCGACAGCATAACCGGGATTGTCCGGAACATGATCTTAATATCCAGGATATGGGACCAGTTCTCGATATAGTAGAGATCCAGCAGTACCATTTCCTGGAAGGGAACGCTGCTGCGTCCACTCACCTGCCACAAACCGGTAATTCCCGGTTTGGCCTTGAGTCTTAATTTATGCCATTCATCGTAGTATTTGTACTCATACTTAAGAGGGGGTCTCGGCCCAACCACCGACATCTCACCCCTGATGATGTTTATGAACTGGGGCAGTTCATCAAGACTCGTAGCTCTTAAAAACCTGCCCACGCCGGTAATGCGCGGATCTTCCTTTAACTTATAAACGGAAGCATCCGGAGTGTCAAGATTTGAATCAGAAATATCACCCTGGATGAACTTTCTGGTAAATTCACGGTGGATGGTATCATCCACATTTGCCCTCATGGTACGGAATTTAAAAAAAGTGAATTCCTTGCCATCTTCCCCGATTCGTTCCTGTGTGAAGAATACCGGCCCTTTGGAGGTAAGCTTTA
This sequence comes from uncultured bacterium, assembly GCA_964613215.1. Classification (GTDB taxonomy): domain Bacteria; phylum Krumholzibacteriota; class Krumholzibacteriia; order Krumholzibacteriales; family CAZTHK01; genus CAZTHK01. The sequence goes on along the minus strand of CAZTHK010000010.1, from coordinate 67,670 downwards.
TCAATATGGAAATGGCCAGGAAAAAGGGCAGCCCCAGAAACAGCACCATAAGAGAAACGCTTAAATCGATGAACCTTTTGGAAAATCTTTCCCATTTTGTTCTTTCGCGTGCTTTGAAGCCTGCACCGTTTATGCGTCTCTTTGCATATTCCTGAGCTATATCATCCTTCCTGAGAGCCAATGAATCTTTTCTAACCACGACGTTTTCCTGCCTGGTCAATTCGAGATCAAAAGACGTTAGCCTGTATCCCCTCCTTGTCTTAATAATTCATATTAGCATGAAATATCTTTCAGCACTTCACATACCCGGTCTACGTCTTCGAGCTTTAGTTCCGGGTACATTGGCAGGGTGATATGTTCAGCCATCAGCTTTTCAGCAGCAGGAAAGGATCCTGCTTCCAACCCCAGGTGCGAAAAAGCTTCCTGAAGGTGAACCGGAATGGGGTAATGCTCTCCCCATCCGATATCTTCCTCTGAAAGAGCTTTCTGAAGTGCCTGCTTGTCTGTGCAGCATACCGGGAAAAGATGATAAACATGTTTGTTTTCCGGTTTCTCTTCCGGCGTTTTAAAACCGGTATCCCGGAGATTTTCCTTATAGCGCCGGGCCGCTCTTCTCCTCCCGTCATTCCACTGGTCCAGGTAATTAAGTTTAACATTCAAAACCGCAGCCTGGATGGAATCCAGACGGTAATTGTAACCAATATCGTTATGTCTGTTTTTTTCTGTTTGAGCATGATTTCTCAGAGAAATTATTCTCTGACATATTTCCTCTTTATCTGTGGTTATGGCTCCTCCCTCACCGAAAGCTCCGAGATTTTTGCTGGGGTAAAATGAGAATGCGGCCGCATCACCCAGTGAACCTGCCTTCCTGCCCCGGTAGGTTGCTCCATGAGCCTGACATGCATCTTCTATAACAATTACACCTCTGTTCCCGGCAATTTCCATTATGGAATCCATGTCGCAGCATTGCCCGAAAAGATGAACCGGTATAACAGCTTTGGTTCTTTCTGTTATTACCTCTTCTAACTTTCCACTATCCATCAGCCAGGTCTTTTCATCCACATCCACAAAAACAGGTTTTGCTCCCACCATCTCTATAGCCTCGGCTGTAGCGATGAAGGTATTGGGTACAGTTATCACTTCATCCCCCGGTCCCACATCGAACCCACGCAGTAACAATTGAAGGGCTGAAGTTCCGGAACTGGTTCCTATACAATAGCCGGTACCGCAATAGTCTGCAAAAGCCCTCTCGAACTTATCCACTTCGGGTCCGAGTACAAAGGATGTGTTGTCTATTATTCCGGCTATGGCCCTGTCTACTTCCGGACGTACCTGCCTGGTGCTTTCACCAAGGTCCAGAAATGGAATTTTACTCATAAGGTTGTACCTCTCTTACTTCAACATCCGAAACATAACTTAAAAAGTATAACATGTTTCACATCTTATTACTACCCTATATTTAACTACTGATACAGACAGCGGTGAAAATTGAATAAACATTCATCTGAATTCAGGTTGATTATTGCGATATGCATAATAACTGCCAATAGCCTGATAATTTCGATGGCTGTTTGCTGTTACCTGATAATTTCATACCGGCTGCTATCAGGTGTTGACACTCGATGCCTGTTCCTTTTTAATAGTTTGAGTGGTTTTTAGTTAGCTGTCTGGAGGATTGAAGTTATGATAAATGGAGTAAAGCTTAAAAAGCTGAGGTTGATTCCGGATGAAAGAGGCAGGCTGATGGAGATGGTAAGAGCCGATGATGAAGATTTCGAGAAGTTCGGACAGGTCTATATGACCACAGCCTATCCCGGGGTGGTCAAGGGTTGGCATTATCACAAGAAGCAGTACGATTACATGGTGGTAATATCAGGGATGATGAAAATCGTTCTGTACGATGACCGGGAGGACTCCCCCACCCACGGCGAGATCAATGAATTCTTCGCCGGCGTACATAATCCCCTGAGGGTTACTATTCCACCGGGGGTATGTCATGGATTCAAATGCATAAGTGAAACAGAAGCAGTGGTAGTAAATACGGTAACCGAGCCCTATAATTACAAGAATCCTGACGAACACCGGTACGACCCTCATGATAATCATATTCCCTACCAATGGGAAAGGATGGATGGATAAGAAGGAGGCGAAGTGGAGAATGTATATGTAACCGGAGCTGAGGGAATGCTGGGCAAGTCATTGATACCAGTACTGGAAGAAGATTACAGGGTATTCAGCAGCGACATCCAGAAGTGCGACATCAGAGATGCAGATGCCATAATGGATGAAATATGCTCCAGCAATCCAACCCTGGTATTCCACCTGGCTGCCATGACTGATGTAGATGGATGTGAGAGATATCCCGATCAGGCATACAGTATAAATACTCTGGGTACCAGAAATGTAGCCCTGGCCTGCCAGCAATGCGGAGCTGCCATGGTTTACATCAACACCGGCAGTATTTACAACGGAAATAAATCCACCCCCTATACAGAATTTGACCGGGCCGGCCCCATAAACATATATGGCCGGTCGAAGTATCAGGGAGAACTTTATGTCCGTGATCTGCTGTCCAGATTTTATATATTCTACGTATGCTGGCTGTTCGGAGGGGGCAGGGATGATAAGAAATTTGTAGCCAGGATCCTGCAGATGCTGGAACAGAAAGATGAACTGAAGGTTGTAGATGATACCTATGGTTCTCCCACCTATACCAGAGATCTTGCCGGAACAGTGGCAACTTTTTCAAAATCAGGATTATATGGGAGATATCACTGTGTAAACAGGGGTTGCGTGAACCGGCTGGAAATTACCAGGGAGATTATTAACATAACCGGAAGGAAGGATTGCAAGCTAATCCCTGTCCCATCCTCAGAATTCCCCCTGCCCGCTCCAAGGCCCCGGATGGAGGCTTTGAAAAATTATCATTTTGAACTGCTCGGCCTCGATCTTATGAGAGACTGGAAATCAGCTCTGGAGGATTACATAGAAAGCCTTCAGGGACATCGCCGTATGGAATGATTGTCTCAGCCCATATTGTTGGCTCCGGATTCCGAAACCAGATTATTGGCAAGTAAAAGAGATTCAAAGGTTCCGGCGTCTGTCCACCAGCCATCAAGCTCCCCCCAGGTCATGTTCTCCCTCTGGATATAGGTATTGTTGACGTCGGTGATCTCCAGCTCATTTCTCTGGGATGGTTCAAGCGTTTTTATGATATCAAAAACGGTGGAATCATACATGTAGAAACCGGTCACCGCATATGATGACTTTGGTTTTCCGGGCTTTTCCTCTATGGAAATTACTTTGTCCCCGTCCAGAACGGGAACCCCGAACCTTTCCGGATCAGGAACCTTTTTCAACAGTATTTTGGCACCATCCTTCTGCTCCCTGTATTCCTCCACCGGCCCCCGTATATTCTTTTCTATAATGTTATCCCCCAGGGCTACGCATATCCTCTCCCCTGAGGCGAAGTATTCCGCCAGCTTGAGTGCATCCGCTATTCCACCCTCTCCCTCCTGATAAGTGTAGTCAATGTGTTCGAGGCCGAATTCCCTGCCATTACCCAGCAGACGGAGGAAATCGCCGGCGTTGTTTCCCCCAGTAACGATAAGAATATCCCTTATACCCGCATTGATCAGAGTCTGTATAGGATAAAATATCATGGGCTTGTCATATATCGGCAAAAGATGCTTGTTTGTAATTTTAGTCAGGGGATGCAGCCGGGTCCCCAGGCCGCCTGCAAGTATAACACCTTTCATATATCTGCTCCTTCTCTTTGTTGTGGCCTGTTTCGGGCTCAATAAGACACCGCCATGGATCAAAAAGCAGTACCCGGCCGTTAATAACTATCAGAATCCGGGGATGGTAAACACCAATAATTCATCCACCCTGGAAGGCCCGGGATAAGGCGATACCGTAACATTTATTATCGAGGTTGTATTATACCTTTCCTTTACTTTTTTTTCAAGAAGAGGTATCGACTGGAGTTTCCCCGATTTTTATTCGATCCGTATTGTTCCGGTGCCTGGTGTTTCAAAATCGCTGCCTATTTTCCGCTGCCGGGAAAATCTTAAGTTCTGCTCCCCGGTCTGCCTCCTATTGATTCCTGGAATCAAAAAACCATTCCCGCTCACCCTCCGGAGGGCTTTGAATCGCCAACCACCTGCTGAAAGCAGCCACCAGAACGCCGCTTCCATTTATACATACTAATAACGCTTTGCTATTGAAAGATTTATTTAATTCGCACATCAATATCGGAAGTACTCCCGGAGGTATGAAACAGAGCCAGGCGGAGGTTGACTGATTGGGAAAATTAGAATTATGTTGAATCTGTCATTCAATTCGCATAGTATTTCAGAGAAACAAGTTGTTGCCCTCTGATTGTAAATCCGGCGAAGGGAAAAACAGGAATGAATATACCCGGGGATGGAACTTTAATGCCTGAATCCAAAGAGAAAAATACGGTCAGATCCGATTTTGAAATCCGGGATTGCTCCTTGTCCTCACTGGCCACCGGCAAAAAGGCGCAGAATCTGAAGGAACTGCGCTACAATCTTATGTCCTCACTACCCGGAAGTATCTACTATCACTTCTGGGGAGGACTGCTGAAACCACGTTTCGATGATCCGGAGTATAACAATGATTTTGCCTCCTGGACACGTCATGCCCTCCACGACGGGGCACTGGCAGAACGTTTGGGTGTGATAGATCCCACAGAATTTCCGGACATAGAAGATCTACGGGAGGAGATAATTGAAGTTATTGAGGACCGGATGGACGAATCTGAATATATACCCTGGTGTAAGCCTGATCAGCAATTTCATTTCATAACCTCACAGATTATTATTTTTGACACTCATAAATCGATAAGTAAACCGGAGGAGCTGGTAACAGCAGTTCCTGCTATGTCCTCCGGCAGTATCTTCTACCATTTCATAGATGCCAGAAGAAGAACTTTCGGCAATATGGACGATTTCAGGGCATGGCTGTACGGATTCGAGGGTGAATACACCGATCTTTGCGACCTTCTTTCGTTGATAGATCCCTTCTTTTCAACCCTTCCGGCGCTGCGCGAACAACTGACCGAACTATTTACCGATTACTTCAAGGGGAAATAAATATGCCGTCAAAACTGGAACAGTACGCCGAAATAGTGGGCTGGAATGTAATCGATCAGCTTTATCAACTGGTAGATTCACTGAAGGATATCAAAGTAGTTCATGTTAACTCGACCAGAGCGGGTGGAGGGGTAGCTGAAATTCTGCACAAGCTGATACCCCTTAAGAAGGAACTGGGGCTGAATGTATCCTGGGAAGTCATCCACGGCAACGAGGAATTCTTCAAGTGCACCAAGGCATTTCACAATGCCCTGCAGGGAAACAGAGTGGATATTCCTAAACAGTATCTCGATTCATATATTGAGACCAACCGTGCCAATGCGGAGAAACTTCGTGATGTTCTGGAAGCGGCAGATATAGTCTTCGTTCATGATCCTCAGCCGGCACCCCTGTTGAAGTACTGTCCCAACCGCAAAGGAAGGTGGATATGGAGATGTCATATAGATGCCAGCCGGCCCAGAAGGCATGTCTGGAGGTACCTGCGTGAGTTTATAAGACCTTATGACGCCAGTGTGTTTTCCATAGCAGCCTTCGCCCAGTCACTCCCTCACGTAGAGTATCTGATACCCCCCAGCATCGATCCGCTCAGCGAAAAGAATATAGTAATCCCCGATGAGGAGGTGGAAACCATCACCCAGGGGCTGGGCATAGACACAGAAAAGCCTACCATGCTGCAGGTCTCCCGCTACGACAGGTTTAAAGATCCTGTGGGAGTAATAAAAGCATACCGTCTGACCAAGAAGTTTGTTCCCACTCTTCAGCTTGTACTGGCGGGAGGAGAAGCAACCGACGATCCGGAGGCTAAAGCAGTGCTGGAAGAGGTTCAAATGGCCACCGACAACGACAGGGATATCCATGTACTGATGCTTCCATCCGATGCACACCGGGCTATAAACGCCCTCCAGAGATCGGCTGATATTATTCTGCAGAAATCCATCCGGGAAGGATTCGGACTTACAGTAACAGAAGCCATGTGGAAGGGTAAGCCTGTTATAGGAGGCGACACCGGTGGAATAAGAATTCAGGTGGTAAATCATCACACCGGTTTTCTGGTAAACTCTCCGGAGGGAGCAGCCCTGAGAGCTCGTTATCTCTTCTTCAACAGGGAGAAATTACAGGATATGGGCGAAAAGGCGAGGATGTTTGTCAAAGAAAATTTTCTTCTCACCAGGCACCTCCGGGAATACTTGACCATGATGGTTTCCCTTATCAATGAAGGGCCGGAACGTATAGAGCTTCACTAGCAACACCTGTACTTTCATAACCGATTATTTTATCTGCCCCTCCGGCCGGAATAATATCAGGCCAGAATCCCGTTCCGCCAACCGGCAGTAGAACTTCCTGTTAAAATAGGTGGACGATTAACCCGGCAGCTGTTATGATCATCCACGTGACAATAGAGTTAAGGAGTCCGGGACTTTCATAGCAGCTACAGATGACTCGCCAAAATCGGCAACCCCTGTCTCCGGAAGCAAGCAATCAGGTTGGTTTGATAAAGCACTCGTCAAATGAACATCAAGGCGGGCTTATCAAGCCTGCAGGACCGGAAAAATTTCAGGAGGACGAATATAAATTGATGCACGGAAATATTAAAAGACTGGTAATAACTTCTAACAGACTGCCGGTGGTACTGAAGAAGGTTGATGGAAACTGGCAGTTGAAGCCGGGTTCCGGAGGTCTGGTCACAGCCATGGCTCCGGTTCTGAGAAACAGGGGGGGACTCTGGATCGGATGGGCGGGAACTCAGGTGTTCGAAGATATTGAAAAACCAATGAAGATAGCTTCCAGAAATGCAGGATACTCCATGAAACCTGTTCTTCTCGACCAGGAGGAGGTGGATCTATACTACCGGGGGATGGCAAATGAAGTAATCTGGCCTCTCTTTCATGACCTGCAGTCATATTGCAACTTTGATCCCTCTTACTGGCAGGCCTACTCTGACGTCAACCAGAAATTCGCCAGGGTAATCTCTGATTCCACCGGAAAGGAAGACTTTATCTGGGTTCATGACTACCACCTGATGAAGGTAGCTCAGGAACTCAAAAAGTTCAATGTACATACCAAGGCCGGCTTCTTCCTCCACACCCCCTTTCCCCCCCTGGATATATTTCTGAAACTTCCCTGGCGTCTCCAGTTACTCAAGGCACTGCTGGAGTATGACATGATCGGCTTTCAGACCTTGAGGGACCGGCGGAATTTCGTGAACTGCCTTCGTACGCTTACCAAAGGGGTAAGAACAAAGGGTAAGGGCCTGGTTCAGCGTATTAATCTGGGTAAGAGAACCATACATGTAGGAGCCTTCCCAATCAGTATAGATTTTAACGAATTTTCAAACCTGGCTCAGTCAAAGGAAGTTGCAGATCATGCCTGGTACATTCATGAGGATCTACCAAATTTCAAGATTATTCTGGGGATAGACCGCCTTGATTACACCAAGGGTATCATCAACAGGATCAAGGCATTCAGAAATGCATTGGAAAGATACCCCCAGATGCAGCATAAGATTACTCTGATCCAGGTGGTAGTTCCCAGCAGGCGGACCATACCCATGTACCAGGAACTTAAAACCAGTATAGAGAGGCTGATTAGCGAGGTTAACGGACAGTTCACCAGTTCGGGCTGGGTTCCTATTCACTATATACACAGATCCCTTGACAAGGCCGAGCTGCTGGCCTATTACAGAACTGCCGAAATAGCTCTTATAACACCGCTGAAAGATGGTATGAATCTGGTGGCCAAGGAGTACTGCGCTTCCAATGTTGACGGCAAAGGAGCACTCATATTAAGCGAATTTGCCGGAGCTGCAGCAGAACTGCATAATAACGCCATCCTGGTAAATCCCTATAACATCGAAGAAGTAGCGGATGCGATCTATTTTGCCTACAAGATGAAAGACCCTGAGAGGACAGCCAGAATGAAGAAGCTGCGCCGTAAAATAAAAAGACACGATATCTACTGGTGGGTGAATTCCTATCTGGAAGCCGCCTTCTCAGGCAGGTTGGATCAATTCCCCCTTATAGATGATTACCTGCCCAGCTTTGAATCCCTGGAATCAATCAAGCTCAAATAAATCTCCCGCCGCACTCTTACCTTTCCGGGAAACAGAAGATACGAAGGGAAGACTCAGCACTCCCTCTGGCCGCCGGTTTCATTGAAAACAGGTATTGCTTTAATCACCCCCGCCCTCAAATTGCCCAAGAAGTTCATTCAGGCGGCGGGGGTAGCTCTTCATGTCTATTTCCCTCTCCGCCCATTCTCTGGCACCCCGTGATAAAACTTTAGCCAACTCCCCGTTTCCTGTTATTCTCAATATTGCCTCCGCCATCCCGGCTGCAGAATCAGCCTGAAGGTATTCCTTTCCATCTGCTAACCCCATACCCTTAACCCCCACCCCTGTGCTTACTACCGGAGTGCCCATGGCTGCCGCCTCCAGCATCCTTATCCGTACTCCTCCACCAAATCTCAGGGGCAACACCATAACAGCACATTTCCCCAGATAGGGTTTTATATCATTCACTCCCCCCACAATATTTACATTGCCGGGAGCATTCCTGGTATAAGATTCATCCACACCGAAACCCACTATCTCCAGAATCACCAGGGGATCTTTTCTTAATACCAGAGGGAAAACATCCTTCAGGAAATAACCCAGTGCATCATCATTGAAATCAGAGCTGAAGTTTCCCATTATCAGTATTTTCTTAGAAGCTCTCTGGTAGCGGCGGGGATTGAATCGCTCCAGATCTATAGCCAGCGGCAGCCTATCTATTGTTTTATCACTGTACATAGATTTCAGAAGTTTTCTGTCTCTTTCGGTTAAAGTATAGATCACCTCATACTTCTGGTATGCCAGTTTCTCTATTCTGGTCTTCATTCCGGCGTCTATGGCGGCAAACAATTTTCTGAATATCGAACCGGCTGCCTCAAGCCTGTCTCTGTGAATATGGAAATCTATATCGTGAGTTATCAGAACCAGATTAACATCTCTCAGCCTGCAGGGCAATTTATACAGATGCCAGTAGGAAGCCAGAACGATATCTACCTCCTCCTCGGTTGCTGCCTTCTGGATCAATTCAATAAATTCAGCCGGGGCATGATAGAGTACCTCCGGGGGAATTCCCCTGAACAGGGAAATCAGAATATTTCTGAATTTATAGTATACTCTGTGGAAAAAGGACCTCTTGTTGGGAGCGATAATGGACCTGACTTCGACATTCTTCTTCTCCACTTCTCCAAGCAGTTTCCGGTTTTTCTTATTTTCGCACATGGTAACCAGTAAAACATTATGATCACGGGACAGACCTTCAACCATGTTCATTATTAAACGGTCGGTTCCCTTCACCACCGGATACGGGTTAAATGATATTACCACCATTATCTTCAAAGCTATTCTCCCCCTTACCTCTTTCTTCCGGTCAGGCCAAGATACAGCCTTGCAGTCTCTGAAATAAATCTTTCCATTCTGAAATGCCTGAGGTAACTTTGTCTGGCCTCTCTGCCCATCTCTTCTCTCAAGCCAGGTTGATCCATAAGCGTTTTCAGGGCAGCTGCTAATTCTCCCGCTTTACCTGCTTCCACCAGCAAACCGGTCTTCCCCCCCTCCACCAATTCCGGGATCCCGTATATACGGTTAGCCACTACCGGTATACCCACTGCCATTGCTTCCATAATAACGTAGGGAGTGGCTTCAAGAGTCGAGGGAACCAGCATGACATCAGAATCCGATATGATACTGAGTGCGTCCTCCCGGTAGCCCAGAAAATGCACCCTCCCGGTCAAACCTGTATTTTCGACTATACCTTTATAATAATGTTCCATTTCTCCACTGCCTACAACCAGGAGATTAAAATGCCGGGGAAGCTTTGACATTGCCCGGAAAGCGGCCCGGTGGCCTTTCCTCTTCTCCAGGGATCCTACCATAACACCCAAAAATGCCTTTCGGCCGATTCCCGGCATGGATCGAATATCTGCTGAAGGCACCTTTCCCGGATCCGGGATACCATTATGGATGAAGGATATTTTCCTCTCAGGTATTCTGTGATTATTGACAAGGTGGTCCACGTTATCCCTGCTGACTGTTATTACCTTACGGATAAAGAGTGTTCCCAGCGATTTGAGCAGTGAACCCTTTAAAAAGGAAGGAACCATGGGCAGATGTTCCGTGGATACGATTGCCTTTACTCCAGCCAATCTGCCCACCGGAGCTACCAGGCTGTATTGTGAATCGAAGGGACCGGGAAGATTCAGGTGAAGAATATCAGTATTCAACTCATCCAGTGATTTGATCAGTGATCCGCTACCCTTCAATCCCCTCGTCAGATTGATATTCAGCGGGACCACCGGTATCCCATCAGCCTGCATCCAACTGGCCAGAAGGGGGGGCTTATCAGACTGCTTAATGATTATGGAAGGGCTGAATAGATCTCTATCCAGATTGGCTGCAAGAAGATACAGATATCTTTCAGCACCCCCCGTGTAGGGGGCATCTGAAAAGTATGTCACCGAAATCTTCTTCATCCCTGCCAGTTCCTGCATAAATACCAGTTAATCTATTATAATAGATTTCCACTCAACACCCGACCAGCTTCTTCCAAACAGCTACCGGCGCAATCCCCTGATAAGGAGTCACCACAACATCAGGATTATTTCACGGGCAGGGGCTGAGCATGACCATACTTCAGCGGGACTACTCTATCCCCAATCAGAATATTGCCTAGGTCCTGCTCACCAGGAAAACTCCCAGACAGATAACTACTGTTCCCGCCAGTCTCTGATAGGAAAAGGATTCATTGAGCAACACAGGTGCTGCCAGAGCGGTTATCACATACGACAGGCTTACCATGGGAAAGGCCCAACTGAGTTCACTCCTTGACAGAATGACAATCCAGAGAACAGCGCTGATGGCGTATGAAACAAATCCACCGATAACATGAATTGAAGCTACAGCCTTCAACAGCGAGCTGAACAGGTTAGACATCCCTATCTGACCTATCCGGTTAATCCCTGTCTTCATCAGAAACTGACCGCTGGTGTTGAGAATAACGGTCAGAATTATCATCAAGAAATTCTTAAGCATGGTATTACTCTCCTGAAAATCCGCTATCTGGTAAATCTGAGCTTAAACAGGTACCATAGATTCTGAAATCCATCCCGCCACCTGTTAAGCTTCACTTCCCCCACCCTGGGATGATAGTTGACTCTGTATTCATCGAACTTTATATCGGGATGCCGGATAGCAGAGATCTTGATTTCTTCGCTCAAGGGCATCCCATCGCTTGATAGTTCAAGCTCAGGATATATTCTGCTTCTGTATATCCACATTCCCGATTGTGAATCCCTTATCCTGCGCATGAAAAGTATGAGGGTAGCCAGGGTTAAGATCGAATTACCTATCTTATTGGCGAATTTCATCGCCCCGGGATCTTTCAGAGGAAACCGGCTCGCCGAGACAAAATCGAGACTGTTGTCCAGCAGGTAATCTATACACTCCTCTATCTGCTCTACCGGATATGTTCCATCCCCGTCCATGGTAACTGTAATATCACCAGTCACTTCAGGCAAACCCGCCTTATAAGCCGCTCCATACCCCTTCTTCTTCTCGAAAATTACCCTGGCTCCAAGCTCTCTGGCAACCTGGGAGGTTCTGTCTGTGGAATTATTATCCACCACCACTACCTCATCTACAGATTCGGGCAGAGTGGGTATTACCCCCTTTATGCCTTCCTCCTCGTTATAGCATGGAATAACAACCGAGATTTTATTATTACGATACATCGGCAGATCCCCCTGTTAGAATAATGATACAATCCTTTCCTTCAGTGGAAGGGGCAATTTCAGAATCAGTTCCTTCTCCCTCTCTCCGATGATTTTCATTACCTTGAAACCGAAGAATAACAGAACAAAAGCAAGGGGCAATTGAAGCAGAAGCCCGCCCGGGGTATTGAATTCGGCGGTGCTTATTGCCAGCAGAGCCGCCGGCAGCCCCGCCAGATAACATCTCAAGATAAACCCGAATGGCGGCTTAACATTGCGGTTAAACCGTCTGATAACCATCTGGAATAAAACCACCCCCAATCCCAGAACAAAAGCAACGGGGATGAAAGCTCCCCATATACCATAATGAGGAATTAGAGCAAAATCCAAGCCGATATTCAAAACAGCCATAAGTGTAAATATAAGCATGTTTACCCAGCTTTTTCCCATTACATAGAGTGACATGCTCAGGGGAGTATAGATAAATGAGTAGGAGAAAACAATAAAAAACAGCTGTGCCAAATGTGAAGCCGGTATCATTGTATCTCCGTATACTATAGGAATAAAGGGGCTTACAAACACGAATCCTATGACCGCCACCGGTATTACCAGAATAAACAGTAGCCGGTAATAGACATTTATCGCATCGGGAAGGCTATTGTTATCTCTCGAATACACTTCTGAGGTTCCGGCCATTATAATTGGCCATATGGTAAGTGGTATGAATTCCAGCAGCATCTGAGGGATGTCATATGCAAGGGAAAAGTAACCTGCCAGGGTGGCGTCATGGTAATGACCCAGAAACAGCACCTCCGACCTTCTCCATACAATCTGGTTAAGCAGTCCTGTGGCCACGAACGGAAGTGAAAAGCCCAGCAGAGTACCGGGCCCCGGAACCAATCCCTTATATCCACTCCAACTTCTCAGTATTTTAATTATTTCCGGCAGGACAATCAGGCTCATACCTGTGTTTACCACTGCGCCGGCTATCAATATCCCCAGTATACCTGATCCCATTTTAATAAACAGGATCAGCAATAAGATGTAACCCGCTTTGCCTGTAACAGTTGCTATAGCAAGCATTCTCATACTATAGAACGACTGCATTACCTTGGTTAAAAGGGAAAAGAAAATTTCAAAAATTACCAGGGCCACCGCTACCTGCAGCAGGAAACCGAACCGGTCCGAATCACCACCGAAAAGTGCCGATATCCAGTCGCTGCGGAATCTTACAACCATGATAAGAGATATCCATACCGCCAATTGCAGCAGGGTCAGCTTAAGAAAACTTCCCACCACCTCATCCAATCCCCCCTTTACCCTGCTCTGCGGAATGAACTTCAGAATGGCATTTCCCGCTCCAAGGGAAATTATCACCATGGCCAGACCTTTTATTGTCTTGAGGATACTGAAAGTGCCCCAGGCCCCTTCTCCCAGTATCCTGATAATAATAATACTGGATATCAGGCCGGCTGAAAATCTGGCTATTTTAGCCAGTACACTCCAGGACATGGCCACACCTATTTTTTCAACTATCATCCCTTATCTCCCCCGGGGCTTTCACGCTTCTGCCAATCATCTTCCCCGGTTAACAGTTCGGGGATATCCTTTATTGAACCTTCCTCCCCATCCACACTGAAGTTAGAAAACATGACACTGTACATTTCCGCAACATCGGGGTGATAACCGTGCATCCCTGCCACCGGATCACTGCTCATATAGCTTGGTAGAATAATATTTCCTGCATTCACCAGAAAAATAATATCACCGTACCGGCCGTCTTCGAAGTAAACACCCAGCTTCTTCTTTTCCCGGTCATCCAGAAGACGCCCCCAGCTTAACTCTGAAAGGAGTCCTGTAATTTCCAGTCTGGCTCTATCAGAATTAATCCTGTACCTGGCCATAGTGGAATCATAGAAGGGGATATAATCTCCCGGTATTTGAAGGCCCAGTGCCTCTACCCCGGCAATCAGATCGAAGTGCCGGGATACATCAACCATTCCATGGTCTCCCAGCACCACTATCCTGATATCATCTCTTATGCCGGCAATCTCTTCCAGCTTCTCCCCATACCAGGAAAGGCGGGATTCTATAGCGGGATGTACATTGCCATACCGGTGGAGATCAGAATCCAGACCGGCAGTATAGAGAATATACAGATCGAAATTATCACCTTTCAGAGATTCTGACAGATCCCGGAATGCACTCTTCTCCTCCATCCGGTAATCCCTGACGAATACCTTCTCCCTTACGAAGGAATCCAGGATAGTTCTGCAATTCTCCACACCATGGGTAAACAGATGCTTCACCGCCGGAAGATCAAGAAAGGGAAGGATAGAGCGGGGAATACTGTAAAGACTGTAGTAGGATCTAATTCCGCTTATATGCTTGATCTTCCATCTGATCAATCTTCTCAGCCACAATCTCCGGGAGGAGATGTTTGAAGGAAGCAGTCTTATCCATCCGAAGGGAGAACTATCCAGGGCGAAGGAATACATATTCCAAATACCATGTATATTCGGATCTCTCCCGGTGAATATCGAAGTCAGGGCTGCCTGGCTGAAACCCAGCACACTCCTCAACCGCTTCCTGGAAACAAATCCCCCCGGACTGAACTGATATCTTTTTGCCAGTTCATAACCGAGAGCATCTATTATTATCAGCACTTTTGATGAGTCCATTTGCTCCAAGCCCCCTGTCTATCCGAAGACGAGCCGGGACCACTGTCCATAGGTGGAAGCTGCTGCACTTTTCCAGGCGCCGCCGGAATGGGGAAATCCGGCAGCCGGTTTCTCAACCGGAACATTCTCCCCCCGGCATAAAAGGTGTTCTATCAGTCTGACCGCATTTTCTCTGACCACATCAAGGGGTCTCATTATAAAGAGGTATCTCCATAGTTCAAGCGCCGTTATTATGCCATTTATTGGAGATTCACCCATTAAGAATTCCTTCCATGCTCTCAGGTGATCTGGATGGAATTTTCTTTCCCGGTAACTCTCCAGAAGCTTATCCGCCGGCGTTGTTGGATTTGGATCAGAGATATCCTTTGCCAGATAACTACCGGTATTTCTCCATAAGTTGAATATATCCCCAGCCGCCACTACTCCCGATTTAATGACCGCCTCTTCTTCATTGTTAACACCGGATGTCATATCCGGCTTCAGCTTGAATTCAGTCCATATTTTCATCTTATCCAGCAGGTCGCTTGAAATAAATCTTCTCATCAGCTCATTATTCCGCTCCTCTTTGAGATAATTCATCCGGGCCCTGTATCCGCTGACATAATCACCGGTAATGCATATAGCAGCTAATGCGAGATCGGTGTATACCCTTGAAATCTGATACCATCCTTTCATATATCCGGACAACTCAGACCTGGCAGGTTCTACCAGAGTTCCCAGCAATGATGCCATCCTGTTTTCCAACAGCACCAGACCCTGATAACCTGATATGTCACCCCGGCTGTAATCTGGTATAATACTGAGTACCTGAGGGTCACCATACAATACCACTCCGTTATTCCTCATTTCATAAACCCCGGGGCTGGGTGGCAGGCTGTTCAAATCTCCGGGAGTCATTACTCCTATATCAATATTACCTTCGAAGTATATTCCGGGCATACTCCTTTGTGCCCTTTCAGAAAGAATCCGGCGTTTCCCGTAGATCCTTTTAAGCGTATCCACGTCATCAGTAACTACAGCCATATCGATGTCAGAAAGAATGATTGGCTTTTCTTTTTCCCCTATTAGAACAGTCCCCTCATTGTTGGCGAAACTTCCACAAAGATAAATGGATCTCACCTGATCCTCACCCACCCATCCGGCGATCTGACCGGCCAAGCGGGTAAGTGAATCTTTGTAACTCTTTTGCCATTCCTCTAAATCGGTCATATCAGTCATACCCTCACAGGAAAGCCAATTATCAGCCAAACAGGCTTAGCATAACTTCCCCGCTACGATAAAATACCAATCCGCTTAAAAATAGATGGTATACCGAAGCTATGGCAGGTCAGAAATCCTGACTTACGCAGGCTGGAAATATCAGACACGCTTATATATGAATTCGGGGATGTAATACTTTTTCCTGTTAAGAACTGTTCCGATCAGCCTTCCCCCCTGTTTTTCCATTGCCTGTATTGCTCTGTTTACCACCTCTCTCTTGGTGTCGGCAGCTTTAATTACCATTACTATACCATCTACCATCGATCCTATAATAGGGGTCTCGGGGGCATTAAGAACAGCTGAGGAATCGATCAGAACGTAACTGTAATGTTCTCCCACATTGGTTATAAAAAATTCCATCCGGTCTGAATTGAACAGCGGCTGGGTAACAGTTACATCTCTTTTTGTTCCCATAGTTACCATATCCAGCATTCCCTCTTCCACCGGGATTATTATGTCTTCCATCCTGGATTCACCGGCCAGAAAGTTGATAATACCCTTGTCGTTCTTCTTTCCGAAAAGCCGGTGAATATAGGGATTGTTAACTGCACAATCTACCAACAGTATATTACTCTCTCCCAATGCCAGTATCCTGGTGAGCCCCGCTGTTATCGAGGTTTTTCCCTCTCCGTCCACGGAACTGGTAAAAAGTATTACTCTTCTGTCCTTTTCTCTAATCTCCGAATCTATGGAATTCCTCAGATTCATAAGAGATCGCTGAAAGTCCCTGTCCAGGTTTCTCAGAAAGGAGTCATTCTTTATCTCCTTCCTGCCCCCACCGGGTTTTCTGCTCCTTCTGGGTTTTTTCGAACCTTTCTTTTCTCTTTCAGCTTTTCTCAGGGCGTCGTAAATCTTACTCATGTTATCAGATATCCTGTTCTAACGGGAATTCTTTCTTCTTTCCTGCTCCAATTTTGAATTCCCGCCTTCCAGCTCTCTTATGCTCTCTCTTATCATTCTTCCATCGATTATCTTCCTGTTTTCAACGTATCCCATCAACAGGACCCTGTCACAAAGAACATTTATCAATCTGGGAATACCGGAGGTGTAATGAAATATTTCATCGTAGGAATCTTCTGTAAAACTGGGACTTCCGTTAACCGCTCCTGCAATCTTCAACCTGTATCTTATATATTCAATTATCTCATTACGGTCTAACAGGGATATCCTGTATATACCGGGGATTCTCTGGCGTAACTGCCGCATCCTGTTCATCCCCAGGATATCTTCCAGCTCGGGCTGCCCGACCAGCATAATCTGGAGCAGTTTCCTGTCCCTGGTCTCCAGGTTGGATAGCATCCTGAGTTCTTCCAGCACCTCCGGGGATAAATTCTGGGCTTCATCTATTATCAGAATGGTGTTCATATTACTGCGATACTTGGACAGAAGAAATTCATTCAGGGTAAGCATCATCTGAGCTTTATTCATCCCATCCACATCCAGGTCGAAATCCTTGCACACCAGATAGAGTAGCTGATCGAACGGAAATTTGGTGGTAAAGATAAATGATACTTCTATGGATGGCTTGAATAGATCAATAAAAGCATTAACCACGGTGGTCTTTCCCACACCCACCTCACCGGTAACGGCGATCAGCCCCTTTCTCTGAAAGATACCATAGGTTACGTATGCCAGAGCTTCCCGGTGTCCCGCACTGCGGTAGAGGAAACGTGGATCAGGGGTTACATTAAAGGGTTGTTCCTTGAATCCGTAATAATCCTCATACATCAGATATTAATTCCTCTTCCTATTCCACATCGGGAAAACTGGTCAGCACCGGCAGGTTGAATATCTCTTCAGCTTCGGTAACATTCTTGACCGAGTGATCCAGGTTATCTATAAAGAAGGCCAGACCCACCGCCACTATCAGACTGAAGATAGGGGCCAGCGACATTCTTACATAATCCACTGTAGCTTTCCTTATGGCTGGTGTGGCGCTGTTAAGAATAGTGACGGTCCATTCGGGATGACTGGCTTTGGTTACCTTGGCACTCATCCTCTGTTCCTTCAACTCGTCATAATTCCTTTTTATCTGCTCCATAGCCACGTTTATTCTGTCCAGCTCAGCTTCCCTGGTGGGAATATTATTCTTTTCGCGCTCGAGTTCACGGATCAGTTTTCTCATAGATTCTGCTCTGGAATCTATAACTGATATCTGTGAATCGAAAAGGTAAATCTGGTTCTCGATCTCCTTTTCCATCAATATCTTTATTCCGTCTATCTGTCTCCTTAACAGTACCAGCTTCATGTTCTTTTCGGTATAGCGGGTTGAAAGTTCAGATTCTTCAACCTCCAGGTTCGTTAATTTCATCTTCAGTGAATTGAATATGTCCCTTTTATCAGGGGATATCAATAACCCTGCCGATCCTGTGAAGGCAATATTTTCCCCACCTTCTATCACATCCTTGAGCTTTTTACGCTTTGCTTTGAGTTCGGCAAGATCCTGTTCTAATTCTACCAGTTCCCTTTTGTAATTGCTCAATTGTTGCAGGGTTATGGACTTATAATCCTTTAGATCCACAATACCTGACTGATTCTTCAACTTCTCCCTCCTCATCCTCCAGTATTCCATTTCTTTCTCCAGCACCTCGATCTCACTGGTGAAAAAATCCTCCATCTCCGGTGGTGTTCTGGACTCCACATAGTAATTCTTGTAAGCGTTGACAATGGCATTTACCGCCGCCTCTGAAAAGGCCGGATCCGGCGAAACATATGTGACCCAGATAACATTGGAGGTGGTGATAACATCGGAATTGATATTTCCCAGATTTAACCTCTGGGATGCAGTGTAATTTTCTGGAAAATAATCAGAAATAATCTCGGAAGCCCTTCCGAGAATAAGCTGTGATTTGATCAACTCAATCTGAGAAGCAATCTCCTCCTCCCAGCTCAGCGTCCTTACTCCCCTGCTGAAAACTCCCGCTAACTCTCCCCTCTTCAGCAGCAGCTTGGCTGAGGATTCATAAACGGCTCCCTTCCTCATATTCATTGACAAAACAATGATAACTGCTATGGAGACAATACCAATTATTACCCATTTTCTCCTGAATACAACTTCCAGGAAATCCTTTACGGTTGATTCTTTCTGGTGAGTTGCCTCTTCCATCAATCTATACTTTCTGCCCGGATAACTGCTCTTTCGTAATACTCATAAACTGCACCGGCATTCCAGATTTCCCATCCCTTTATGTAAAGTTCAGCCGGTTTATTCAGAATATCATATAGAGATTCCACGAATTCAACTGCCTTTCCAATCTTCGATTTGGGAACATAGACAATATCGTAAGGTTCGAGCGCTATATTCAGGTCGAACCTGTTATTTTCCACCAAGTCCTTGTAGTTGATATTTATACCGATTACCTTATTGGGGCTCCGTCTCCTTATCACCAGGACACCGTTTTCCTTGCTCTTCTTGGTGGTACCCCTGGCCAGAGAGAGGGCACTCAGAAGATCTCTTGCCCTATTTACCTCATAGCCTCCCGGCAATTCCACTTCACCCAGGACGTAGACCATTTGTTCCTTGAATTCTTTTACGGTTACCGTCATGTCCGGCTCCAGAACTATTTCTGAAAATCGGGAGGTAAGGATACTATCAAGTTTCGAAGGTGAGATACCTGCCACCTTCAATTCACCTATATAGGGGTAAGATATCATTCCATCCGGCCTCACCTTAACATCTCTCTGGCTGTATTCGTCATTATGCAGGAAGCTAATATCCAAAACATCTCCGTATGAGAGCTTGTAGCTGTTATCCCTTGAAAAAGAGGGCAAACTGTCCAGGACAAGCTCCCCGCTCTCCGTGTCCCCTTCCACATTAGTTATAATTCTGTTTCCACCTCCGCAGGAGAGAAAAATAATCAATATGGAAGTCAGGATAAATGCCGTATTCCTTTTTATCAGCATATCTCCGCCAAAATTTGAAAGCCTGAATCCTCACTCACACTATGAATTCTGATCGACTTAAAATTATAATCCAGGATACAATATGTCAATATCAATGAAAAGGCAAGATATATGCCAAGGTGTTAATAAGCGCCCTTACGCTGAATTACGGCGGGTATGGTATCCAACATTATCTTTATGTCGGTTAAAATATTCCTGTTTCTGATATATTCGATATCCAGCCTCATCCATTCTTCAAACCCGATATGGCTCCTGCCTGCTATCTGCCATAAACATGTTATCCCGGGAAGAACCTCCAGGCGTTTGTTCTGCCATGATTGATAATGTGAGACTTCGGAGGGAAGATTGGGGCGGGGGCCAACTATACTCATATCTCCCTTTATTACGTTGAACAGCTGAGGCAATTCATCCAGGCTCGATTTTCTGAGAAACCTGCCCACCGGGGTAACCCGGGGATCCTTCTTGAGCTTGAATATCGGACCCCCCACCTTACTCAGGGGTTTCAGTGCCTCCAGAGCCTCTTCCGCCCTGTCATACATGGATCTGAACTTGTAAAAATCAAATTCCACCCCATTTTTACCTATTCTCTTCTGCTTGTATATTATCGATCCCCTGGAATCAAGTTTGATCAGGATAGCGACAACCGGAATTACAGGCAGGAAAAGTATTAGAAGCAATACAGCCACCACCAGATCCATAATCCTCTTAGCCAGTCTGTAAGCAGGGCTTTTCTCGGTCTCCGCATCACTCAACGAGCTGTAATTATCAATTTCTTCTCTTTTCCGGAAAGGCACATCCTTGAGATCGGGATAACCTGACATTTTTCCCTCCCGAATAAAAACGCCCGGGCATCTTACCTGCCCGGGCAGTATATAATAAAACGCTTGTCCCGGGCCTCACTTCCTAAAGCAGGCAATATGCCACTTGTTGCAGAAGTCGATCACCCTTAACAAACGTTTCTATATATTCCCTCCTTTAACCAGACTGCCAATATTCTATCATAAATTGAATTCCCTGTCAACAACTAATGAGGTTTCAGGACATCGAATCATGGGCGGTAAGTCCGGCGAAAATTAAGGGAATCATAATTTCGTGATGTCCGGTGATGGAAAAACCCCTTCCCCCGAATGAACCGGGCCTGGTTATAACATTGTTGGATGGCCGGTAGTGCTGTATCATATCCAGATTGCAGGTGGTGATTTTGTCGAAGGGTGCATCCAGGTTACGTGCGATACTCAAGGCCTTAAGAAACACCTCCGGAAGAATAACCGCAGAACCAACATTAATTACCACTCCTCCTGCCTCTCCCAGCTTTCTGACCTTCTCTGAAAATATAAGAAAGTCCCGGTAGCTTAATTTACCCCAGTACTCCCCCCTGTATGTTTCCCTCTGGTTAACTATGTCAGTTCCCACCGCATGGTGCACCGTAACAGGAATCCCCAGATGGTAACCGTTGGCAAATATGCTGAAATCTCTGTGAAGTATTTCCTTGTGGTTCAAAAACTTCCCCATTGCTTCCCCTAATCCCAGCTCCTCATGATAACCCATTTCCACCGCTTTGAAACAGATATCGGCTGTCTCGTTGGAGAAACCGAAGATACCATCCTTAAGATTCTCCTCCACATCTTCTGATGTTTCTCCGAAGACTGCAATTTCTGAATCATGTATCAAGCCGGCTCCATTCATTGCTATGGATGTCACCAGTTTCCTCTTCATCAATTCTATTATATACGGCGACAATCCACATTTGATAACATGGGCACCCAGCATCCATATTATCTCATTATCCTCTCTTTCGCGGGCCTGAAGAATACTGTCAATCAGTAATTTTAAATCCGCAGCCGCCAGCTGTTCCGGAAGCGATTCCAGCCATTCACTGAAAAACTCACTCCCCTCTTCCGGTTCTCCGAACTGGTCAATGGTTACCTTGCTGCCGCGGTCTTTAATAGAAATTCCTCTTGTTCTGGAAAGATCGATCTCGTCGAATATACTGCTCATCTTGGCATACTTCCTTGTTAAATTATTCCGGGATAAATCCGGTCAGCGGATCCTGTACTCCTTGAGAGTCGCTTCGAATGCACCCACTACCACCTTGGATCGCAATAGCACCGGCATTTTGAGATTATCATCGGTCATCCAGATTGTCAATCTCCCCTTGTGCTTGAATATGGTTGAAGTCTTCAGCACAGGCTCGACCACCACGCAGTCAAACCTGCCGGCCGGGACCTTGACATTCTCCCTGCGAAGTACCTTCACATATATGGGATAATTCTTTCCCCCGGTATGGTTGGCGATTGCTATAGCCTGCCCTATTTCCAGTTCCATGGTCCTTATATAGTAAAAGGCTGAAAGGAAATCCTGGGTATTGGGCGGTATCTTTACCTCCTTGTCCTTCCATATGGCCAGGTGTTTCCTCTGATCGAACTCAACCACGGCATCCTTTCTGAATCCGCCCTCCCTGATATGCTGTTCAAACCTTAAAGAATACAGATTCTGCTTGTCTATAAAGGACTCGTGACGGTCTCTCACCTTGAACACCAGATCGAAGGCTTTATTGGTCCGGGCTGTTGATACGATATGATATGTCTCTCTTCCGCCCAGTACCGCAATATTTCTTATTTCCAGGGTAGCATCCCCCGCATATATCAGACCGTACCTTATGGAGAACAGAAGATACTCACCCACCTGAAATGGTACCGTGTCGGGCATGGCGTGCACGATTTCGAATCCTTCCAGATGGGAAAGATCTTCCCCCTCCTCCACTTCTTCCTGAGCCGCCAGTCCACATGGACACAGGAATACAAGGACAGATATGACCATAAAAGTAGTCAGTTGTGTAAACTTGGAATCAGCACAATATTGTTTTTCAGTTTTCATAACCATTTAATATATATAAAGTTCATACTTTATTAAACTACTTTTCAGAAGCAGTCATTATATACTGATGCAAATAGCATGCACCGGTATCGGTAATTCAAACTTCTTCCCCTTATTTCCGGAAACCCGGTACTGTTCCCCTAATCCCGGAGAGAGGATGATTTCAATATATCAATCAGGTTTGATGCTATTTCCACCGGATTGAACCTCCTCCTCACATATCTTCCTCCCTGCTCAGCCAGTTTCCTTCTAAGATCCGGTCTTTGCAACAACCGCTTTATCGATTTATTGAGAGCCACCGGATCACCGGCCGGTACAGTAATGAGGTGTTCCCCCGGTTCAAAACACTCCCTGATTGCACTGGTATCAGAGGTAATAACCACCCTTCCCACCGCCATCGCCTGGTATACCTTATTTGGTATAACCATACCGGCTTTGGGAGTCCTGCCGAATATCCCCAGAACTATATCCGAATCCGCTATGTATCGGCAAAGCCGGTCCTCGTTGACCTCCGGGATAAAATTAATCCTCTCGCCGGATATATACTCCGCCTTCTCTCTCACCCCGGGATAAGTCTGCCCGCCTCCTACCAGATTGAAAACCACATCTTCCCTGTCGAGTAGCCTTGCCGCCTCCACTATGGTTTCCACTCCATGCAGAGGGAGATAGGATCCGTAAAACAGTATTCTGGTTTTGCTATTACCATAAGTTAAGGGGGTGTGCCTGAAAATACTATCATCATATCCCAGGTAGAGCACCCTGACGCTGGAAGAAGGAAGATTGAATATCCTTCGATAATAACCGGCATGGCTTTCGGTATCGGCCAGTACCAGGTGGGGAAGTTTCATCGATATCCTGTCGATATTCAGATTGTGCCAGGCCTGGGGTGAATTATTATTGATGTCTCTGCGGTCCAGTGCTCTGGTAACATATCTGGATACCAGCGGGTCAAAAACCAGCTTGCGCCTGCTCATCTTCGCCAGCAGCCATGCCAGGGGGACATCCTTATGCCTGAAATCGGGGACAAATATTATATGGCCCCGTTCCTTCATCCTCAGCCATTCTGTTAACAGAGCCGGGTAGCGGTGGTGTACCTTCCACCTGGAATTAACTCTGCAGCTTGAAACCTTACAACCTATCTTGATCAACCCATTTCTGATTATCCGGTTCCTGGGGTAATCCGGATCATAACCGCCGAAAAAGGTAAGGTGAGGTAGTCCCGGAAAAGTGCCGCTCATGTATCAGCCCCCCTCAATATACTCTTCATCGATTCGATCACCTGCAGGGGGGTAATGCTCCTTATACACACATTATCTTCACACTCCCTCTTGTGACATGGATGACAGGGAACCTGATGGGTAATTACCCGGTGTCTTTCATCGAGCGGATCCCAGACCCTCTCGTCAGTGGGTCCAAAAAGTGTAACCGTAGGAATTCCCTGAAGAACCGCCATATGTTTGGGACCCGAATCCAGGGTAACCATAATCCTCAATCCTGATATCAGAGCTCCCAGCCTGGATATACCGGTAGGGGGAGCTTTAACCGCTCCTTCCACCCTTGATACAATTTTATCCGCTGTTTCCTCCTCACCCGGCCCCCATAAGATAAGGGGAACCATATCCAATTCTTCTATTATTAACCTGGATAGCCGGATAAATCTTTCCAGGGGCCACCCCTTAGCCTGATATTTGGCAACAGGGTTCACCCCTGCCAGTCTGGTACAGTCGACCCCGAGTGAATTGATGTAACCCTCAGCCCAACTTCTCTCAAATTGGGCTGCGGGGAATCCACTCTCCGGACAGGAATAATCGACCTCCAGATTCATCATCTCCAGAAGATCCATATTTGCCTCGGCGGTATATTTTCTTACTACTCTTCCCTTCCTCACTATGGTCCTGGGCATCACATGATGAAAGCACCAGTTATGTCTGGCCCCCACATCCATTCCTATCCTTATGCTTCCTCCGCTGAGAAATGTTATCAACGCACTCCTGGGAGAGCTGAGCAGATCTATAACTATATCCGGTTTTATCTTCCTTATCTGCCTGATGGCGGCGAATTGTCCTTTCAGACCCTCCCGGAGCTTCAGGATTTCATCCAGTCCGGTATCTCCCCTGAGTGCCTCACTGTACTTATCGAGGCAGAGATAAGCAATCCAGCTGTCCTCAAAGTTAGAGCGAAGTCCCCGTATGAAGGGTATGGATAAAACAATATCTCCCAGAGCTTTTAACCTCACTATCAGTATCTTCCCCGGATTACCCATAGCTTTCAGGTCTACCACCATTTTGCCGGTCATGCCCCCTCCCCTCTCATCACTTTCTCGATATTACGGTAAACTTCAACAGGGGTTATTTCATTCAGGCAGCTCAGATCTTCGCAGTAGTGCCTGTTACAGGGAGAACATTCCTGGTTGCGGTAAACCACCCGGCAGGATCCTCTGCCCTGGTAGGGAAACCATATTTCCGGATCGGTGGGGCCCATAATCCCTACAGTGGGACGGTGCAGAGCTGCTGCCATGTGCATAACCCCTCCGTCATTGGAGACTACTGCGCTGCAATGATACAACACCGAAGCGAGAGAACGAATTGACTTTAACGGCAACAAGTTTAACGCATTACCACCTCTGCTGGTTATATACCGACCAATTCTTTCTTCTCCCGGCCCATGGATAATCAGCACACCTGCATCCATTTTATTTTCAATCAGGCCAGCCAGCTCGACAAAATTATCTGCCGGCCATCGTTTGGCCGGCCACGTTCCACCCGGATGCATTGCCACTAAAGTCCTTCTGTGATGACCCCTTACCAGGTCATCCACAATTTTTCTGCCCCTCTCCTTCTCCTCAGCGGTGAGGAATATCTCCGGATCACCACTATCCTCCCCTATTCCCATGCTCCCTGGAAAGTAAAGATGGTGGTCAACCGCGCTTTTGATTTGGCCGGGGACCTCAAAGTTATGGGTATAAAGATATCTTCTTATCCTTCTGCACCCTCCCACCCTCACCGGAATACCTGAAAGAAACAGCAGCATTGCGCTTCTGGGATTGTAGAACAGGTCAACTGCAATATTTAATGACAATCTTCTCAACTTCATTATCATGGCGGCGGTATTCCTGAATCCCCTGTTCAGACTTAGTACTCCGGAAAGGGCAGGATTATTAAGCAACACCCGGGAATAGGGATACTCTGCCAGATAGTATATTTCAGCCGAGGGGTATCTCTTCTTGACCGCTGATATAACCGGGGTAGTTAGTATAACGTCCCCCAGGTACCTCAAACGGGTTAACAGTATTCTGGGTTTATCACCCTTCCCCATGACTACATCTCCTGATCTTCCCCCCCTGATCATTAATCGATCTCCCCCTCCTCGATAATGTCCTCATTATCCATTCCTGACATCTTCGATATTATCTCACTGCTGGAATGGTTTTTGGGGTCTCCGGTTATTACGGTCCGGCAACCCACCTTCTGTGAAGTCTCCAATTCGGGAACATTATCCACCCGGTAATCTGTACCCTTTGCGTGTATATGGGGACGCAACCTTATAATAACCTGATCTACCATCCTGTGCTTGAATATCAGAGTATAGTCTACCATGTGGAGTGATGAAACAATTTCCGCTCTCTCCTCTGCCGGCATGATGGGGCGGGGAGGCCCTTTGAGATCAAGGGTGGAGTTATCATCATTAACCGCAGTGACCAGTATATCACCATACTCTGCAGCCTCCTTGAGGTACCGTACATGACCCACATGAAGGATATCGAAACATCCATTGGTCAGAACCACCTTTTTACCTTTATCTTTTTCTCTTTCCAGAACTTCAGCCAGTTCATCCATATTGAGGAATATATTTTTTGACAACCTGTCATCCTCCTGTTATAAAAGGTTACCAAATCGGGAATTACTCTTCTTCTTGCCTGCTTTCAGCGATGCAATCCAGCTTCTCCACCCTTCCTGAGAATTCCAGCCATGTAGGCAGAGTTCCCCCGGGAGTATATATTGTAAAGGTATGCCCCCTTAACAAAAAAACATTGCCCGGTTCGATATAGCACCTGACCCCTCCGAAGACATCGGATGAGGAAGAATAACTCCTATTCTCAAAACTCATTTCACTCCTCTGTCCGGTATATACTTCTTATGGAATGGGATAATTCATCATTAGTCACTGTAGCGGTCCCCCTCTTCATCACTACCCTTGATGCAGCAATATTTGCCAGAACCATGGCGGTTTCCATTTCCGCTCCTACCGCCAGGGAAAGTGCTATAACCGACGCTACTGTATCACCTGCACCCGTCACATCGGTAGCTTCCGGACTCCCCACCACATTTACACGCCTGGCCTTACGGTATCGCCGATAAAGAGACATCCCCCTGTTTCCCATGGTAATCAATATGGAGGAGGCCTTGAGTTTCTTCAGAAGCTTCCGCCCCGCCCGATCAGGATTTTCACCTCTATCCAGACCGGTTCCAGCCGCTTCTGCCGCTTCCCTCTCGTTAGGGGTGGCGGTGGTAATTCCCTTGAATTTGATGAGATTAAACCTTGAATCAGCAACCACCGGGATCTTCTTCTCAGAGGAAATGGATATTGCTTCACCAATAATACGGTCGGTGAACAGGCCCTGGTTATAATCACTGAGCAGCACCGCATCCGCACCTGAAATACTGCCGCTGAACCGGGAAATGATTCTATCCTCCAGTTTTTTTGATACAGGCTCCGGCTCTTCACGGTCAATCCTCACTATCTGTTGCTGTTGAGCATGGTAATCCCCGGCCATTATTCTGGTCTTGGAGGTAGTTCCTCTCTCTGCAGAAGGAATGATCCCCCCTGTAATCAACTTCCCCCCTTTTAGAATGTCCTTAAGCCTGTCTCCCTCCCTGTCCCTACCGGTAATCCCCACCGGAACAGCGGTGCCGCCCAGGTCGGATACATTTCTGGCAGCATTGGCAGCCCCTCCGGGATTGAACCGGTTGCCTCTGTATTTGACTATGATCACCGGAGCTTCCCTGGAAACACGGCCGGACATACCATAGATAAACTGGTCCAGAATCAGATCACCCAACACAACCACCTTAGCCTTTTTCCACGCTCTCGCCACTCCTAACAGTTCACCCGGTTCAATTGAGATATCAGACATTCTACCTCCCTTGTAAAAGATCAATTGCTTCTTCATACACATCCCCTGCCTCCACCCCTTTGAGGCATCTCAAACTACCATCAGGGCATTCCCTCTTGAAACAGGGAGAACATTCCGGCCTGTTTATAACTGTCCGGGTGAATCTGCCCAGCGGGGCGGTCCATTCCGGACTGGTTGACCCGAATATGGTGACCGTTTTTACTCCCAGGGCCGCCGCTATGTGAACCGGCCCGCTGTCGTTTCCCACCATCAGAGAAGCACCATTAAGAACAGATATCAGCTCTCCCAGGCTGCACCGGCCTGACAGATTAATTCCCCTGGCTCCGCTCTCCCCGGTTATCATATCAGCGGTCTCCCTGTCGCCCTCTGTTCCTACGGTAACAGCTTTCATACCTGTGGATTCCCATAGCCTTCCGGCAAGATCTGAATATCTTTGACGGGGCCATATCTTGGCGGAACCGTATGAAGCTCCGGCGGCCAGAACGAAATAATCACCTTCCCCCACCAGATTTCGGGCCGTCTTCCTCCATCCCCGGGGAGGGACAACCAGGGGATCAAGGGGCGGGGCTGCTCTGGCACCGGTGTAAGACTCTACCAGCTTCAGATAGGAACGGGAAAGATGCCTGGATCTGTAATGTTCCGCCGGCAGCGAAACAGTAAGAAAGATCTTTCTCATTTCACCGCTATACCCGATACGCTCCCGTGATCCCGAGATCCAGGCGGTCAGCCCGCTGGAAAATGATCCGGGGAAGACAAAACATGCCTCCCACCCACCGGTGGGCCCGGCCCTCCGCAACCGGTAGAACATGGAGAGATATCCCTTCTCCCCGGAGAACTCAATCATCCTGTCCAGATTGGGATTTCTCCTGAAAATCTCCCCCACATAGCTCCTGCATAACAAATCTACACCCCGGTGGGGGAATTGATCCCTGATAAGTTTAAAGCTGGGAGTCGCCATTACAGCATCTCCCAGCCAGTTAGGAGCGATTATAAGTATTCTGTCATTTTTCCAGATGAAGTTGGTAGAGTTTCCGGTAGACTCCCTTTTCATTTATCAACTCCTGGTGATTCCCCACCTGACGAATAACTCCATTCTCCAGAACTACAATCTTATCGGCATTCCTGATAGTGGAGAGCCGGTGTGCTATGACCAGATTGGTCCGCCCCTTCATCAATCTTTCAATGGCCTCCTGTACCAGAGCCTCACTCTCGATATCCAGTGAGCTGGTAGCCTCATCAAGTATCAGTATCTGTGGATTCTTGAGCAGGGCCCTGGAGATAGCCAGTCTCTGCCTCTGACCCCCGGAAAGCTGTACACCCCGGTCTCCTATTACGGTCTGATAGGATTGAGGCATATTTTGGATAAAGTCATGAGCATTGGCTGCCCTGGACGCTTCCACCACATCTTCCAGGGGGCAGCCTTCAACCCCGTAAGCGATATTATTGAAAACGGTATCATTGAAAAGTATGGTTTCCTGAGTTACTATACCCATAAGTGACCTGAGGGAGGAGAGCTTGAGTTCTCTGATATCGATTCCATCTATAAGTATCGTGCCGGAGGTAGGAATATAAAAACGGGCCAACAGATCTGCGATAGTGGTCTTCCCGGCTCCACTGGGACCGACGATAGCAACCACCTCACCCTTTCGGATGGTGAGATTTATATCCTTCAATACAGGTGACTCCAGGTTATAGCTGAAACTGACATCCTGGTATCTTATATCCCTTTCCAGCGAATCTATCTCCACACTTCCCGACTGTTCACTCTCTGTTTTTATATCTATTACCTGAAGCACTCTCTGCCCGCAGGCTATCCCCTCCTGAATAACATTGTTCAGTTTACTGAGATGCTTGACCGGAGTCACCACCCAAAGCATAGCGCCGATAAACATCATCAGATTGGCAGGGTCGATATCACCCTGGATCACCAATCCTCCTCCATACCAGAGTATCATCACACTGGCCAGTGTCCCCAGGGTTTCGCTGGTGGGGGAAGCCAGCTCGGCGAAGCGTCTCATCTTCAAATATTCCTTCAGATACTTCCAATTAAAGGCTTGGAATTTATTCTTCTCGAAATTTTCCATGCTGAATGCCTTTACCACCCTCACCCCCGATATGGTTTCCTGCAGTGTGGAGGTCAGATCAGCCATCCTGCTCTGGGCCCGCATACTCCCCTTCCTGAGTTTCCTGCTTATAATAGAGATGAGATAAATGTTCAGTGGCAGAATTACAAGGGTCAACAGGGAGAGCTTCCAGGAGGTATAGAATACTATTATTACAGCAATGATGGTCATCAGTCCGTTTCTTATCAAACTTGCCAGACTGCCCACTATAACCCCCCTGAGTTTGGTGACATCGTTGGTTATCCTGGATATCAGGTTACCAGTCTTCTCCCTGTCGAAGAATGACATGGGAAGCATCTGTATCTTCCCGTACAGTCTGTTCCTGATGTTAAAAAGGACTGATTGCTCCAGATAAAGGGTAAGGTAAGTGCTGACATAACCAAATATGTTCTTGATAATCATCAGGCAGAAGAAGATCACACAGAAACGGGCCAGCCTCTGACGGGGCTGCCCCTGATATATGAATATTTTTACCTGGTAGATTATTCCCTCCACCTTTTTATCCACTCCATCCGGCAGCGGAATCCCATTATCAGTGTCCGGCTCCTGGCCAATTACCTCCGCAGGTTTCTTGTTAAACAGTATGTTCAGGAAGGGAGGAATAAGGGTCAGGGAAACCCCGCTCAGGGAGGCGAATATAGTGGTACACAGGAACAGGATTATCAGCTTCTTCCAGAAAGGTTTCAAAAAGAAGAGCAGCCTCAGGTAAGTTCTCCTGGCACTCAGTTCTGCCGTATTGGATAGACTTCCGTTCATCGGGAAGGCTCCCCTCCCGCCGCCAGAACCTGTTCCACCGTACTCAGGAACTTCTTCAAAGAAAGCTTCTCACCACTGGTCCCTTTAAAGATGGCCACATTGTGTTGGGGGGGAATCCAATTATCGCCATCGTACTTGGTAAAAAGGCCAATAGTGGGAATACCCATACAGGCCGAGAAGTGAAACAGATTGGTATTTCCCGAAATAAAAAGGTCGCATTGAGCCAGAAAGGAAACCACCTCTTCTGCCTCTCCGGGGTCGATCCCTATCACTTCACATTTGAGCAGTTTTGAAAAATTCTCCACCAGCTCCCTCTCCCAGGGGTAAAGGATGACTATCACTTTAACCTTCTTCCTGCTGGAGAGATTATTGGACAGATAGGCCAGTATTTCAGGTATTACCCTGTGGCCGGTCATTCCCTTCCCCGGGTCCAGGCCCACCAGAAGAGAATCTTTCTCAGGCATTCTGAAATGTATATACTGCCGTGCCTGGGGAAAATCCTCCCGGTGTACGTATTCTGATATCTCCTCCCTTCTATCTCCCGCTCCGGCGGAAGATAATATACGGCTCATCTTTTCACCCTCATAACCATACTCTGCTGATTGAATTTCACAGTTGATCAGAGGATAGACGAAGGGGCGGGCAAAACCGATTCTAATCCGGGCACCACTGAAAAATGCGATCAGAAGCCTCTCCAGCTCTACCTCCCGGTCCAGTACTATGGCAGTTTCTATGAACTGTTTTCTGAACTGTTTTAGCAGTGCTGTAAATGAACCCTTATACAGTTTGAGCTGACTGCTCCGGTAGGTGATAATCCTTTTGACCTTCATTATTGATTTAGCGATCCCGGCATGTTCCCTGTTTACAAGGAGGGTGGTTTTAATATCAGGATGTTCCCGGTGAAAGTAATTTATCACCGGAGCCCCGAAAAGAATATCTGTAATCTTTCCGGAGTCTATAAACAACACCTGTGCTGAATCGGTAATATCCCCTGGAAGCGTGAATATTTTCCGGTGTTTTTTCCTCATCAGCAAAAAAGACATTAAACGCAGCATTAAGTTATTGATCTTGTTACTCCCTGACAACTCGCCCTTTTCCCCCTTTACTACTGACCTTCTTTCGTCCCTCCGGTTTTAACAGAGCAATCGATACTGCACCGGAAACATCGTCCACAAACCGGAATTTTATTTTATTCTTTACCTTATCCGGAAGGTCCTGAAGATCCTTCCTGTTCATGGACGGCAGTATAATCTCCTTTATGCCCGCCCGGTAGGCTGCAGTCACCTTCTCCCTTATCGCACCCACCGGCAATACCTTGCCGGTGAGTGTGATTTCACCACTCATGGCCACATCATTCCGGACCTTGCGGCCGGTGGCCACAGATGCAATGGATGTAGCCAGGGCCAGGCCGGCACTGGGTCCATCCTTGGGAACAGCGCCCTCCGGTATATGAAGATGAAACCGGTTATTATCAAAAAGATTATCTTCCTCCAGCTCATCTATAAACTCCGCCTCCACGAAGCTCATTGCCGCCTCTGCGGATTCCTTCATAACATCTCCCAGATAGCCGGTAATCTTAATGGGCCCCTTTCCCCTCACCTTTATTGCTTCTACAAACAGGATAACTCCTCCAGCGGATGATTTAGCCATTCCAGTGGAAACACCCACTTCGGGGCTGGAAAGCATCTCCCGGGTGGGGTACCTGGGAGGACCCAGATACTTGCTCACATTTCTCCTGCTGACCTTGTACGGTCCCCTCTTGCCTTCAACCAGTTTCTTGGCCACCTTCCTGGCAATATCACCGATCCTTCTCTCCAGATTTCTTACCCCCGCCTCCCGGGTATACTTACTGATAATAATCCTTAAAGCATCCGGACCTATCTTAAGTTTCTTCTTTTTGATTCCATTCTCTGCCAGTTGCTTGGGTATGAGAAAACGGCGTGCAATTTCGAGTTTCTCACTGGTGATATACCCCGGCAGGGATAGATTCTCCATCCTGTCCAGAAGGGGAGAAGGGATGGTATCCATTATATTTGCCGTGGTAATGAACATGACTCTGGATAGGTCGAAGGGAAGATTGATATAATGATCCTCAAAACTGTTATTCTGTTCCGGATCCAGTACCTCCAGAAGGGCTGAAGCCGGATCCCCCCTGAAATCGCTCCCCAGTTTATCTATCTCATCCAGCATGAATACAGGATTATTGCTGCCTGCCTTGTTGATACCCTGAATTATCCTTCCCGGCAGGGAACCTACGTAGGTCCTCCGGTGTCCCCTGATTTCAGCTTCATCCCTTACTCCGCCCAGAGAAATTCTGACAAACTTCCTTCCCAGTGCTGAGGCGATACTTTTACCCAGAGATGTCTTTCCCACCCCGGGAGGACCCATAAAACACAGGATTGAACCGCGGCTGCTTCCCTTCAGTATCCTGACCGAAAGGAATTCCAGTATCCTCTCCTTAACCTTGTCCAGGTTGTAGTGATCCCGGTCCAGAACCTTTCTGGCCTTTTTTATGTCCAGCAAATCATCTGTGGAATCCACCCAGGGGAGCTCCAGCAGCCAGTCCAGGTATGACCTCGCCACGATGAATTCCGAGGATGTCCTGGGAATCTTCTTAAGACGCTCTATCTCCTTGTGCGCAGATTCCTTAACCATTTCCGGCATATTCTTTTCTTCCACCCGCTGCTTCAACTCTTCCAGTTCCTCTTCCGAATCCTCCTCACCCAGTTCCCTTCGAATGGCTTTCATCTTCTGTTTCAGATAGTAATTACGCTGTTCCTTATCTATCTCCTTTTTGACATCACTCTGAATCTTTCTGCCCAGTTTTACAATTTCGAACTCCTTATTAATCTCCTGATATAAAAGTTCCAGTCTCTCCAGGGGGTCCAGGATCTCAAGAAGTTCCTGCTTCATTGCCAGATCTATCCTCAAATTAGCCGATAGAAAATCGGCCAGACGGCCGGGATCCTCTATAGACACCAAAATCTGTTTCAATTCATCGGGATAACTCTCCGATGCATCCACCACCCGGTTAAACGTATCTATCACATTACGCTTGAGAGCTTTAATCTTACCACCGCCTGTATCTTTTTCCTGTATTACCTTGATCTCAGCCCTCAGAAAGGGATAATCATCAGTGAAATTTGCTATTCTTATTCTGACCATCCCCTGGCCTATTATTCGGATATGTCCCTCCGGGAAACGAACCATCTTCTGAATCAGAAGCGCACAACCTGTACGGTATACATCCGATGATCCCGGATTTCTTACTTCCCTGTCCTTCTGCGTGAATACTCCCAGTATCTTGTTATCCGCCAGTGCTTCATCCACCAGTCTTATCAGATTATCATCCTCGATAACCAGCGGGATTATCATATACGGGAAAACCACCCCGTCATTTATGGGTATCACTGCAACTTCTGAAGGTATCTCTGAATATAAGTCTGTATTAACGGTACTTTTTTTCAATTCCTTCTGGCCTCCGGTAAATATAGTCAAACTCAGTCTATCTGGATCCTTCGAACCTGTTCTGAAGTGTGAAGTTTTTTCATGTCTACTTCCAGAATTCCATCCCGGTAGTGGGCCTCTATTTCAGATGAATTCACCCGGGCGGGCAACTTCAATTCACGACCGAACTTCCCTACCTGAATTTCAACTTTATGATATTTTACCCTGCTTCCGCATTTAAGCCCTCTGCGGATACCACTGAATCGTAAAACAGTTCCGTCTGTAACTACACTGATATCATCCACCACAATTCCAGATATTTCAATCATTACCACAATTTCATCCTCTGTCTCGATTATATCCACAGGTGGTTTCCAGGAGAGTTCGGATGGCATTTTAACTCCCTCATATCCCCTCTCATCTCCAGGCCATTCTCCGGGATAATCATTAAAGGATTCCTCATCGTTTCTGAAAGATAAGTAATTTTTGTTCATCCGGTTGACCTCTCTGTTTTTCGGAAGTATTTATAACGGATAACATTTTACAATAGTGAAGCATAGACTTAAAGTCAATTTTAAAAAGGGGGACAATAATTCATCCGGATAACAACCCGCAGGCTTTTATCAGTTTAAGGCGGGAATATGCATGAACATATATTCAGCATCATCAAAACTGCTGTTAAGAATTGCCGATTCTGAGTCCTTATTTAAATTTGGGAAAAGTGTCTGAGAGAACAGGATAAGACCAGATAATGCCGAATTTAAAGGGAACAAACCCTTCTGATGAAAAGACCGGCATTGAAAGTGGATCAAAACAATGTCATATCCCCGCTATACCGGCAGGAAACAACATTTACCCATCTATCGCTTCTTTATTTTAGTGGGGTTCTCCACTGTTAATCCCGATGGTACCCCCTGCCGCAAGCCCATACTTTCTCCGGAGAATCTCTTGATATCGATATCCCACCCCTCCAGCATCTGATCTTCGAATGACAGGGTATACACCGTAATGCCGTTTATGGATTCCTCCGCTATATAATATACCCAGAATTCCTTATCATTAGAGCTGGAAATCATATAAACATTGGGTAATCCCCACGATGCAATTACCTCATAAACATTCATCCCGACGGTAATCTCACCATCCACGATGTTCTTATTATGCAAGCCCTCCGGGTGATCATTCACATACTCCTGCCGGGTAGAATTATCTGTCAGATCAGCCCTCTCCACGTTAGAGATACTGGAGCAACCGGCTGCGATCAGGATGATAAGAATTAGCGAAACAGACTTGATCTTACTCATCTGGGGTCTCCTTTCTTATACTCCTCTACCTGCCATTCGCCGCATTTTTGCAGAGATGCTAACCTGCTTCTGAATTTAAGGGTATAATTCCGTTCCCTTTTAGATATCCCTTAAGCATTCCGTACTCCGACACCCTGACTCATAACGCTTCCATATATTATTATATCAGCATACTGTATATTGTCAACCTGTCGGTTAAAATATTCATCAATACACTATATCTTAATATTTCTCGCTAACAGCCGGGCCAGGAAGCATATATATTGAAAAAGGATTGATAATGTTAACTCCTCCATAGGCGAGTACTTGTCAGCGATGGCTTCTGTATTTTTTAATTATTGGAGCTGATGATTATCTTCTGTGTAAAGATATAATTTGATACCGGGATAACTCCATGAATCCAGTCTGGTACCGCCGGAGGAGATGGTATCCAGTATAAGCCCCTCCGGATCGGTATACCACGGCCGGTATCTGACATACCAGATCCTGCGGTACTTCTGGTAGTAGAGACCTATCTTTCCCTTTATGTCATTTTGCTGGTACACCGAAAATTCCACCACCCGGTTTTGACCATTATAATAAAATTTATCCATGAAATATCTCACCCCGGGAGCTATTATTAAATCCCTATTCATCTCCAGGCTGGATATTTTTTCCGAAACCCCCCGTATATCATCCCTGGCATATTTTGAAACCATATGATAATTCCAGTCTGCCTTGAGCATTATGGCAGTGATGATACATAAAACCACTATCCTGGGAACCTTCCTCCCTGGGAGCCCTGCCGCCAGCAATATAACAAAGACGGGGAACATGACAGAAAGGTAACGTACATTAAAAACCTTTATGTTCAACATGGCAGCTGCAGTAACACTACCCAGTGAGACCAGGACTATGAGCAGTGGCAATATGAAATTCCCCTGCTTAATCAACCTGTAGAATCCGGATATTACAAGGAGTCCGAAAACGACCCCCACCAGAATCATATGCAGCCAGTAGTCTGAGAATAACTCGGCAGGAGACTGGATCATATGCAGTTCCCTCAAACTGGGGCCGAATGAATAGCCGGATGAAAAAGCATACAGAACATACGGATATGACCATGGATTAAGGGTCAGCTCCCCTCTTAATTTCTGGCTGGCTGGCATTTCTGTTATACTCTGAACGTTTATACTGTGTAAAATTTTTATCTCCCGGTATATCCAGGGGGAAACTATTACAATGGCGGTAGTAAAAGCAGTAATGGCGGGCAGCAGGTATCTCCCCTTCAGGTGTCCGGATAAAACCAGGTACAGACCCAAAGCTGCACAGACAAATACACCGGACAGGTGTGAGAGACAGGTTAATCCCATAACCATACCGAGCATGATACTGTTGCGGTATGAGGGCTGATCCACAAAACGTTTAAGTAAGCAGAGTGAAATAAGGGTCATCATTATCACCAGTGAATAGAAACGCAGTTCCTGGGAGTAATAAAGATGATAGGGATTAAATGCCATGATCAAAGCACCGGCCAGCGCCACCGTCTTGCTGCGATATAGATTGATCCACTTAAAGATGAGGTACACTGACACAACACCGGCAACAGCGCCGGGGATTCTGAGCCACCACTCCGAATCCGAGATCATAGTCCAGAAATAGAGGATTAATGAATAGAGTGGACCATGAACATCCCACAGGATCTTCTCCCAGTATGAAACTCCCTCCGGAGTTTGATATGCCCCCCTGGTCAACAACTCATCCACCCATAAGGACTGGTGTCCCAGGCGGAAGAACCTTATAAGACCCGCCATTGCAATTATGGCGATAAGGGTCATTTTGATTTTACGCTTATCCTCTGTTTCGTTCATACAAATATTAATACAGAATCGCCTGTTCATTTACCAGATTAAAATATCATAAATCTCTCTATACCACCTGCCGGCTGATAACCACCGATCCGATCCATTTATGTGTTGACAGTTGATGCAGGATTATCGATTATTTTTATGACCAGTGCTGAACCAGAGGATCTGTAAGAACTTTTCAACCCCTTTCGCCGATGATGTACTCCGGAAAAAATATTAATCAAGTCTCCGGGAATCTTTATATCGGTCCAGCCGGATGGTCGTACCAGGACTGGCTGGGAACAGTCTATCCACGTGGTTCCGGATTCGATCGGCTGGCAATGATATCCAGATATTTCAACTGTGTTGAACTTAACAGCTCCTTCTACCATATTCCCTCCCGGAAACTGGTACAGAGCTGGGTTTCAAGGCTCTCCGGCAACCGGGATTTCCAGTTCAGCATAAAGGTATCCCGGGAGGTAACCCATAAGAGAGAATATAATCCCTCCTATCTGAATAAATTCATACACCGTTTCGACACTTTGATAAATAATGGGCTGATGGGTGCTTTCCTGCTCCAATTCCCCTGGTCCTTCAAGAACACCGTCAAAAACCGGGATTATCTCAGAAACCTTTCAGATGCCTTTGCCGGTTATCCCACAGCTGTGGAGTTACGTAACGGGTCCTGGAACAACAGGGAAGCGTTAAGTTTTCTCAGAGATTGCAAGCTGGGTATATGTAATATTGATCAGCCTCAGATAGGATATTCCATGCCCCCAATGGATGTTACCACCAGTGGCAATCTGGGTTATATACGGCTCCATGGCAGAAACAGGGCTAATTGGTTCAGTGAGGATGCCGGAAGAGACGAACGCTACAATTATCTCTACAGCCCGGATGAGCTGGACAAATGGAGGGAGAGAGCGGAAAGAATGTTGAACCGAACCAAAAATCTCTTTCTGATAACCAATAATCATTTCAGGGGACAGGCGGTGGTTAACGGCCTTCAGCTTAAGTCGATGATGGAACAGAAAAATGTAGAAATCCCCCCTGACCTTCTAAACTCCTATCCCCTGCTTCAGTCCATATCGAGAGGGACAGCCGTACAGGGCAGCCTGCTGGATGAAGAGTGCGATTGAAGTTATATATTGGTAAATATGGCTGTCAGGATGAGGACTATTATAATACCCAGGTACACAATCATCCTGCCCCTGGGAATTGAATAACTCTTTTCTTCCTCCCTGTCCCGGGGTTCTCCGGCGGCATCCCCACTCTCATAAGGATGAAGGGGGGAATAGCAGAATTCACAATAGTCCTGTCCGTTTTCAACCGGATAACCGCATCTGGGACATGCCTTCTTATCCTTATCACCGGAGGCGGGAGATTCCCCCTCTGAACTATCAGACTGCCCATCTTCATCTACATGTACAACTTCACCGACCCCTCCGCATTCCTCAATCATGGAAAGAAGTTTATCAGCCCTGTTAATTTCATAACCCTCCCATACCACCGACGGGAGGCTGCGAACAACATTCTTTATCTTGGTCACCGGTACCCTGGTAAGGAGAGAAAACTTAATAGTAAATGACTGGGGAGTTTCAGTCTCTTCCCTCAACCCCCTTAGAATCACTTTGCATCTGGTTCCGGTAGATTTAACCTTCAATATTCCTGACTCCTTACAGTAATTTTACCGTTAATATCGAAAAATCCTGCCGCACCAGTTTATTGCATTTAACATGCCGTTACCGGCGATTAAGCAGGATTTTTCGGGATAGAAATCAGACGTACGGAGACTCTATGGTGAACTGCTTATAACTTCACAAACTGAGTCCGTTCTGTAGCCCTCGAACCCGGTTGTATCCACAGCTGAAACCTTGTAGCAGTACTCCATATTAACTATCAGCATTGAATCAACAAATGTCGTATCTGTTGTGGTAGCAATCAGTTCTATGAGATCATATCCCTGCAGATAATAGTAGACCCTGAACTCCTCTACCGAATCCATCATCCCCTCCGGATAACTCCAGTTTAATATCGCATTTTCCGCCTCAGATGTAACTCTGAGATCAGTGGGGGTTTCGGGCGGATCATATTTAAAACCCACCGGCAGATTGGTGTGCTCCTTACTGCAGGAAACCGCCAGCAAGACAAATAATATCAGACAGAATGCAATAAAATGCCTCATTTCTATTCATACCTCCGGCTAAAACGATAATTCCTTGCAAACCAGAAAACCATTATCCTTGAGTTCCAGCGATATAACCGGTTGGTCTACATCCTTGCCCCATATTATATCAGCCATACTGACCGCCCATACACATACAGCTGTACCGGCCAGAATCTTTCTGTATTTGTTAATGTTTTCGGCATCGTTCCATTTATTATTCATCTCCCGGTAACTGGAACGGGCATCTTCTATATATGTGGCGGATAAATATTCAGATCTGGCATCCTCGTAATGCTCCACCGCCCTGTTATACTGTATATCGGTCATAACCAGGGATATCAGTGACACCAGCTCGAGACTTACAAAGAGCGATCCCCTTCCGAAACGGCGGCATTTGATCTGTCCGGCCCCGGGGAAGAGGGCTGAAGCCAGGATGTCCTCTTTTTCAGCAGCCTCCAGCGTCTGACCTGATACCAGTAATATAGACAAAACAATAAGTACGGTTTTCTTCATAATCTCCCTCTCTTCTGTTCATTACCCGGAACGGCAGGATGAGGACGCAGGGCTATATTTCTCGATGATGGCTTTGAAATTCACCTTTCAAGAACCTGAACATCCTCTTTCCCTTACTGATATGGATATCATATCAAGTGGTACGAAATCCATAATATTTTGTTCCATTTAGTCTGAATTTATTATACTTACTTCCTATCACCTCAACTGAAAATTACTATCCTCTCCCTGCTCCTTTTTCATCAATAATGGATCAACTTCATTCTCTTTGTTTGACATTATGGGTTAAAGTGATTTATTTTTCAATATCTGTCCGGCTTTTTAACAATGGCTCCTTTGTAAATTCTACCGGAGGAACTGGTATTGATAGAAGTTGAAAATCTGACCAAATACTACGGACAGACTGTGGGTGCAAGGAATCTTAACTTCACTGTGGAAAAGGGTGAGATACTGGGTTTCCTGGGACCGAACGGAGCCGGCAAGACCACCACCATGAAGATGATCACCTGTTACCTCCCCCCCACCGGTGGTACAGCCAGGGTAGATGGTTTTGATATCAGGGAGGATCACATTGAAGTCAGGAGGAGAATCGGTTATCTGCCGGAGAAGAACCCGCTCTATCAGGATATGAAGGTTTATGAGTATCTTAATTTTGTGGCCAGGTTGAAGGAAATATCCCCCGGCAACAGAAAAAGCGGGATAGATAAATCGGTGGAACGTTGCGGGCTGACTGAGGTGGTATACCGGACTATCGGAAAGCTTTCCAAGGGATACCAGCAAAGGGTCGGCATAGCTCAGGCTATCCTTAGCGATCCTCAATTTCTTGTCCTGGATGAACCTACCCTGGGCCTGGATCCCGGACAGATCATAGAAATCAGAAACCTTATTAAAAA
This sequence comes from uncultured bacterium, assembly GCA_964613215.1. Lineage (GTDB taxonomy): Bacteria > Krumholzibacteriota > Krumholzibacteriia > Krumholzibacteriales > CAZTHK01 > CAZTHK01. Next base: position 26,916 of record CAZTHK010000010.1, on the reverse strand, counting down.
CCTGGGCACAGAAAGAACGGTTATTTTGAGCAGCCATATCCTTCCCGAGGTCAGCCAGGTATGTTCCCGTATTATCGTTATAAACAGGGGTGTGCTTATAGCCGTTGACACGCCCGGGAATCTCAGGCAGAAGCTGAGAAAATCTGCTATGATTTTAGTCAGGATCAAGGGAATATCCCGGATGGACGAAACTACCGCGAATCTGATGAATCTGGATGGAGTAATAAATGTAACCGGACAGCAGGAGGGGGATTCCATCCTGTTAACGGTGGAAACCTCCACCCGGAGGGATCTTCGGAATGATATCATCACAGAGCTGGTTTCCTCCGGAATACCAGTCTGTGAGGTATACAGCAAAGAGCTTTCCCTGGAAGAGATCTTTTTACAATTAGTATCGGGGTCAGAAAACTGAATGATTAAATTATTAACAATTTACAAGCGTGAGTTGAAGTATCATTTTCAGTCTGTCACAGCATATGTAACCATGTCAGTCTTTCTGTATCTGGGTGGATATTTCTTCTATAACATATTCCGCTACTACAATTTTCTTTCTTATCAGGCCAGCAGCAATCCTCAGACTGCCAGGGATATAAATCTTATAGACGGCGTGATGAGGCCACTGTTCAATAACATAAGTACTGTTTTACTGCTGGTTCTGCCTCTGATTACCATGAGGCTTCTGGCCGAGGAGAAGAAGCAGGGAACCTTCGAACTCCTGTTAACCTACCCCATTCGGGACAGGGATGTTGTCTTCGGCAAGTTCCTGGCAACCGTCACACTCTTCCTGGCCATGCTTGCCGGAACAGCAGCATATCCCATAGTCTTGATGATATTTTCAGAGCCGGAAATATTTCCAATTCTGGCGGGTTACCTGGGAATATTTCTGACCGGATTTACCTTTATATCCATTGGATTGTTCTTTTCATCACTTACCGACAATCAGCTTATTGCCGGAGTATCCACATTCGGCATAGCTCTATTCTTTCTGATAATTGGATGGGCGGCTCCCTTTGCCGGGTCAACCACCTCGGTGATACTTCAGGAACTCTCTTTACTCAAGCACTTCGAGTCATTCGCAAAGGGAACTATATATCTTCATGATATAAGCTATTATCTGCTTCTTACCGCCCTCTTCCTCTTTCTTACACTCAAATCGCTGGAATCCAACCGGTGGAGGGGGTGATTATGGAAAAACTGGTGAAGTTAACCGGGCTTGCGGGATTGATCCTTATAATAACGGGGGGAATTACATACGGCACCCTCCACCCCCACGGCTGGGTAACTATCCTTCCCCTTGTATTGGGCCTTATGCTTTCGGTAACTTCTATGATTTTAAGCATGAAAAAGTCATATCCGGAATCCAGGAAGCGCTCGTTACATTCCGGTCTCAATATCACTGTTTCCATCGTCTTCTTTATGGCCATACTGGTATTCATCCAGACCATAGCCAGGAGACATACTGAAAAGATCGACACCACCTCCAACCGTAGATTCTCCCTTTCACCCCAGACCAGGAAGATCGTCAGGGATATAGAGAGCGAAACCATGTTTAACTGCTTTTTTAAAATGGATTCACCGGTCCGGCAGGAAATGGAAGACCTGCTGGAAAATATCAGGTTGATAAATCCGCTAATAAAATACAGGTTTCTCGACCCGGACAGGGAACCCCTTCTGGCCCGTAAATATGGAGTGGATTCATACCGCACCACCGTAATTGAGAGCGGAAAGTTCAGGGAAAAGATAGACAGAATAAGCGAACAGGCGGTAACCAACGCCCTGTTAAGGATCGTTCAGGGAGATCAAAAAGTTGTTTATCTCCTTATAAATCATGGTGAAAGGTCCATAAACGATCAGGAGAAAGAGGGACTGGGCAAAGCTGCGGAGGCTCTGGAAGGAGAAAACTACCGGGTCTCAGCACTCTCCCTGATTCATCAGGACAGCTTACCCTCCGATACCGACCTGATAGTTATGCCGGGACCACAGAAGGATATCCTGTCTGGTGAGGTTACCCTTCTGGAAGATTATATTTCCGGTGGTGGAAAAGCCATGTTCCTGATAGACCCCTTCATCCCGGTAGAAAACCTTAATGATCTGCTTGGCCATTATGGTCTGTATTTCGAAAAAACCGTGATAGTGGACAGATTCGGCAAAGCAATGGCCGGAGATTTCCTTACTCCGGTTGTAAATAACTATGCCGGGTCCGGTATTACCAGTAATTTCAACCTGGCCACAATATTCCCTCGCGCACGAACTGTTTCGCTGCTGAAGGAACGGCCCTCCCATATATCCTCAACCATCCTGGCCACCACCGGCGAGAGCGCGTACGCAGAGACAAGGATAGATACTCTGCTTTCTGTGGGAAAGACCCAGTTCGAGGCGGATAGCGATATCAGGGGGCCATGCAACATTGCCGCCGCATCCCTGGATAAGTCAGAAGGGGATGAGGATAAGTGGCGGGTGGTAGTATTTGGAGACAGTGACTTTATCAGCAATAAACATCTGGACAAGGGGGGCAACAGGGACTTCTTCCTTAATTCGGTAAACTGGCTCACTGAGGAGGAAGATCTTATTACCATCAGGCCGAAGGAGGATATGTTCCAGCCGGTTATCCTCTCTGAAAGTGAAGGGAATATTGTATTCTGGATTCCCTTTATCGGGATTCCCTCCCTTATTGTGGTAACCGGTATACTGGTGATAACCAGAAGGCGAAAAAATTCCTGAAGGCAAAACCGTCTATGAAAAGCAGATCCACCCTTATACTTCTAATCGTACTGATTTTACTGGCAACTTACTACCTGCTCTTCGAAGTGGAATCAGGAGACGAGTCCGGAAGCTGGATGATAGCTTCGAACGAAATACTCACCTACGGGCAGGATGATGTGGTAGAAATTCTCTATGTGAATTCCCGGCGGGACAGCTTCAGATTCGAAAGGATGGAGGAGGAATGGTGGATTACCAATCCGATCCGTACCCCTGCCTCCGGTTCATCCATTGATTTCCTTCTGAAACAGAGTGTTCCGGGGCAGGAGCTGGGAGAGATTACCGGAGTGACTGATATGTCGAAATTCGGATTAAACAATCCTTCCGGAGTTCTGGTTTTCCGGAACCGCCATAGTAATGATGGAGACACAATATATGTGGGAGGTACGGTACCCACCAACAACAATTACTATATCAGGGTCAACAGCTCTGATACAGTGTACATTTCCCGTGAAATCAGGGAGGGGGTAATGGATAAAAGTTTCTATTACTTTCGTAACAAGGAATTTCTGCATATCAGCCTCTCCGGGATAGATTCCGTGGTTGCATTCAGACATGATCAGAAATTATCCATCCACCGCCAGGAATCTGAATGGTCGATCAGGGGAAGCTCGGAAAAATCAACCCGAAAAGCAATAAGAGCACTGAACAGGATTCTGGATGCACACATCTACAGCTTCTCCGGGGAAGATATCAACAACCTGCATACCTACGGATTGGAACAGCCCCGGAGGTCAATCATAATATACGGCAGGGAAGAAATCATCCAGGCCAGTTTCGGCCATATGGATAACGATCTGGTATTCGCCACCACCAGTGTATTGAACAAGGTAGTCAAGGTAAAATCGGAATGCCTGGAGCTCTTCAGATATATCAGTGATATAAACTGATTTTCATCCCACCCTTGATATTGCAGTTGAACAGGATATGGTAACCGCTGTTTATTCCAGGTGAACCGGAAATCCTGACGGGGTGCTGGAATATAAATAGTGATACTGGACATCCACTTCTGTATTTTATATTGTTAATTAGAGCTGTCTGGTCAGAATTATGTATTCCGGGCTAAACGGGGAGGCAGGGTGAAAAAAACAACCACAGATTCCGGAAATATCCGCCACAGTATTCAGGGGAGCGCATTATCACGCCGCTCCTTCCTGAAAGGTTCTGCAGCTGTACTCGCCACCACTGCCGCAGGATTGTCAGTTCCGGCCCGGCTTCTTCAGGCCGGGGATGCTGTGGAGGCGAGCTACTACCGTCAATTCAGCAATAATTCAGTACAGTGCCTTCTCTGCCCCCGGGCCTGCAGGATCGGTGATGGAGAGAGGGGATACTGTGGAGTCCGGGAAAACAGAGGGGGTGTTCTTTACACCCTGGTTTACGGAAGTCCCTGTGCAATACATCTCGATCCCATAGAGAAGAAACCCTTTTTCCATGTTCTTCCCGGGAGTCAATCCCTTTCCCTGTCGACTGTGGGATGTAACCTGGAGTGCAAATTCTGCCAGAACTGGCAGATATCCCAGTCCAGGCCTGAGGATTTTGAGGTAAAGAAGAGATCACCGGAAAGGATAGTCCGGATTGCAAGCAGCTACAATGCTCCTTCGATAGCATATACATATGGGGAACCAACCGTTTTTTATGAATATATGTCAGATATAGCGGACATCGCCCACCGCAACAGAATCATGAATCTTGTTGTGTCAGCTGGTTTTATCAATAAAAAACCACTCAGGGATCTATGTCGCAGGGTTGATGCCATAAAGATCGATCTGAAAGCCTTTACCGACACCTACTACGCAGATATATGTGACGGTCGCCTTAAGCCGGTACTCAGCACCATGAAGACCATCAGGGAGGAGGGAGTATGGCTGGAGATAGTATATCTGATGGTTCCCACCCTGAATGACAAACCGGATAAAATCAGAGAGATGGCCGGGTGGATTATGTCTAATCTGGGTTCAGACACTCCCCTCCACCTATCCAGATACTTCCCCCGCTACAAACTCAAGAACCTCCCACCCACCCCTCTGAGTTCGCTGGAACAGGCATATGATATATGCCTGGAGGAGGGTTTGAAGTTCGTTTATATTGGAAACACCGGTGATCATCCGGCACAGAATACCTACTGTCCCTCATGTTCCACCGGGGTAATAACCAGGTCCGGCTACAGAATCGAAAGTATCGGCCTGAAGGAGGGTAAATGCCCTCAATGTGGTGCTTCTATACCGGGATTATGGGAGGAGAAATAGAATTGAGAAGACTTTTGCTGATTACCGTTATAATTATTTTTATAGCTGTAAGCACTTATTCGCAAGGAGAGAGGAATAAAATGGAAGAAACAGTTCGCCAGCCTGCTGTGGCAGGACAGTTTTATAACTCAGATCCGGAGGCCCTCCGTTCCGCCATCCGGGATTTCTTATCCCGGGCTGAACCCGGCCGGGTTGATGGTGAAATAATTGCCCTGGTCTCACCCCATGCCGGGTACCCCTATTCGGGAGAGGTGGCAGCTCACGGATACGAGCTTGTTCAGGGGAAAGACTACAGTAATGTAGTAGTTATCTCCCCCTCCCACTATGATCATTTCAACTTTTCATCGGTATTTTCCGGCAGGGGTTATTTAACTCCGCTGGGCGAAATCAGGGTAAACCGGAAAATCTCCAAAACTCTGGCTGAAAAGTCCGACATGATTCGTATCAGTGAGAGGGGCCATCTCTCGTCAGCTATGGGCAGGGGGGAACACGCCCTCGAGGTTCAGCTTCCCTTTCTGCAGACAGTACTGGGGAATTTCAATCTGATTCCCATAGTGATGGGTGATCAGAACAGAGGTACGGTGGAAGAACTGGGGAGAGCTCTTGGTGACGTACTACAGGGAAAGGATGTCCTGATCGTTGCCAGCACCGACCTCTCCCATTTTCACAGCGACAGAGAAGCCAGAAAACTGGACCGCATATTTATGAATAAACTGGAGGATTTTTCCCCCTATGATCTCATGGAAGCCATAGGTACCGGCCGGACAGAGGCCTGCGGCGGGGGCCCCACAGCAGCAGCGATGATGGCTGCCCGGATGATGGGAGCAGACGGATGCGAAGTCCTTACCTATGCAAATTCCGGAGATATTACCGGAGATACCTCCGGTGTGGTAGGATATACATCCGCTGTAATATTGAAGAGTAAAAGTGAGAATCATTCCGGAGGACAGCAGGAGGAGGGGAAGAAGGATAATCCGGGGGGCAGAGAGCTCTCCCGGGATGATAAGATCTTCCTTCTCAAGATGACCAGAGAGGTGATAAGAGCGGAATGTGAAGGAACTGAACCTGATATTCCGGAAAACTCATCACCGGTGATGCAGGAGAACCGTGGAGTATTCGTAACCATTAAGAAGGACGGCCAGTTAAGGGGCTGTATCGGATACGTCGAAGCTGTCAAATCCCTCTATCAATCGGTAAAGGATATGGCCTTCTCTGCGGCATTCAGAGATTACCGCTTCCCCCCGGTAAAAGCGCCGGAGGTGCCTCAACTGGAGATTTCCATATCGGTTCTCAGTCCCATCTTTGAGATATCCGATCCCTCCAATGTGGAAGTGGGTAAACACGGACTGATAATATCAAGGGGAAGCCAAAGGGGCCTTCTTCTGCCCCAGGTGCCGGTGGAATGGAGCTGGGACCGGGAAACCTTCCTGGATCAGACCTGTGTCAAAGCTGGACTGCCCAAGGGGTGCTGGAAGAAGGAGGGGGCTAAAATCGAGGCCTTCACCGCGGATGTATTTTCGGAGGAAGAATTGGGTCTGAGCCATGATCGATAATTACCACCTGGAGGAGAGCAGAAAAATTGCCATAAGATGAATTACAGCGATCAAATAGGCTGTCAAGTCCAGTCCTGCCACCGGTAGAATCAGAATACCACCCAGTGCACCCCCCATGCATGCTCCCAGCAGGTCCCATGAGTAGAATCTCGCCGGTGCGGCTGATCCATCAGCTGGAAGGGCTCTCCTTACCACCACCCGGTAATAGAATCCAGTTATAGCACCAAAACCCGTCGAATAGAGTAAAAACAAGAGGGTCCCCCAAAGGTATGCCACATCTGACCTTATAAGCACATCCATGGCAAAAACCAGGGACAGCGAAACCGCTATAAATAAAACATGCAACCTCCGGATCAATCCTGAGGTAACCTGCCTGACCATTCCGCAAATAGCGGCCCCCATGGCTATTCCACCCATAAATACAGCGGATATTATTATGATGGAATGGTAGAGATGGCCGGAATAGGACTGATGGGCCAGAAGAATCAGCATCTGGAACATGAAGCTGGTAAAACCGACCGACCATACACTCAGCCTGGCCGGTATAATTCTACCCACCGATATGTATATTATCAGGATTACAACTGCAAATACGGAAGGAATCCATAGGGAGTGCAGCGAGACCAGGCTTCCCAGCATTATCAGGAAATCATAACTCCTCTTTTTTCCTTCCAGGGACATCTCATAAAGTGGAAGTACCGGCATATCGTCAGTATTTATCCTGGCCTCTCCCCCCTCTTCCAGCCTTTCTCTGATATATGACATTCTTTCCCCGGAAAAGCGGTAGGGAAGATAATTTTGATTTATGAAGGTGGTCTTTATCCCCCTGTCACCGATATGGTTCATGATCATTCCGGGTGTATAAACAGATTGGGAGGCAACCAGGTGGGCCACTCCTCCCGGAAGCACCAGGGTATGGTTAAACACTTCCTTCAGGGTTAGTTCCAGTGACTTCAGGATTACCGCCTGGAGGGGGGATATGAAATTTTCTGAACTGGGATGCTGAAATGAGAATATCCCATCCCTGTTCAACCTCTTCCTCACCAGCATGAAGAATTCTTCGGTATAGTATCTGTTCCACTGCAGATTCAGGGGCACAGGAGCATTCATTATAATAACATCGTAGCTTTCATCCCTGGTGGCCAGAAAGAACCTTCCGTCTCCTACTATAAACCGTACCACTTTTTGGTCATCTCTCAACAGGTATTCGGAACCCTCCTCCACCCACCCTCCCTCAAAACCCTCTAAATCATCCCTTACCCTCAGAGCCAGACGGAGCAACTTTCCATTCAGTTCCACACAATCAACCCTTCTAACCTGGGGATGTTTCACCACCTCATCCCACCCTCCGCCCAGTGATCCTCCGATCAACAGAACTTCCGCGGGATCAGGATGCAGAAGCATGGGAATATGAACGGTTTCTTCCGCCCTCTCCGGCTCCGGAACTGAAAATATTCTTTCTCCCCCCGAGAAGAATGAAAACATCTCACCACTTTCTGCTACCACCACCTCCCCGTATCTGGATGTATGGAAATCCTCCAGCCTGTAATCATCGAAGATATACTGATAGCTCTCCCTGTCCAGTGCAGGTGTAATCAACAGCAGGACAATACCCGAAACAGCCAGGAGGGGCAGGGATATTTTACCGGAAAGCCGTGAAGAAGTAGTAAGAATTGCTGCAATCACTCCGAATCCGATCAGTACGGCCGCTTCCAGCTGGGAGAGCATTGGTATAAGAATTAACGAGAATATCAGAGCGCCCAGGAGAGAACCCAGAGCGTCCCAGATATACGCCCTTGATACCCCCTTCTTCAGCTCACCTCCACCTCCGCCCCACATCATACTTGCCAGATTGTATATCAGGCCGTATATCATCCCGAAAGGCACAAAGATAAATACTGAGAATACCAGGGCCGGCAGGAAGGGGGGCAATTCTCCTGAGGGAACCTCGAAACTTCCCCGGCCATACCTGATAGCCAGAACTGTAACCGGTAGCAGAAGGGCGGCCACTATAGAGAATATTTCGAACAGCCTCTGGCTGTTTTCTCCGGAGATGCGTTTAAGAATCCTCCCCCCGGCCAGCCCGCCTGCTCCCACCCACAGCATCCAGCTGGCCAGCAGGACTCCTACCACAAACTCGGTACCGGAGAAGAGAGCATGAAGCTCTCTGATAAAAATGGACTGGGCGCATATGGCGCAGATACCCAGCCAGATAATCCGGATCGATTTAACCGTATATTCCCTCACTGGCTGTATCTTATCCGGTTAGCAGTTAAAGTAATCATCTTCGAAGACCTTTTTGAAATCATAACCATTGCTGAAATCTTCGATGCTGTCCCGGTCATTCTTCCCGGCAAGGCCACCCTCTATCAGATTAAAAACCACATTTCCGAAATCTTCGGTGGTATAGACTCCCCAGAAGTTGAATACCTCCTTTGCCATGGGGCCGAACTGCTGAAGTCCTGCTTTTCTGATACCCTCCAGTAATTCTTTAGCGGTAATGTGACGTCTTTCACCGATAGAGTTTATGGTCTGTTCCAGAGCCGCCATGACAAATGAGTAAACATTGGCCTTGTATCTGCTATCTCTTCTGGTAATTTCCTCTATTATGTGCCAGACCTCGGTTAATTGTTTCATGACTATTCACTCTCCTCCGCTTAAAATGCCCGCAGGATCGTATCTCTGTCCCATTCCGGATCAGTACGGGGATAATCCACTACATAGTGAAGCCCCCTGGATTCCTTCCTCAACCTGGCCGACTGTATAACCAGGCTGCTTACCAGAGCCACATTTCTGAGTTCTACCATATCCGGGGAAATTCCGTAACGCCGGTATATCCTCTCCACGGTTTTATGTATCTGCTCCACCCTTTCACCGGCGATACCTAATCTCTCCTCCGATCTGACTATACCAACATAATCCCACATCACTCTTCTGGTCAAATCCCAATCATGATCAACTATCACTGTTTCCAGTTTTTCCGGATATCGTAAATTCTGATCATCATTTATATTCTTCCTGCCCTTCCCCCTCTTCTCCTTCTCCAACCTCCCGGCACACTTCTTCGCAACTACCAGTGCTTCCAGGATGGAGTTGCTGGCCAGCCTGTTAGCCCCGTGAACCCCCGAGCACCCCACCTCTCCAATAGCCCACAGCCCGGGCAGATTGGTTCTTCCCTCCATATCGATCTTTATCCCTCCGCACATATAATGAGCAGCAGGTACTACTGGAATGGGATCGGTTCCAATATCCACTCCGTAATTCATACAGCTGTTGTATACAAAGGGAAACCTTTCCTTCAACCAGTTGGATGAACGGTGGGTGATATCAAGAAGCACATATTTATCTCCCCTCTTCTTCATCTCACTGTCTATGGCACGGGCCACCACATCTCTGGGAGCCAGTTCCCTCTCCTGGGCATACTCAGCCATAAATGGCTCTCCATCTATATTACGCAACACCGCTCCCTCTCCCCTCAATGCCTCGGTAATCAGAAGAGATTTCGATTCAGGGTGATAAAGGCAGGTGGGGTGAAACTGTACAAACTCCAGATTGGCCAGCTCTGCTCCCGCCCGGTAAGCCATAGCCAGGCCATCACCGGTGGCTACATCCGGATTTGAGGTATACAGATATATCTTTCCCGTTCCCCCGGTAGCCAGAACGGTATGGGAAGCCAGATATGCCTTGACTTCATCCTTCTCAACATCCAGAATCTTGCACCCGGCAATGCCTCCTTCCGGGTCCTTCAACAGGTCTACAGCTATCACCCATTCCTCCAGCTGGATTCTGGAATTCTTCCTCACCGCCTCCAGCAGTTTATCCTCCAATTCGATGCCGGTCATGTCTCCATAATGAACCACTCTTGGCTCAGAATGCCCTCCTTCCCGCCCTAACTCTAATCCCTTGCCACTGTTCTTCTTGCTGAAGCGCATCCCCAGTTCCATCAGTTCATTCAACCTTTCCGGCCCCTCCCTTACCATCATCTCAACAGCCTCCCTGTCACCCAGCCCCTTTCCTGCCGATATGGTATCATTTATATGCAGTTCGAATGAATCCCTCTCGCTGAGTACGGAGGCGATACCTCCCTGGGCATACCGGGTGTTGGAACTGGACGATTCCTTCTTGGTTATTACCCTGACCCGGGCATATTTTGATGCCTCCAGGGCAAAAAATAGCCCAGCCACACCACTTCCCACCACCAGAATATCACTGTAAATACGCTCCATTTATGAATCCTCCCTTTTAATCTATACTATGAAAAAATAACCCCCTCCCGCAACATAAAGAAGTGCAATTTGCAAATATAACTGCCGTTCGGGCGAGGCTTATTGATAGCAAACTGAATCTTGTTAATAAACAACCACTTACAAGGATAATTCGCCTTTCATATTTGGCACAATCATTGCGTAAATTTTACGTGACCAGTAATTGATATTATATAGATCAGGAGGTTACCCGATGGCCTTGAAAAAAGTAAGTGCACTGATACTCATGGTTGTATCCATTCCCATAGCCTTTTTGATCGGGTGCGACACCGATAGCTACGGCCAGAGAACTGTTGTGTACGTGAGCAATGTAAATGAAGGTTCACCATACTTCTGTGACGTGTTGAACCAGGGGGACTCCTTATATTATTCCGAATCAACGGTCATCAAGTATGTGGATGACTATATCGAGGAGGATTGGATAACTGTTGAAATATACAACAAGCCGTATAATTCCCTGGTCAATACCTCCGCTGCTCACGGTGATTTCCTGGTAACCGGCTATGAAATCTCCTATTCCCGTACCGACGGCGGCTCAGGCGTGCCGGTTCAACCCTTCACCGGTTCCATGAGCACCCTGATACCTGCCGGCTCCAAGGTTCAGGCGGTCATAGTGGCAGTGCCCTACGAGGCCAAGAACGATCCCATACTCAGTGCCCTTCAGTATTCAGGTAATGAGATTTTCGCCCGGGCTGATATTACCTTCCATGGACATGAGGTCCAGACAGACAGGAATATTGATTTCTCTGCCTCATTTTCAGTTAACTTTGGTGATGAATTGAATGAGGATGGAAACTCTGACTAGATCATCGAAACTGCTTAAAAAACATACCCGTTATATCAAGCCCGTCCCGGTGGCGGGCTTTTTTGCCGGATCCAGTCCTTCCCGGCAGCTATTTACCGGATGGCTTCAATAAGCTTACTGCCCTCTCTTATCTCCATATCTATAACCAGTCCCATTAAGCTGATCTCATCCGGAAACAGATGAGCCGTCTTAACCCGGTCCTTCTCTGTGGTGACGAATGGCAGCTTCCCTCCCGTTTCTGAGATCATGTATTCAATATCATTCCTGACGTATATATGGTGATCCCTGAACCTGAAGGAAAAAGTGCGTTCAGCATTCAATCTCTTCATCAATCTTTCGAACGATCCCGGCCTGGCTATCCCTGAAAACAGCGCCACCTCTCTACCCGCCAGCAAGTCTAATTCCTCCCTGACCTCATCATTTATGATCAACCCGTAAGGCCGGTGTTCAGAAAAGAATATTTCCTTATCCTCCACAAATTCCTTCACCTCCGGGGGAATTTCACTGCCCTCAGCCCTGGTGAATATAACCGAATCCGCCCTGGAGACAGCCTCCGGCATCTCCCTCAGTGAACCCAGCGGCAAAAGATTGCCATCTCCCAGTGGTTTCCGGTAGTCCATCAGGAGGATATCGTAATCCTTCTCCAGCTTTCTGTTCTGAAAAGCGTCATCCAGCAGGTAATGAGTGGGGTCGAATATCCGGCCGCCCAGTTCCATATCCGCAACCCTATCCTTTCCCACCACCACATTTATTCCCCTGCTTATGTAAATCAACACTTCGTCTCCCAGCAACCCGGCCGCCTCAGCAGTATTATATTCCCGGTAACCTTCCTTCCGGTCAGGGTCCCATCTATGAATTCCTATACTGCTCCCTCCCTGGCCGGCCTCTCCCCTCACCGCAACCGGGCCGTGATTCTCCATCACCCCCCGGTATCCCCTGGTAACCACCACCGGCCTGCATCCCTCCATTCCCAGCATCTCTGCCAGTTTTAAAGTACATGGAGTCTTTCCTCCCCCTCCCACCTCAATATTTCCGATAGATACAACCATGGGGTTATCCCGGTTCGAGACTTGTATCTTTGCCCCGGAGTCAGTGCCAGCCCCGGTTGCTCTTATTTCAACCCATTTCAGCCAGAGTGAATATACCAGCGATGCAATCCACAGAACGGGACGGAAAACCTTGCAGATTCCTCTTCCCCTCAGTAATCTCAATTCCGGGGGGTATCTCTCAATTATCTTCATGTGGCCACACACCCACTCCTTCATATCCGAAGTCCCTGTCCAGTTCTCTGGTTAGTTCTTTAAGTTCCTCCTGCAGGCGCAAGCGGAGAGATTCCCTCTCCTCCCCTCCTGAATCTCCCGGAACCACCATCGGCTCACCATACGCTACAATTACCCGTGAGAATGGAAGGGGTACCTGGAATCTGTCCCATGAATTGAACAGACTCCTGGGCCTGGCGGTATTGGTAAGAGGAATAATCGCCGATCCGGTAAAACGGCTGGCCTCCACAGCTCCCTGCTGGACCATCCCCCTGGGACCACGAGGCCCGTCCACGGCAAGTCCAATATCCAACCCATTCTTGAGAACAGAGGATAACTCCCTCAGTGCCCTGGCTCCACCCCTGCTGGTTGAACCCTTAAGGTGCCCGAACCCCAACCTTTCAATTATTTTTCCCATCAGATCGCCGTCCGGATGTTCCGATGCCAGTACCTGGATATCCATGTTTCTGTGAGAATAACTCAGGGCCAGCAATCTTCCGTGCCAGAAGGAGAATATGACCTGTGAGGACATTCTTCTGGCCGACTCCAGATTTTCCAGCCCCCTCCACTCTATTCTCCAGGTCAGCCCCAGCAATCTTATCACCATGGCCGCCAGAAAACTCGACCATTTCCTGACCCGGGGCTTATCAAGGTTGATCCGCACTACTTCCTCATCACTCCCCTGTTAATTCAGCGATTCTCTCAGCTACTCTCCCCGCCCCACCCTTACCCTTCAGTGTCTTTCTCAGTTCCAGCAGTTCTGCTGAAACATTCTTATACCCCTGATGATCCCTGAGAATTTCCACCGTACGGGCAGCCAGGACTTCCGGCCGGGCATCCCCCTGTACCAGCTCCGGAACTACCATCCTGCCCGCCAGTACATTGGGCATGGCTATGCGGGGTATTCTCACCAGCATCTTTCCGATAAAATATGTAATCGGAGAAGTCCGGTATATTACAATCATGGGAGTTCCGGATATGGCCGCCTGAAGGGTAACCGTTCCGGATACCGCAATAACAAAATCAGCTCTGTTCAAACCCTCTACCCCCCTGGGAGTAATCTCAACCCGGTTCTCTAATTTTTGAGGCAACTTTATATCTTCCTGTTCTATCAGCGGAGCCAGGCCTATCCTGAATTTTACCCTGTCAAGCTGATCCATAATTATCGATGCAGCTTCCAGTATTACCGGAAGCATTCTCTCCACCTCCTGCTTCCTGCTTCCCGGAAACAGAAGAATCTCGGTCTCCTCCCTCTCTCCGGGTGACTCCAGGGCTCCTCCGGGATGGGGTATCTCTTCCAGCATGGGATGACCCACAAATTCAACCGGGATCCCTTCCGACCTGTATATCTCCTCTTCGAAGGGAAGAATAACCGCCATAAGATCTATATTCCCCTTCATCTTCTTCACTCTGTTTCCACCCCATGCCCACACCTGGGGGCTTATATAGTAAAGCACCGGCACTCCTTTTTTGTGAGCGTACCGGGCCAGGCGGAGATTCATACCGGGATAATCCACCGGCATAAAAAGATCTACTTCACCGCTCTTCAGAAGTGACTTTATTTCCCTCTCCAGTGAAAGAATTCTGGGAAGACCGCGCAGCACCTCGGCGAATCCCATAAAGGCGTAATCATCTATGGAATATAAAATCTCTGCTCCAGCTTGCTTAAGCCTCTCCCCTCCCATAGCCATTACCCGGTAGGAATTGAGCTTTTTCAGCTGGGATACCACCAGAGAAGCATGATAATCACCGCTGGTCTCACCGCAGGTCAAAAGAATGGTTTTCAAACCACCCTCCCACCATTGTCAATACATTCCAGAATTTGTTCTGCGGCCAACAGTGCTCTCAATCCCTCTTCACCCGAGACAACCGGCACACTCTTCCCCTCCACACTATCTATGAAGGAACGGATCTCCAGGGAAAGTGGCTCTTCCTTATTTACCCGAACCGGAATATGCTCCACGAAAGCCAACGGATCATCAGCCACTTCCATATCAACTGCTGCTTCTTTCTTGCGGTATGCCTCCACATCCTTTCCCCTCAGATCTGCAGAAACATATAAATTTTCCTGAAAGAATCTTATCTTCCGCAATTGTTCCAGAGATATCCTGCTGGACGTTATATTGGCCACACAACCACCCTGGAATTTCATCCTGGCGTTCACGATGTCAGGTGAAGCGGTGAGAACCTCAGTCCCGGAGGCACTCAGTTCCAGTATCTCTTCACCATCCAGTACATGCATCACCAGATCCAGATCGTGGATCATCAAATCGACCACCACAGAAACATCAGTTCCCCTGGGGGTGAACATGCCCAGCCTGTGTATCTCTATAAACATGGGGTTATTAACCAGCCGGTGAGCAGCCTGAAAAGCCCCGTTGAATCTTTCAATATGCCCCACCTGCAGGATACAACCCATCCTCTCAGCCTTACTGACCATCTCCTCCCCTTCCGCAGAACTGGAGGCCAGGGGTTTTTCCACCAGCACATGCACACCCCTCTGGAGAGCCTCCACAGCGGAGTAATTATGATTGGTGGCGGGAGTACAGACACTGACCAGATCACACCGGTCCAGCAGTTCCTCCACGGTGGAACAGCACACTCCTCCGTACTTCCGGGCAATTTTCTCTGCTCTTTCAATTACTCTGTCATAGAGAAAAAGGGACTCTATACTGTTGGATGATGAATATATTCTGGCATGATTAGATCCCAGGCTTCCGGTTCCAATAACGCCCGCCTTTAGACCGGGACCTCTTCTGTTCAAGATATACCTCCGCGTTTTGTTCGAAAGGAATGAGGATTACTTGGTGATTCCCCGTTTGGAACTGGTTATGAAGTCTACCAACATATTAATATCGCTGGAATTACCCAATTCATTCTCTATCCGGTTCACTGCCTGGGATACATTAAGTTCACTCCGGTAAAGTATACAGTACGCCTTCTTGATCAGAATCCTCCGGTCAGCTGAAAACCTGCGCCGTTTTAATCCAACACTGTTAATACCCAATACCTTGGGAGGATTTCCCGCAACCTTGATAAAGGGAGGAACATCCTTGGATAGCCTGCTGCCTCCCCCTATAAAGGCATGTGCGCCTATGGAAACAAACTGGTGAACCGGGACTAACCCCCCGATTATGGCATAATCGTGTACATTCACATGACCGGCCAGATTAACTGCATTTGCTATAATTACCTTGTCGCCTATCCAGCAGTTATGAGCCACATGGACATACGCCATCAGCAGGTTATCATCTCCAATTATGGTGGCTTCACCGTTTTCGGTAGCAGAGTTGACAGTGACGTACTCTCTGATGGTATTATTATCCCCTATCTGGACATATGTCTTTTCCCCGTCGTACTTTAGATCCTGAGGCACGGTCCCGATGGATGCTCCGTGAAATATTTGGTTGTTTCTTCCTATGGTGGTATTACCATCTATCAGGACATTGCTGCCCACCCTGCTTCCTTCACCAATTTCGGTGTTCTCTCCTATGATGGAGAAGGGACCTACCTCCACATCCTCGCCGATCCTGGCATTCTGATGAATGATGGCACTGTTATGAATGCGCTCCGACATAACTGTTCCGTTACCTCACCTGTCTACTATAGATGATACCAGTTCAGCCTCTGCCACTACCCTGCCTTCCACATAGGCAATCCCCTTCATTTTGCAGAATCTCCTCCTCAATGACATCATCTCCAGCTCGAACCTGAGCTGATCACCAGGTATTACCGGTTTTCTGAATTTGGCCTTATCTATTCCGATAAAGTATACCAGATACTTTTCAGGGTTATCCACGCTGGACAATAGAAGAATTCCCCCCGTTTGAGCCATGGCTTCTATAATCAGCACTGCCGGCATAATGGGATGCCCGGGGAAATGCCCCGCAAAAAATGGTTCGTTTACTGTCACATTCTTTATTCCCACCACCCTCTTTTTATCCTCCAGCTCCAGTATCCTGTCCACCAGCAGGAAAGGATAACGGTGGGGCATTATCTCCTTAATAGTATTGATATCCCAGTAATTCTCATTTCCTCCGATGGCCCTTTTCTTCTTTTTCTTGACCTGATCCGCCAGTTTGCGTGCGAACTTCACGTTATATTTGTGCCCCGATTTTACCGCTATAATATGGCCCTCCAGAGGCCCTCCTATCAGAGTGAGGTCTCCCAGGATATCCATTATCTTGTGACGGACGAACTCATCTTCGAATCTTAACGGCTTTTCATCCAGAATACCGTCATCCTGGATCACAATGGCATTTTCTGTGCTTCCGCCCTTGATCAATCCTTCCTTGCGGAGCATATCCACATCGGACATCAGGGCGAAGGTGCGGGAAGGTGCAATCTCGCTGGCAAATGTTTCAGGATTGATTTCAAAGGATGCAAACTGGTTCCCTATGAATGGGTTTTCATACTGAATGGCGAAGCTGACCTTGAAACCATTGTAAGGCAATACGGTCAACTCGACATCATCTTCATGATAGGACACAGGTGATTGGATGGATAACACATTCACAGGTACACCCTGATTTTTAAATCCGGCTTTCTGAAATGCCTTGACAAATGAAGCACAACTCCCGTCCCTGGGTTCGGGGGGTTCATCCGCGTCCAGACATATGATCAGGTTGTCCACCTGCAAACCATGAGCAGTGGCAAGGATATGCTCCACCGTGTGCACCATTGCTCCATCCCTGGCAATGGTGGTATTTCTGCATATTTCATCTTCTTTTACGAATTCAATTCTGGCAGGGATGTCCACCGGTGGATCCAGGTCAGTTCTTCTGAATACAATTCCGGTGTCAGGAGGAGCCGGCAGGAATACAGTACCAACCTCCTTTCCGGTGTGAATCCCTATACCCTTGAACTCGAAAGAATCCTTAATGGTCTTCTGCTGACGAACCATTCTCCCTCTCCAGCTCGAGTTCCTCTACTCTCTTCTTTAGTGTTCTCAGCTCCTTTACCAGCTTTGGCAATCTGGCCGAAGCAGCATAAATTCTGCGGGCTTTCTGATGCTCCCGTGCCGGGTATCCCGAAACGCTGGTCTCAGGGGGTATCGATTTGGTAACTCCCCCTTGAGCGCCAACTCTGGCACCATTTCCAATCTTTATATGACCTACCAGTCCGGCCTGGCCGGCCAGAACGACATTCTTTCCCAGTTCGGTACTGCCGGACACACCAACCTGGGCAGCAAGAATTGAATTTTCACCAACCACTACATTGTGTGCAATCTGGACCAGGTTATCGATCTTGGACCCACTTTTGATCATAGTCACTCCGGTGGTAGCACGGTCCACGGTGGAATTCGCTCCCACCTCCACATCATCCTCCAGATGCACTATTCCAATCTGAGGGATTTTCTGGTGGGTGTTTCCATCCTTGGCATATCCGAATCCATCACTTCCAATAACCGCTCCGGCATGTACTATCACCCTGTCATCAAGTTTGCACCCCTCCCTTATGGTAACCTGGGGGTATATTACGCATTCCTTACCTATGGTTACCCCTTCGGATATACAGGTATGGGATAACACCGTGGTTCGATCACCGATGACTGCATTCCCGCCTATTACGGCGTAGGCCCCGATATGAACATCCTCTCCCAATACTGTACTGGATGGAACAACAGCGGTAGGGTGAATACGGCGGGGATACTTATCCAGCGGCTTTTCATAGAAGAGCTTCACTACCTTTAGGAAAGCCATATAGGGGTTATTGACCTTCAGTACCGGCTGCCTGCATTTACCTTTTCTGTTGGTAATTATGGCAGCTGCTCTGGTTTCATTCAGGTAGGATTCATATTTGGGATTCGCCAGAAAGGTAATCTCCCCGGGGGAGGCTTCCTTAATACCCGCCACCCCGCTTATGGTTACATTACTATCACCGATTATCTCTCCATCCACCATGCTGGCAAGCTTTTTTAATGAATATGAAACCATTGAACTTTCCTGCACACAGTTCTTTTACTGATATATCCGGTCATTCTAACCCCGGCTGTGATGAAATGTAAATAATAAACTTTTCTATCTCTCCATCTTATTCTACTCAACCGTCTCCATATCCTGCTGAAGCCGCTCCAGAACCTTATCGGTAAGATCCATATCCTTCTCTGCATAAACAACCGCAGTCTGAGATGCATCCAGAATCAGGGTGTATCCCTCCTCCTGGGCAATCTCCTCTATAGTCTTGCCGATTTTTTCAACCAGGGGCTGTTGAATCTCCCTGCTTCGCCTTACCGCCTTTCCCTCTTCACCGAAGACCTCATTGACGTAGCTTTCATACTCCTTTTTCTTCTGCTCCAGCTCCAGCCTCTTCTTGGCCAGGCTCTCCTCGCTCAACATAAGGCTCTGGCTGCTGATCTCTTCACGCAGCTGAGCTATCTCTTTCTCCATCTCGGCAGCTTTCATCTTCCAGGCTTCCAGCTCCTTGTTGTATTCCTCCACCGCCTCAACTGTCTCCTTGAATTCTCCGATTATGGTCACCCAGTTAACATAACCTATCTTTACATCCTGGGCTGACAGTGAATTCAAGGGTAAGCTGGTCAGAACAAAGAAACCTATTATCATCAGAGTCAGCTTTTTCATCTTATTCCTCCTTCTAATTCAGAATAATGCTAAATTATATAAAAACATTCAAACAATAAACAGTTTTCTAGAAGAATGAACCGAAAGTAAAGTGAGGCTCCCAGGCCGGACCACCCGCCTTGTCAAATCCATAACCATAATCAAACCCCAGGTTACCCATTCCCGGCATCTCCAGCCTTATTCCCACTCCCAGTCCTCTCTTTAGATTAAATATATCCGCTTCGCCGAAAGAATTCCATGTATTCCCCGCATCGAAGAAGAGAAGGCCGTATACCTGCCGGGAGAAGGGAAACACTATCTCCTGGACCAGGGTAGTCATAAACCGCCCTCCCACATATGGATCATTGCCCTCAGGAACTATTTCATAGTAATCGTATCCCCGGAGAGCATACATCCTGTTACCACCCAGACGGTACTTCTCGAAGTCCTCCAGGGCATCGCTTCCAACGGGATCGATAATTCCGGCGTTGGCCTTTAAGTGAAACGTAAATTTCCAGAAAAGATTCCTGAACCAGGACATCTCGGCGGAATACTTCTGGAATCCCACATTTCCACCCAGCATTCCTCCGGAGAATTCAGCGTTCATTTCACTTATCGAACCACTGGTAGGATGGAAGGGACTGTCGGTAGAATTCCTCCTGAAAGTGAAAGTTACACTGCTCTTGATCATAGGCCAATCGGTAGATTGCAGCATACCGGTGCGGGGATAGCTGGAGGAGAAATCCGATAATTCCACCGATTCGAGGCGGTACCTCGCCAGCATCGTTGAATAATCCAACCACGGCATGGGATGGCCCAAACGGACAGAGAACCCCTTCCTCCTGTCGGTATAATACTGCTGTTGAACCCTGTTCTGGACCCAGTTGAATACCGAGATTGACATCATGGTCTCACTTCCGAACAGATGCGGCTCCATGTACTGAAGCTGAAGATTTTTCCTGTATCTGCCGAATTCCCAGTTAAGTGATATGGATTTACCCCTTCCCAGGAAGTTATTCTCGGACACCCCCAGGAACCCGCTCAGGGAATTCAGCTGAGAGAATCCTGCTCCCATCTTGAAATTACCGGTCTGTTTTTCGGTAACATCTATCAACAGGTTTATATCTCCCTCTTCATTTATCCTCTCTGTATTCAGCTTGGGAGGGACCTGGAAATAACCCAGCTGGAAAATCTCTCTGAGGCTTCTGCGAACCTCCTTGAGGACAAACTTATCCCCGGGATACACCTCCAGTTCCCTGCGGATAACCGTCTCAAATGTCTTGGTGTTGCCGCTTATCTTTATCTCATTTATATGAGCAGGTTCATTTTCCACAATATTAAGATGCATGTCTATCTTGCGCCGGTCTACCCTCTGCTCCGGTACAATTCTGGTGTATATGTATCCCCTTTCCCAGTACAGGCTGTTCAACTGGTACTGAGTCATTTCAATATCTATCAGTGAGAAAACGTCATCCTCCTCCAGAGGTATGATATTCTCAATTACTTCATCCTTGATTATCTCGTTACCTGACCAGGTTATGTCACCCACATAGTACCTTTTCCCCTCCTCTATTCTGATATAAATATCCAGATGTTCACCGTCACCTGTTACCACCTTGCGATAAACCGAAGCATCTGCATCCAGATATCCCTGGTCGGCATACACCTTCTCGATTTTTTTCAGATCCATCTCCAGGGTATCGGGATTGAATTCCCCGCCCCTCCACCATCTGTCCTCCTGGCTGGTCATCACATCCCTCAATCTGTCCGAGTCAACCGCACCGTTACCGATAAAATCGATATGCCTTATGTTTATCTTCTCCCCTTCATTGATCCTGTATACCACCACCACGGAACTCTCCCCTATGCTCTTCCGCTCTACCTCCACCCTGGTATTGCTGTAACCCTCTCCCTGATACAGCTTCTTTATTTCGGATTTATCGGAGGTAATAATGGATGGCCTGGCAAAGAAACCGTTTCTCAGAGTTATCTTGGTCCTTACGTCCTCAGGTTCCAGCTTCTTTATACCCTCCACCTGAACATTCGCTACCAGGGGATACTCCTCCACCTTTAAAACCACAACTCCCTCTCCGTCCACTTCCCGGTAATAGGCTGCGATATCGGAAAAGTTCTTGGTTTTGAAAAGGCGCTTGATTCCCCGGGAGACCTGTTCCCCCTTCAACTCGCTGCCCGGTTCAATTCCGAATATAGCTACTATCTTTTCGGTTGAAACATTATGGTTACCTTCCACTCTCACCCTGTCCACCGTCTGGGCACGGGCGGCCGAGTGTGTCATCACAATCAATAAGATAAGAAATGTCAACCGTTTCACTCTATACTCCTAACCTTTTCCCGGCGAAATCCGGTATATCCTATCACAGGCCTTTTTCCTATGCAATTAAAAATATAACCGTCCCGTTGATTTAAAGCAACCAGGTAGCGGTACTATCCTGAATAATTACCGGCTGTTCAAGTCTCATCCAAAAATGATAATTTATTGCGCTGAAATTCAGGGGGGTTGCCGGATTTCTGTAATAATTTAAACTGTTCTACACACAGGGAGGGATAAGGTTCCCATTAACTATACAGATGGAAGGATGAACAATCCGGATATCAGGACTGTACACTCTTCTCTACGTTAAATTCCAGTTTCTCACCATCTTCCGTAGTGCTGATCTTGAGCTTCCCATCATCTGCCGATATCTCGCCATTCAGAAGTTTTTCGCTGAGGGGATCCTCGAGATACTTCTGGATAGCTCTCTTAAGCGGTCTGGCTCCCATCTCCGGATTGTAACCCCTCTTCATGATGAACTCCCTTGCCCCCTTGGTGATTTCGAAGTCGAAGCTCTGAGCTTCCAGCCTGCCGTAGAGATCCTTCAGCAGAATATCGATGATCTGCATAAGATCATCCTCATCAAGCCTGCGGAATACTATTATTTCATCCAGACGGTTGATGAATTCAGGGTTGAACATCTTTCTGGATTCCTCCAGTATCTTCGCTTTCATCTGTTCATAGCTGGCCTCGGTGTCATCGGCTGATATGAATCCCATTCCCTGCTTCCCCTTGATCCTCTGGGCTCCTATATTGGAGGTCATAATCAGCACCGTGTTCTTGAAATCAACCCTTCTGCCGAAGGCATCGGTTAAACTCCCCTCTTCCAGTATCTGGAGCAGAATGTTGAACACATCCGGATGGGCTTTTTCAATCTCATCCAGAAGAACCACCGAATACGGCTTCCTTCTCACCTTTTCGGTAAGCTGGCCTCCCTCTTCGTAACCAACATAACCGGGAGGAGCACCTATCAACCGGGATATGGCAAATTTTTCCATGTATTCAGACATATCTATCTGAATCAGGGCGTCCTCGCTCTCGAACAGGGTGGCGGAAAGTGTCTTGGCAAGTTCCGTCTTTCCCACCCCGGTGGGTCCGAGAAATACGAATGAGCCAATGGGCCTCTTGGGATCGCGCAGTCCCGCTCTGTTACGCCTCATAGCCCTGGAGATGGTTTCCAGCGCTTTCTCCTGGCCAACCACCCTCTTGCGCAACTCATCTTCCAGATTCAGAAGCTTGACGGTCTCCTCCTCCTCTACGTCGGAGACAGGGATACCGGTGATCTCCGATATCACCCTGGCTATGTCCTTCTCGGTAACCTTGGACTGGCTCTCCTGCCTCGACTCCTCCCATCTGCGGTGCCTCTCCTTCAGTTCCCTTCTCAGTTCCTTCTCCTGATCCCGGTAGGATGCAGCCTTTTCGAACTCCTGAGCCTGTATGGATGATTCCTTCTCCTTGGCTATCTGCTCGATCTTCAACTCCATCTCCCTCAGTTCCTTGGGTATGGTAGTGGTGGACAGTCTTGCCCTGGCACCGGCTTCGTCAATAATATCTATTGCTTTATCGGGCAGAAACCGCCCCTGGATGTATCTCTGTGACAGGTGGACAGCCTGGCGTACCGCCTCCCTGGAGAACTTGGTGCGGTGATGAGCTTCATACTTGTCCCGAAGCCCCTCTATTATTTCTATGGTCTCCCCCTCGGTGGGAGGATTGATAAGGATAGGCTGAAATCTCCTCTCCAGGGCGCCGTCCTTCTCGATATTCTTTCTGTATTCATCCAGGGTGGTGGCTCCGATACACTGAATCTCTCCCCTGGCCAGGGCCGGTTTCAGCATGTTGGACGCATCTATTGCTCCCTCCGCTCCGCCGGCTCCCACTATGGTATGAATCTCATCTATGAAGATAATCACATTGTCGTTGCTGGCCAGCTCATTCAGGATAGTCTTCAACCTCTCCTCGAACTGTCCTCTGTATTTTGTACCTGCAACAATAGATGCAAGATCTAGCGTTGTTATCCTCTTGTCGCTGAGCAGCTCCGGGACCTTATTTCCCACAATCCTCTGAGCCAATCCCTCCACTATTGCGGTCTTTCCTACTCCAGGTTCACCCATCAGTACGGGATTATTCTTCTTTCTTCTGCATAGAATCTGCAGGACCCTGGATATCTCCTTATCCCTGCCTATTATGGGATCAAGCTTGTTCTCCCGGGCCAGATTAGTCAGATCCCTGCCGAACTGGTCCAGATTGGGCGTTTCGCTCTTTCCCTTCTTGCCCCTCTGTGCATCTATGCTTCCACCACTCCGGTGCAGGATTCGCATTATCTCCTCCCGGACCTTCTTTCTGTCCACACCCAGTTCCAGAAGTACTCTCGCCGCCACACCTTCACCCTCCCTAATCAGTCCCAGCAGCAGATGCTCGGTTCCCACATAGCTGTGACCCAGCAGCCTGGCCTCCTCTACCGACAGCTCCAGCACCCTCTTGGCTCTGGGGGTAAGGGGAATCTCTCCCAGGGTAAGGGTTCCTCCGGTCGGTTTTACCAGATTCTCGATGGCCTTCTGAATCTGATCCAGATCCAGGTCCAGTTTCTGCAATACCCTTGCCGCAATACCTTCACCTTCCCGTACTATACCCAGGAGAAGATGCTCTGTCCCTATATAGTCATGCTGCAGCCTGTTGGCTTCATCCCGGGCCAGGTATATTACCTTTCTTACCCTTTCTGTAAACTTGTCATTCATAAATACCCGTTTTCCTTTCCCTCTCTTAATTATCTAATTAATCAAGAAAATATATCTCTTATATAATCTGCCCTTAATTTATCCCTGTTTTCCGCCGATAAATCCTCTCCGTATTTCCTCTGTATATGCATCGGCTGAATCATAATCAGGATTTCATTAAGGTTCTCCAGCTTTACGTCGTCGATTATTCCCAGCCCCACCCCCATCCTGACGGTAGATATCAATGCCATAGCTTCCTTGGAACTGAACAATCTGGCATTCTTCAGTAAGCCGTAAGCTCTCCATATCTTATCTTCGAGCAAAGTCCGTGCCTCTTTAACTAATTCCCTGCGCGCTTTTTTCTCAAATTCTATTACCTTTCTCACATGTACCTCAAGGTCTTTCACCATATCCTTCTCCGATTGACCCAGGGTGATATTGTTGGATATCTGGAAGAAATCGCCCACCACCTCACTACCTTCACCGTAAGACCCGCGTACAGTCAGTCTGACCTGCCTTAATCCCTCCACCACCTGCCTGATATCATCGCTGTGAACCAGGCCGGGGAGATGAACCATGGCTGAAATCCTCAACCCCGTCCCTACATTGGTGGGACAGGCGGTCAGATAACCCAGCTTCTCAGAAAAGGCGAATTCCAGCTGATTATCCAGGCGGTCGTCCAGTTCATCAACCCTCTGGAAGGCCTTCTTGACCGAAAGACCAGCTTCTATGGACTGAAGCCTCAGATGATCCTCCTCGTTTATCATCACACTCAACTTTTCATTACCCCTCACCGCCAGGGTCCTCTTCTGATAATTCTTGACCATCTCCCCTGATATCAGCCTTCTCTCAGCCAGTAATATCCTCTCCTCCCTGCTTATCTCATCCATATTTATAAAGTGTGCTCTCTTCATGGGCGGTGTTTCCTTGAGCACGGAAACCACTTTGTCTCTAATATTCTCCAACTGTCCGTCATCCGCATAATGGGTAAACTTGCGTTTATTCAGGTTTCTGGCAAGCCTCACCCTGGAGGATAGAACCACTCCGGTCTTATCCCTGTCCCCCACCAGCCAGCCGGCCGGCCTGGATATAAGTGTATCAATGTGATCAGCGTTCATTTTCAGGCTCTGCCTTCTCCTTTAGATCATTTATCCTGTCCCTGAGCTCCGCCGCTTTCTCATAGTCTTCAACCTCCACAGCCCTGTCCAGCTCATTGCGAAGCCGGTCGATGCTTCTCTTCAGCTCCAGGCGTTTTCCCATTCGCTTGGGAAATTTTCCTACATGCCTGGTATCACCGTGTATACTCCTGAGCAGGGGCGGCAGCTGAATCTGGAAAAATCTGTAACATTCCGAGCATCCCAGCCTGCTAACCCTTTCGAACTCGGAGAAGCTCAATCCACAGTTGGGACATACCAGCCCCTCTTTCTTCTCAGCCGATTTGTGGGATGACGAAACCAGGCCGGATAGCAGATCTCCCATTTTAAAATTGCTCTTCTTGATGTAATCGTAACCCTTTTCCTCGGCACACTTCCTGCACAGGTGGAGTTTTTTTACCTTGTCTCCCACCATATTGGTTACATGTATGCTCGCCTCGGCCTTCTTACAAATCTGACACTTCATGATTGATCACTTCCAGAGGCTTAAGTTTGCCATTCTCCAGTTTCATGGCCCTGTCAGCTATATTCAATATACTCTTCTTGTGAGTAACGATAACAAAGGTCTGCTTCTTTGTCCTGCTCAAGTTTTCTATCAACCGGTGAAGGCTCTCACTGGTACCCTGATCCAGATTACCGGACGGTTCATCGGCCAGCACTATCTCGGGGCTGTTCATAAGAGCTCTGGCCACCGCCACCCTCTGTTGTTCTCCCCCCGAAAGCTCGGCAGGACGGTGAGACAGCCTGCCCCCCAACCCCACCTCTTCCAGCAAATCAACAGCCCTCTGACGGGCGAATCTTCTTCTGCCACCTCTTAGATAGGCCGGAAGCATCACATTTTCCAGAGCGGTGAATTCGGGCAGCAGATAGTGAAACTGAAAGATAAATCCTATCTCCCGGTTCCTGATCCGGTTCAGATCTCCCTCCAACGAAAGTTGAGTATTCTGCCCTTTTACCATGATTTCTCCCCTGTCCGGCCTGTCCAGCGTCCCCAGTATATGAAGCAGGGTGCTCTTCCCACTCCCCGAAACACCCAGAATTACCACTATCTCACCCTCCTGGACCTCCAGTTCAAGTCCTTTGAGCACCTCCAGCTTCCCTCCGGTCACCGGATAGTCCTTCCATATCCCTCTTGCAGATAAAATACTCACAACTAGTATGAAATATAACCCTCTTTGACAGTCAAGGCAAATAATCTGAAATTATTAACCGGAATCACACCTGTCCAAAATAGCCTTTTAAAAATATGATTAAAAGGGCGCTCCTTT
>CAZTHK010000009.1:0-144526 GCA_964613215.1 uncultured bacterium | reverse complement strand
AAATGCGCTGAAACCAAAGCCACTTTTTGGGCTTTCCGCAACAAAAACTAGTTAGCAATATTCTGGATAACATATATCTTCTGCTGGGAGCGGGAGATGGCTCATTTACCTCTACCGGGAGCTATAGCGTGGGCAATTCTCCCCGCTCGGTTGCCACCGGTGATTTTGACGAAGACAGCCATACTGACCTGGCGGTAACCAGTGGTGACGGCTACGTATCCATTCTATTCGGTGTGGGAGACGGAACATTGATCCCCGGCGGAAACTATAATACTGGCCTTAAGCCCTGGGATGTCAAAACGGGCGATTTTGATGCAGACGGGCATGTAGATCTTGTTACAGCAAACAACAACTCCGACAATATCTCACTTTTGATTGGTTCGGGAAACGGAACATTCACATCCGGCGGGACGCTAGGAACCGGGTATGCCCCCTATTCTGTAGCCACCGGGGATTTCAATGCAGACGGCGAAACTGATCTGGCAGTAGTGAATGGGGGCAGTGCCGATGTTTCCATCTTTCCCTGTGTACCCGGCGGCACATTCAATTCCAGTAAAACATACGGTTCCGGAGTTGAGCCCCGCTCGGTGGCCACGGGAGATTTCGATATGAACGGGTGTACCGATCTGGCAGTAGCGAACGGCTATAGTGCCGGAACTGTTTCGATTCTTCTCAACATTTATTGCGGACTCACGGATGCGGAGGATAACGTAACAGACTCCCCGCCGTACAGTTTATCATCGAATTATCCCAATCCGTTCAATCCTGTGACAACTATCAGGTTTACTGTTCCCGTATCGAGCCATGTATGTATCGATATTTACGATGTAACCGGCAGGAAAGTCAGAGTGCTGGTCGACAGGAAGGCTGAAATGGGAACCTTCCAGGCGACATGGGACGGCAGAAACAACAATGGAGAACTGGTCGAATCAGGTGTTTACTTCGCCAGAATGGCAGCGGGCAGTTATTCCGCTGTCAGGAAGATGATACTTCTACGGTGAGTGTAACAACGTTGTTGTAAGGGATCCGACAGGCTGCCAGGCCGGCTGGCCATTTTTTCATCCTGTACCGGGTAAATCCCCCATCGCATCGAGATAGAGGGCAGCTTTCACGGGCTGCCCCTATTCCCTGGTGGACGTAGTTGATCGAGTTGCAGATTTCAAGGAACAGACACACAGCCAGGTGTCAGGCTTTTATAATTCCTCTATCAGACCCACCTGACTTTAGCATACCGGTCACATCGTTGTCCTGCCGGAGGAACCCCTGCATGTCAGCTGGCATTTTAGGTTCATCTTATCAGTGCTTCCAAAGCGAATAGTGAAGCTATCCAGGGAGTATCCTCTCCTCTTCTATAACACTTTTTTTATAGGTGTGAACCTTCCGAATCCTTTATCATATAACTTTGCCCAATTCCCGGCTTAGCCACGTTCTGGCGAATCGCCAATCGTTACTGACAGTTGTTTTGGATACCAGCAATGCCCTGGCAATCTCGTTTGATCTCATACCTGCAAACACCCTCATTTCCACCACCTGTCCCGCGCGCTGATCCAGGGCCGACAGTTTCTCCAGTGCATCTGAGAGTTCAACTATTGAAACCTCCGGATGCCGGCGGCCGGCAAGGTTTTCCTGGAGTGTAACGTGGATGTGGTTACCGCCTCGTTTGGCGGCCAATCGTTTTCGGGCATAGTCAACCAGAACCAGGCGCATGGCGTGTGCAGCTATCCGGAGAAATTGTGCACGGCTCTTCCACTCACCAGTCCCTCCACCTGTCAGCTTGATATAGGTTTCGTTGACCAGTGCTGCGGGCTGGAGCATATGATGCTTGACCTCGCTACACATGAAACTCTCTGCGATCCGGTGTAGTTCATCGTAGAGAATATGAAAAAGCCCATCAATAGCATGCCTGCTGTCAATGTTTTGCGCTTGATTCTTCTGCAGTGTCTTTGTGACTTTTCCCCTGGGTTGCCCAGCCATGCTCAATCTCTCTATAAACAGCGAATAATAAAATGCTTGAGTCACTTTAGCTAATTCTAAAACGAACAGCAATCAGGGTCAAGCAATAATTTTGCTGAAAGGTAAATTAATTACATATATTTTAACAATTTTCTCAATTGCAAGCATTTTATGTTTACTCCAATATTGTGCCTGATTTTTTAATACCTGACAGAAGCAGTTAAGTTCATTTATAGCAAAGGGGAAGGGATATTACGATGAATTCTCCATAAAAATCGAAATCATCCACCGTCGAATGCCCGGAAATAGCGGTTGATCCCGGTTTAGCTGGTGGCCAGATAAGACCAACAGGGGTGAATTAACTCTTAATTATCATATATGCCCCGGCTGCTCTATCCCGCCTTGACCTGCCGGTCAACGCATTCAAGCTCTTTTACTCCATCGAAGAGCTTGAAGTTTTCACCTCTGACATCCATGCATACCCATTCCGGATTGCAATCCGGAACCACCAGGCTGTACACAAAATGTGTTTTCTCGACTGAAACCGGTTCCACCGCTGAAACTAGTCAGTCAATTTCAACCAATGATGCTACCACTGCCAGCTATTCCGATTCTCATGGTGCTGCTGTAAGCGATTAAAGCGACTCCGGATTACCGGGGTGTCCATATTGGAAAACAGGCTGTACAAATTACATTATTCTTTTAAAATACAATCAATTGATGCCGGATATCCCGTTGTAGATTCCGGGGCTGCCGGTCAAGCACAGCATTTTTTTACCAATCAGGATATACATATGACCAGAGAGGAAAAGAGCTGGATACTGTACGACGTGGCCAACTCGGCCTATGTACTTATAATAATAACCGCTGTCTTCCCCATCTTCTTCAAGTCATACGCTGCAGGGGGGATGAAAAATCATCAGTCCACCATGTGGCTGGCGTTTGCCAACAGCTTCTTTACCCTCACCGTGGCGGTGCTGGCACCGGTGCTGGGAACCATCGCCGACTATATCGGGCTAAAGAAACGTTTCTTCATATTCTTCCTGGTTGTGGGAATTCTGTTCACCTTCGGATTCACCGCCATAGACGAGGGCAGCTGGAGGCTGGCCCTGGTACTGTACATCGCCGCCTCCATTGGTTTCAGCGGGGCCAACGTCTTCTACGATGCCTTCCTTCCGGATGTGACCGGGAGGGAAAACATGGACCGGCTATCCTCCAGGGGATTCGCCTGGGGCTACATCGGCAGTGTGGTTCCCTTCGCCGCCGGGATGGCTGTGATCTTCCTGGGCGGCCATCTTGGCCTGGGGGAAATCCCGGCTATCAGGATTGCATTCATCATAACGGGCCTGTGGTGGACGGTATTTTCCATCCCCATGATCATCAGGGTAACACAGCGCTATGGCATACCCCGGGAGAAGAAACCCCTCCGTAACAGCTTCCGCAGGCTCTACCACACCTTCAAGCATGTAAGGCAGTACCGGCAGGTATGGATATTCCTGGCCGCCTATTTCTTCTATATAGACGGAGTGGGTACCATCATCAGGATGGCTACCGCCTACGGGCGGGACCTGGGCATGGAAACCTCCATGCTTCTGATAATTCTGCTGATGGTACAGATAGTTGCCTTCCCCTTCACCCTGCTCTACGGAAGGCTGGCAGAGAGGTACTCCGCCCGGAGGATGCTCTATGCCGGGATAGTAATATACATGATCATCACCCTCACTGCTTTCTTCATCCCCCGCCTGCCCGGAAGTCCGGCAAAGATAGCCGTCTTCTGGGTACTATCCATGCTGGTGGCCACTTCCCAGGGGGGGATACAGTCGCTGAGCCGCTCCCTGTTCGGCAGGATGATCCCTCCCCGCAGGTCCGCTGAGTTCTTCGGGTTCTACAATATACTGGGGAAATTTGCAGCGGTGCTGGGACCGGCACTGATGGGAGTAACCGCCAGAATATTCGAGAGCACCGCCTACGGTGTGCTGAGCCTCCTGGCACTTTTTGCAGCAGGGCTGGCCATACTCACCCGTGTGGAGGTTTGAAGTCAATTCCTCCCGCCCCGAAAGCTGTGAATTCAATTAATCTTCCTGAATGACTTACTTGATTTTCCCGGTGCATCAAATTTCTTTTGATAATCCGGCAGGATTTGCAGCCGGATTGAATACCACCGACAGGCCATGACCGGATTAGGGCAATCATGCTTTCTTTCTGTCCAGCAGCCCGTGGATACTTATGTATGCAGAGGGAATGAGAACCAGGGTTATAAGAGTTGAAACGGTGAGCCCTCCCATCACCGACCTGGCCAGGGCTGCCTGAATCTCTCCTCCCGCTCCGGTCCCGAAGGATAGGGGCAACATCCCCAGAACGGTGGTGAAGGTGGTCATCAGAATGGGGCGCAGCCTCCTCCGGGCGGAGAGGAATACCGCCTCCTGGATATCCATCTCCCTGTCCCGGCGCATCAGATTGATGTAATCGACCATTACGATGGCGTTGTTTACCACAATGCCGATAAGCATTACAATCCCCATCAGACTCTGGATGTTCAAAGAGGTACCGGTAACCAGAAGGGTGGGAACCACCCCGATGACAGCCAGGGGCACGGATACCATCACTATCAGAGGATCCAGAAACCTTTCGAACTGTGCAGCCATAACCATGTAAATCAGGATCAGAGCCATTATTATAGAGAGGGTGAAATCCCTCTGGGCCTCTTTCTGCTCTTCGTACTCTCCCCCGAACACCAGCGAGAATCCCTCCGGAAGGGTCAGCTGGCTGAGCTCCGACTGAAGTTTTTCCACCACATCTCCCAGGGCTGCTCCACTCTCCAGGTTGGCTGTTATATAAGTAACCCGCTGTGAATTGATCCGGTCGATCCTGGTGGGACTTCGCCTCCTCCGGGTATGAACCACCGAAGATATTGGTATAATCCTTCCGCTGCCGGTCCTCACCGAAATATTACTCAGGTCCCGGGTACTGAGCCGGTCATCCGGCTGGAGCCTGACCGTAATGGGGTATTCATCCCCCCCTTCACGGAATACCCCCGCCCGGCTTCCCCCTATGTTGGTCTGGATAACCTCCGCCACCTGCCTTACCGACAGTCCCAGGTCCGCTATCTTCTCCCGGTCGATGATCAGGTTCTGTTCCGGCCTCCCCTCCCGGCGGCTTATTCTTACATCCGCCACCTCGGGAACTATCTCCATCCTCTTCTTGATCTTCCGTGAGATACGCTGAGCCTGGTTAAGATCATATCCCCTCAACTCAACCTGCACCGCCTCCGATCCTCCCGATCCGAACAGCCTCCTCAACATCCAGAGCCCCGACTGGGCGTTAACCCTTATCCTGCTGCCGGGGATACGTCCCTCCACATGGTTCCTGATCCGGTCAGCCAGAACAAAGCTGTTTATGGAACGCTGGTCGGCATCTTTGAGGGAAAGCTCCACCTCTGCATCTCCCGGCCTTATCTCCACCGACATATGCTCCACCTGATCCATGGGAGTTACCTCCCGGACCAGCCTTTCCAGTTCCTGCAGGTACTCGTTCACCACAGCAATATTGGTCCCCTGGGCCATCTCCAGTTCCACATCTATTTCATCCGCATCGGTCTGGGGAGCCAGCTCCACCGGAATAATCGGCCACAACAGTACGGTAATTACCAGCAGTCCCAGGGTAACCAGAAATACCGTTCTGCGATGGTGAAGGGCCCTCTTCAGAAAACTGGAGTACCATTCCTCTACATACCGAAACCAGTTACCCAGATGGATGGCCCTGGCCAGCCGGGGCTGCCTCCCCCTGTTGATATTCAAAAAACGGCTTCCCAGCATGGGGACCAGGGTAAGGGCAATGAACAGGGAACAGAGCAGGGCAAAGACCACTACCAGCGCGAGTTCGCGAAACAGCATCCCGGAGATTGTCTGCATGAACAGCACCGGGGTAAAGATAACCAGGGTGGTAAGGGTGGAAGCTGTAATCGCTCCGGCAACCTGAACGGTTCCGGTAAGGGCACTCTCCTCCGGACCCTTATGCTCCTCCCGCAGCCTTACTATATTCTCCAGCACCACTATGGCATTATCCACGATCAATCCGATTCCCAGGGCCAGCCCCCCGAAGCTCATCTGGTTAAGGGTCAGGCCGTTGAAATAGAGCAGTCCGAAGGTGGCAATCAGTGAGATAGGGATGGCCAGGGCAATAATAAAGGTGGTGGAGCCGTTACGAAGAAACAAATACAGAATAAGGATGGCCAGCAGCCCCCCCCACAGAGCCGCCTGCTTTACATTATCGATGGAGTTCTGAATAAAATCACTCTGATCTATTACCATCAGCAGCTCCAGGTCACCACGCTCCCGGTTGATCTGCCTCATCACCCTGCGTGCCCCTTCGGCCACAGCCACCGTGTTGGCTCCCGACTGCTTACGCACGCCCAGCCTGATCATGGGCAGGCCGTCCACCTCCACCATCCGGTGGATATCCTCGAAGCTGTCCACCACATCGGCCACATCCCTTACCCGGACAGGTTTTCCGTCTACCATGGTAATGATGGTACTGGATATCTGCTCCAGTGACTGGAACTCCCCCCGGGTACGGACATACAGATCAGTGGTACCCTCTCGCATGTCTCCTCCCGGAAGGGTGATATTCTCCTGCCGGAGGGCCCGCTCCACATCGCTGGCACTCAATTGACTGGAGGCCAGACGGTCTCGTTTGAGCCGTATCTGAATCTCCCGGTAGACACCTCCCCATACATCCACCGAGCCGACTCCGGGAACCTGTTCGAACCTCTGCGAAATCTCCCTCTCCAGAATACGGGTAAGTTCTTCCAGGCCGCGGCTGGACCTGGCCCCCAGAATCACCACCGGGAAATTATCCGGATCGAACTTCCAGAGGCGGGGGGGTTCAACCTCGGGGGGGAAATCATCCCTTATACGGTCCAGGGCCGCCCGGACATCATTGGCAGCAGCATCTATATTTGTTCCCTGGGCAAATTCCATGGTCACCCAGCTGCGTCCCTCCCGGGATGAGGAACGGATCTCCTCGATATCTGGAACACTGGCTACTGCATTTTCCACCCGGTCGGTGATGATGGTCTCCATCTCCTCCGGACCCACATTGGGATAGATGGTTACTATGGTGAGCATGGGGTACTCTATGGGGGGGAGAAGATCAACCGGAAGAAAACGGAATCCCATTATACCGATAACAATGATTATCAGGAAGACCATGGTGGTGGCAATGGGGCGGTGAACAGACAACCGGGTAATATTCATGGGAACTTACCTTGATACGGACGAAGTGGTTTCAAAGGAGGAGGAATCGGCTGACGGCTTACTCTGATTCATTAACTCTTCCAATAAATCCTGGCGCTGGAGATGCTGAAGACGGTACACCCACTTATATTCAACTCTGCGGACTCTGGCTTGCCCCGAATCCCCGCCCAGCAGATCCTGTCCCAGGGTTATCACCCAGACCCCGGGATCTATCCCCCCCACTCCTGCTTCCATCCGGCCCCTGGCAATAACCTCCACCGGAACAAATTCAAACATCACCGGTTCAGTGAGTGATGTGCTGTCCGGTCTGTCAGGATCATCAGTGGATCCGCTGATCAGCGAATCCCGGCTGACATAAACTCCGGTGACACCACTGGCGGGATTCTCATAGAGAGCGGCAAGTGGAACAAGGGTGGCATTCTCGCTCTCACCATAATGGATGTCCACAGCCACAAACATCCCCGGCTTCAGCCTTCCCTCCGGGTTGGGGAGATCAATCTCAGCTTCGGTACTGTGAGACACCCGGTGAAGAAACGGCGATATTCTTGATATAACGCCGTTTATGGAGCTTGATTCTTCCTTTCCGGGCAAAACTTCAACCCGCTGTCCCTCCTGGATGTAGTTCAGCATCCGGTCGGTCAGTACAATATCTACCTCCACCCGATCCAGCTGTCCCAGAGTGAACAGGGAGGTATTGCTGTTGACCAGCATACCCACCTCCGCATTACGGCTACCCACCACACCGGAAACCGGCGCCCTAACTACAGCCCGGGATAGAGCCTCCTTCCTCTCCTTCAGATTGGCCCGGGCCTGTTCTATCCGTGCCCGGGCCAGTTCCAGATCAGCTTCGGCTGAGACCGCCCTGGTCTGGATGGTCTCGAGTTCGGCATCGCTGGCAAGGCCTTTCCCGGCAAGGGTCCGGGTCCTTTTCAGCTCGGCCTGCATCTCGTCCAGCTGTGCCTCCGCCTGCCGGGCCTGAGCTACAGCGATCCGGTAGGCGGCGCGGGCCTGCATCATCCGTTCCCGCAGCTCTTTATCTCTGAGCCGCACAAGTGGATCCCCCTCATTCACATAATCTCCGTCCCTCACGTAGACCTCCACAATGGGGACGTTGATCTCGGGATATATGGAAACCTGATTCCTGGCTTTAACTACACCGGAAACACGCTCGGTCAGGGGAAGAGCCCCATAGCGGGACTTAACCGCTTCCACCGCCGGTATAAGATCTCCGGCCTGATTTTGCGGAGCACCTCCGCCATCCCCGCTGCATCCGTTTACCAGTGCTGCTATGGCCGGGATCAATAAAATATATTTAAATTTATTAATATTCACAGGATATTCTTCATTAAAAATACAATCCAATTTGAAAATCCGAAGCTGTAGCGAAAATATAAGTTACACCTCTTTTTCTGTCAATGTTATACGCTACGGGAGCTTTTTGGATTTTTACACTTTTTTCATTATCCGGTTCCAGATATTTTATAAACCTACCCCCGGGTAAAGGTGCATGTTTTTTTAATGCGGATAACCATGGGCAATCCCGTGGCACTTAATAAAAATACGAGCCTCGCTCGCCGTCCATTCGGGCGGAGTTCGCATTCACCCACGGGCATGCCCGTGGAACTCTGCCCTGCGGGTTATTAGAGTTAAAGAAAACGAGCCTCTAACTGAAATTTCAACACCTATGCTCCGGTCAGGGGGATTGAATTCACGTCATACTGTAGCTTGAAATGCAGACCCCGCTCCATTATAATCCGCCTTCTGAACCACATCTTTTTTAACCAGGGAGCAGGTCATACCGGAAATGGCAAAGCTTATCCCAGTGATCAAAGAACTCAGAACCGAATTTCTCACCGCCAGTGTAATGCCGGTGATAGTTTCACTCTCCATGGTCTGGTATCAGAAGGGAACTATAGATACCACGCTGGCCTTGCTTACCCTGACCGGAGCGGTCCTTCTTCATCTCGGTACCAACACCGCCAACGACTACTTCGACCATCTCTCCGGAAATGATGCAATCAACACCAGCTTCGTAAGACCCTTTACCGGAGGGAGCAGGATGATTCAGCGCAAAATGCTATCTCCCCGGGCTGTCCTTACCATCTCCCTGAGCTGTTTTGCCGCCGCCATGCTGGCGGGTATCTACCTGATAGTCCGGCTGGGGATGGTAATTCTGCTGCTGGGAGTGGCGGGAATGTTCTCTGGTTTCTTCTACACCGCCCCTCCGCTTAAACTGGCACACCGGGGGATGGGGGAAATAACAGTGGGACTTAACTTCGGATTCCTGATCGGGCTGGGCACCTACTATGTCCAGACTGGCGATGTTTCCACAGCCTGCATAGTCGGCTCCCTGCCCCTCTCATTTCTGGTAGCTGCCATTATTGTGATAAACGAATTCCAGGATTTCAGGGCTGATGCCAGAGTGGGCAAGAGAACCCTGGTGGTGAGACTGGGCAGAGAGAGATCGGTAATTCTGTTCGCCGTTATATCTCTGGGAGCCTATATGCCCATTGTGCTGGGAGTGCTTACCGGCATCCTGCCGGTCCATACCCTGGCCGCTCTGGTTACCCTGCCACTGATGATCGGAGCCATCCGGACAGCATCCGGATTCCATGATCAGCCGGCCAGGCTGACCCCGGCCAACGCCTTGACCATACTGGGCCACATGCTTACAGGAATTATCTTTTCAGCCGGTTTCCTCACAGCCGGCTGGTAATATAAGGGGATTTTCCCGGGAAATCCGAAAAGAGACATATTTTACAGATGCATGGTTCCCGACAACCGGTTAAGTCGGTCCATCACCTCGTCATGACTGTCATAGACATGGAGCATATCCAGGTCCTCTCTTGAAATCTTTCCCCCTCCCAGCATTAAGTTCTCTATCCATTCCAGCAGGCCGCTCCAGTATTCCTGTCCCATCATGAACACCGGAAAGGGAGCTATCTTCTTGGTCTGTATAAGGGTTAGCGCTTCGAAGAACTCATCCATGGTTCCGAACCCACCGGGCATAATTACAAAAGCCATAGAGTATTTGATAAACATAACCTTTCTGACAAAGAAGTAACGGAAGGTTATCAATTTGTCTATATACTGGTTGGGCCTCTGTTCGAAGGGTATCTCAATATTCAGGCCCACCGAAGTCCCGCCTCCCTCCTGAGCTCCCCTGTTGGCTGCCTCCATCACCCCGGGACCCCCACCGGTAATAATAGTATATTTTTCCCTGGCCAGCTTCAAGGCCAGAGCCCTGGCGTTATCGTATGCCCAGTCCCCCTCCCTGGCCCTGGAGGAACCGAAGAAAGTAACTGCGGGAGTGTATGATTTCATGGTATCGAACCCCTCCACGAATTCTGACAGAATCCGGAACAAACGCCAGGAATCCTCCAGGGTAAATTCATCTATCTGATACTTACGGTCCTTCCTGTTGCTCATCTCTCCTCCTTGAATAGTTATCTGTTTCCGTATACAGTCAGGTTAACCCATCAAACACAAATTTGACAACAGTAAACCATTGCCGTATCATTGGCTCTGTTATGGAGGGGAACATCGGCCGGTCTCCGGTCAGACCGCCCTGAGAGAATTGGCGTGACCAAAGGATACTCTGATATGAAGGGACTGTACTTCGATGGCAAGAATCTGTTCCTGAGGAAAGATCTGCCACTGCCACGGGCCGGCCCCGGCGAAGCCCTGATCAGAGTAACCATGGCCGGAATATGCTCAACCGACCTGGAGATAACCAGGGGATACATGGATTTCAGGGGTGTTCCCGGCCATGAATTCACCGGGGTGGTCGAGGATGCCGGATCTCCGGGAATGGCAGGCCGCAGGGTGGTGGGGGAAATAAACGCTCCCTGCAACGAATGTTCCACCTGCCGGGAGGGGCTGGGAAAGCATTGCCCCCACCGGCGGGTCCTGGGCATATCAGCAATGAATGGGGTATTCGCCGAATATACTGTTCTGCCTGAAGAAAACATTCATCCCATCCCCGGAAAACTGGATGACAGAGAGGCGGTTTTTACCGAACCTCTGGCCGCCGCCTGCGAGATAACTTCCAGATTCGACATTGGGGAATACCAGCGCATTGCAGTACTGGGGGATGGAAGACTGGCCTCCCTGGTGGCTCAGGTACTGAAGCTGAATAACAGTAATATTACCATAGTTGGCCGTAACAGCAGCAAGATGGAACGTATCCGGAAGATGGGATTTGAAACAGCGCCGTCCCGGGAGGCAGGCAGAATGAGGGAAACATTCGACCTGATAGTGGAGTGCACCGGAAGCACCCGGGGGCTGCCCCTTGCTGTGGAGTTGATTAAACCCCGGGGCCTGATAATACTCAAGAGCACCTATCATGATAAAATGCACTGGAACCCATCCCCGGTGGCGGTAAACGAAATAACCATCACCGGCTCCCGTTGCGGTCCCTTCCCCCCAGCCCTGGAGCTCCTCAGAAGGGGAAGGGTTGAGGTAATACCTCTTATCAGCGGGTTGTTTCCGCTGAATCAGTGGATGGAAGCCTTCGATATGGCCACCCACGGTGGAAGCTTCAAGGTCCTGTTGGATATATCATCCAGGGATAAATTATGAAACAGGAGTTAACCCGAAACTCCGTGCTATACCTTATAAGGAAACTCCAATTAATGAAACCATTGTCCCCGGCCGGGGATTTCTGATATTATATAGACATGTTTCTGCCACTGAAGGACATAAACCCGACCGAGAGAACACCGGTAATAACCATATCCCTTATTGCCGTCAATGTGATCGTATATATCTACCAGATGTCCCTGGGGTCCCAGGTCAATGCCTTCATCGCCTCCTACGGTGCCACCCCCTTCGAGATAACCAACATGACCGACCTGACCAGAACGGTAACGGTTATGGGCCGGCAGTTCCGGCATTTCAGGGGACCCAGTCCCATATTCATAACTCTGTTTACCTCCATGTTCATCCACGGGAGCCTGCTCCACCTGGGGGGGAATATGCTCTACCTGTGGATATTCGGCAATAACATCGAAGACCTGGTGGGGCCCTACAGGTTCATCCTGTTCTACCTGATCAGCGGGCTGGCCGCCCATTTCTTCCATATCGTCACCGACCCCTCTTCCACCATCCCCACGGTGGGAGCCAGCGGCGCTGTAGCCGGCCTGCTGGGAGCCTACCTGATTGCCTACCCCAGGGCCAGAGTGCTGGTTGCCGCACTGCTGTTCTTTTTTATCAGGCTGATAGTTCTTCCCGCCTCGGTGGTGATAATATTCTGGTTTGTGCTTCAGTTGATTTCAGCCGCTGCATCACTGGGTGGAATGCAGAGTGGCGGGGTAGCCTGGTTCGCCCACGTGGGCGGCTTCCTGGCGGGAGTGGCACTTATCTATATCATGGCGGGGAAAAAGCTTCGCCGGATAAAACAGAGTAACCGGGGGAATGGTTACTTTTAAGCAGTAGATACCCGGGGCCAGGCCGGAGGTACGTATTTTCAGAATAGGAACACTGCCGGATGCCCTTCCGGCGAATCGAATCTACCCCTGCGCAGGTCAATGAAACACTGTCACCGGGTAATTACAGGATATCAGGGAAAAGGCCAGTGATATTTATTTTCCTAGCAGAAAAGTTGCCCTGCTCCCTTGAGGCTGGTTCCGCATACCTGCCTGCCTTCAGTGGAATACTGCCCTCCGGTTTAGAAGAATATACAAGAGAGCTGTCCAGCATGATTTTATGGTCCCTGAAACCGGGCCGGTACCTGACATCTTTACCGATTAGCGCATAAACCATGAAAATCCCCTTTAAAAGAATATATATTCAGGATGAGGCGGCAGCAGACCCTCTCACCGGAAGGATTACCTCCGCCTGCTCACATCTCCCCGCCAGTGTGGTGGACAGCAGGGAAATCACCCGGATTATCGAGAATAACGAGAGGGATAAGCTGCTACTGATGCGCCACCGTGGCAGTTTTGTTAAGGACTTCCACATCCCCCCGGGGTCGCCCCCCTGCGGAGAAAAGTACATTGTTTCCATGCTGAATTGTCCCTTCCGCTGCAGTTACTGCTACCTTCAGTCATATCTGGAACACCGGCAGATAATAATCTTCACCAACCGGGAAAGGATGAAGACCGAGATAGTACAAACCCTACGGAATAATCCACCCCGTTACATTACCACCGGGGAATACGGTGACAGCCTCGCCCTGGACCATCTTACCAACACCATCAGCGGCATCTTGCCCCTATTCGAAGGATCAAATACTGTCCTGGAGGTCCGGACTAAGAGCAATGCAGTAGATCACCTGCTGGCTGCAGGAACCACCGGCAACCTGGTAATCACCTGGACCATGGCACCCCATGAAGCGGTTAAAGGGGAAGAAGGGGGGACAGCATCTCTCCATCAACGCCTGGAGGCCATCCGTAAGTGCTGTACAGCCGGCATACCGGTGGGCATACGCCTGGATCCCATCATACCGCACTACGCCGGGATGGACAGATATACAGAACTGCTAAAGATGATAAGAGAATCAACCGGCCACGGAGTTATAAACCGTTTCGAGCTGGGTGTGCTGCGATTCCCGGCCGGCCTTTTCAGTCTGATAAGACAGAGCATCCCCCACAGTCCACTTCTGCGTGGTGAATTCTTCAAGGACAGCGAGGATAAGATCAGACTGTACCGGCCGGAGAGGGCAAGAATCTACCGTGAGCTCAACCGCAGTATAAATGTAATGTTTCCCCGGGTGGTGGTGGAGCTGAGCATGGAACACTACAGTGTGTGGGAGGACAGTGGAATAAGCGACCGGCACCTGCAGGCTGTTGGTCCCCGGCAGGAAAACAGTGGAGGTTAAACATTCTTCAGATGGGAAACATCTCCCAGTCCCCTCAACCGGGGCTTGAAATCCATAAGTACGGTGGCAATGGAAGCATTGGGAATGGAGAAGGACCAGAAATCATCTATATCCATCTTGAGCAGGTATGTCAGAAGCACGCAGATGAACCCGCCGTGGGAGATAATTAATACGTCCCCGTCTGAATTATTATCAGCCAGAGAGTTAAAAACATCCGCCGCACGTTTACGGTACCTGTTCAAATCCTCACCCCCGGTTATCCTGACCGCAGTTGGCCGGATAAACCAGTTTTTGAAATCTTCCGCCATCTTCTGTTTAATCTCACTTATAAGTATTCCTTCCCATTCACCCAGCGATATTTCCCGGAGCCCGGCAAGTATATTCAGGGGGTAATTATCTCCCAGGGCTATCCTGGCGGTTTCGGTGGCCCTCACCGCGTCACTACAATATACCTCCGTAAAATCCAACTCCCCCAGAGCATCACCAAGCCTCTCTGCCTGTCTCTCACCCAATTTGCTCAGCCCCACCTCCAGGCAGGTGCCCTGTACCCTCTTCTGATCATTCCACTCCGACTCTGCATGACGAACAAGATAGATACGCTGAACCTTCTTCTTCAATGCCGTTCCTTTCCTTTAATATCCCTGACTTTACTACTGAAAGATATAATAAGCTGTTCTGTAAAAGCACCCCATATTTTTAACCATCCGGGTAACTTATGGAACTTTTTGTTATATTCGGTTATTTATAATATAATGTAACACCTCCCGGGGGGCAATGTTACAGACAGCCGGAGTCAGCCCGGCCCGCCGGGATACAAAGGCAGCTCCGGCAGAATAAAACCGGAAAAGGTTCAGGAAGGAATACTAAAATGACTGTCAGAATCCCCGCAATTTTCACCATGGCCCTCCTGATTGTCTCACTCACTTACGGCTCGTTGTATGGTTCCAGTCTGGAACTTCTCTCCAGGTCCCTGATGCAGGGACCGGGCAATACGGTGACCTTTCACCATGATCTTCTTATTCTGGGAACAGGGGGCGGAATTGCATTAGCCCCGGTCAGAGGCAAGGGTGAAAATATCAAGTATCTGGCGGTGGACGGAGAACCCCTGGATATAGCAGTCCACGGGTCAGTGGCATACATGGCCGCCAAAAGGGGCGGCCTGATAGTAGTACGGCTGGGAGATGGGAGTAACCCCGCAGTGGAATACCAGCATAAAACCAGACAGGCAACCGGCTGTGCCATATGCAACAGATTCCTCTATCTGGCAGACAACAACAGGGATATCTACACTTTTGATTTGAACAACCCGGTCAATCCCCGTTTATCCGGTACTACCGCTTTTTCCGGCCAGATAAATGCCCTGCTGGCGGAGTATGATCTGGTGGTGGTCATATCCAATAGAAAATTTGTAATCTACCACTCCGGTCCCACCGGAAAACTCAAAACTCTCAACACCACCAGAACAGATAGAATAATTAAGAAGGGAATTCTCAAAAACGGTATAATCTATCTGGTATACCGGGACGGAGACATGGAAGGCTGGGGTATCTCCGATCCGTCCCAACCCAGGAAGATATGGAACTACACCGGCGGCGACGCCACCGACCTCTGTGTAGGTGAATCACGGGGATACTTTCTGACCGGTTCAAACCACATCAAGAGGGTAGATATACCACCGGTGGGAACTAAACAGGAAATGGCGGAGGGAAATAATTCCGGGAACCGCTACTTCAAAATAGAAGAAACCCTGGAGATCGAGTATGCCGGTGACAGGAAAGAGGAGGGATGGAACATGGGACGGCTGCTGGACCTGTTTCGGTCCGGCAAGGCAGCCGGCTCCGGGATATTCTGCCATACAGGCTGGCTTGCTACCATCGATCCCAAGCAGGGGCTCTACCTGTACCGTCTGGATGACCACCGGGCGGAATTGGAATATTCCATCTCCACCAGCGGATTCGCGGTGGACCTGGTAGCTGTGGACAACCTGCTGTATCTGGCCAACGGAGGAGACGGAGTGAGGATCGGGAGGGTTAACCGGAACGGCAGTATCAACTGGATTGGGCATATCCAGACCAAAGTGGCCAGGGATATAGCGGTACAGGGGAACATAGCCTATCTGGCGGATGGAGAGGCCGGGTTGAAGGTTATCGATGTTTCCGATCCTGCCCGGCCGGTCCAACTTGGCCAGCATGATTCTCCGTTCTTTCACTCCGCCATAGTAGCTCAGGACAACAGGGTATATGTGGCAGGAGGACTGGGCGGACTGGAGATATATCGGGTAAGCGATCCCCGCAGGCCCAAACTTATATGGAGGCATGAGTTCTCAGAGGTACGGGGGCTGGAAGTCGACCGGGATTATCTCTATTTCGCAGATGGAGATGAGGGATTCCGGATATATTCAATCAGGGAGATGCCCCCTTCCCCGGTATCCCGCATCAATACCAATGGCTGGAACTGTGACTGTTTCATCCTGGGTGATGTAGCCTGTCTGGCTGACGGAGGAAGAGGAATCAAGACAGTGGACATATCTGATCGCACCAATCCTAAACTTCTGGGAGAGCTCTATCTTAAAACCCTGACCAGGGAATTGCACGCAATAGACGGAACCCTGTTTGCTGCCGGTCATTCGGCCGGTATTTTCGCCATAGATGTTTCTGCACCCGGTTCTCCCCGTATCACCGCCCGTTCTCCGGTGGTGGACGATGCCAGGGGAGTATTTGCCGACGGCAAATTCGTCTATCTGGCCAGCGCAAGTGGAGGAGTTTATGTTTTCCGCTACCACCAATAGCAGAAAGGTCGAATTATGAATCGCTTCAGCATCCCGGCCCATCACAGCAAAAAGCCACTGGAAACATCAATCCTGATGATCCTGTTAATTCTGCCCTCTGTTTTAATTGCTCAGAGTCTCTTCCTCCCCGCTGCCGGCCTGGTATCTGGCCGGACATACCTCTCCGCCGGTGAGGCGGAACCAGGCTCCATCCTCCACCTGGCCCTCTCCGCCAGAATCGAGAGTGGTTGGCATATCAATTCCGACCAGCCGGTGGACCAATTCGCCATACCCACCGTATTCAAGGTGGATACTCCCGACGAGATTGAAGTGGAACGGGTTCTGTATCCCGAGCCGGAGATGTTTTCGCTCAGTATAAGTGAAAGGGAAATTCCACTATACCATGGCGAGGTTATATTCGGTGCAATATTGAAGGTGAATGAAAATACCCCCCCGGGATCCTACCCAATCACCACTACCCTGGTGTATCAGGGCTGTAACAA
Source organism: uncultured bacterium (assembly GCA_964613215.1). Lineage (GTDB taxonomy): Bacteria > Krumholzibacteriota > Krumholzibacteriia > Krumholzibacteriales > CAZTHK01 > CAZTHK01. The sequence continues at coordinate 127,228 of CAZTHK010000009.1, read as the reverse complement.
TACCTCCTGTATAGCTCCCGACAGTATAAGCCTGGAAACAGATTTGAAAGTAGCAGAACAGATAACCTCCCCCGCCCCCCTCCATCCAGAAATATTTTCACAATCCCCCTTCGTGGATGAAACGGGGCGCCCTCTGAAACCTTCTGCAGAATCAGAGAAGGAAGCAGGGAGAATGGGTGGAATGATTGAAGAGAGGGGATTTTTCCTGGCATTCCTTCTTATCTTCCTGGGAGGGCTGGCTCTGAACCTGACACCCTGTATATATCCCATCATACCAATCACGGTAAGTTATTTTGTGGGCCAGTCGGGGGGAAAGACATCCAGAACCGTTACCCTGGCAGTTCTGTATGTTCTGGGAATGTCTATCACCTACAGCCTTCTGGGAACCATAGCAGCTACCACCGGGGCACTGTTCGGCTCGGCTCTGCAGAACCCCTATGTGGTGATGTTCATATCCGCGGTGATGATCATCCTGGCCTCCTCCATGTTCGGAGCCTGGGAAATCAAGCTGCCGTCCTTTTTGACCAGGGGATCGGGATCAGCCAGGCAGGGCTATTTCGGGGCAGTACTGATGGGCCTTACCGTAGGTATAGTAGCAGCACCCTGTATAGGACCATTTGTTCTGGGTCTCCTTACCTACGTGGGCAGGATGGCTAATCCCATGCTCGGGTTCACCATGTTCTTTACCCTGGCATGGGGGATGGGCATACCCATAATCGTGCTGGGGACGGCCTCCGGTAGCATCTCAAAACTGCCCCACTCGGGCAACTGGATGGTATGGGTAAAGAAGATATTCGGTTTTATCCTGATAGGTATGGCCTTCTATTTCGCCAGGCACCTGATCGGTTCAACCGCCTCCCTGATCGGTTATGCAGCCACTGCTCTTACTGGAGGAATTTACCTGGGATGGATCGAAGGCACCCCTCAGAAAGGAAGAGGATTTACCATCCTGCGCAGAGCAGTGGGAGCAGGGGGAATATTGCTGGCCATCTATCTGATAACCCTTTCCACCGGGGTGGTGGGAGGAGGTGAACATCCGGGGGTGGACTGGGAAGAATTTGAAACATCAAAGCTTGCTTCCGCGGCTGAGAAGAACCGGCCGGTGATGATCGATTTCTACGCCGACTGGTGCATCCCCTGTCATGAATTGGATGAAAAGACCTTCACCGATCCCGGAGTGATCAAGTTATCACAAAAGGTGCTGCCCCTGAAAGTTGATCTTACCAAAAACAGTCAGAGAGAGAAAAAATTAAGAAAAAAGTTTAATATCCGGGGCGTTCCCACTATTATCTTCATCGACCCTTCCGGCAGGGAGAGAACTTCCCTGCGGGTAACCGGATTGGTAGGACCGGATGAAATGAAGAAGCGTCTGAGAGAAATTATTAATTCCGGAGATCAGCCATAAGAGAATCCAAAAAAATCAGATGCCTTTGTTTTAAAATATATTCCGATATTTTCACAGGGGGAAATCCGTCTTGAAAATAGTATCCTTCAAGAATAAATACCTCAGAACCGGAATAGTAATCGGAGACCGGGTGCTGGACATAAAATCGGCACAGGAATTCCTCCCCTCCTCCCTGGAGGAAATTCTGAGGAGGGGGTTATTGCCGGCAATAAAGAACCTGGCCGACAATGCCGCCAACCTCCCCCGTTCACATTTCCACATGCTGGAGGACCTCCAGGTTTACCCCCCGGTTACACGGCCGGGTAAGATCATCTGCCTGGGAAGAAACTATCCCTCCCATGCCAGGGAACAGGGTCTCCAACCACCAGCCACTCCCACTCTATTCTCCAAAGCTCCCACCTCCCTGAACGGTCCGTACGACCATATTGTGATCAGGCCGGGTGTGGAAATGGTGGATGCGGAAGCAGAGCTGGCTGTGGTTATTGCCAGGACGGGAACAATGATAAACCCACGGACCGCTGAAGATTACATCGCCGGATTCATGGTGTTCAATGACATCAGTGCCAGGAAAGCCCAGAAAGAGGATGGCCAATGGTTCCGGGCCAAGAGCTACGACACTTTCGCCCCCTGCGGCCCCTGGATAGTGACCCCCCACGAAATCGGGGATTACCGGAATCTGAAAATTATCCAGAAATTGAATGGAGAGATAATGCAGCAGTCCAATACATCCGAAATGATATTCCCGGTGAAAAGAATAATATCCTACATTTCTTCGGTTATGACTCTTATGCCGGGGGATATTATAGCCACCGGCACACCTGCGGGGGTGGGTGTATTCAGGAAACCTCCAGTTTTTCTTAAACAGGGAGATGTAATTGAGATTGAGATAGAGCGGATTGGAACAATAAGGAACCGGGTAATTGAGCTGAAAGACTGATCGAATTTGAACAGCAGCAACAGGAAAATACTGATACTATCTATCTGGAACAGGATGTGGTCGATGGGCCAGGGGGGTGGAGTCGCCGAGGTGGAACAATTCATCCAATCCCTTACCGGCAGGGGGATGGAACTTCACTTCCTGATACCCCGCCCCCGGGGTGACAGCGAGTTAAAACAGGACCGCCGGATAACCTGTCATACCTATCCCGACATATTCCACCAGCTGCGGTTTATTCCCGGAGCGATCAGACGTTTTCTTCTTCCTGCCTTCTTTTACTATTCAGCAAAAGACCATCTTCTGCGGCTGGCCTCAGAGATAGAACCTGATCTGGTAATGGGGTTTTCCCATCATGCCCTTCCCCCCCTTAACCGGCTTGGGCATTCTACCGGCATCCCTACGGTGGCAAAACTTTTCGGAGTAATGTACCTGGGCCGGTTCGACCTTCCGCCTCTAACCTACTGGTGGAAGAGCCTGGAACAGCTGATGGTCCTGAAGTGGCCGGTGGACCATTATATAGTGATGAATGATGGTACCAGGGGAGAGGAGGCGCTCCGGCGAGCCGGGATACCGGAGAAGAAGATATCCATGCTTCCCAACGGAATGAACACGGAATGGGCTGACCTGGAGGTGGACCGGGCGGAAATCCGCCGGGAGATGAAACTGCCCCCCGGTGATATTCTGGTGATTACCCTATCCCGGCTGGTCAAATCGAAACGGATAGACCTGTTCCTTCAGGCCGCTGCCAGGATGTGTAAAAAGGGCTGCGAAAATGTAACTTTCGTGATCGGCGGAGATGGGCCGGAGAGGGAAAAACTGGAGCAGCTGGCCGGGCGACTTAACCTGAAGGAAAAAATTGTGTTCACCGGTACAATCCCGCACCACCGGGTAGCCCACCTTCTCAAGGCATGCGACATATTCGTAGGCACCAATGAACTGACCAATATGTCCCTGCCCCCCTGCGAAGCCATACTGTGCGGAGTGCCGGTAGTAGCTTTCGATGTTTCCGGCACTTCAGAAGTGGTAAAAGACGGATACACCGGCCTGCTGGTAGAGCATCATCATGTAGAAGCTCTGGCCGCCGGGATTAACACTCTGGCCACCGACCACCGGCTGAGAGAGAAACTCTCCCGGGGTGCGGAGGAATTCGGGAGGAAACACTTCGTATCGTGGAACCGGCGTATCCAGATGGAACTGGATATCCTGGAAGATATAATGGGGAATCCCGGAGATAAATAGTGTTTCTGTTAGTTTTACCCTTTTTCGGCTTTTCCCTTATCCGGTTATAAGCGAAAGAGCAACCCTGCCGGCTATACCCTATTTCCACTTCATAATCACGGCGGCTGCCAGGAAGGCCTTTATCAATTCTACACCGGCAAATGGAGCCACAGCCAGCATTATGGCTTCAGGAAGAGAGAGCTGCAGAACCATTCCCAGGTACAGGGCGCCCCCGGCAAGAATAACAGTAGATCCAGCCGCCGCGCCAAAGAAGGCGGACCATCTTACCTCCCCCGGCATAGAGAATAGATAACCGGAGAGCAAAGCAGCCGCGGGAAAGGCCAGCAGGTAGCCCCCGGTGGGCCCCATCAGCACAGCCGGACCGAAGGCAAAACCGGCAAATACCGGGGCACCGCATACCCCCAGGATCAGATACCAGCACATGGCATAAAATCCATCCCTTGGGCCCAGCAACATGCCAGCCATTATGACAAATACGGTCTGAACCGTAACCGGTACCGGGGTGAATGGTAATCTGACTGCAATCTGAGCAGCCAGGGCGGTAAACACCGCGAACAGCGCTATATTAATTACTCTCCCTGTTGCTCCCCATGTTGATGGAACGGTAATTACATTTTCTCTGCTGTACAATTGATTCTCCTCTCATCCAATCTCTACCAGAACTCCGGCCCTGATCCCCAATCAACCACTCCCTAACACACTCTCAGAATCAGTATAAACAAATATTATCTTCCCAGTATATTTAACAGATAAATCAGTTACTTATCAATTATATTTTCAGCCGGAATTACGGGGGAATGTGAAATAATCCGGCCAGGGGTTACCGCCCCTCTTCCACCTCCACATTTCCTATATAGTAACCGGCAGTGACTTCCAGATGATTCAGAATCTGTCTGAATTGCCCGGAGGCTATATCGGGAAGCTCATATTCTTCCCCCACAGCCACCACCACATTGAGAAATTCGAAGAAGAATATCCTCAAGGCCATCCAGAAACGATAGTGAAATTCCAGCTTCTCCAGATACTCCTCTCCACCCTTCTCCTTTAACTCTCTGAGTCCCCTGAATTCCCTCCTATCACCCTCTCCGAATATCTGATTCCGGCTCTTTACCTTACTTCTTCCCTCTTCCTCCAGATCCTTCAGGGCACCCTCCAGATTCTCCCTCTTCATCTTAACCTCTCCGCTCAACAACCGGTTGAGAAAGTGCTCCACTCCCGAAACCAGTTCATCCAGAAATAGTATATTCCTCTCCAGGGAATCTATGTAAGCATCCCGGTCAAGCTTCTTTCTCTTTTCTTCCAGCAGATAATCCAAATTCTCCCTGAACTTATCGCTGGAAGTATAATTATCCGAAATATGAGAAGAGAAAGTTGCTATTATCTCCTCCACATTGACTCTTCTTTTGCCCAAAAGCATCTCACCTCTCTAGTAAACAGAATAGCCCGGATCCGATCCCGCCAGCGGCCAGATCTGTCCCCTTAGCACCCTGCTATTAACCCAAACATACTAAATCGTTGAAATACTGTAAAGATACGTTTGTAACTGGACTATATCCTCGGGCATCAGGGAGTAGCGGGCGGGACCACCACCTTCAGACTGAAGTCCGGTTCTTCCGTAAGACAGGAATGGAAGCCGGCAAAATCGCCCTGTACAAACTGTCCCTCCGGTCCAAAAGCAATGAAATCATCTCTGCCTATACCCAGGTCCGAGATGGTGAAAGGAAGAACACCGGAATCGACCGGGGATACCATCCCCTCACTGTTAACATCCAGCCGGACCAGTGACCTGCCGGCCAGCTGAAGGTACACCGAACTGCCCCTGCATCCTGAGAACACAGCTTTGCCGGGCAGTGGAAAATGAGTTATCTCTTTCAGTGAATGGGGATTAAACAGGGTCAGTTTCTCTGAAATTCCACGGGAAGCTCCGGTTATCAGCACTATAAATCCGCTGCAATTTCCGGCCACCCTGCGAGGGGCCGCAGACAGATCGAAATCAGTTCTCTCGGCGGCTCCGGCGGGATCCGCTATCTTCACTCCACCCTCCTCCCCGAATATAAACAGGGACTCTCCCATCAGTGCCACATCATCCACATGGTAACCAAGCTTGAAGCTGGAGACCTTTCCTTCTTCGCTCACCGGAACCAGGTGACAGAAATCATTCTCTGCTACCGCAAGGATCACCTGGCCTATGACCAGAAGCCTTTCAGTCTTCCTTCTTAATTCCTGTTTATGCTTACCTGCCACCCTGCCTCCCCGGATATTCAATATCCACAGGTGACATCCCGACCTGAAATTAACTGCACATACAGCATTCTCTCCGGCGTATACTGCACCAGCGAGGCATGCACTGCCCGACCTGACCGGGGTCACCGGGTACAGATCTCCCTCCCCTCTCACCGCCGAATCAATTCCTTCCCCGTAGTAAAGCCCTGCCCCATCCCCACTGCCACCAGCATGTTTCAATACAAAAAAACCACAGGGTATTTCCCTCCGGGACCGGTTATGTCCATCCCGCCCCGAGACTGCCATGAGCTCCCGCCTTTCATCCGTTCCCCTGCAAACCAGCTCAACCTCCTTCCAGGGGAGACTGTGGTAAATGGGCTGTTCATAACATCCGTAGAGCTTAAAGGTAAAGCCGGGGATTGCATCAATGTCTATTCCTCTTCCATCTGGCTTGCCTGCCTCCATCGAATCGGGCGGAGGCTTTTTCCTCTTATCTTCCTCAGGGTATACCCGTTTGTTCAATATGCTCCTGACCTGCGAAGGAATGGAAAGATAAAGAAATCCGGCTCTCTCCCCCCCAGCGCTGACGGTAACAGGTTCAAACATTCCGCCGGAGAGAGCGGGGTAGAAGGATTCCTCCATAAGGGGTCCATAGTATCTTCCCTCCGAGAATTCCCTGTAGCCGTAATAGCCAATCATCATAGGAGCCACAAAGGATTTGAACATGGATCCCAGAAGGCTGAAATCCCGGTACTCCACCGGTTCATCCAGTCCCTTTATCCTCATATAAACCTCAGCCGGATGAACCGGACGACAGGTATCACCATTTACGGTAATTAAAAAGCTGCTTCCCTGCCACCCTGTTTGCTGCATCCCCCCCGGATATAAAACCACATTCCTGATACTTCTATTCATAAAGGTTACTTTGACCGGCAGAATTCCATGCCGGGGAAGGGGACTGTTGAATATATCCTCTATCTCATCCAGCCAGAGAAGCATCTCCACCTTCAATTCCAGACTGTCTGCCCCGGCTATACGGTCACTCACCCGGACCAGTCCGGGACGGGAAGATAATCTGATGCACGAAAACATGTAAACAGAAACCAATACAAGAAAGCCAGCTATCAGAATGGCGGATAACCTGGCCTTGTTCCCTTTCCGCCGGCCCGCCGGTCTGACGGATTCCCGCCCGGGTGCGGTACTGCCCAATTTAAATTTGATCATCATTTTCCCTGCTTTCTCACGAATAATCTGTCCGGCCTATTCACTCCCTGGAGCAGATCACTTCATCTCCTCCCGGATATATTGCCTGATCCCCTCCAGAGGAACCGTCCTGCCCATCAGCGTTACACGGCAATACCTCTCCATGGTTCCGGTGAAACAGCCATTCTCACAGAAACCGCCGGAAAGATATATATGAGAAGGCCTCCCTGCAAAATTATAAACATTACGGATAAGACCATGTATAAACATGGCCACACTCTCACCCGGAGGGGTACCCATGGAAACACTCTCCAGAACCCTCTCCATTCCGAAAACACCACAGGCTACATTGACCCAATCAGGAGAAGGTTCCATACTATCAAAATCCAGTCCATAATACTTGCCCATCAGTTCGATGGTGGCGCCTGTGGTTGAACCGCAGGAAAGATTCCAGTCGAGCTTGTCCACCTTCCTGTCCTTGAACCGTACGTACTTGATATCACGGCTCCCGATATCCACCAGCGAAAAATCCGGCTGGTCTATTCTGGCCAGTCCCCCCTCAGCCAGGGCTATCAGTTCATTCCTGAAAACCCGGCACCTTCCCCTGGCACTGTGACCGGTGGCTACATGGAACATATTTTGATCTCTGGGAGGCAAGTCGGCGGTAGCAACTATTTCCAATTCCTCCCTCTCCAGATCAAGTATCTTGGACCAGGTTGATCCGCAGTCTGCAATCTTCAGATTTACCTCTCCTTTTATCATCAGCCAAACCACTCCTCACGACAATCTTATAAACGCTTCTATTTTTGCCATAATAGAATCATTTACCCTGTCATGACAATCTATTGCCATACCACCATACTTCCCGGCCAGGTAATGGGCCAGATCCTGCTTGGCGCAGAAGGCCTGATTGAAGAAAACGGTGGGTACTCCCGGCTCCACATAGCACTCCAGAGCAGTATCAGAGGGCCTGCCCGCCTCCACACACCGGGTCCATCCATAGATATGGGTAGTGGACGGAAACAGCTCCAGAAGGTGCATGTCATTGGGGGGAACTCCCCAGAATCCGTGAGTAGGACTGCAGTAAGGAGGGAATTCCTTTATCTCCGGCTCTACCACTGTGTCCATGATCTTCTCCACCTTTTCTCTCAGATTCATATCGGCACAGCAATAGACCAGCTTTCTGTTTTCATACTCCTCCCGGCTAAACCTCGATTCTACCACCTCTATCCCTCTCTCTCTCAGGAGATAGGCAATGTGCCTTCCCCGGTCACATTTGCCTTCACCCACTGCACCTATAACAGTCACCAGCCGGTGAGCCAGGAAAACTGCATTATTGACTATATTGGCAATTATTCTACAGGTTGTAGCGGGCAGAATACCGGCATCAGGGGCACCCATATCAATATCCAGGTCCACGAATTCCGCATCGCTCCCCCACTCATCCCCGGCCCGCCGGATCAGCTCCCTGCGGGGGAACCCATAAAAACCGATCAATTTTCCTGATGAAGATATCATGATTAGAGTTAATCTCCTTAAATCCGGCTGGAGATCAGATGAATAAACTTCGACTATTCCATATAACCAATTTATCAGAAAAGTTCAATAACCGAAAGTCTTTCCCTTTTACTACTCATGTTGTCCGCTCCTTTCTTCTTTCTCCCGGTCGCTTTATTGTAAAGCGACTTCAGGAGCGGACATCAACTATTCAAACTCAAATATCAAATGCCGCACCTTTTGAATGTTACGAAGTTTTTTGACTGGTTTATATTATTGAATAAGGTAAGGCAGGAATTCTTACTTATTCGCCATTTTCCACGGCGCCGAGGGTCTGTATTACATCTGAGGGGGATTTTGCCTTGAGCAACTTCTTCCTGAATTCCTTGATCTTGATCATCTTGACTATTTTGGCGATGGCCTGAACATGTGGACCCGATTCACCCTTGGGTGCTACCATAAGGAAGAACAGATGAGAAGGTTTTCCGTCCTGGGAGTCAAAATCTATCCCCTGGGATGAAATTCCCACCACTATGCTGAGCTTTTCCACCGCGTTGCACTTGGCATGAGGTATAGCCACTCCCAATTCCAGGCCGGTGCTTCCCTCCCGCTCCCTCTTCATAACCTCCTGAAATATCCGGTCAGCATCATACCCACCCGTATCTGCCAGAAGCTCGGACAACTCTTCGATAACCTCCTCTTTGTCCTCAGCCTCCAGCCCTATTTTAACATGATCCTCGCGGATATAATCAACCAGTCTCATCGGTCTCTCCCTCTATGATGCCTTTCTGCCTGTTTTTGATACATCAGAAAATAATCAACATGATGGCCTGTCGCAAGTATATGTTCAGAAAAATTCCTTCCCGGCCTATAAACCCTGGTAGACCTTCTCTATTTTTTCTCTTCCCCTTACTACCATAACCGGACACTTGACCTTCCTCAAGATTCTCTCCCCCTCCTCATAGAATGAATCCCTCAGGCTCAAAACCTCCCCCAGTTCTCCCTGGATCAGCAGATCGCTGTCATCCTCCTCCACCTCACGGGCCACCTCTTCATGTACCACTCCCTTTCTCAGAACCATTTCTATATCCAATCCCTTGTTCCCCGCCAGCTTCTTGACATAATCCAGATAACGCTTCCCATCCTCCTCCAGGTCACGTTCATAATCCGTCTTTTCCATCTGGATGAAAACCTTTGCCTTCAACAGCTCGTTGAGAAGATTTTCATTAACCACATATATCACCTTCAGCCTGCAATCATACTGTTTGGCCATGGAGATGGCGAACTGGGCAGCGGTAATGGATGAATCGCTGCCGTCTATGTATAATAGTATTTTCTGAAACGGCTTTACCTCACTCATCTGGTTTCCCCTTTTCGCCTGGAGAGGCGATCCTTGATAAGTTTTAGAACAAAGAATGTCTCCCTTTCCGCCTCCTCAATGGACATTTCAATGAATTTCAAAGTTTCCCTGTAATCGGGAATGAATATTTTTTCCAGGGCATTCACCCGTCTTATAGTCTTGGCTACCTCGCGGGACAATCTCATCAGCGATATTCTGGCTTCGGCCAGGCCACCCAGCGATTCCAGCACCTCCCGGAAATGTTTTATGGTTTCATCGATCCATATGCTGCTCTCCGACTCCGCGAAGTAGGGTGATCTGTCCTCGAAATCTACCTTCACCCGGGGAAGGGAAACACCCATCACCCTTCTCTCCGAAAATGAAATATCTGATTTAATATTGATCCCTGCGGAGATCATGGATACTCTCCGTTGTCCCACCCGCAGAATGGACTGATCCAAAGCTGAGAATGCATCCTCCAGCAACGACTCTACCTGCTGCTGTGCCTCCACCGCCCGGTCCATCAGACCCATCAGTTCCACGATCAGAATCTTGCGCTTCTGATCAAGCAGCTCCCATCCTTCCTGGGCAAAGCCGAGCTCTCTCCTTATCTTCATCAGATTGGTCTTAGTGGGAGCTACCTGGTAACGTGCCATTTTCTTCTACACCTCTCCCGTTATTTACCCTTTGGCGGAATTCTCTACCCGCCGTAATATTTATCAAGTTCCTCTTCGGTTATCCTGTGGAGCTCCTCCCTGGGCAAATGTGATATAACCTCCCATCCAATATCCAGAGTGGTTATTACATCCCGGTCCTCGTACTCACCCTGGGACAGGAATTCCTGTTCAAACTTATTGCCGAACTCCATGTACACCTTATCCAGGGGTGTCAGCTCCTCCTCACCTATCACTGCCGCCAGAGCCCTGACATCCTTTACATGGGAGTATGCCGCAAACAGCTGACTGGCTATGTGAGAGTGGTCCTCTCTGGTCATTCCCTCCCCTATACCATCCTTCATCAGACGGGAGAGAGAGGGAAGACCCGCTATGGGCGGATAGATATTACGGTGATTCAGATCCCTCTCCAGCACTATCTGCCCCTCGGTGATATACCCGGAAAGGTCCGGAACGGGATGTGATATATCGTCATTGGGCATGGTCAGCAGGGGCATCTGAGTAATGGAACCCTTTACCCCGGTTATCATACCGGCCCTCTCGTATATGCTGGACAGGTCACTGTACAGGTATCCAGGATATCCTTTCCTGCTGGGTATCTCCTCCCTGACCGTGGAGATCTCACGGAGTGATTCGCAATAGTTGGTCATATCGGTTAATATAACAAGAACATGCATATTCAGGTCGAAGGCCAGATGCTCGGCGGCGGTAAGAGCGGTTCTGGGAGTAACCAGCCTCTCCACCGAAGGATCATCGGCAAGATTCAGGAAAAGCACCACATTCTCCAGAACCCCGGAATCCTCGAAGTTAGTGATAAAGAATCTGGCAATATCATGTTTGATCCCCATGGCAGCGAATACGATGGCGAATTCCGTCTCCTCTCCCACGATCCTGGCCTGCCTGGTAATCTGAGCCACAATGTTATTATGGGGCAGGCCGGTGCCGGAGAATATGGGCAGCTTCTGACCCCGCACCAGTGTGTTCATGCCATCTATGGCCGATATGCCGGTCTGGATGAACTTGCTGGGATACTCCCTGGCGGTGGGATTTATGGGAAGGCCGTTAATATCCGCCGCCCTGTCCGACCTGGGAGGAGGCCCGTCATCGATGGGCTTTCCCAGTCCGTTGAACACCCTGCCCAGAATCTCCTCGCTTACTCCGAACATCAGGGGCTCTCCCCTGAACCTTACCCGGGTATCCGGCAAAGAGAGACCATAAGTCCCCTCGAAGACCTGGATAACCGCAGCTCCTTCACTGCTCTCCAGTATCATGCCCAGTCTCACCCTGCCATCCGGATCCACCACTTCGGCCAGTTCGTTGTAGCCTACATTATGAATACCCTCTACCATTACCAGGGGACCTGATATCTCCTTGATTCCAATGTATTCCCTCCCCCGGAAAAGTTTCTGTTCGGTCATTTCACTACCATCTCTCACTCATACATCTCTGAAATACGCTGCATGGAACTCCTCAGCCTCTCGGCTATCTGATCGATCTTTTCTATCTCATCATTGGGCACGGAGAATTTGACCCGCATGATGGCGGAGTATACATCCAGTTTCTTGAACTGGTGTATGTTGGCCCCCTTCTTGATATTCTCCAGACCCAGTTCATAGAACATCAAGATAACTTTAAGCAGTTTCATCTGTTTGTCCGGGGAGCAGTACATATCCACCGGGTCGAAACTGTTCTGCTGCAGGAAAGCGTTCTTGAACATGATACAGGTTTCCAGAACTATCCTCTGGGTATCCGGCAAAACATCCGGCCCTACCAGCTTGACCACCTGCTGCAGCTTTCCCTCCTGCTGAAGCAGGTCCATTATCTTCCTTCTCAGCTTCAACCACTCTCCCCCGGATCGCTCCTGCCACCAGTCGCTGATTGAATCTATATACTCGCTGTAGCTGTCCAGCCAGGAGATGGCGGGATAGTGGCGGGCATTGGCCAGCTTCCTGTCCAGGGCCCACAGGCAGCCGACGAACCTTTTGGTATGCTGGGTTACCGGCTCGGAAAAATCACCCCCGGGAGGTGATACACTGCCCACTACACTGATAGAACCTTCCCTTCCGCAAAGAGTCTCGCCTATGCCGCCCCTCTCATAGAACCCCGCCAGCCGGGTGGGCAGATAGGCGGGAAATCCTTCATCCGCCGGCATCTCCTCCATCCGGCCGGACAACTCTCTGAGAGCCTCCGCCCACCTGGAGGTGGAATCTGCCATGATGGCTACATGGTAGCCCTGGTCCCGGTAATACTCTGCAATTGTAATACCGGTATATATGGAGGCTTCCCGGGCGGCCACAGGCATATTGGAAGTATTGGCTATCAATACCGTTCTCTCCATAATCGGCCTCTGGGTACGGGGATCTATCAGCCGGGGAAACTCCTTTAGAACATCGGTCATCTCATTCCCCCGCTCGCCACAGCCGATATAGACTATGATATCTGCATCACTCCACTTTGAAAGGGCATGCTGGAGCATGGTTTTTCCGGTACCGAATCCTCCCGGCACCACCACGGTCCCTCCCTTGGCTACGGGGAACAATGTATCCACCACCCTCTGACCGGTAATAAGCGGCATATGAAGCGGAAGCCTCTTCTTCAGGGGGCGGCCAATCCTTACCGGCCACCGCTGAATCATCCTGACCTCAATCTCCCTGCCGGATGGATCTTCCACCCTTGCCACCGTCTGCTCCGCATTGTAAGATCCTGCTTCAGCTACCCAGCTCACCCTTCCCCCTGTCTCCGGGCTGATCAGCACACGGTGTTCGATCAGACCGCTCTCCTGGATGGTGCCCACTACCTCTCCACCCTCCACCTCATCTCCCACCTTAATTACCGGCTTGAAGTCCCACTCCCTCTGCCTGTCTATGGAGGCTACATGAATTCCCCTCTGGATATACTGGTTGGTTCTGTCACGAATCTCCTCCAGAGGCCTCTGAATACCATCGTATATGGTTCCCAGTAATCCGGGCCCCAGTTCTACCGACAGCGGCTCGCCGGCACTGTATATATCGGTGCCGGGGGTTAATCCGGTGGTGTCCTCGTACACCTGAATGCTGGCCTCCTCATCCACCAGTTTAACTATCTCTCCTACCAGGTGATTGTCCCCTACCTCCACCAGGTCCAGCATCCTGGCATTCTTGACCCCCCTCGCCCGGACTACCGGCCCGATAACCTTATCCACCTTTCCAATTATCTCAAGCACCACTCTATTACTTCTCTCCTTTTTTGGCGAAGATCCGTTGGAATATTACATTTCTTATATCTTCCCGCATACGGTACATACGCCCCTCGAAGGTGTTGTCGAATATTACATTTCCCCTGGGGACCCCCACCTTGACCCCCCCTGCGGTACCACCCTCCAGGGGCCTGGCTTCTATCTCTGCGGGTTCCCCTTCTCTACCTTCCATCTCCCTCAGCCCGTCCAGGACACTCCGGTTGAAGAGGTCAATATCCCGCCGGTCCAGGTAAACCACAAAGCTTCTCCCCTCCAGGGAGTTAATTGCCTCCCTGCTTAATTTCAGCAATATGGCGCTGTATCTATCCTCCTCCCTTATTTCAGCGAGTCTCCTCTTCACCCTTCTGTTAACCTCGGATATCACCTCTTCCCTGGCCTTAAGGCTGGTTCGCTTAACCTCTATGTTTACACTGGACAGTATCCTACGCCGGGCGGATTCACCCTTATTCTTACCCTCCCGGACAATCTCTTCAGCGACCTGTTCAGCCTCTTTCCCTGCCTTCTCAACGATACTAGCGGCGGTACGCCCGGCCTTATCCAGGATTGAATCTATCTCCTTCCTGCCATCCTTCCTTATCCGCTGGCAAATATCTTCTACAGATTTTCTGTCAACCAAATCTCAACTCCCTGCTGACTGAACGGGTGAGCCTATATCTTCACCCCCACCGCAGAACGGACCATTTCACGGATGGATACCCTCCCCTCCATGGGACCTTCCCTGTCGGGGATCTCTATAATGAGAGGAAAGGCCTGACCGAAGGTGAATTTTTCCACCTCCTGACGTATGGAAGCAGCTATCTTTTCAGTAATGATGATAATTCCGATATCTCCGGATTCAAATGCTCTTCCCAGAGCTTCCCTGGCTTCATCATCCGATTCCACCACTTCACCCTCCAGACCCACCAGCTTAAAACCGGTAACGGTATGTTCATCCGCAATAACGAAAAATTTCATTTACCTGCAATCACTCCCGTCAGGCGACTGAATCAATATTACCACCCGGCCTCCCCAACACAGCTTCGAATAACCAATTGAACTCCAACTTAACACCAAAATATTTATTTAACAAATAATAACCATGCTTATTTCATAATCATCACTGTCTGACCGCACATCCGGTTATGCCGGCAGGGATAGCAGATACCCTGCTGAATAATCTCAAATTTTCTACAACCGGGTAAGAATCATAATGGAAATAATCAATCCGTAGATAGCGATTCCCTCGGCCAGTCCGACATAAATAAGCGCTCTGGCTGCCAGTTCCGGTTTCTCCCCGATGGCTCCCAGGGCTGCCGAACCAACATAGGCAACAGCTATACCAGCACCCACACTTCCCACCGCGGTGGAAAAAGCCGCTGCTGCAAAACCCCACATGGTCACCCTGGCTCTCTGGGGAGAATATTCAGTCACCGCCTGAGTGGCCTCTTCTGCCCCGGTCTGCCGGCCATGAACCCTGACAGCGGTACTTATCAGAGTTATCACCAGCACCAGAACTACAGCAGAAAATACAGCGGTTGATGAAATGGTTATCCACCTCTTCATCCTTCTTCTCCGATTCAACTGCTGTGACATTCCTTGCCTCTCCTTTCATTCTTGATGATCGGGACTTCCTCCCAGACCAATCGGTTTATAGCTTTCTCCGCCACCTACGAAGAACTTGCCGAAAAATTCATAATACTCCAGACGAATGGCCTGAATAGTAACCACCAGGCCCTCCAGGCCTATTATAACAATATTGCCCACCAGCATAATCAGTGACCAGTATACTATTCCCCCGCTCTTGCCCCGTACCATGTCGGCCATGCTGAAAACCGCAATGAACAATCCCACATGAGCCAGGGAGAATGCAGCCACACGGATAAATGATACCGTATTGCCCAGGTACCCGGTCACTATTTCCATCACCTCTATCACAGTCTCCATAAGATAGGTCAACACACCACCGCTGAATGACACATGGCGATGTTGAATCAGGGCCATGATGGGCTCCCGGAGGAACAGTAACAGCACTGGAATACCCAGGGCGAAAACGAGTAAAATGACCGGTATCGATCTGTTGGCCAGAAAAACCGATACCACACCCACCCCTACCCAGTAAATTACCGCACTCACCAGACCCGACTGGCCGAACAGCGCCTCCCGGATGTTCCTGGTCCTGACGGCGTTGACCAGGTTGAATATTATCCCCAGGGTAATCATGGCTATTCCGAAGTATAGCGCCACCTTGAAGAAATAGAGCACATTGTTCATCGGTTTCATCCAGATATGGGGGATCAGATCCTCCACCCCGAAGATGCTCCCGAACATAAAACCGAACAGTATGGAAGAAAGTCCGCAATAGAAAGCCAGCCTGCCTGCCAGAACCTTCCCTTCGTTCCCGGAGGTACCCCTGAAACCGAGCAGGTATCCCAGCACAGCCAGAACGACTCCGTGTCCGATATCCCCGAACATCATCCCGAACATGACCATAAAACTTATAGCCACCACCGGGGTGGGATCGATAAGCCTGTAGCCGGGGGTTCCAAAGCTGGACACCAGCATCTGAAAGGGTCTGAAAAACCGCGGATGTTTCAGCAGTACCGGCACTTTCAGTTTGCCCCGCCGGTATCCGGTGATCTCAGCCGGCGGGATAACTTCAATTATGGCCCTACCCCTGGCTTCTCTCAGTATCTCCTTTTCCACCAGCTTCCTCTTGTTGCTTGGTATCCATCCGGAAAGAACATAAGTCTTGCGGGTTTTCTTAAGGTAGCCCTTCACCTTCATCAGCAGGTGGGCGGCGGTAAGAGCCCGGTGCCACTCCAGCAGCCTGGTGGTATTCTTTTCTTTAAGTTCATTAATTTCTTTTGAAACTTCCGAAAGCTGTCCGTCGATTTGTTCTATCTTATCCTTCAACTCATCGGTGGCAGGGGCGGTTTCTTTCGCCTTCTCCGGAATCTCCATCTCCCGGAAAGCCGCCTCCCTGAGTATCCGCTTCAATTTGAGACGGTCGGACTTCAAACCGACCAGGAGCACTACTTCCCTCTCCCCCTCACTGGAGAGGGTGAGAAGCACAGCGGAGAGGGAAGAAATCTTATCTCTGATGTAGTCCAGGTTCTCCCGCTCAACCTCACCGTAACGCATCAGCAGAAAGGTATAGGGTGATTCCGAAACGGGGACCCTCAGATCTGACAGGGGTGCAAATTCCGTCAGCATACCCTCCAGCTTCTCCCGGCGGTTGTAGAGCTGGTCTTCCCTCTGCCGGATGGTTTCAAGGCGGTCCTCCAGAGTGGAGATATCCCTCTCCACTTCGCTTATTAAATCCGGTGTAACCTCCGGTGGAGAGTATTCCTTCTTCTCCCTGGGCAACTCCCTGATACCCAGATTCTTCATCAGCCCGGACACCCGGGCTCTCACCCCTTCTATCCTGGATCCCAGTTTGTCCATTCTGACCTGATCCAGCTCACCGGCCCATTCACCAGAGTCATCCAGCTGAACCAGGTGAAGAAGCCCCAGCCGCAGAACCGTTCTGGCTACCGCATCCACTTCGGTTTCGAAAACCACTACATTTATCTGATGCATCTTTTCAGGGGTAAACATTCACGCCTCCTAAAAAGCTCCTCTCAGGTGACCCTCAATGTCCCCGCCCTCCATCCCGTATACCTTGCCGTTCAGAATGGTAATAATATTTCTTACCTCGGTTCTCTTCAGTATCAGATATGCCAGAACGGTCCCGATGGTAAATGGAAATCCTCCCAGGGTCTTTCTTGCCTCCACCAGCAGATAATTCCACAGTATAATCTCCATCAGATACAACCGACCCAGCTCCTCCCCCCTGGAAATGAAACTGGCACCCCGGGGAAATGATTTCTCCATGGCCCCGGTAAGCACTCCGTAAATTGTTTCGGAAGCGAATGCCTCCCTCAACCTCTCCCTGGTAAGGCTCAGCCCACCGGGTATATTGTAATGCATCAGGCTTCCCACCGGAAAATCATAGTAGAACCTCAACCTTATCAGCCAGGAGATGTTCTTCCGGTCTATCTCCAGCCCCATCAGCTTGCGGGCAGGTTTACGGTCTCTCCTGTCCAGGGACTCGATTTTCTGGTTCAGCTCTCTGAAAAAATCCAGCTCCAGCTCCACCTCCACGGGGAAAAGAGTCTCCCGTTCCTGATATTCCGGATATGCTCTCTCTACCGATACCTGATATGGAGTCCCGGACAGCAGCGGTATAACCTCCTCCATGCTGGGGCACTGCGATATCTTCATATAATCAAGCCGGTGGGGCAACCCGTTATCTACCAGGTATTTCATCTCTTCCTCCCCCCGTTCCCTCTCTCTGATTCGCAGGGCGGTCTTCAGATTCTCTATTTCGTATCTCTGAAGAAAATGTTCCACCAGCTCCCTCTCCGGTCCGCGGAGATCCCGGGTAAGTTCTATATGCCAGCTTATCTCCTTCTCCAGGAGCATCTTCTCCCCTATCCTGGGATCGAATTTAAGCCGGGGAGAGGAGAATATATCTTCATACACCGTACTGGACATGGCGGCATAGAACTCCGACAGATCGCCCGCCTGTACAAGATCCATGATTTCTTTATTCCCCAGCAGGGTGCTCAAACGGGCCCTTACCTTGGCATTAACCAGGGAGTATTTCTTTACCGGTTTAAAAATCATCCTTCTGGCAATCCCTTAAAAACAACTCCCTCCCAAACATTCTGGCATGAAAATAAGAATATTACTGCCGGCCCGACCGCCGGAAAAATTATCACCTATCCGTGGAGGGAATCACCGGTCATTCCCGGCCGTTATCATGGCGGTTATATCAGAAACCGCCTCCCGGATCTCTTCCTCTCCGGATGATATGAGATCCTCACTGCTCTTCTTTACTTCGGCCACCCTCCGCCTCCTCTCTTCCTCAGCCTCCTTCTTCATCTCATCCCTTATCTCCTGAGACCTCTCCACAGCTTTCTTCCTGCCCTGTTCATTTATCTTTCGGGCTTCCTGCTCAGCCTGGTTGATGATATCACTGGCTTCATTCTGGGCTTTCTCTATCTCCCGGCTTACTTCCTTTTCGGCAGTTATGATCTTTTCTACTATCTCTTTCAACTCAGACTTACCTCTGGGATAGAAACAATCAGTATTGTTCATTCAGGCTGGGAAAGTATAAAATAGAGTACACCCCATGTCAACAAAGTAACCGGGGTGGAGCAGTAGAGGCAAGGGGTAAGGTCAAACCATTGCTGGTTTGAATATTTCTGTTTCCTCCAAATTGAGCGGGACAGGCCATGCACTGCAGCGTATCATAATCCCTGTCGTTAGATATTATTGTACTCAAAGCGCCCTTTACCGGTTTATAAAATCCGGACGGGTATAAATACAAGCCCCGGAGTTTCCTCCGGGGCACCTGCCAGGTCTTACTCCAGCTCAGGAACGGCGAGTCCGCGGATCGCAACCTTTATCACAATCACTCGTTGTTCCTTATATCCGCATATATCGTTCCATCAACAAAAAAACAATCAAACGGATTGCAGTAAATTTATAACTGCTTATTTAAAAACGGATTATAGATTGTTGCATTAAATGCTCAGTCCTTTAAACAGAAACTGAATCGGCCAGCTCTGTAATAATTTTATTACAAAAATATGACCCCGGCGATATCTATATATTATACAAAGAATTACTGAAGTAACATTTTTTCCGGGCGTAACGAACCGGTTACACTGTTTTGTTACAGAACATAAGGAGGCTCCGGGCAACCAGAGGAATAACTCCCTCCGGAGTCTTCCCCGGAATACCAGCGCTCTCTGATTGTGGCAAAAAACAGATTGGCCGGTGGGGGGAATTATAATTATTCCATCACCAGCTCGCCCCCCTCCGAAGGAATCCAGCACTTCTCCCCGTTGACCAGCTGAATATGCCACCAATCACCCCTTCTCTCCACCAGGGTAAACTCCGTTCCGGAATGAAGTGGTTCGGTAAAACTGGGCTGGTATGTCCGGGCATCTCCCTTTCTGGCAACTATCTCACCGGCAACAATAACTCCGGCGGGATTCTGTGAACGGTCAATCATTTCTACCGTAACGGAGGCAAGAAATAATACACACACCACCACAACTACAATCAGGGAGATCTTTATCCAACTCCTCTTCAGAAAGAGATGAACAGCTGCCAGTATCCAGATGAGGGCAAATGAAACAGTGGAGATCATTCCCCTGAGCTGGAATGGTATATCGTAGTGCAGAAAAAATAGCGTCCTGAAGATCTTTGTGCTCTCCCTGCTCTCCGCCCTGTCCACCTTTCTGCTTCTGGCATAATCCAGGTTGGTTTTAAGATTCTGGTCGCCTGGAATATAAAGGGAAGCACGGCGGTAGTTAAGTATGGCCCTGCCTACATCACCCAGCCTGAAGTAGGCATTACCTATATTATAGTACAGTTTCCCGTTATCGATTCCCCCCTCCTCCACTATCCAGCGGTAGTGCATGATTGATTTCATGTAGTAATAGCGGGCGGAATCCGGATCAGACCGGTCCAGGTCAACAGCCTTTCGATACCATTTTTCCGCCTTCTCCAGATGGCCCTCCACACCGGTTCCGGCAGCAGTGTCCCGGCTGGCTGCAGGGCCGGTCATCCACCCCGTAACAACCAGGGACAGAATAAGAATTAATATTATTCTCCCGTTTATCACAGACTCTTCTCCAGTTTTTTTACTGTTCCGGCAACCATACCGGCAAGATCCTCACTGCCTATGGTCTGCCCCCCCCGGCCGGCGAAACTCCCCGCCTCCAGGGTCTCCATTGCATTCTTGACCTCCGAAACCACATCACCGGATACTCCCCTCTCTCTGAGTATACCCTCCACATCCCTGCCGGTAATGGCCGAACCGGGACGGCCGAATCTTTCCCCCAGGTAATTCCTCAACGCCTCGGTCATCTTACTGCAGAAATCGGAGTAAGAAAGGTCCGGCTCCCCGGATATGGATTTTACCCTCCTGTTGAACCGTTTGTGCGCACCCCTGGACAGTCTGGCCTCAGGCCTGGCACGGCGCTTCCTGATCAACACAGTGGATAACAGAAGCACAATATAAACCAGGGGGGGAACTGTCAGCATCATCAGATTCTGTCCCTTGCCGAAAAATGAGATACCGGCCGGGCTCTGCGGCTCGATCACATTTTCCCCCTGATAGTTATATGCTATTCCCTCCTTCCATTTCTCCAGGGGAGCAGAGGCCTGTTCCCCCCGGATACCTTCTGCATCCCTGGCAGTAACTATCCTGGTGGGACTTACCTCTATAGGAACAGGCTTCGACCTGGCAACCTTATATTCCTCCTGGCCGGTATCGAAGTACACCAGCTGGATGGAAGGGATCCGGGTTGTCTGATCATTACGGGCCCTGATGGTCTGGGTAAAGACCTTCTTTCCATTATCTATTTTTCCCGCCGCCCTCTCCTCCGGCACCTTGAAATCCCTGGTCAGTTCTTCCTGTTCCTGCAGGGGAGGCAATTCCACATTGCCCAGATAATCTGCTCCCTCCAGGGTCACTTTGAGGGTTATGGGATCTCCCACATTCACCTTCACCGGATCAGCCGAAGTTGAAATACGGTACTCCCCCACATGACCCGAGAAATCCGGAGGCTGCCCCTCCAGGGGCAGCTGCTTTACCCGGAGAGTGAGGGGGTTGGAGGATACCACATATTTTCTCCGCCTGTTCCTCCTGCTGCTGAAGAAATCATCAGAGAAGAAATCATCGATGCTTCTCCCGGTTATGGCTTCACACTCCACCACTGCCTCGGGAATAGCGAAAGTGCCCGCCTGGCGGGGGATCATCACCTTACTGAATTTGAGGGTGGTATACCTCCTGCCCTCCAGTATTCCACTCCCCTCCTCGGCGATTACCTCCTCCCCCCCCACTCTGATCCGGTGGTATTTCCTGTTTCTGTCGATCTCCACCCCGGGATCCATGAAATCGAAGGAATCATCCTCCAGCACCGGAATGGTAAACCGGAAATCCCCGATATTCTTTCTCAGATACCAGGTAACGGTCATAACCACCGGCTCCCCGGTGTAACACTGCTGGTCCGAGAGATCGATACGGAGCTTGAAGTCATCACTCTTCCCCGGTTTTCTTACCGCTATGGTAACCTCCCGGGTGGTAAAGACCTCCCCTTCTGCATCTACCTTCACCGGCGGTATGGTCAGCCTGCCGGTTCTGAGAGGAGTAAACCGGTAATTAAAAACATAGACCTTCCTAACCACCCTCTCCACTTTTCCATTTATTATGGAGATGGATTGACTGCTGTTGTTGGATCCGCCCATATACTCCACCGAAAAGCCATCCACCCCGGAGAAGCCGGGGGGATCCGCCTGATCTGTCCCATTTACCTCTATCTGAACCAGGAATGATTCCCCCTGGTATACATCCCTGGATTCCACATTAAGCCGTACCGAAATCTCAGCGGCTGAGGCATCCCCGGGCAGAAAAAACCCGGGAACAGATATGCAGAGGGTAAACACCGCCAGGTAAACGATCAGCGAGTGCACCCGGCAATAAAATGATTCATATCCGTGTCTGCTTGAATTCATGCTTTAATTCTACCAGTCCTTTTCCACCCGCCGGTAACCCCCGGCAGCTGCTCTCCTTCTCTCCTCCCTGTTCTTACGTTCCTCATCCAGGATTTCCCGGGCGGTCTGAGCGTGCTGCTTCTTATTCTGCTGCTGTTTCTTTCTTCCCTGCTGATTCTGCTGTTCCCGGGGCTGCTGCCCCTGTTTGTCCTTCTGATTATTCTGCTGCTTACTTCCCTTCTCCCCGCCGGTCAGCTTTTCCAGGGCCCGTTTCATCTGTTCAAGAGAGGTCTGCTGATCCGGAACAGCCCGGCCCGGCATTGCTTCTTTTAGATCGCTGATGGCATCCTCCTGACTGGTGACGGAGCTATCCAGACGGGCAACCGCATTTTCCAGAGGTGGTGCCTTCTGCTTGCTGCTGATCTGGTTGATCCTGTTGATTACCTCCGCGGTTCCCTCCTGTATGGATTCCTGGTATTCCTTTGCTCTGGCCGTCTCCACCCGGCGCCTCTGTGGATCCATGCTGCTGTCCTGGTCCAGCTGGACTGATCTGTCCAGCGCAACCTGCTGACGCCGGATAAGCGCCAACAGGGAATCCACTACCGCCTTCATTTCCTTCTGCTGTTTTTCCATCTCCTTTCTACGCTGCTTAATCCTGTCCAGAAGATCTTTGATCTTGAGACGGGCTATCTCCATGTTGTGCTTGGCTTCGGTAAGGGTGGAATCCTTCGCCAGAGCGGTATAGTAAAGTTTTACACTTTCCCGGTATGATTGAAGAGCCTTCTCCATATCGCTGTCAAGCTGGCGGTCACCCTCCCGGAAAGCACAGTTACCCATATTGTACCAGGCCCTGCCCTCCAGTGAAAGACTGGTCGATTTCATGGTGGTCTTTTCAAAGAACTCACGGGCCTTTCCATAATCGTCCTTCCGGTAATAGGCATCTCCAAGATTGAAGAGTATCACTGCAGACTCCGGATCTCTAACCGATGCCCGGTCATAGTACTCTATGGCCTTCTGATAATTTCCCTGCTGAAACTGATCATTCCCCCGGGAAACCAGGTCTCTGGCTGAATCACCCATCGCCCTGCCATTACATAACAGCAAAAGGAGGGTAAAACTGAGTCCAGCTATGACAGTGCCGGTTAATCTGTTCTTCACTTTCTGCGCCTCCTCCGTTCTCCGGTTACCATCTCTACCACCAGCAGGAAAACCGCCACCGAGAGGAAAATCTGATACTTCTCCTGATACAATTTCACCGTTCTGGTTTCCATCTCCCTCTTCTCCTCATTCTGGATAAGCCTGGTATATACCTTACCCAGGTCTATGGCACCGGTGGCGACATTGAGATATCTCCCTCCCGGTGTCTGGTTGACCATCTTTCTGAGGGTAGCGGCATCCAGCCTGCTCCAGACCTCACGGCCTTTATAGGTCATAAAGGTGCGGTTTCCCTGCTCATCGGTAATGGGAATCCGCTTACCCTGATTCTCATCTCCCAATCCCACCGCAATTATTCTAACTCCCCTCTTGCCAGCCTCCTCGGCTGCCTGAACGGGGAAGGAATCGTGATCCTCGCCATCGGTAATAAGTATGATATCCTTATACTTCTTCTCCTGATCATCGAACCCTTCATCCAGCCCCTTTCTGATGGCATCCCCTATCATGGTTCCTCCCCGGGAAACGCTGTATACATCCACCTGCGACAGCATTAATTTGAAAAAACCGTAATCCAGAGTAAGGGGACACTTCAACACAGCTGAGCCCGAGAAAGCCACCAGTGCCACCCGGTCGCCCTTGAGCTTATCTATCATATCGGTAATGGCCAGCTTGGCTCTGTCCAGACGGTTGGGAGCCAGATCCTCCGCCAGCATACTCCTGGAAACATCCAGCACGAAAACTATATCCCTTCCCCTTCTCTTTACCGTCCGGGCTCTGGGATTCCAGGCCGGCCGGGCCAGAGAGATTACAATAAATACGAAGCTGATAATGACCAGCACAGCCTTCCATCTTCTCCCGGACCGGTGGAGGAAAAGGTTTATCCTGTCCAGCAGGTCAGCCTCCACAAACTTCTCCAGCAGCTTCCTCCGACGGCAGGCCGCCCAAATATAGAGAGCCACCATGGCCGGAATTATCCACAGCAGGGAGAGCATATTTACATTACCAAAATGCATGCCGGTTAAGGAATCCTCCTGAATATTGTTTGAGCCAGCAGCACCTCCAGCAGCAGGCAGCACAACCCCGCCAGGGCGAAGGGAACAAACATCTCACTGTAATCCACATACCTGACCGATTCGATCTCTGTCTTTTCCAGCCGGTCGATCTCCCGGTAAATCTCTCTGAGTGACCGGTCATCCTCAGCCTCCCTGAATATTCCTCCGGTTATTTCAGCCACTTCTGAGAGTGTCTCCGTATCTACCCTTCCCCCCACCGGAACCTTGAAATTGCCGAACAGGGTCTTCATGGCACTGACCCCTTCCCCTCCCACTCCAATGGTATATACCTTTATTCCCCATCTGGCGGCCAGCCTGGCCGCTTCCACCGGGGTTCTCTTTCCGAAATTATTCTGCCCGTCGGTCAGCAGAATAATTATCCTGCTCTTGATATCATAGCCCGAATCCTCTCCACCGTTCCCCTGTTCCCCCGCAGTTTTCAGCCTGGCCGCTGCCAGCGCTATGGCATCACCAATGGCGGTGCCGTCTTCGCTGCGCCTCTTTACCAGCTGGACACTTTCCAGGAATCGCATCAGAGCTCCATGCCCCAGGGTCAGAGGAGCCATGGTATCAGCATACCTGGCAAAGCTTATTATACCTACCAGGTCGTTGGGTCTGCCCGGAAGATCCCGGTCATTCCCCATCAGAAATTCCCGGAACACTCTCTTTACCACCTCCAGCCTGCTCATTCTTCTCCGCTGGTATTCCATCTCCGCCTTCATACTGCTGGAACGGTCTATCACCATCTCTATAGCAATACCCTCGGTAACATCCTTCACCTTTTCCCTTCCCATTTGAGGCCTGGCCAGTGCCACTATCAGCAGAATCAGGACAACCACCCTGAGAACTACCGGTATCCAGGCCAGTCTCTGGCGCAGGGAGACCCCCGCTCTGCGGGCATTTCGAACCGATGAAAACTGCACACTGGCACCCCTGAGGTATCTCCGGCGCAGCAGGAATATCAACGGAATAACCGCCAGTATTACAAATACCCATGGAGAGGCAAACCTTATCATCGTCCCTAGGGCCTTCAGGCGGCCTCTTCCTTCACCTCCTCCTCCGTTTTGGTGGTTTCGATAAAGTCCCTGCAGGTTTCAAATGATCTCTTTACCTCCTGGGGGGAAGGCTCCAGGGCTGCGAATTTGACCAGATCGGAGTGAATCAGGAACTGCCTGAGTATCTCCTGCTGTCCCGGATCCACCTCCAGACGGGAAGTGGCCTGGGAGAGAAATTCTTCGGTGGTCTGTTCCGGAGCCCTGATTCCGAAACGGTCTTCGATATAATACCTCAGTATATCCGCCAGCTCCGCGGTGAATTCCCGGTACTTCTTCTGCTCCACCAGCTCCCTGGCCAGAAGCTGTTCCAGCCGGGCGAATGCAATCTGATGCGCCCTGGGGGCAGGCGCCTTCACTCTCTTTCTTCTTCTCCTTCTCCACCATACTGTCAGGACAGCTGTACCTGCAATCACAACTGCTATGGCTGCAATAATAAACACATTGGAATAACCGGCCGGTATTGCGGCGGGAGGAGCAATATCCTTCAGCTCTCTCTCCGCCACATCACCGGGCAGAAGTGAATTGACCATCACCTTGATGGTATCCGATTCCACCTGGTGAATCAGGGTGTCCCCCTCCATCCAGAATTCCGCCTTCATCGGCGGTATCCTGTATTCTCCGGACAGAAAGGGCTCCAGTTCATATAACCGCCTGGTGATTATCTCTCCCTCCTCCCCTATGACCGGAGAGGGAGTGGTATAATCCACAATCCCGAATTGTTCCAGTTTATCACCGAACCTGGGAAGCCGGACCTGATACCCCTCCTCAACCCTGGCTTCCAGCAGAAGATCAACCCGGTCCGCTATGGTTATCTCCTCTCTACTTACCGCCACCCTGAAAACAGCCGGCCCCCGCCTGTACTGGCGGTTTATCTGATAACTCTCCTCCGCCTTTTCCTGCTCTTCTCCATTGCCGCAGGAAAGCCAGGACACCAGCAGCATAACCAGGATCAATCCCCAGCCCCGCAAACAGGTGTTTGAATTCTGCCAGTACTTCCTTCTCATACTTGCCTTGGCTCCATTAATCCCAAGTCGCCCTCATGGTCAGGGGAGAACTCCTGTTAATCTGAAGTCTCTCCTCCCAGCCTGGAGCGATGAATCACCACATCGTATTTATCCCTGAGCTGCTGCAGTATATCGCTCTGCACCTCTCTCTCCCTCCCGGATCGTACTATCATATATACCTGGCCTTTTACCTCCTGGAATTCCAGCTGTTCCTCATCCTCTTTGAATTCATCCGGATGGGCATTATAATATTCCCTCAGGTCCTGCGGAGTGACCTGGATCCGGGATTGATATTTATCCGCCAGGTACTGCTGAGCCAGAACCTTTCTCTCCATATTCCTGATCAGTTGTCTTACTCTGTTATCCTTCTGAAGTCCCTCCTTCACCGCCTCCCGGTAAAGCAGCTCCCGGGCTATGAAGCTTTGCAGCCATTCAGCCCGGTTTCCCTCCCGGAAAACATTATCCAGAAGTTTCTCCTTCTGAGACTTCCTCTCCTCTGCACTCAGATTGGAGGCCAGTTGCGAGATCTGAAATTCGATCTCCGATTCTATCAGCATATCCAGTTCGGAACGGCTGATCCTCCAGTTTCCTATCTCTGCAACTATCTCTTCCCCGCCGGCGGAATCGGCAGGAGCAAATGCGGTCCTTCTCTCCAGCTCGGATCTCATGGCGGCAAACCTTCCCAGGCTCTCCAGACATTCACTTACTCTCCTGGAGATCTCATCCTCCAGATCCTCCAGCCGGGAGAAGGATTCAGACCGGTAGTAGGCATTTAGGGCCTCTGCATAATCTCCGCTCTGATGGTAAAGCTTGCCTATTCTGTACCAGATGCGGGCGCTCTCCCCCCGGTCCAGCCCGTTCTTTTCCATATACTCTATCCATGCCCGGGCTGCCGGCAGGGCCAGATTTCTCTTCTCCAGCTTCAGGGCCAGTTTCTCCAGTTTTCGCCCGGAGAGATTTCCTCCCCTGCCCCTCTGATCATCCCCCCGGATATGAAGAGCAATATTGACTATGCCCACTGCCAGTAATACCAATACCATCACGGTAAGGAATTTATTCCTCCCGGGCTTTTCTCCCTTACTGTTCAGACTGAGTTTCAGATCATCAGACATGCTCTCCTCCTGCCTTCTACCGGTACCGCTTTGCCGGTCAGTACCTTCTGGCTCTCATCCTGAAAAACTTAACCAGCCGGGGAATATAATCCCGGCCGGTGGATATTTCCACACTGTCTACTCCCATGGAAGCGAACAGTTCCCTGAAATACTCAGACCTCTCTCTGCCCAGCCGGTTATACCTGTTCCTGACTGCTTCACTTCCCGTATCCAGAAGCACAACTTCACCGGTTTCAGCATCCTCCAGCTCTATCAGGCCCACGTCAGGAAGTTCCACCTCCCGGGGATCCACTATGGGAACAGCGATAAGATCGTTGCGTTTGCTCATCACCCTCATCTTCTTCTCAAATCCCTCCGCCTGAAAATCGGATACCACAAAAACTACTGCTCTCTTTTTAACCACATTCCCCAGATAATCAAAGGCTCCGGTCAGATCGGTTTCGGTCTGGCGGGGATTGAAGTTGAGCAAATCGCGAATCAGCCGCAGAACATGCCTGGTACCCTTTTTGGGGGGGACAAACATCTCTATCTGATCGGTAAATACAATCAACCCCACCTTATCGTTATTCTTGACCGCTGAAAAAGCCAGCATGGCGCAGAACTCGGCGGCCAGTTCATTCTTGAGTTTATCCACACTGCCGAAATCACCGGAAGCGGAGAGATCCACCAGAAACATTACCGTCAACTCCCTCTCTTCCACAAAGCGCTTCACATAGGGATGGCCGGTACGGGCGGTTACATTCCAGTCGATGGTGCGAACATCATCACCGGGCATGTATTCCCTGACCTCCTCGAACTCCATCCCCCTGCCCCTGAACACACTCTCATAACCACCCGCCAGTATGTCATTGACTACCTTCCTGGTGGTTATCTGGAGAACCCGTACTTTCTTTATCAGTTCCTCGGTAATCATGGTACCGCCACATTATCGAATATATCCTGAACAATATGGTTGGATGTCTTCTCTTCGGCTTCAGCCTCATAGGTAACAATCACCCGGTGTCTTAACACATCCATACCGATGGACTTCACATCCTGTGGAGTAACGTATCCCCTGCCCTGGAGGAGGGCGTAAGCCCGGGATGCCATGGCAAGGTATATGGTGGCCCGGGGGGAGGCCCCGTACTGGATAAGATTGCCCATGGCCAGATCATAATCTTCCGGTTTTCTGGTAGCCTGGACTATATCGATGATATAATCCTCCACCTTTTCATCCATATATATCTGATCGGCCAGTTCCCTCAGCCTTATAATATCTGAAGGCTCTATCACCGGGTCCACACTGAGATCAATTGATGAAGCGGACATCCGCTTCAATATCTTTTTTTCCTCTTCCTTGCTGGGATAAGTTATCTCAAGTTTCAGCATGAATCTGTCCACCTGAGCCTCCGGGAGGGGATAGGTGCCCTCCTGTTCGATAGGATTCTGGGTTGCCAGAACCATGAAGGGCTGATCCAGCTTGAAACTCTCCTCCCCTATGGTAACCTGTCTCTCCTGCATCGCTTCCAGAAGGGCGGACTGCACCTTGGCGGGGGCCCTGTTTATCTCATCCGCCAGTATAATGTTGGCAAAGACGGGACCCTTCTTGGTGGTAAATTCCCCCGACCGGGGATTGTATATCAGGGTACCGAGTAGATCAGCCGGAAGAAGGTCAGGGGTGAACTGAATCCTCTGAAAAGAAGCCTTGATGCTGTTTGCCATGGTAGTCACCGCCAGTGTCTTAGCCAGACCGGGAACCCCCTCGATCAGTATATGGTTGTTGCAGAGCAACCCAACCAGCAGGCGTTCGATAAGATATTCCTGTCCCACTATATTCTTCCTTATCTCATCCCTGATATTCTGGAGTGTTTTACTCTCCTTCTCTACCTTTTCCCCGATTTTCTTTACATCAATGACCATTTTCCAACCTCGCTTGTATAAATGAAAACACTTTGAAACCATAAAGTAATAAAAATCGCTTTTTCTTGCAAGATTTCAA
This sequence comes from uncultured bacterium, assembly GCA_964613215.1. GTDB lineage: Bacteria > Krumholzibacteriota > Krumholzibacteriia > Krumholzibacteriales > CAZTHK01 > CAZTHK01. The sequence goes on along the minus strand of CAZTHK010000009.1, from coordinate 97,588 downwards.
AAACAACTTACCCTCCTGTCCAATCTGGGCTATCTCAACTTCAGCTGGTTGATTCCTGTCCTTCTGTTTCCATCAAAGTTACACTGATCCAACTCTCTTAATCCCTGCTAAGTTAAAGTATATAAGTATTTTTTTCTAATTACAGGTTGAATCTATTTATATATCATGGTAATATATAATAACAGCATCAGGATTAAGTTCCTGCCTTAATCCTTTCTTTTATCCTCTGCTTACCTGTTTTTATGTGTTTGAGCATCAAAAGTTTCAAAAAAAACCGAAAAGGAAAGTGGCACAATATGATTAACAGGATATCCACTACAAGATCTGTACTTTTGTTAATATCTCTTCTGGCATTGCTTTTATATCCCCTCGGCGCCGGAGCCGGCTCCACCAACAGAAGAATCAACCGGCTCAACCGGTATCTCAAGGAAAACGGATATCACTGGAGGGCCCGCCGTACCCCCCTGTCCCGCCTTTCCCGGGAGGAGAAAAGAAGCATGCTGGGAGCCATGGATGTACCCGACAGCGTAAGAGAGAGAATACCGGTGATTACCGCTCCATCGGAAGCAACCTATGATCCTTCACTGGACTGGCGAACCATGGATGGTACCACCCCGGCCAAGGACCAGGGGTCCTGTGGTGCCTGCTGGTCCTTCGCCGCTACCGCTCAGATGGAATCACATATCAGAATATATGACGAACGCCTGGAGGACCTGTCGGAACAGCAGGTGATGGACTGCAACTCGTACGACCGCGGCTGTGACGGCGGCTGGGCTTCACTGGCATATCAGGTTTTCCTCGACTACGGCTCGGTAAAGGAATCATGCATACCTTATCAGGAAGCGGACGGTTTCCCCTGTACCCAGGAACAGTGTGAGGTAATAGGCAGAATCTCCAACTACTCTTCAGTTTCCGGAAATGTCAATTCGATAAAGGAAGCCCTGTTAACCGGCCCGGTATATACTTCCATGGATGTAGTGGATGTATTCTATGATTACGGAGGAGGCTGTTTCGAATCCAGCGATCCGGTAGTGGGCAGTCACGCCGTCCTGATAGTAGGCTGGGATGATAATATGTGCGGCGGAGAGGGAGCCTGGATAATCAAGAACAGCTGGGGTACCGACTGGGGAATAGATGGCTACTGTTATATAAAATACGGCTGGAACAATATTGAGAGCGGCACCTATCAGATCGACTACATACCCAGTGATGTGCTGGTTCATGTGAATACCCCCAATGGAGGGGAAGTGCTTCAGGTGGGTGAAGACTACGATATCACCTGGACCACCCGGCGGGAGACCCCCGATTCATTAAGTATACTCCTCAGCCTGGACAGTGGAGCAACCTATCAGGATACCATCTGCACGGGACTGGTGGGGGTCGACTCGTACACCTGGGAGGTCAGCAACCTCCCTGTAGAAACCGCTAAAATAAAGGTAACAGCTTATCTGAACGGGGGCATCGGCGGTTTCGATTACAGCGATTCGGATTTCGAGATTGAGGGACTGCCCCGGCGTTATGTTTCACCCGGCGGTGATAATATATATCCATACACTACACCCCAATGGGCGGCCAATAGCATCCAGGACGCTTTAGACGCATCCGAGTCCGGCGATACCGTGATGGTAGCGGCTTCCACATACAATCAGGCAGTTATTATTAACAGTACCGGGACATACCTGCTGGGCGGCTGGAATCAGGATTTCACCGTAAGGGATCCGGAACTCAACACCACCGTAATAAGCAGTAACGGCAGTCCGGTCTCCTTCATGTATACCGGCAGTGATACCTGCGGCATAGAGGGCTTTACCCTCCAGAATGGAACCGGCACCAGTGCCAGTATTCCAGAAGCCGCCATATACGGTGGTGCCATCTTCAGTTATCAGTCCAGCTGTATCATCAAGGATAATATTATCACCGGTTGCGGTATTGCCAATGCCTCCGGTTACAGTGCCGGCGGGGGAATATCATGTTACCAGGGCAGTGCTGTTATCCAGGGCAACCATATTTACAACTGTACCGCCCAATCGGGTGGAGCAATATATGCGTATCAGTGTGATGCACAGCTGAAAGAAAATACCATCAATGATAATTATTCCAATGCAGATTATACCGGCAAGAGGTCAGGAGGCGGGTTATACGCCCTCAATTCTACCTTCACCCTGGAGGGAAACCGTATCTTTGAAAATGATAACTTCAAGAGTGGTGGTGGAATATGCGCTGAAAACGGCTCCTTTACCTCCAGCCATGATACTGTATACGGGCATGAGGTCTCCGATCAGGGAGGGGGAATATACTCCGGCAGATCGGAAACATTCATTTCCCATTCAATTATCAGGGATAATATCTCTTCTTCCACTGGCGGAGGCATATACCACCGGGCGGACAGCCTGAACGTTTCCAACTGCCAGATAATGTATAATCAAACATCCATCCTGGGGGGAGGAGTGGATACCGACAGTTCCAGAGTCCGGATGGTCAATAATACCATCGATCATAATACTGCCCAGTACTACGGGGGTAATGTTTCTTTTAACTCCCTCAACTCCCTTTACTGCCACAACAACATGATTACCTATGGCCGGGGTTATGGGGTATACATAAACAATACCCCCCAGTGGTCCTTCGGATACAACAACTGTTTCGGCAACCAGCCGGCTGATATCAACGGAATAGATCCTGATTCGACCAACACCAACCTGGCTCCCCTCTATGCCGACACCACCTCCATGGACTATCACCTGATGGTACATTCTCCAGGCATTGACAGAGGGGATCCCGGTTACAGCGATCCTGATGGTTCAAGATCTAATCAGGGAGCTTTCGGAGGCCCGGATGCTGTCATGGCTGCTCCCACCCTGGTTCAGAACCTCACTGCCACAGCAGACGGCGATACCACCATAATTCTCCAGTGGGACGAGAATTCCTCGCCGGAGCTGAGTTACCATGCCATATACAGCGATACTGCCGGGGGATTCCATCCCTCCCGGACACTTCTTATAGATACCGTACCGTCAGGTGTTACCACCTATCAACACCAGCCGGTGGAGGGCTGTCATTACTATCGTGTCTCTGCAGTTAACAGTGACGGGCTGGGAGGAGGCTACTCACAGGAAAGATCCGCCTGTACCTCAGGCAGTGATAGCGCTTCTCCCGTGGTAACGGTGACTTACCCCAACGGTGGCGAAACGGTTGCCGCCGGCGACACCATCCAGATTCAGTGGGTGGCAACCGACAGCAGCGGAGTGGATTCGGTGGAGATATACTATACCGGAGATGGGGGAAACAACTACTCCCTGGTTTCCGGAGGTGAACCTGACGATTCCACCTACACATGGATAGTTCCCTCTACCCCCTCGGATTCCTGCATGGTAAAAATTCTGGCCTTCGATCCCTATCTCAATACCGGCCAGGATACCAGCGACAGCCTGTTTACCATCCAGGACGAAGCCACCGGGGCCGATGATACCCCCCGTTACACCAACTCATTGAAACAGAACTATCCCAATCCATTCAACGGAACCACCACTATTGAGTTCTCCCTGGCCGTTTCGGGCAGAGTGACCATCAAGATCTTCGATGTATCCGGACGTCTGGTCAAAACACTGCTGGATGGCAGCAGGAATGCGGGTGATCACACCCTGATATGGAGGGGAAGGGATGATAAGGACAACCACACCTCTTCGGGAGTCTACTTTGTAAGGATAAAAGCGGGCCGGTACACCCGTACCAGGAAGATAATATATCTACGTTAGAGGTAAAATGCCGGAGACAGGGGGACGCCACCGGCTGACTTCAGCTGCCCGTTTGAGTGCCCCTGATAAAATCGGGAATCTCTTTCAGGGTGGTCCCCATTACCCGGAAGGCCTTGATCAGATGTCTAACACTCCTCTCATCCAAGCGGGCCGGTTCCTCCCCTACATTCTCCCAGCCGGGAACATCCAGCCGGTCCGGGGGTATCTCCAGTTTCTCCCAATTATTAAACAACCTGCCCCAGGGACTGTTTAATATCTTCAGTACCCTTCGCTCATTCAAGGTATACCAGAAGAAATCATGATAAAGAACACTGGCGATAAATGACCATGGAGCCAGCACGGTTTTAAGTGACCACTCCAGGGGTTTCTTCAACGGGCCCCAGTATATCTTGTGCTGCATTCTGCTGGCGAAGGTCATCTTTCTGAAGGGGCCGTTGAAATTCCAGTTCTGGTTAATTGCATCCAGGTCTCCCACCATCTCTATCTCTTCCGGTTTGCCGGTGCCCAATCCCGCTTCATGAGCCATCCTGACATATTTGAGATCCTTCATGGGATCGAAACCCATCAGCCTGGCAGCAGCTGCATCTATAGCCACTTGATCGGATGAGGCCAGAAGAACGTTCTTAACATGGGGAATCATGCATCTGGGTCCAGGGCCGTCTCCGGCAAAAGTTCCGTCCATAACCGCAAAAACTCCGGAATGTATCTTCTTCTGGATTCTCAGGAGATCGACCAGAGTCTCATGAATGACCGGGTGAGTCCAGTGTCTTTTCTCATTCAGAAGGCCTCCAAAGGCATTCTTCATCGCCCCCGTGGTGGTGGTAAAAACATGAGTTTTGACGGTGGGCAGGTGGATTATATTTTCATCCATCAGCCTCCTGGGGATCATGAATCCATCCGGATATACCTGGTTGAGTGCAATAAAACTGTCCGCCAGATCACCCACAGCATCTCTTATATGTATCCATTCCTCGCCCTCATAAAGATGGATGTTACGAAGACCGTGCAGGTCGGTTACATTGACCTGCTTGTTCTCCCTCTCCCCCAGATGGGCGTCTATAACCACCGTCCTGTTGTGGCAGGCGTGTATCAGAGAAGGATCGTATCCATCCCTTTTCATGGTCCTTATTACCCCCTCCAGCTGCCAGGGTGTGGTTGAACTCCCGGGATAGAAGAAGTGCCAGCTTATGTTTATCTTCAGGGCGGTATCAACATAGGGTGATATTTCATCCCGGTAATTGGCCAGATTCATAAGCCGGTGATAATCCTCCAGCACCGTCCGGGGGGTTGTTTTTACAATAGCTACCTTGGATCTATTCATAACCTCTTCTTTCCTCTCAATCTACTGCAACAGTAAATTCTCCCGGGCTGCAGGTGCATCCGGATTATCATGGATGGTATAACCTGAGCATTTTCCCCACACCTCTACCCTGCTGGCCGGCAAGCAGCCACCACATTACCGCCCGGGCCAATTTCCAGCTACATAAATATATATCACCTCTATCCGGAATAACAGTTAAAAAGCCCGTCCCTTCCGGAGAAATCTTCACAGTCCGGGAAGATACCGGTGTTCCCGTCAGTAACCGAAAGATCCCGGTTCCATCAAACCTTTCGAAACCATCCATTCACTGAGCCGCCTGCTTACCCGGCGGTGGAACTCCTCCGACTTTACATGAAGATGGCCCGCCCGGATCCATCTTACCGTCTTGGGATGGTCGGCTCTCCGGTGGAGCAGCCGGCTGCATTCAGGAGGGATCCTTTCATCATCTATTCCGCTCAACATGAACAGGGGACGGGGCGAAATTTTATCCGCATATTTGAGCGGTTCCACCGGCGATACCAGAACCGCGCCTATCCAGCCGGTGATATCCGCCAGGGGGGAGGGGACTTCAAGGCTTTCACTGATAAGCCTCTCCAGACCGGCCGCCCCGAATAGTATAGCCGCTGCCGATACCCCGGAGTGTGAAGCAGCCACAGCAGGTACAAACATAGCTCCCAGGCTGCCCCCCACCATAGTTATCCTGTTTTCGTCCACATCATCCCTGGATAGAAGATAATCAACCCCCAGCATAACAGCGGGAACCGTTTCCACCACCGCCCTTCTAATCCGGGGGATAGAACGGATAAACCCTCCCACCCCCAGGTCCTCCCGCTTGCCCCGGTAGGGATAATCCAGGGCCAGTATGACAATTCCGGTGGTTTTGCCCAGATAATGAACAGTATTGGGGCCCGTCCTTAATCCCCCCAGAATAACCAGGGCTGGATAAGGTCCTGCTCCATCCCCCGGCACTTTGAGATATCCCCATACTTCAGTTTCCCGGTCCGATCTTATCTCCACCCAATACAGTATATTCTGACCCTGCCTCTCCTCCGGAACAGTCTCCACCACCTCAACGGATCCCTTCATCCGGTTGAATCTATCCCTGTAATCAATGGACCGGTACCACTCACCACCGGTATATATGAAAACTCCCAGAATTAGAATGATCGCCGTAAAAATTATAATCCTTCTACCACAGGCAGCCGGTCTGCCACCAGCCGGATTTCCACTATCCATCCTCGCCTCCATAATCAATAGAGCTTGGCAAAAAGAGCTTTCTGCTAACATATCACAGTAAAGACTCAAGAGAAACCATCAGAATGCCGGCCAGCCGGTATTGCATATTGCATCCGGAATAACAAACCAGCCGGTCCTTTCCCCCCGGTACTCTCAACCCGGAGATGAATTAATAAAAGAAAAACAGGAAATCCCGGGGAATCCTGTTACCCCACCGGGAACACTGCACCATGTCCAATATTTCATCTACTATATCAGACACTCTTCCGGAATATTAATTGCGGTAAAAATTGCAGAGATAATAGCAGTGCAGTATATCTGAATAAGATCGTGTAACTGTTCCTGAACCGGCATATCGAAGGTTCAGCACGGGACGTTCGATTTGGGGTAATAAACTAACTTAAATTATTGATAGTGGTGTCCTCTGCACCACCCTCTGACCGTTTGAATCAGCATGGAGGAAACAACCATGAACAGAACAATTACGACTCTTCTAACAGCTGTTATTTTGATACTTAATTTTTCCTCCTCCGCTCATTGCGGGGATCAGAAGGAGGCTCTGATCATAGATCATCATTGTACCGGTCTTTCGGCAATCCCGTCCCAGGCAATTAATGCGGCAAAGGACAGTTGCAAGTGGCACTATGGCAGAATGTCTCACGGCAGGCAGATCATGGTGGGACTGTCCAGAATCGAATCTTCGGATCCCTTCTACCAGGCCGCCTGGCCGGCATACGGAGGGTCACTCCCCCGGGAAACGGACGCGCTATGCATCTATACCGCAGCCATAGGACCGGAGAGCTACTGGAGGGGATCGGGAATAGATAATACCAGAAGCGTTCTGGATGAAAACCCTTCCATCAACATATCCGGTTTCTGCTGGTGCACCCAGCTCAATACTGCTTCGCATACCTATGTTCAGAACTACCTGGAAGCGATGCAGACCCTGGAGAATGAATATCCCGGGGTGACCTTCATATACTTTACCGGTACCGCCGAGTATGATGGTGCCTATGGATACAACCGGGCCATGCGAAACAGGCAGATCAGGGAATTCTGCTTGGCCAATAACAAGGTACTCTACGATTTCGAGAACCTGGACTCCTGGTGGTTCAATCCGGACAGGGGTGAGTGGGAACAATCAACTTACCAGTATAACGGAGAGGAAATTCCGGTGGAACATCCCAGCCTGGCCGGAAATGATGCCGAGCATACTTCCTATCAGAGCTGTGAGCAGAAGGGGAAGGCGACCTGGTGGTTGATGGCAACTCTGGCAGGATGGTCGGGCACAATGGGGGTAGAAGATCAGCCGGAGCAACCGTCGGGGCAGCACCACCCGGCAACGGGAATGAATTGCTATCCCAATCCCTGCAACCCGTGCACCACCATAAAATTTACCCTGGAAAAAGGTTCCATGACTGACATATCCATATATGATATTTCCGGAAGAAGGGTAAAAACACTCCTGAACAGACTGATGAGCGAAGGAGAACACTCCGTAGTATGGAAGGGGGTCAACCAATCCGGAAGGCGGGTTGCTTCCGGGGTCTACTTCTACCGGCTGAGGACAGGAAAGAAATCTCTGGTCAAAAAGGTGCTGCTGATGCACTAACAGGTTTTGAAAGAAAACGATTCGCTAAGCAGTAAAGTCCGGAGGAATAATCAGCGGTCCCCCCCTGATAATGATAATTAATATTCCTGGAGTATCTTCTCCCACTCCCGTGCCGCCCTGATTCTACGTCTGACCAGGTTGGCTATTCTGGGACTGCCGGTCTTATCCCTCAATTCCTCCCATTCACATATGGCCTTCTGTATCTCTCCCAGCCTGGCATGGAGGTAACCCTTTATGAACATGGCCTTCTGATTCTCCGGCCTGGCTGAACGCGCCTTCTCCAGGTAGGTAAGGGCCTCACTCAGCCTCCCCATCTTGTAATATATCTCCCCCAGCATCCTTAATGCTTCGAAGTTTTCCGGATCCAGCCGGATAGCCTTCTCATAGGCACCGGTCGCCCCTTCCAGATTGAGATTCTGATAATGCCTGCTTCCCTTGTCCAGATATTGCTGAATACTCTCCTCATCCTCACCTTCAACCAGGCCATCCTCTCCCACCAGTTCTATCACCCCCATAACCACCAGACCGTATATCAGCTTGCTGGTGGAGAACAGATTCTCCTTTACCATCTCGTTTATTTCGCTCACCGTCCTGTTTCCATCGATAAGTGAAAGTATCTCCCATTCCCTCGGTTTTAGATTAAGACACTGCTGGTCGTCCGAACATATCCTGAATACCGAGTGCCTCCCGGGAACCTTACTCTTGATATTGGACCATTCATCTATTCTTCTGGCTCCCTCCATTATCAGATTTTCAGTATTCATGGGAACCAGTATTTCGTGCCTTTGATCTATCTTCTCCTCTATAAAACGGTAATTGCCCTTCTCCCATTTCAGCACTTCAAAAACATTCTCCCGGGTTATACCGGCAAAGTAACTCTCCAGCTGCTCTCTCGAACCTATTCCCTCTCCGTCCAGGCAATCCAGGAAATCATCATACTTCTCCCGTGCCTTTTCTATACTTACCACCGCGGAACCGTCAATCAACCCCCAGTCCACCAGAAGAGATTCCATCGATTTGGGAACATTGCTGTATCTTACAGCAAAGCAGAGATTACCCTTCTTGAATATCAGCTGGGCCTGTTGATTCGCCGGGCCATCGGCCACGATCAGACGCCCGGTCTTGCCGTTCATACATATAATCTGAAGAAGATCGAACAATCCCAGTTCATCGATTGTGGACCTGATAGTCATTTCATTAAATCCTTTCAATCACTGAATTCCAGTTTGATATCGGCAAAGGGATCCTCCTGATCCTGCTGCTCCACTGAATCAGTGTCATTCCTGCCTTTATCATCCTCTCCCGAAATACCCATCTCTTCCTTTTCCTTATCATTCCTACTCCCCCGGTCATTCTCTCCCGGCTGTTTATCCGCCGGCCGTTTTCCCTCCCGGCTGAGTATCTGATCCACCAAACCGGCCACCTTCTCCCAGTCCTCCCGGATTCCACAGTGGAGTATTTCGATCAACTCATCATCGAAACCTTTCTTGATCTCCGGAGGAACCAGAAGTGATTGTGAAGTCAGACGGTCACTCAAAGCCAGGCAGAAGTGAAAACCGGTATAGTATGGCTGTATCTGTGATGCGGCCATGATAGTCCCTATGGCTTCATTCAGGTTTTCCTCCCTTAGAAATATTAATCCCTTGAGATAAAGTGCATCCACATGCCTGCTGTCGATAGCCAGGGCGCTTTCTATGTCGAAGAGGGCCAGGGTCATTCTGTTCATCTTGAAATTAAGCAGAGCCCGTTTTTCATAGACGGTGGCATCCTTGCCCATAAATGCCTCCAGTCGCTGCAGCAGGTTTTCCGCCATCATATAATCTTCTCTCATAATGTTACAGTTCAGGAAGTTGTAATTGAGAGCCCGGTTATAAAGCTTATTATTCAACCCCATTTTAAAGAATCTCTCACCATCCTCCTTCAACCCCACCTGGCACATCAGAACCCCCAGATTATTCATGGCATCTTCATTTACCATATTCAGCCGGTAGGCCTTAAGGTAGCAGGCTCCTGCCTTCTTGTAGCATTTCTCCACATGATAGGCGCAGCCTTTCAACAGGTAGGCGGTATCATTTCTCGGATTCAGTTTAATTACCATATCCAGGGTTTCACGGGCGGCGGAATAATCCCCCCCGGCGATATGGATCTTTCCTATCTCCAGATATACCCTCTCCTTATCCGTCATATCCTGGAGAGCTTTGTTGAATTCTTTCAGGGATTCCTTGATATAGCCCCTTTCCCGGTATGCCACCCCGATAGTGAAGGAAGTACTGTCTACACTGGCCACACTGCTCTCGCTGACCATACCCCTGACCGCTCCCCCATCCTCACTGTCGGAAATAGCCAGGTTGGCTTCCCGGTTATTAAAAGCAGGATTTAATCTGGATGCAGTTCTGCTTTCCTCCAGTGCCTCCTGGAAACGGCCGAAATCTCCATAGGCAAAGGAGAGAAGGAAATGCGCTCTCCAGTATTCCGCGTCTATTTTAATAGCCTTCCTGAGTTCCCTCACCGCCTCTTCTGTTCTCCCCAGATTGTAGTACACCTCCCCCACATCGGTGTGCAGCGCCGCCGATTTCTCCACATCCTCGCTGGCGTACTGAAAATGTTCCAGAGCTTCCCTGTAAAGTCCCCGTGCTTTCAATACACTCCCCAGGTGAATTCTGGCTGAAAGATTATCCGGTTCCTTATCCACCACCGTTCCGAGCATCTCAGCCGCTTCATCGAACTTACCCATATTCTGATAGCTGATTCCAAGCTTGAGGCGTGCTTCCATATCCTCCGGATCCTCATCTACCTTCTTCCGCCAGTTCATAACATCCGGGTCCTCCAGATTGTTCTCGGAAAAGAGGAACTGGAGATTCTCCCTGGCCAGGTCAAATCTGGGATCCAGTTTCAGAGCCGCCTTGAATTGCTCGATTGCTTCCTGATACATCTCTTTCCGGTAGTACAGAACACCCAGGTTGTTCAGAGCTCCTGGATCCTTCCTGTCCACTCTATGAGAGAAGCTCTTCAGGACACTGTAGTCATTTGCTTTTTCATCACCCATAGTTCGGCCTTTCGGTATGTTCGCTACAACTTGGAAGGTACATTAAGTACTTTATTTACCACTTCTATAACCCTGGAGGGATTAAAAGGTTTTATCAGAAAATCTCTGGCTCCGGCCTCCAGAGCGTCCTTAACCAGGGCCTGCTGTCCCAGAGCACTGCACATTATTATCTTAGCCCGGGGCGCTTCTTCCATGATTCCCCTTACCGCTTCGATACCGTTCATCTCAGGCATGATTATGTCCATGGTTACCAGATCAGGCTCAAGCTCCTTGAACCGCTCTATCGCACTGGAACCTGTATCGGCCTCCCCAATGATCTCAAAACCATTCTCCTTCAGAATATCCCCTATCATCCTTCTCATGAAAATAGCGTCATCTACTATCAATACTTTAGGCTTCACAGCTGTTCTCCTTTCTTTAATCGATTCCAAGCTCTGAAAAGATGGTTTCCAACGATTCCGATGTAGGAATGAAGAATAAAAATCCATTACAGTCACCGGAACTGAATTTGAAGGCGGTCTCTACCACCAGGGCGTAGTCTGATTCCAGGCTGAGATCCACCAGTATCGAATCCATCACCGCCCCCAGCATGTCATGAGAGATCTGGGGAACACTGTGCATCAACTTCTTATTTATGAAGTTGGAAAGTGTCTTCATGTAGCAACCGCACATGATATTTCCGGTCTCCTTCAAAATGGAGAGATAGTACTCATCAGACAGGCACTGCTCATTTGCCGGTTTGCTGGTGACCATTTCCACCAGCTTCAGGGCTTCGGGATGCGGGAATATCAGAAACATCATTCCCCTGAAATCCTCGCAGTAGCCTTCCAGATACACTATTGATACCATCGATTCCGGTCCATTAAAAAGGGTGTAGACTATCTTCAATGGTAGTATGTCTACACTGGTCACAGAAATGTCTATCCTCCTGTTCATCAACTCAGACAATCCTGTAACTGCGTGTGCGGAACCGATATTGCCCAGCTCTTTGAGAGCATCAACTCTAAGAAACGACGGCCTTTTGATGGGATTCATAACTAACCTTCCCTTTAGAAAATACTCTTGAGTCCCAGATAAATGCAATTTCTCCGCTTCCCATAACTGTGGCACCCAGGATTCCGGTATCACCTTTCATCATGGAAGGCAATCCTTTGACCACCACGTCCTGTTGTCCCAGAATTTTATCTACTATTATTCCTGTACTTTTGCCTTCAGCTTCTACTATTACAAGTTTTTCGAAACGATCCTTGTTGCGGGAATAGTCCAGGTCCATGATCTCCCATGGCCGCAGTACCGGTATAGTCTCCTCACCCATCCGGATAACATCCCTTCCCCCTATTTTGGCCATCGATCCAATCTCTACCCTGGCAGTCTCCACCACAGACTCCAGCGGTATGGCATGGACATCCTTTCCCAATTGAAACAGCAGCGACTTTATTATGGACAGATTAACCGGGAGTTTCAGAGTTATGGTGGTTCCCTCTCCCATCCTGCTGGTTATATCGAATGTTCCTCCAAAGGAATCGACTGCCTTCTTTACAATGTTCATCCCCATTCCTCTCCCGGATATTTTGTTAACCCTGTCGCTGGTACTGAAACCCGGGGCGGCCAGCATCTCGGTCAGCTGATCCTCCCGCGGGTTCTCCCCGGCGAGGCGTTCCGGGTTATCCGCCTTTAATTTATTTGCCACCTTCCTGTAATCGATTCCCCTGCCATCGTCTGATACTTCGATTATTACAAAATTCCTCTCCCGCCTGGCACTGAGCCTGATGGTACCCTCCGCCGGCTTCCCCAGCTCCTCTCTCTGTCCGGGGGGTTCCACCCCATGGTCCACCGCATTTCTGATTATGTGCACCAGGGGATCCACCATACCCTCCAGGACCGTTCTGCCCAGGCCGATATCTTCACCGGCAGTGACTAATCTGACCTTTTTGCCCGTTTCCACAGCAGCATCCCTGGTTACCCTCATGAACCGGCGGAAAACATGACCCACCGGGACCAGCCTGACCTCCATAACATCCTTCTGAATCTCCGAGATAAGCCGGTCGGTACTCTCCAGCTCATCCATCAGGTCCTTTGAATTGGCTTCCCGGGCACTCTCCCGCAGACGTATTCCGGAAATGATCAGTTCCCCTACCAGATCCATTATCTTGTCCAGCTTCCCCAGTTCTACCTTGATGGAGGTAATTCGCGGCCTGACAGTTTCATCAATATTCTCCCTTATCCGGCCGGGGGAATCGTCCGGGGGTGAACCCTTCTCCATACTGTCCTGCCTGTACCCTTTACTACGGGAAGAACACCCGGCCTCCTCCATAAGATCCGCTATCCTGCCGGGCAGATTCCCACCATTCCCCTTTTCCTCTCCGGTTGCACTGTTTACCAGTTCTCTGAGATAATCGGATACCTTCAGCATCAGACTCGCCTTATCCCCTGTGATCTCTATCTCTCCCTTTCTGAATTTATCCAGAGTGCTCTCTATACTGTGGCTCGCTTCCACCACTGAATCATATCCCATTGCCCCTGAGATCCCTTTCAGGTTGTGAGCACATCTGAACAGTTCTTCGACCCGCTCGGTGCTGTGTCCATACTGGTCGCAGCACAGAATCCCCTTTTCGAATTGGTTCAGTATCTCTTCCGCTTCCTGTATATACAGATCCTTATAATCATCCGTTTTCATATGAACATTCCTTTGAAAGCATCTGATTAACACTTTCCACAATGATTCCGGGTATCAGTTCAAGGGGTACCATCCGGGTTATTCCGGCTTTCTCCATTACTGCCCCGGGCATCCCGAATATCAGACTGGATTTTTCATCCTGGCAGATTACCCGCCCCCCGGCGCGCTTAACCGCAACCGCCCCGGATGCCCCATCCCTGCCCATCCCGGTCATCACCACTGCCAGCAGCTTCTCCCCGAACAGATGGGCGAAAGAAGTCATGGCAAAATTGAGAGATGGGCATGCCGAGCGGTATCTCCTGTTTCTTTCCAGGAGCATCAGAGCAGGACCTCTTAAGCTGTTCCTGACCAGTATATGCATACCCCCCGGAGCAACAAATACCCTCCCCGGAGTGATAGAATCCCCCTCACCGGCCTCTTTGACAGATAGGGATGAACGGCTATCCAGCCGGTCGGCCAGATAACCGGTGAAATTCGGGGGCATGTGTTGAACCACCACTATGGAGGCAGGAATCTCACGGGGCAATCCGGGAATTACCTCCATCAGTGCCTGAGGCCCGCCGGTGCTGGCTCCTATTAATACCACCACCCACCCCCGTTCCGGAGAAACAGGATTAACCCCCTGTCTGAAAGATCGGGGGGGGGTAATATATCTTATCTTTGATATATCCACCTCCGCCGCTGATTTTACTTTCCTGATCAACTCCCCGGCCGAAAAAAACCTGCCACCCCCTGTCTTCGGTATAAAATCCACCGCTCCCCTCTCCAGGCATTTAATGGTGGCCTCGGCTCCCTCCATGGTATGTCCACTTATAATAACCACCGGGGTGGGCCACTCACTCATTATATAACCCAGTGTTTCCATCCCATCCATACAGGGCATCTTAAGATCAAGTGTTACACAGTCAGGTCTCTTATCCACAATTTGCTCCAGAACCTCTTTGCCGTTTCGGCCCACTCCCACCACCTCGATATCACTGTCCGAGGTGAGGATCTCAACTATTATCTTCCTCATCAGGGACGAATCCTCCCCAACCACCACCCTTATCTTCCCCTCTTTATTATCTCCCTCCGGATTCATTAATAAATCTCCCGGTTTCCAAAAGCATCACGTAAACAAACCTCGCCGCTGGAAAGGTCGAAGGTGATCGTCCTTCCCCTCTCCCCTCCCACGTCTTCACCAACAAGTGGTATGTTCAGCCGCTCCAGCTCTTCCCTGGCCACCCCCACATTCTTCTCTCCAATCTGCTTAATTCCCCTGCTGCTGGGTATATGACCGAACATTCTGGCCCCTCCGAACAGCTTGGCTACTATTCTTCTGCTGGAGGCACCACTTCTCTGCATCTTTTTGATCATCAGATCCACCACACAATCTACAAACTTGGCTCTGTTATGGTTATTCTTAACCAGCTCCCTCCGGGGGTGCATGGCATGAGCCATTCCTCCCACCTTCACATTGGGATCATAGAGGGTAATTCCCACACATGACCCCAGAGCAAGTGTCATCATTCTCTGCGGAGCTTTCCCTGTCCTGTACTGCGCCATTTCTACCCTAATTACTCCGGCTGCTGCTGCCTGGCTGCACATAAGCTGTCTCTTCATCCATTAAGTTATAATTGGCCTTGTTACAAAATCAGGCACTCCGCCTGTTCCCTTCGCCTGATCCGTTCTCAAACTTTTTCCCGGAGGAGCAATTCTCCCCCTTCCATGCAATTAATTATCAGAGCCATTGGCTCTATACACACCACCATACTTCCCGCAATATCCGTCACTCCTCTGACTACCTCCCTGATAAAGCCCTCTCCGGCCAGATCGGGAGGAGGCTTTACATCCTCCCCCTTTATCTTAATCACCTCCATTACCTCATCCACCATCAGACCAGTTCCCCCCTCATCGGAATCCACGATAATTATCCGCTCCTTCTTATTATTCTCTTTTCCAGGGGTGTTCGCCTTCATCAGGGCAGCTATCTCCATTACCGGTATGATCTCTCCCCTCAGATTAATCACTCCTATGATAGGTTCGCTCATTCCGGGAACAGGATAAATATCAACCGGCTTGATTATCTCCCGTAAATGCATTACCGGCATTGCATAACTTCCCCCACCCAGCCTGAAGGTTACCATCTGGAATATTTCCCTGTCTTCTTCCCCATGTTGATTTCTATCCATATCTATTAACTCCCTGTAATACCGGTATCAGGAAACCAGGCTCTCCTGTTCTTCCGATTCATCTCCGATCTTGAACTTTCTTACATGCTCCCTTAATTGAATGGCCATATCACTCAGCTTCTGTGCCGATGAAGCAACATCTTCCATGCTGGAAGTCATCTGTTCCATGGATGCAGCGGTTTCCTGAGTGGAAGAGGCATTTTTCTCCGCGCTGCCCGATATCTCGTCGATGGACGAAATCACATTCTTCATCCCCCTTGACAACTCCTTGGTAGCTGCAGATATCCTCCGGGCCATGTCACTGGAGCTCTTCAACACTTCCACAATTTCATCCAGGGAATTGCCTGTCCGGGTAATCACATCTCTTCCCTCGGTAACCTCCCGGGAACCTTTTTCGATACTGTTGACTGCTATCTGGGTATCCTCCTGGGTCTTACCAATCAGAGTGGCAATCTCTTCGGCAGCCCTGGCACTCCCCTCGGCCAGCTTTCTCACTTCATCCGCCACCACCGCAAATCCACTCCCTGCTTCACCGGCTCTGGCAGCTTCTATAGCAGCGTTGAGAGCCAGCAGGTTGGTCTGATCGGCGATATCAGTTATAACATCCACTATTTCACCGATCTGATTGGACCGGTCGCCCAGGTGCTGAATAATCTCTGCGGACTCATTTATAACCTCATAAATCTTGTTGATCTTCTTTACCGCCTGATCGGCCGATTCCCCGCCCCTGGTAGCAGTCTCAGAGGCATTGGTGGCAGCGGATGCAGCCAGTTCGGCGCTATTTGCCACCTGTTTGACCGACCTCTCCATATTCTTGATCTCCCTTATCATGTCATCCACCTTGTGAGCCTGAACATCTGTCGATTTGGCTATATTCTGTACTGTCAGGGAGGTCTCCTCAGTGATGGAATTCATCTCCTGGGTGGATGCGGAAAGACTCTGAGCGGAAAAATTAACCTTATCCGCAGTTTTTCTTATTACCTTTATAATGTCCGATATCTTGCCGAATATCTGGTTCAGGGTTGAACCCAGCATCCCCAGTTCATCGGATGTTCCCACATTTATCCTTCCGGAAAGATCAGCCATGTCAGTGGCCAGCGAATTGCTGATCTGCAAAAGCTGACCCAGGGGCCTCTTGAACACCAGATTGATTGACAGATAGAAGACCACCCCTCCTGCCAGAAGTGAAATTACCAGATATATCCCCATCTCTTCCCAGCCAGATGCAGGAATACTCTGATTATCAGTTGCCGCTATCGCTATCCTCAACCCTCTGGCAAAATCCTCATCCACCGGTATAACCAGCCATTTGTACTTCCCCGCCGCACTAATATTATCAGGATATTCACTAACCGCCGGAATCTCCAACCGGCCGGATTCCATTTCCCCCGGATTTCCGGAGGGTAATGCCGTTTTCCCTTTTTTAATCATAACCGAATCGGCTGTGCCGGTATATCTGCGAATGTTTTCTTCTCCCCGGGAGTAAATATTAACCACCCTGCCGTTGGCTGTTTCGATATCAACTCTCTCCAGACCGGGAATGCTCCTCTTTAAGTCACCCACTGCCTGCAGGAGCTCATCCTCAGAATCCACTCCCATTAGAGAGGAGGATATTCCGGCTACCCTTTCGCCCCACCAGCTGTCATTCATGTCCACTTCCCCGGCCACCCTTTCAGCCGTTATCTTCTGCATGGAAAAGATACCAACCAGGCATATCACCACGGCCGAGATGACCATGGAAACAAAAATTTTATTATATATACTCAGTTTAAGGCTCGTCATCCTGCTCCTCCTTAATTTCCTGATGTGAAATCTTACGGTAAACCTTGGCCCGTGCATTAATCAGATGGAACCGGTTCGCCGTCTCCCCATCCACCGCTTCACTCTTTCCCAGCATCACCATTCCCCTCTCTGTGAGGGAACGGTAGAACCTTTCTATTATTTCCCGCCGGGACTGATGGTTAAAATGTATAAGCACATTTCTGCATATGATCAGATCGAGACCGGAAAGGGGAGAAGGGGTAAACAGGTCGTGCTGACTGAAAACCACTCTGTCCTTTACCTCCTGAACCACCCTGTATTCCTTTCCATCCTTCCTGAAGAAATTTTTCTTTATTCTCCGGGGAACACTTTTCATCCTTTCGACCCTGTACCTGCCCCTCCTGGCCATATCCAGCGATTCCCTGGAGATGTCGGTACCGTACACTTTGATATCCATCCGGTCTTTCCTGAATTCCACAGAATTGAGAAACAGCATGGTCACGCTGTACGTTTCCTCCCCACTGGCACATCCCGCACTCCAGATTCTTATGGTTCTGCTGCCATGGGATAACTTATTCCTGACCAGCTCCGGCATCACCGTCCCGGAGATAACACTAAAAACATCAGGATCCCTGAAGAATTCAGTGACCTGAATGGTTACTGCCTTCAACAATCTGGAGATTTCCGAAGGATGATCCAGAAGATAATTGATGTACTCATCCAGACTATTACAATCCAGTCTGAACATCCGGTGGTTTACCTTCCTGTTGATGCAGGAGCGCCTGTACCGGTCCAGATTTATCCCGAATCTGGAACGGGCCAGCGATATAAGCTTGTCCACCTGATCACTAAAAATCTGCAAATCCGTCATAGCTGCCTTTATCCCTGTCTGGTCAGGAAATTTTTTGTTCCTCCTCAAAAAATGCTAAAGCCTGGAGTGTATTAATCCGAAAGTATGAGGGGGTTTATATTTTCAGGAACCGGAATTGCAAATGCTATTCCATCGGGATAATCACATGAATTATCCCGCCGGGAGTTGAAACACAGGGAGGCGCAAACAAATAAATGCCTGTAGTATTAGGACTTACGGAGGAGCAGAGATAGATGGCAATCAGAGGATAGTTTGCGGACCAACTGGAAGCGACAGGCAATCCTGCACCACAGGCGTTGCTTTTTGCAATCGGGTTAAAGGAGAAGTATTACAAGCTGTTAATTAATACGGAGGGGATTATAATACCGGGAGGAATCAGATGTACCATCTCAGTATCAAACAGATAGATGCCTTCTCAACCAAACCATTTTGCGGAAATCCGGCCGGAGTGATCAACCAGGCGGATATGCTGGCTCCGGAGATGATGCAGCAGATCGCCGGCGAAATGAATCTTTCCGAAACCGGCTTTATCCGGATGTCCACCGGCACAGAATCGGATTACAGGATTAACTTCTTCACTCCTACCCATGAGGTAGATATGAGTGGACATGTAACCATAGCTGCATGTTACTCCCTGATCGAAGACGGATATATCCAGCTGGAGCCGGGGATAACCCAGGTCTCATTTGAAACCAGAAAGGGTCCCGTCACCCTGGATGTTCTCTTCATTCCCAGTGAAAGCTACCTCAGAGAGGATACAGAGGAGGAAGAAGTAATAAAACTGTCCGGGAATAACAACGGAAATCTGAAGAAGATAATGCTGAACCAGAATATCCGGGATTACAGAATCTCTCCGGTCCCTGTAGAGGACATAGCCCGGATCCTGGGTATAGAGAAGTCGGAAATACTGGGAAGCGGCCTTCCTCTGGAGATAGTCTCATCCGGACTGGATCAGCTAATGGTACCGGTGAACAGGAAGGAGACCATTCTGGAACTGAAGCCGGACCTGATTAAGCTGAACCTGATGAACCGGATGTACCAAATCGATACCAATCACATATTCACCACGGACACTTTCAATCAGGAATGCATCTCCTACGCCCGGCACTTTGCACCGGCGGTGGGAATGTGGGAAGACCCCGCCACCGGCACCGCTGCAGCCGGGCTGGGAACCTATCTGAAACGTCATGGCATAATATCCTCGGGAACCATGGTGATGGAACAGGGGAAGGAAAGAGATGCCCTGGCCAGAATTCTGGTGGAGATCGACGAATCACCCGAAAACACCAGCTCGGTCAGAATCGGCGGTTTGGCGGTAACTTCCATTACCAGAAATATTAATATAGACCACCAGAAAATACTTATAAGCTGACAGTCCGGGTGGAGATCAAACCTGCCGGTTATCACCATACATCGAAAATATCATGCTTTAAAGGCAGGCTCCAGAGGAAGGGAAATCATAAATACCGCCCCATCCCCATTTTTGTCCTCTACCCAAACTCTTCCCCCATGTAATCTGATATAGTGCTTCACCAGCCTCAATCCCACTCCCATACCATCGAAGGGACGGTCATTTCCCCCCTCCACCTGGGTAAAATTATCGAAGATACCCGGGATTTCATCCCTGGTAATACCGGGTCCGGAGTCCTCTACCCCCAACACCACATCATTGTCCCTGCGGGCAGAAAACACCCTTACATATCCATTGGGGCCGCTGAACTTGACCGCATTGTTGAGCAGGTTAATTATAACCTGTTTTATTCTGACCTGATCGAATTTCAGAATGGGCAGTTCCCTGTCATAGATATATTCAATCTCAACATTATTCTGTTCGGCAAATGGTTCCACCACCTTGCCAGCTATCATAACCACTTCATTAATATCGCCTTCGGCCAGATCGAGCATGGTTTCGGATATCTCCACCTTGGAGAGATCCAGCAGGTTGTTAATAAGTTGAAGAAGCTTTTTGGACTGCTTATCAATTACATCCAGGAATTCGCTGCGTTCCTGCTCATTTACCTCCCCTCCCTTATTCCCTGTCAAAGCATCGGTATAAGCCATTATTATTGAAAGGGGAGTGCGGAGTTCGTGGCTTATTCTGCCCAGAAATTCACTCTTCAGCTGATCCAGCTCCATCAGCTTCTTGTTTATGGACTTAAGTTCGCGGTTCTGTATGGTTATCTTCTCCTCCAGAACCTTTCTGTCTGTGATATTATGAGCTATTATCAGAATATAGGGATGTCCCTTGATACGAATCACACTGGCATCCACCTCCAGATAAACCACATCACCATTTTTCTTTAAATAGGGAATCTCTATTACATGGTTTATCTCACCTCTGAGTATACTGTAAAACCTCTTTTTGGCCTCTTCCCTCCTGACCGGTTGAGTAAAATTGAACAGCTCCTTCCCGATAACCTCTTCCTGGGTGTATCCGAATTGTCTATACAGTGCATTATTGCATTCCACAAACTGGGCCGAAGAGTTGAATAGCGCAATTATGTCACTTGCGTTATCCATCAGTTTCTTGTACTTCTCGCCCAGATTCTCCAAACCATCCAGAAGTTGTGAGTTCTCTATAGCCATGGAGGTAAGCCGGCTGAACTTGCTGACCAGTTCAAGATCGAACTCATCAAAATGATGTGGACTGTAACTGCCCACATTTACAGTACCGATAAGAGAATCCTTTAAAATCAGAGGAACCACCATATCGGACTTTAAGTTATCCTCCTTCATTATCTCGTCGAATCTCTTATCCCGGGGAATATTTCCGCGTATGATGGGTTTCTTGTTTATTGCCACCCAGCCGACCAGATTGGATTCATCCAGGGGAACATACCTTCCCTCTCCGGTGGTATCGCCGTTACGGCGGTAGATATGACGTATAAACAGACAGTTTTCTTCCTTCTGGTATATGGCCACACAACCTATATCATAATCCATAATAGTTCTCAGTTCCCTGGATATGGAGGAGAGGATAACATCCAGCTCCATACCCGAAGTGATCACATTGGCGATCTCCATCACTGCAGCCAGCTGCCTCTTCAACTCATTGTTTTCACTGGAGGAAACAGGAGTTTCGTTACCACGATATACCACCGAAGGTATCACATCATCCTCCTTTACCCCTCCCTGAATTTCGCTGGTATTCCCGGCTTTATTCCGGTTGCGATCATTGAAATCTTCACTCAAATTGAAACCCTTCCTGCTGATTTTGCACTTACGGCAGGTTGTCCTGCCGGTATGTTGTTCTATGATCCATGGAAGCAAAACCCAACCCCGGTCAGTATTACCGGTTGAGGATATACACACTTATCCATGAGTGTATTTCCTGTTCCGGCTCGGTTTTCTTCCCGGGCAGGCTTACATGCAGGAAATATTCCATTCAACCTGTTATGGGAATGCATATTAGGAAGGATAAACCAGATTGACTTTGCAAACTATTCCAGAGAATACCAGTAGGATGATCCCGTCTGTCCGGAAAAGCCCTCTACGGTTCAGTTGAAATCTGTGTAATTGGTCAGATAAATTCCTGCAACCTGGGGAACAGTTATATCTTAAATGAATATTTGCTTTTGAAATGCCTGAGATTGAGTTCTCTTCCGTAATCTACATTTACCGGAGGGATCTTATCCCTGTTGCTGTAGAGGAGGCTGATCGCTTCCGCTGCAGAAAAGAGATCCTGATCCTCATAGGCCAGCCTGGGGACAGCCGCCCGGACATAGTTCATCCGTGGATCAGGCGGAATTTCCTTTTCCCCGTCATACTTGCCGAAGGCGTATAGGCCAAGTTCACACAAACGGTGGCCTGCTATCAACATGAGTGCGGTCAGCGAAATGCCCTTGAAATCACCATCCTCCGCCGTTCCGTCAAAGAACTTATCCACATCTATATAGACCGCGTGTCCTCCCACCGGTCTGATTATGGGTATGCCATCACCGGCAAGTTTTCTGCCGAAACGACCAACCTGCCCGATCCTGGCAGAAAGATACTCCGGGCGTACTACAGTTCGCAGTCCCTCCACTATGGCTTTCAGATCCCTGCCCGCCAATCCCCCATAGGTGGGGTGCCCTTCTGTCATTATCTGGTAATCGGTCAACTGACCGGGAAAATCGGGGAACTTTCTTGTCAGCAGGCTGTGGCTACTCAAAACCACCGCTCCGCCGATATTGGCCAATCCATCCTTCTTCAGACTGATATGAAAACCATCCGCCTGATCGAACATCCGGTGGACGATCTCCCTGATCTCCTTATTCTGGTAGCCATCTTCATTATTCTTGATAAACCAGGCATTCTCGGCAAATCTGCAGGCATCCAGGAAAAATGGTATATTCCTCTCACCGGCTATCCTGTGAATGTTCCGGATGTTCTCCATGGAAACGGGCTGTCCCCCGCCGGTGTTATTGGTGATGGTGAGGTACACCAGAGGTACCCTGTGTTGCTCGCAATCCAGAAGATTCCGCAGTTCATCCAGATCCATATTCCCCCTGAAGGGGTATCTCTGATCGTTCTCCTTATGTTCCTTACAGGGCAGATTTAAGGGAATAAGCCAGTTATTCTCGATATTACCCTCGGTGGTGTCAAAATGGGAGTTGCTGGGTATTATATAATAGGGTTCCCTGCTGCCACCGGTACGCGCTGAGAGGGAACGGATTCTCGCTTCCAGTCGCTCCCTCAACCCGGGATTGAGATCGTCACAAAGAGCTTTGCCACCGGATTCTGATTTCTGCAGATTCCTGGACAGAATAGAAAAGAAGGCGTTCTCGCCCGCCCTGCCCTGGTGAAATATAAACAGGTTTTTGTGTTTTCCCCCCTCCCATTCCGGTCCGAAGGTGTCTCCTATCTGATCCCTCAGCTCGAAGTAACCCTGGTTCGAACCGTACGCCTCATCCCCCAGCAGCATAGCCGCCCACTGATCCATGGTCATGGTGGTTGTTCCGGAATCGGAAAGAAGATCACAGCCGGGTATCATATCGGCCCTGAACATGAAGGGATTCAGACAGGCATCCTCCTCCACCATCTTCCTGCGGGTTTTGAAGTCCTGTATGGAGCAATTCCTCAAGCGTACCGCTGCATTACGGTAAGGCCTCGGCCTGAAATAGGTACCAGCCTCCGGAGGATTGAGCAGATTGCTCCTGAACAATTCTATAAAATCATCTATTAAATCCTTCATCAGTCGGTCCCCCTCCGGGGAAGGTTCATAACCCCCCTCACCTCCTTTAGTGTTCCTGAAGCCACCTTACGGGCATAACCGGCACCTTCTCCGAGTATCTCCCGGACCCTCTCCGGATTCATTTTCATCTCTCCGCGTTTCTCCCGGATGGGTCGCAAAGCTTCATTCATAACAGCGGCAAGTTCCTTCTTGCAATCTACACAACCCCTCTTTCCATTTTCACATTCGCTCCGTACTGCCTCTACCTGTGGCTGGTTGTATATATCATGAAAGGTAAACACAACACAACCATCCGGATGTCCCTGGTCGTTCTTTCTTATCTTTTGGGGATCGGTGAACATGCTTCTGATCTTTTCCCCGGTAACCTCCTCGCTGTCCGAGAGAGCGATGTAATTCCCCGAGCTCTTACTCATCTTCCTGTCCACCCCGTCCAGGCCAGGAACCTTAGCTGTTTTGGTAAGCAGCGCCTCGGTAAGGGGAAAGATATCCGCCCGGTAAAGATTGTTGAACCTCTGGGCCAGATCACGGGTCATGTTAATGTGGGCCTCCTGATCCCTTCCCACCGGCACAAAGTTACCCCTGTATATAAGAATGTCAGCGGACTGAAGGGTGGGATACCCCAGCAGTCCGTAGCTGGGTGACTCAATCTTATAGCTCTCCACCATATCCTTATAGGCAGGATTGCGTTCCAGCCAGCCCAGGGGTGTTACCATGGATAGCAGCAGGTGCAACTCAGCAACTTCGGGAACATGAGACTGTACCAGGATATGAGATTTTTCCGGATCCAGGCCGGCAGCTATCCAGTCTATGGCCATCTCGATTACCCGTTCTGACAGCTGTCCCACATTTTCATAACCCACCGCCCCATCCCCTCCCGGTGTGGTCAGGGCATGCCAGTCTACAATAAAAAAGAAACATTGGTACTTCTCTTGAAGTTCGATCCAGTTGTCCAAAGCACCCAGCAGGTTGCCCAGATGCAGACTTCCAGTAGGCCTCATCCCGCTGGTTACAATCTTATCGCTCATGTATCCTCTCCTGATTTACCTGTGTATTCCCGGAATTGACAGATAAAATGAAATAGGGGTGGCAGGACTCGAACCCGCAGCCGCCGGTTTTGGAGACCGATGCTCTTCCAGTTGAGCTACACCCCTCTGTATAATCATTCGTGTAGATGAATATTATCACTTAAAGAAAACAAGTCAAGAATTTTGAAGCAACTATACAGCCCTAACAGGGTTTAATATTAAAAACCCCCACCCCTGTTGACCGGGGCGACCAATTCTGGTATAGTTTCGCAGTCGTAAATATATGAATTGAGATTGCTTCCAAAGGAGGTACAAGATGATAAATGGTATCCCCAAAGTTGACCTGCCGGAAAATGAACCAATCCTCCCTTACCGTGCTGGTTCACCGGAGAAGGAGGAGCTCAAAAAGAAGCTGGAACAGCTCAGCAACAAACAGATCGATATACCCTGTATCATCTCCGGCCGTTCGGTCCGGACCGGCAAAACAGGATACTGCCGCATGCCTCATAATCACAAGCATATCCTGGGCACTTATCATAAAGCCGGGAAGAAGGAGATCAAAAAGGCAATCAATGCCGCCGCCAGGGCAAAGGAGGACTGGTCCAGGATGCCCTGGGAAGCCCGTTTCGCCATATTCAAGAAAGCGGCAGATCTTCTGTCGGGCGAATTCAGAATGACCCTTAATGCAGCCACCATGCTGGCTCAGAGCAAAAATGCATTTCAGGCTGAAATCGACTCAGCTTGTGAGCTGATAGATTTCTTCCGGTTCAACACATATTTTGCCAAACAGATACTGGAATCACAGCCGGAATCCGCTCCCGGAATGTGGAACATGCTGGAGGCAAGACCTCTGGACGGATTCGTATTTGCGGTGACCCCATTTAATTTCACCTCCATAGCGGGTAACCTTCCCACCGCCCCCGCCATCATGGGCAACACGGTGGTATGGAAGCCGGCATCCAGCGCAGTTTACTCCGCCTACTACATCATGAAACTGCTCAAGAAAGCGGGACTTCCCCCGGGAGTGATTAACATGGTTCCGGGGCCCGGTTCACAGGTGGGAGAACCGGTACTCAACCATCCCGACCTGGCCGGAGTGCATTTCACCGGCAGCACCGAAGTGTTCCAGAACATGTGGCAGACCATTGGCAAAAACATCAAGAACTATGGCTGCTATCCCAGGATAGTGGGAGAGACCGGGGGCAAGGATTTCATCTTCGCCCATCCTTCCTCCGAGGTTACCCCCCTGGTCATAGCCATAGTGAGAGGGGCCTTCGAATATCAGGGACAGAAGTGTTCCGCCGCCTCCCGGGCATACATTCCCAGGAGCCTGTGGCCGGGAGTAAAGAGTATGTTGATAAGGGAGCTGGAAACAGTAAAAATGGGACCTCCCACCGACTTCACCAACTTCATGAATGCGGTGATAGACCGGGGCTCCTTCGAAAAAATCAAGCGGTACCTCACCCTGGCCAAACGTTCCAGATATGCCAGGCTTATCTACGGCGGCGGTTACAACGATCAGGTGGGCTACTATATCGAACCCACTGTAATCCGGGCCAAGAGGCCGGATTTCCAGACCATGAAGGAGGAGATATTCGGACCGGTGATGACTGTGTATGTATACAACGACAGCCAGGTAGAAAAGACACTGGAGCTGGCCAATGCCACATCCCCATATGCTCTCACCGGAGCCATCTTCGGCCGCGACAGGTCCGCCCTGGTAGAGATGACCAGAGCCCTGAGGGACGCAGCCGGGAATTTCTATATAAATGATAAACCCACCGCAGCGGTGGTGGGCCAGCAGCCCTTCGGAGGCAGCAGGGCTTCGGGCACCAACGATAAGGCCGGCAGCTTGCTCAACATGATCCGCTGGACCAGCCCCCGGAGTATCAAGGAGACCTTCTGCCCTCCCACTGATTACAGCTATCCATTCATGGAGGAGGAGTAGCGGAAGGGACCCATTGGATCAACCGCCGGAGAGCCGGGCAATTATTATCCGGGTGCCCCTGCAAATCCGGCAGTGACCGGTAAAGACAGAAAACCCCCGGGGATCGATCAGAACCCCGGGGGTTCTATCTGTTCAAATCCGGCGCCGGTCAGGCTATCTCTCTGGCCACCGCTACCACCAGCTGCCAGAACTGCTTAACCGATGGTATGTTGACTCTCTCTCCGGGTGAGTGGGGATGCTGGATCCATGGTCCGAATGAAACCATATCCATTCCTTCATACTTCTCCCCGATTATTCCACATTCCAGTCCGGCGTGAATGGCCATCATCTTGGGTTCTTCCCCGAATTCCCTGGTATGAACATCCTTAACCGTAGCCAGAATCTTCGAATCCAGATCGGGCTCCCATCCCGGGTAGGCTTCCTGAATATCTATCTCCGCCCCCGCATCCTGTGCCATCGACTTAATCTTCTGCCTGAGTGATTTCAGTTCATCCGCTATTGAACTTCTGGTGGATGTTCCGATCACTACCTCCCCATCCCCGGTGGAGACGGTGGCAACATTGTTGGAGGTCTCTACCAGCTCCTCTATCTCCCTGCTCATGGCATGAACCCCGTGAGGCAGATCGTTGAGGAGCTTTACCAGCTTTTCCTGGGAATCTGCGTTAAATACCCGGTTGAAGTTTTCTTCCCCCTGATTCAGGTTGATCTCCAGATCAGGATCCTCATCCTTGAATTCTTCCTTTATCTCCGAAGCTGCCTCCTTGACAATTCCGGCAACATCATCGCTGGCGGTTTCCAGAATCATCATATCCACCTCGCACTCCCTGGGGATGGCATTTCTCTTACTGCCCCCCCTGATGGAAACCACGTGGCAGGGCTGATTCTCTACAATCCTGCTCAGCACTGTGGCAGCAATTTTTATGGCGTTACCCCTTCCGGCGTTTATATCTATCCCGGAGTGTCCACCCTTGAGCCCGGTTACCTTGAGCTTATAGCTCTTGGTCCCGGCGGGGGCCTCCACGGTATCCACGGGAAGGGTTATAATACTGTCTCCGCCGCCGGCACAGCCGATGTAAACCTCACCGATCTCCTCACTGTCCAGGTTTATCAGGGTTCTTCCCTTCACAAAACCCGGCTGAAGGCTGCCCGCTCCCACCAGTCCGACCTCTTCATCCACGGTAAAGAGCAGTTCCAGAGGACCATGCTCCGTATCATCACTCTCCGCCAGCGCCAGGGCTGCGGCAAGTCCGATTCCGTTATCCGCCCCCAGAGTGGTACCTCTGGCAGTCACCCATTCATCCTTTATCTCCACCTGGATGGGATCACTGCTGAAAGCATGATCCACATCTGAATTCTTCTCGCATACCATATCCATATGGCCCTGTAACACCAGTGTATCAGCATCTTCATGGCCGGGAGTGGCGGGAACGCGCACCATCACATTACCCACCTTGTCCTTATCCGCCTCGAACCCCTTCTCCCGGGCAAAGGACATCACATACTCCGCTATCTTTTCCTCGCTGCCGGAGCAGTGGGGAATCTTCCTTATCTCATCGAAATGCTTCCACAGCAGTTTCGGTTCAAGATCGGTTATCGACATCTCTAAACCTCCTTCACGAAAGACACTAATCAATTTGATCGACTTAACTTACACCAATTTATCTGTCTGCTGGCCCCCTCACAGGAGCTGATTATGATGAATGACGAATTATAGGTCACCCTTCTGCCCCGGTCAAGGTATTAAGCATTAAAATCCAGATTCCGGAATATTTATTTTGTCCATAACTACCAGAGGCCGGGATAATCTCTAATATCTATCCCTGGACTGATGGTTCAAGGGGCCTTACAATATACCGGAGAAACGAGATATTATGATATTACCCTAGCCAGTCAGGGAAGGAGAGGTTCGAACGATGTATGATTTCAAGGTAAAGACAGGCAGGAGATCGGAACTGGTCGATATTACCTCCCGGGTAAGGGAAGCTGTGGAGAATAGCAATATCCGGAATGGGATCTGCCACGTTTTCGTCCCTCATACCACTGCAGCGGTCACCATCAACGAGAAGGCGGACCCGGCGGTGGCCAGGGATATCGAGTCAACTCTGAAGAAGGTAATCCCGGCCGGCTGGGATTACGGCCACGCCGAAGGGAATTCGGATTCTCATATAAAGTCGTCACTGGTAGGTACTTCAGAGACTGTGCTTGTATCGGGGGGGCAGCTGGTACTGGGAACATGGCAGGCCATATTCTTCTGCGAATTCGACGGTCCCCGCTCCAGAAAATGCATGGTCAAAGTAACAGAATCGTGAAGAAATTTATCATCCTTAATATGCAGCTTAACCCGGCCGCCTCCAGCTTCACCGGAATCATTTCCACTACAGTCATGGTTGCCTGAAAAATCACTGATTCTGCTGCAATCTTTTCATGACCGCAGATTATGAGCTTCCCGCTCCAGATATCCGGAAAACAGATCATGCTTATTGCTCTTTCACCAGGGATAGAGGTCGAAGGTGAAGCCGAGGGAGAGTTTTTCCTCCTGTTCGAACAGGGGCAGCCTTCTGCCCCTCCTCCAGGTGAGTTGAAGATCAGGATGATAGGCCCGGTACGCCCTGGGGGGAAGGATATCCCTGAGCAGCAGTCTCAACTTGACCGAGTGGTACTCCTCAAACCTCCCGCTGACCGATTCAGGCCAGTATGACTCCAGCATGTAGGAGAGCTGAATCCCGTAAAATAGTGTCCAGGTAAATCTGGTTTTATAAAAGGGGGTTACCCAGTTGAATCTGTCTGTTCCAAAAACCTCGCGGTCATTCGAGCTGTACCAGGCGTAGCCGAAACCCAGATCCATTCCCTTGAAGACACTGATACAGTAACGGTTCAAGGGATCAAACAGGTTATCCAGCCTGACCCATCCCTGAACACTCAGCTCATGCCCGTATACACTCTCCTCCCCTTCGCCTGTCCCGGTGACAGTACGCTGGTGATGGTAACTTCCGGAAATCCCATACCTCATTTCATTCGCCCAGGCATACCCGGAAAGCTCCATTCCGGCTGCTCTGCTTCTGGCCGGTTGCTTTCCGGAATCATCCGTATTGTAGCTGGTACTGCGGTACTTCAGTGAAGGCTTTATCTCCAGTCTCCCCAGGTTTACCACTGGCTCGAGTTCAAAATTTGTGCTGCTCTTCTCCGTGGCGGCGTCATACTCGCAGGTAAGGGTGTTGAGGCTGTACAGCTCGCCACTCCTGCCGAAAGCGGGGGCTATATTCCGCCGGAAGAAACTTCTGGCCGGGCATTCATCCCTCTCTCTGCTTGAATAGAAGGGATCGCATATCGAATCGATGGCTACGGACCCGGAGCTGGAGGGAGCATAACTGACCCGGTAGCAACGCTTTCCCTTGATCTTGCCGGAAGACAGGAGTAATATTAACCTTTCACCCTTCTTTTCCAGCAACTCTACCCTGCTGGGATTGAATGTTTTTCCATCTCCCACATCCATAATTTCAAACTGAGATTCAGCCGGAGGGGCCTGCTTCTCCGGTTCATCGATACTTATTGAAATTTCGATCCAGTAGTGTCCCCGGTCATAGTAAACAGCTCCCCCATCCCCGGCCACCGCAGCCAGGCTCCATAAAAATATCAACCATACAGCCATACTGCCAACAAAAGCTTTCATACAATCTCTCCCCTCTTTCAAACCAGATCAGGGAAAAGAAAACCAGTCACAACCGGGATAAGTTCAGCGCTGGTAAAATTTATACAGGATAAGCCCCTATCCTGAGCAGATGTTCTCCGAACTGAGGGAAGGTCTCTTCCCTGTGATAATGGCTTTCCACCTTCTCTTCATCCAGGGATAGTTCCCGGGCTAACGCAGAAAGAATCTGTTCTTCCGTGCTTCTATCCGGGATGAAGTGATTATCGAAATCACCAATGGTGGGCGGATCTCCGGGATCATAGAACCTGCTCAGAAAGTTATCCCGGCTGATGGAGGTATATGATGAGAAAACCTCAGCCATATCCTCCCTGATCTGCCTTCTCTTATCCATCCAGCTCATGGCAAGTCTCCGGAATCATATTATTCAAATATTTTACCAATTAACCAGAGGCAGAATAATAACCTGCAACCGTAATAATTTACCCTGAGCCCCTGATACGGTCAAGATACAGAATAATTCTGCCTCTCCTTTTCTGTCAGAAAAAATAAAGAAAAGGTAATAATCCCGATGTCTCCCGTTCCATCCGGATATCCAGATAAATATTTTCAACCTTGACATAGGCATTGTTCTGATTTTCAGATATGGCCACCATCTTCACATAGAATTTCTCCTGTTTCAGAGCGGTTAATATCAGATCGGGATTGGTGGTTTTGATCCTGTGTCTCTCTCCCGCCTGGGAGATATACCTCTGAGCCAGCAGGGTATTCCTGGTGGTATCTTCCAGATTTTCCTCTCCCGGTTCCAATCCTATATAAAGTTTTACATCCACGGGATAATTCAGATACCTTATCAGAATATCAGCCCATACATCCACAAAGGTAATCCGGTAATCCTCATCCCTTATCTCCTGGGGTACCTCCAGCTCCTCATCCCTGTAATAATTAGTATCAGCCTCGATTATCAGTATGGGAGCTATCTCCTGAGGTTCACCTCTGGTACTGATCTCAAGAGTAGTTACACATCCCGAAATGAAAAGAATTACCACAAATATTAAAGATGCTATTGGCCTCATCCTGTTCAGAACCTCCAGAAGATAGAAAACTGCGGAATAACCGGAATCTCTATATCCTCATCCAGGTCGATCCCCGGCCACAGAATGCCCACCTGGATATTAAATCCCCCCACCGGATTGATCCTTATTCCAGCCCCTCCCCTTCCCCGGCCATAAGATATGTCATAGCCAAGCTCTACCAGCAATTTCACTCTGCTGGCTGGATTCACATCCAGTCCGGAAACGATACTGTGATGGCTGGCATCCTGATCCAGGGACAGATAAACAGCTACCGTATCACGTTGACTGGTCAGTTCAAAGGCCCGGTCTGAATCCACATGTCCCTTCAGATAACGGTACTGGTAGCCGGCATGCACTCTTGCCATTTCGTGCAGCTGTTTACTTACCGATGCAAATACACTGAATACTTCCAGGCCGCTCTCGATATCCATCTCCCTGTCCGAAAATCCGGCCCTTACCGCCTCCTCCACAATAAAATTCGAGCTGATAAGATTGTAGTACCCCAATCCCACCGCTACCGCCGGAATTCCATTCCGGTCGTCCAGAACACCCAGCTTGACCTGGCCGTTCAGGAAGGTCAACAAATCCAGCTGGGTATTGGTGGTGAACTGGAACTTCTCTGCTATCCCGAATCCGCTCTCTCCCAGTCCGACCCTCTTATTGCCACCCGCTCCCAGCAGATAGCCGGTCTGGATACTCACCAGATTGATGGGATGGTTGCTTCTGAGTTCCTTCTGATTCTCCGAATGAGCGGAGGAGAATGGAAGGATAACCATTATGAAAAGGCATAACAGGGTAC
This sequence comes from uncultured bacterium, assembly GCA_964613215.1. Lineage (GTDB taxonomy): Bacteria > Krumholzibacteriota > Krumholzibacteriia > Krumholzibacteriales > CAZTHK01 > CAZTHK01. Next base: position 65,471 of record CAZTHK010000009.1, on the reverse strand, counting down.
CGGGATTTTTCGATGACGGTAAGTTCATAATTCTCGATTAAACCCTATCCGGGGAGGTGGTGGCAAGCAATAATTAAAAAAATTGCCGCCTGGAATTTGTTAACCTCAGCTCCTAAAGAAGTGGAAAGCGATCCTAAGGGACTCTCACTGGAGCGTAGCAGGTTATCACCTGAAGTTTCAGGCGGGAGCCTTTTCCCAATAAGCGGCTCATCTCCTAGGGGAAGAGATGGGGTTTTGGTGGTAGGAAGGAAAAGGCTCCCATTCTACCAGACGGCAATTCCTTTTTTATTCCTGCTAGAGTTTATACTCTAGATTTCCTTTTATCAACCCCTAATTTTCTTTTTTTTAATTTCAATAAACCACTGACTTTTTCTAATCTCTTGCCGTTCATTATTCATAATATACTATATCATTCATAAAATAAATAGGCAATAGTACTCATTTTTCAACACCTGAATCCACCAATCCTATCCTTATGGCATAGCGTATCAATCCCGCCATATCGTGAATATCAAGCTTTCTCATAATATTGGCTCTGTGATTTTCCACCGTCTTTCTGCTGATGAAAAGTATCTCGCCGATACGCTTGCTGGTATAACCCTCTGCGATCAGCTGGAGAATTTCCCTTTCCCTCCTGGTCAACTTGCTGAACTCATCGATCTTCTTCCCGGCCCTCTTCATCTTCCTGTATTTATCCAGCAGGTCGGACGGAAAATTATCACTGAGGTAAATTTCCCCCTCCATAACGCTGTGGATTGCATTGAGCAGATCCTCTGCAGCCGTTTCCTTAACCAGATAGCCCCTGGCCCCGGCGTCCAGCGACCTGTACACATAAAGCTCATCCAGATGAACGGTAAGCATTATTACCCTGGCAGAGGGAAGTTCCCCGGTGATCTTCCGGGTTGCCTCGATTCCGTTCAGATGAGGCAGCTTTATATCCATTATCACCACATCCGGCTTGAGCTCTCTGGCCTTTCTTATACTCTCTCTTCCATTGGACGCCTCCCCGACCACCCCTATACCACTCTCCTCCAGCAGCTTCCTGAAACCCTGCCGGACAATGGTATGATCATCCACTAACAATACTCTGATATCCTCACCCAATTCAAACCTCCAGGGGAAGTGTAAAACGAATTCTGGTTCCTCCTCCTTCACATGGCCGGGGTGATCTCATATTGAAATCTCCCCCCCACATTTCAACCCTCTCCCTCATACCGATTATACCTAATCCACCGGGAATAGTTCCATCCCTCTCAGCACTAAAACCGGACCCGTTATCTTCTATTACTATTATAACCCTGGGATACCCTTTGGTCAATCTAACAGACACCTTACTGGCCCCGGAATGCCTCACCGCATTGGTCAGCGCCTCCTGGACCACCCGGTATATGGTCAGAGCAATCTGCACCGGTAGTTCCACATCGAATCCGGCCGCTTGCACCTCCACCCTGATCCTGTTTCCCTCTTCTATCCTTCCGGCATATGACCTTATGGCCGGAATCAACCCCAGGTCATCCAGCATGGGGGGTCGCAGCTGGTATGAGTACATCCGGGTGTTGTTGGTTATTCGCTTAAGTTGTTCCCTGATAACCCTGATGGAATGCTCCTTCTTTTCATCGGGAGATAACTTCTCCCTGAGCATGTCGAATTCGAGGTTGAGGGAAATCAGGGACTGCACCATATCATCGTGGAGATTCATGGCCATCTTCTTTCTATCCTCCTCGATGCGGTCGAACAGATTGCTGGTAAGCTCTTTCAGTTCCTTCTCTCTTCGCTCCAGTTCTTCCATCAGCTCCATCCGTTCCAGGGCTATCTCTATCTGTTCTCCCACCGCTTCCATAATCCCGGTGCTCTCAGCAGGAATGTCTTCTCCCCGGAGCAGGTCAAATATTACCAGATAATTCTTGCGTTCCCCCACCCCCGACGGAAAAACTATCGAACTTTCTATCCCCTCCCTCCGCAGCACCTTGCTGAAACGCTCATGGTAGATCAATTCGGGAGGTAACCTCTCTCCCCCCTTCCCCTCTTCCAAACTTTTAATAACATCCCCGGCACTAACGAATTCATCCCCTGCCTTCTCTCCACCCCTCTTATGAATGCCTGTGGAAGCAAGCAGGGCAACCCCCCCATTGAGGCTGTCCAGTCTATACAGGGTGGTGTGGCCTGCATTGAAGAAATCAGCCAGCAGTTTCATCATGGAAGTGAGACTCCTGCCCGGCTTATCCCGGGAGATGATAGTTCTGTTTATCTGGTTCAGCAGGTTGAGCTCTCTGTTTCTATCCTTCAGCCTGGAGGTACGCTCATCCACCAGCTTTTCCAGGTGTTCCCGGTACTTCTTTATCTCTTCTTCATTTTGCTTTCTTTCAGTTATATCCTCGGTGTGCACCAGTACCATATCAGGAGGAACAAAGGCGTATTTCACAGCCAGATGTTTATCCCTGCCGGTGCTGACGTAATGATACTCTACCTCCCGGTCTATATTAACTTTTTCACTGTAGCATTTTTCCAGATCATGCAGAATGGAGGGCTGGTCGTTATACAGACGGGAAGCGGTAATTCCGACATATTCAGATATACGGCCGGATGTTATCTCAGAAGCTGCATCGTTATAATCCGCCAGCCTGAAATCATCCCCCTCTCTCAGCCAGGTAAAGGTTGGAAGTGGAATATTCTTATACAGTGCTTTGGAGGACTCCTCACTGGCCCTGAGCTTATCCAGCACCCTTCTATGCTCCACCACTTCCTCCTGCAAGGTCTGGTTGAGCTTATTCAGCCTCTCTGTTCTCTGTTCAACAATTCTGCTCAGGTTCTCCTGATGACGCTTCAGTTCCTCCCTGTTTCTGACATACTCGGTCACATCCCTCATTATCACCACTGAGAGCCGGGGAGAAATACTTCGAACCAGATTCACCCTTACATCCAGGGTGTGTGGTTTTCCATCCGGCATGTTAGTGCTAATCCTCTTTATTACCTGGTCATCCTTTTCCAGAGCTTCCTTAAATTCATGGAACAGGTAGCGGTTGTCCTCCCTCTGGAATTCCAGTATGCTGGCTCCCCGGTAATCCCTGTTCTCATCCATGCCGGACATCCCGGCCCACTGCCTGTTACAGTAGATTATTTCATTTTTGTCAAAATCGATAATGGCTATACCGTCTCCGGCGTAGTCGAAAACATCCAGTATCGCCGAAATCATACCCTTATCATATGATTTCATCTCTCCAGCTCCGTATTTAATAAAAAACCGGTTTAAATATTCTTAAGCCTCAGAGTCCGCATCCGGTTGATGGCTGCAGCTACTTCGAACAATCTGGGTCTGGCGTAATTGCCCTCCTTGAAATTAGAGATCAGATCCATTCCCTCTTCCTCTATCTCACTCATCATCATCTCCAGACCCTCTCTCAGAGTATAACTCTCAGCATATTTTCGGGAATAATAATATATCATGTCACCGATAGCCCGAGTCTGGCTTATATCAACCAGCTGTTCCAGGGAGGACAGATCTATATTGCCTCTACCGAACTGGATGGATTTCAGCCCCCTGGCCTTTATCTTCACCCTCTTCTTCCTTCCCCGCCCGGGGTTGAAACTGCCTGCCGAAGGAATCCTGGGAGTTATCCCGCCGAATTCATTGCCTCCCTCCTTAATTCTTCCGGATGCACTGGAAGAAACTATCGCCTTCACCTCCCCGGTAACATCCACCGGACTGTAAGAATCCATCATTATGACACTATCGGCAACTTCAAAGTAATCTCCCGAACCTCCCATTACCAGAATAGTGGAAACCTGCAGATCCTTCTCCAGGAGCTTCACCTTGTCCAGAAACGGAGTTATAGGCTCCTTCTCCTTAGCCACCAGTGACTGCATCCTCTCATCCCTGATCATGAAATTGGTGGCTGAGGTATCTTCGTCTATCAGCAGGAAGCGGCTGCCTGCCTCCAGGGCTTCCATTATATTGGCTGCCTGAGAAGTTGACCCGCTTGCGTTTTCAGAGGTAAAACTGCTGGTATCTGCGCCGAAGGGAAGGTTGCGTATGAAGGGGCGTATATCCACCCCCACCGTACTCCTGCCATCCTCGGATCTTATTTTCACCGCATCCATCCTGGTGGCTGCCAGTTCCCTGCCATCGCCGGGAACATGATTATAGACACTCCTTTCCATTGCTCTCAACAGGGTAGATTTCCCATGGAAACCTCCTCCCACGATAAGGGTTATACCCTCTCTTATCCCCATCCCCCCGACTTCTCCGGCATGGGGGAGCTGAACCTTTACTCTCATGGAATGGGGAGATCTGAATGGCACCACCTTCTGTGCATCTCCCTCCAGCATGGGACGGTCATCAATACCACTCCTGCGGGGCAAAATAGAATCGTCTGCCACAAAAGCGACCAGTCCCAGTTCTTCCAGAGTTTCTCTGAGAACATCCTGGTCTTCATTACAATCTATATGACGGGAAAGGGCCTGCTTATCAATACTATTATAATACAGCGAAGAACGGACCAGAGAGGGAATCTCCTGGAAGAACATCTCCTCTGCCTGTCTTCCCAGCACCCTCCTGCCTGCAGCCGGAAGACCCGCTTTGAAACGTAACTCCACCGAGCCATCTCTGACAAGACATGAGGTCCGGTCCAGAATCTCCTGGCCGGGACAGTCTATAAAGACCGCCCCACTCTTTCCGGATCCCCTCCTGCCGGAAACTTTCCTCCCGATGGCCGAAGCGAATGTCCTGGTAAGAAAGTCCTCCAGCGCTATCCGGCGGGACCGGTTCCCGTAGTGATCCGGGGGAAAACCGGCCTCCCGGGGGGCAATCAGCACACTTACACTGGAAGGAGCTGCAAAGGGATCCCCCTGAACATAATCTATGCTAAGCTGGAATCCATCGAAATCATACCTCCCCCTGATACCCTTGTATGCCTTATATCCCTTTCCATCTATACTCCTTAACTTTCTTCTGAGTGTCTCAGCGTCAGCCACATTTCCTCCTTACCATATCCTTTGCCAGTCCATCATAAAACATCTTTCATTACACTGCCGGCTTCCCCGGAGGGGATAATTTTTTACTGCCAGCTCCAGACTTTGAAGCTCCCGTTTTCAACTACCCCATGGATGCGACGGGAATCCTTTAAGCAGCAGTACTATGCTGTTACGACAATAGTACAACAAATAGAAAAATCACGAAAGCACTTTCACTTAACCGTTCACAGGCGGGAATAAAATAGACTTGACCCGGGGCAGCCAATGATATATTTCTATCATCAGCGAAGGCCAGGAAACATTTCGCTGTTACCATTCCCGGGTTCTTTCAGCGGGGTCACCGGATGGACCGGTGGCAGCCGGCCCGGTAAGGGCGTGAAGACGACACAACATTATATTAGGGGAGACAAAAATGCCACTGAGTGAGAAGAAGATTACAGAAGCAATAGTCAAGAGATTCACCGATAAATTTCTGGATTCCATCAGCTGCGACGTAGCCATAGTAGGAGGGGGCCCGGCAGGACTGGTAGCAGCATCAGAACTGGCAGGCTCGGGCTGGAAGGTTTCCCTGTTCGAGAAAAGGCTCAGTATCGGCGGAGGCATGTGGGGAGGAGGAATGATGATGAACGAAATAGTGGTTCAGCAGGAGGGGAAGGAGATTCTGGATGATTACGGAATCGGGAATAAACCCTTCGAAGAGGAATACTATACCGCTGACTCTATAGAAGCAGTATCATCCCTTACCTCCCGGGCGGTGAAAAAGGGGGCCAGAATATTCAATCTGATCATGGTGGAGGATATCATTCTCAAAAAAAAGATTGCTTCCGGGGTAGTGATAAACTGGTCTGCTGCAGAGCTTGCCTCCATCCATGTCGATCCCCTCTCGGTGGAATCCAAATTCATCATAGATTGCACCGGCCATGATGCAGAAGTTATCCATGTTATCGAGAGGAAAACCAACACCAGGCTCAAAACTCCAAGTGGAAAGATAGAGGGAGAGAATTCATTGTGGGTGGAAAGAGCGGAAGAAACCACTCTGGAAAATACCCGGGAGGTTTTTCCCAACGTATACGTAGCAGGAATGTGCGCCAATGCTGTATTCGGTTCATACAGAATGGGGCCGATATTCGGAGGGATGCTGCTGAGCGGAAGAAAGGCCGCCTCTCTGGTCGATGAAAGACTGAAAAAAGGGGATTAGCCGGCTGTGCCGGGGGCAGAAAATTTCCCGATGATTCTTTCCGCCTCATCCAGAAGACGGGGCGATACTTCGAAATCACAACTGAGATCAAGGCGGGGAAAATAGATAGCCAGCCTGCTTACCGGATGAAATCCCATTCTCCGGAGGGCGGTGAAGTATAGGCACATCTGGCTCTTATACCTGTTCCTCTTCTCCTCCATGGTCTCCCGGTCCACTTTATCCGTCTTATAATCCACCACCTGCCATCTCCCCCGGAGGCGGAACATCAGATCAATTCTCCCATCCAGAAAACCTTTCTCCAGTTTAATGGTAAAGGGCACTTCCCTGAGACATACTTCTGATTCCGAAGCAGCTCTGATTATATCGGAACGGAGCGTTCCGGCTACCAGATGTTGCAGTTCTTCCTGCATGTGCTCGATCCGGAACTCCCTGGCAGCAGAACGGGTTATCTCCTCCACCCTGCTCCTCTCCAGATCGATCCTGTTCATCACACTGTGAAAGGCCGATCCCAGGCGAAGGGATGAACCTCCCTCCCTGATCTCCGCCCTACGGCCTTCTTCCATCCGTTCATCCTGATCCGGGTGGTCAGAATAGCCACCCAGCTCCAGCGCAGCAGCACCGGCAACCCGGGAAGGATTTACTACCAGGGGAGGAGTGCCGGCTCTCTCTGTTAATTTCAGCCTCTCCCTCATCCATCTCTCCCTCTCCCTGACGAACCCCGGTTTTTCCATGTCATCACTGCCGGGCATTCTGTCAAACACATTAAAGGTCGATTTGAGGGAAGGGAGCTGAGATAGTCTGATTCTCTCCACCGGGTTATCCTCTGAATCACCAGAGGAATCATTATATTCCATGGATGGAGCTATCATTTCAAAATAACTTCTCTTCTTGGAAGGGGATTTGGGAATTACCAGAATATCCCGGGCCCTGGTTGCCGCAACGTACAGCAACCTAACCGACTCGGCATAATCCTTAACCTTCTCTTCATCCGCCATTTTATCGTAATCGCCGGTCTTCCACTCCTTGCCCAGTTTCAGGGAGAGCCCATGGCCCTTCTTCAGAATGATTCGGGGAGGAGGACCGAGGGTCTGGACAAGATTCGCTACTATCACCACCGGAAATTGCAATCCCTTGGATTTATGAATAGTCAGCATCTTAATGGCATTACCACCCTCATCCAGCATGGGGAATTCACCTTCGGCCGCCTCCTGCTCGTCCTGCTCTCTGAACCACCTGGCAAAACTCCGGAAGGAGTTTCCTCTCCTCTCGAATTCTTTTGCTCTTTGAATAATCTTACGGATGTTAAGCACAATCTGGTCGCCATGAGAGCGGAGACAGCAGAAATGAATATACCCGGTCCGGTGGAGCAATCTGTCGAGAGTTTCTGCCGGCCCCCTTACATTCCTGCCTCTGTGAAGATCAGCCAGAAGATTCAGAGCTTCATTTAAATCAGTTGATTCCTTCCCCCTCTCATCTCCCGGTTCGAGATAGCTGATCTTACCGTATCTTCTGACAGAGATAAATATCTCCTCATCGCTGAATCCGAACAGCGGCGATCTCAACACCGACACCAGAGATAGTGAATCCCAGGGATCCTCAATCACCCACATGGCATTAGCCAGATCTCTTATCTCCTGACGGGTAAAGAACAGTTTGCCCCCCTCCACAATATAGGGAATCCCTTCCGAACGAAGGGTGTTTTCGTAATTCTCCACTCCGGTGGTGCCACGGTACAGAATAGCAATATCTCCGTATCTTACCGGCCGGATGGCTTTCGTCTCGGGATCCTCTATCTCCCAACCCTCCCGGACAAGGTGATGGATAAACCGGGAGATGGATTCCGCCTCCACCTGCCTGACCCGGTCCGATTTAGCTCCCTCCGGATCCATTTCCATGTCCAGATATACAACCGGACTGCCGGATGATCTTCTGAAGGGAAAGATATCCTGATAGCGGGGTTGAAAATCGAGCCCCTCCTCGCCGGTCATCAAATCTGAAAAAGCCGAATTAACCCACTCCACTATCCCCGGAACAGATCTGAAATTCTGAACGATATTTTCCGTTCCCCCTTCACTGCCCAGCGATCTCCTGACCCTCTGATATATTTCTATGTCTGCCTTTCTGAACCGGTATATACTCTGTTTGGGGTCACCCACTATGAACAGTCTTCCCTTGCCGGGAGCTTTATCTTCTATCCGGTCCGGTCCCCCTGCCAGCATCAAAACTATCCTGGCCTGAAGGGGATCGGTATCCTGAAATTCGTCCACCAGAATATACCGGTACCTTTCCCTGAGAACCTCCAGTATTTCACCCTTCTCCAGAATACGCCCGGCAATTATCAACAGATCATCGAAATCCAGAAGTCCATCCTCCCGCTTTCGCTTCTGGATGTAATCTGCGAACTTATCAGACCAGCCTTGAATAAACAATCTCAGTGAATCCATGAATTTCATTCTGTGCCCGGCCTGGATATTCTTCAGAGCTCTTGCCATTTCCTTGAATCGGGCACACTTGGCGGGAGGGTCCCAGTTCTTTCTGTTCCCCCTGGTGCTACCCGGCATCTTGAGCGAGAGAAGAAATTCCTCCAGCCGGTCCCCCTTCAATTCATCCATTTCGCTGCTGTCATTCAGAAACTTCCGGATTTCCCCGGCTCCCCGGTCATTACGGTTAGTGCAGTGGTTTTCAAGCAACATCCTGAAATGCCGGCGGGCCTCCTTAACCTCCCGGGCAAACTGATCTATATCTATAATCCCGTTTCCCCGTTTTCCGGCTTCCTTTAGCCTTCGGATCCATGCATCTACCTCCTCCCCGCCCTCAACGACAGGCGCCCCGGTACCGCCGGACAAAGGCTCATCCAGGGGGCGATCCCCCCGGTGGCGGTAGATTTGGCTGGTTATCTCCATCAATTTGTCTATGTTTCCGCCCCGGGCAAAGAATTTTTCCAGGAAATAATGGTAAGGTTCATCCACCATCCCCAGAAAATCCATCCAGCATTCCTGGAAATAAATTTCCTCCTCCACCCCGGTAAGTATCTGAAACCCGGGATCCACCCCGGCCTCTACGGCATATTCGCGAATAATCGAAGAGCAGAATGCATGTATGGTGGAAATGGGTGCTCTCTCCAGCTCATACTGTGCCCGGGTCAGTCTCTCTTTGACTTCCTGACTAAAATCACCCGACTGGAGAAGCGATACAATTTCCTCACGAAGACGCATCTTCATCTCTCCAGCCGCTTTTTCGGTAAAGGTAATAGCTACTATCTGAGTGGGGAGGGCTCTTCCCTTTTCAACCAGGGATAGATACCTGTCTACCAGAAGGGTGGTCTTTCCTGTTCCGGCCCCTGCTTCCACACAGAGAGAACTGTCCAGATCGCTGACAACCCTTTCCCTGGCTTCCCGGTCTATTATCCTTCCGGCTGAGTTATCTTTACTCAATTGCAATCCCCCTGAACCTGAAGAACTCATCCCACCTCCGGTCACCACTGAACTTACGCTGGAATATCCGGTCTTTTCCCGACGGACAGCAGACTCTTGCCGGACAGTAGCGGCAACCTTCATCCGAAGGAATGGCTATAAACATCCCTCTCTCCATACTGCTGATCAGCACCCCCAGCATCTCCCGGAAAGGTTTACTCTTCTCCTCCCATACTCTCCCGCTGAATGTTATGGTATCCTTGCCGCCGGAGGGGGAGACCCTGCGATAACAGGCGGTCCCCTCTTCCGGAACAACCCCCAGAATCTCAGAGGCGGCAATCAGATAGACCGGCAGCTGCAGATGGGTGCCCTTACCCAGATGGTTATCCTTCCCCTTTAACTTGCCGGTTTTATAGTCTACTACTCTGAATTCGCCTCCCTCCCCTGCATCCACACGGTCGATTCTGCCCCGGAAGAAAATCCTTCCGGCGGGTGTATCAAAGGCAACCTCGCCACTCCCTTGCTCCGACCCGAAACCCTTCTCCAGGTAGAGGGGTTTCAGATGGGAATCACTCTTCATCTCATCACGCAGAAATCTTCTAATGGAAAAAAGGATCCTTTTTTTCTCAATCTCCCAGAAGACCGGGATCCCCACCGGCTCTCTCTGCTGATACCAACCCAGATATTCCTCCCCCTCCTGTTCAGCCACCTTGATCACCTCCTCAGGCTGCTGTGAATGAAGAGGAAACATATGGAGCCGTTTAAACCGGCGGTAAATACGTTCCAGAAGCTGATGAACAATCAAACCCCGCTGGACCGGCCGGATTACAACTATTCTTTCCGGTTCCTCCAGCGCCTCAGCACCCAGAATCCTTTCCACAAAGAATCTGAAGGGACATCCCGCATATGTCTCCAGGGCAGTGGCGGAAAAACGCCGCCCCCTCCTGTGGAAGTATTTTCTCAGCTCCCTGACAGCCGGGGCGGAAGTAAGCACCCCGTCGTACCGGGTGAATAACCGCTGCTTCCTTCTGGCTCTGATCATCTCCACACCCCGCCTGAAGAACAGCCCCCCGGGAAGCTCATCCCCACGGCCCTGATATGCCAGGGAAGTGGCGAAGTCATACTCATGTTCATCCAGAGACCTCTCTCTATTCTCACTGAAGCTGAATCTGGATATCCTCCTGGTCCGGGGTGTTCCACCCGGCGCACTCCATACCGACCGGTCATGGAGAAAACGAAGGAAATAACTGGGAATCTTTTCCCTCCCCGATTCCTCCTCGAAACGGGGATAACTGCATATCAGACAGTGGGAGGCGGCATCTACAGAAAGTTTGAACAGAAGCTGGTTTTCCATCATCCTCTCTCCCCTCCGGGAGATCGAGATCCTCCCCTCCGACATTCTGTTGAGTTTATCCCTCTCCCTGTCACTGAGCCAGGGATCCTGGCTGATCCTGCCGGGAAATCTTCCCTCGCACATACCCAGCATGATAACCTTCTGATAGCTCAATCCTCTGGCTCTGCTGAGAGACAGGATATTCACCCCCCTGTCACTGCTGCATCCGGATTTGTCAATGCAACCCCGGATGGTTGATTTGGCCAGATGGATAAAGATCTCCAGGGAGGGGGATGTTGAAATATCATCCAGCTCCCCCACCCTTTCCAGCGCGGAACGAACTATTTCCAGCTCTGGAGAGTGGACAAACAGTTCCGCTATCATACCTGAAAAGAGGGCAGCAGATTCCCGCAGAGTTTCTGCATTCTTAAGTTGTTCCCCTGCCTGGAGTATTTCAGCTATTACCCCTGCTGCTATTCTAATTGCCTCCTTCAGGTGTTCGGCTGATTCCCGGTCCATACTGTTAAGTCGCCGGATAAGCTGTTCATTCTCCTTGATCCAGCCTTCTGCACCGGTTATTCCGGATTTAGCGCTCTCCCTTATCCATACGGAGTAGGGAGAAATGTTAAAATTGCCATAGTCATTTTTCAGGGGTGCTGAAACCAGAAAATCGACCAGTTCACTGCGGGAGAAATCCCCCTTCATAAGTTCCAGCAGCCTGATCACACTCAATATCACTACTCCCTCTCCCCCATCACTCCGGCCGGCCGAATAGAAGGGGATCTTCGCCTTCTCAAGCTGTTCCCTCAGAATGGGAAAATATGACTCCATATCCGGTACCAGCATCCCCGTATCCGCAAAACCACAGCCCTCATCCTTAACCCTATCCAGAATCATCCGGACTGCCTCTCTTACCTCCTCCTCCTCACCGGGAGCATCCAGTATAACCACCCGGGTACTGTTTTCAGGATTCGGATAATTATCATCCACCGGCTTAATCTCCATCCCCCAACCGGCCAGCCTGGATATGGTGTCCCCGGCAAAGTGGAAAAAGCTCTGGTCGGCCCATGGAACAAAGAATTCAGTTTCCATCCTCTGGCAGACAGATTCCAGCAATCTCCACTGAAGATGGTTGAAATCATAAAATCCGTATACCAGCAGGCTGCCCTGTGTATTCCATTTGGAAGCCAGTCTGAGGGCATTCCGGAAACGGCTGTGTATATCCCCCCCGCACTGCTCTATCCTTCTTCGAAAGAGTACATATAAATCAAGAAGAACTTCCAGTTTCTTCTCCCCCGGAGGAGAAGTTTTATCCGGGCCGGGAGATGAACGCAGGGCCATCTTTTCCGCCAGCTCCCCGGCTATACCGGCAGTACAGCCAGCCTCTGCCAGATCGGTAAAGGTCCGCAGGAGGGAACTTCCCATACCACTCACTCCAGCCAGAGAAGTAAGCCGGGAAGTGAATTTCTCTGATTTTACCAACTCACCCACAATCAGCTCTTCCCCCAGAAAGGAAAGCCCCGGTTCAGATTTACCCTCCACCTCCTCCTCTATTTTGGTGATCAGATCCGGAAAGGTAATTAAATGTACATTGAATATTCCATCCAGGCTCCCGGCCAGTTTTCTCTTCAGATAATTTCCCAACAGGTTGGAACCGACCAGGATATAAACGGGTGAGTATTCTGAAGCAGTTCGGATTCTTTTCAAACTGTCCAGAACAGCTGCCTCCAGCTTCCGGTACGACTCCGCTGTATATACCATATTCCCCATCTTCAACAACACTTAACAGGCAAATTCACATTACCGACAGATTATGGAAAAGATATCACATCTCCATTCCATGTAAAGAATGATGTTGGATTCAATGGATGGAAACGCCGGAGTGAAAATATCAATCCCCGAGAAAAGAAAACCGGCGCGAAGGATATCCTCCGCGCCGGTAATCATACCTCGCCTTTGTCCTGACACCCTATGCCGCCTGGCGGCTTCTTCTTCTCAGGATCACCGCAGCAGACAGTATCATGGCAAGCACCAGAACTGTCAGCACAGGTGTCGAGAAAAGAGGTACCGATTCGGGTGTGACCACATGGATCAGCTGAACACAGGTGTCATAAACCTCACCTGTGGCAGCATCCCAGGCAATTATGGTCAGGGTATCATAATCGCATACCGAAGCCGCACCGGCGTCGATTACACCATAGACATCCTCGCATTCACCGCCCGGAACGTTTGCGGTACCGGTCTGGTTTATGGCACCGCCTACATGTCCCTTGCTGGTGATCACATAGTCATAGGTCTGAGCGGGAGCACAGGGATCACCGTTACAGATTGAGAACGGGATGTAAGCAGCGGTCTGTCCCTGTTCCACCGCGGTAAGGCTGTCCTGAAGTATCTCCAGAGCAGGCGGTGATTCCACCACATGCAGATAAAGTGTATCACTGGAAGTATCGCCACAGTCGGGAGCACAGTTACCGTCCACATCACAGAACGCCTGAGTAGCTATTACGGTGTCATACTCGCAAACGGTCGCCTCGCAGGCAGCCGTGACAGAAACATCGTAGTCAATGTAATTCATGGAATCGAGTATGAAGCAGTCTCCCAGAGGAGGATTGCCTACAACTGTCCATCCCCTGGCCGAGGTGGCCTCAACACAGAAAGTATCTGTGGCACCACCGTAGTTGGCAGGACCGATGGTGTAGGTCAGTGTCTGGCCGGCGAAGATGTCCTGCACCCCGGTGGGGAAGGTAATATAAATACCGGTGGCACCTTCCTTGGTACAGGTTCCACCTTCCTCTTCCGGTCCTATACGGGCCCTGATACCGGCATCTCCCATGGCATAATTGCCGTTATCCAGAGCTGTCCAGCTGGTACCACTGTTACTTACATACGTCCTGTTGGTCTCCATGGGACCGCTGTCATCCATTGGAACGGGGTATCCGTACGAGCCGGTATTGAATTCGATCACAACATAGATAGGATCGCCGTTGACCACCGGCAGCGGGCTGGAGAGTTCCTCGCTGTAGTAACCGGCCTCCGAAACCGTTCCGGATATCGGACCAACCAGCAAATTGGTGGGTGCATTGCTGCCATCGAAATCATCATAGACCCATATATCATAGGTGGTAGGTCCATTGACCGCCCAGAAATCTATGGTGTAGAGATACTCGTTGTCATTGGCGGGAGTTATCTCTGCCAGACCCCAATCATCGCCGTCGCCGAAACCTACACTGCTCCACCAGCCCCATTCATCGTAGTAATAAATGGTCTCATTGGGGTTGTAATCCTTGTAACCGGTTATAACATTGGAGCTCGATCCAATCTGGGCATGGCCGTACTGAATATAGAAGTAACCATTATCTCCCCATCCGGTGCCCCAGGAGTTTTTAACAATCCAGGCACCGTTGCCACTGCACATACTGTCATCATAACCGACAATCAGAACAGCATGGTTGGGGGATTCCGTGCCTGTGTAGGTCAGGCAATAACTGCCGTCGTAGCTGCTGAAACCTGAGAAGCTGGCATACATGGAGGTATAAACCGGCCCGTAGGTAGTGAGTGCATTCTTGATGGCGGTTACATCATTGGGAATTACCTTCCATTCGATAACCTGCTTCAGGAACGAACAGGAGGGATTTATACAGGTAGGACTGGGACAACCTCCCGGATAGGGATCGCAGGATTCGTCCACAGAGCCCAGCAGCGCCAGATAGTTGGTACTCATCCAGGCATTCCCGCCAGAATTGCAATCGGTGCTGGTAGGATTGCATGCCTGAACATTAAGCTCGGAATAATCAGGCCCGTATCCGTCATTTATCAGCAACTTGGATTCAAAATCGCCCATTGCTGCAAATGCCCAGCAGGTACCGTAAGGGTTCTGATCCTTGACCGAAGTAACACCGTTGTTATTCCTCCAGTCCCAGGATGCGGCGGGGGCCCTCAGCATGCCGGTAGTCGGAGTAAGGTAACTCAGATCCACCTTGGGCGGCCTGTAACCGAAGTTCTCCGGCGGTGACTCATATTCTATTTCGGGTGCTTTCTGGGGTTGTTGAGCCACCAGAGAGCCCGAAATGCCAAACACCACTGTAAATACAAGCAGTGTGAATAGGGTTGCTTTTCTATTCTTCATTCTCCAATCTCCTTGAATTAATTTGCCAAGCCGATGACACCTTTATCTATACAGGTATCATTTATATACCGATATACACAAATTGAATCCGGTTTTTCACCTCCTCTCCACGATATCACAAAACCTGAAATGCATTAAATCTCCGGCCCTTCATACAGACTTAATCCGGCCATTATTCTACCATATACCTGCAAATTATTCAACCGGTTATGAAAAACAATAAATGATAAAACCTCTATCCATCCCTCCAAATGGTCTTTATATATATAAAAATGAAAACCGGTTGTTCATCCCGGAAAGGATATGAGAAATACATGCCATCCTGAAATTACGGGAGGAATATTCCCGCATCCTGCTGTCAAGCCGGAAAACCGGATAGGGATAATCTGAAGCAGATACCCGGAACAATGCGGATCGAATAAAATCGGGGAAACTCCAGTTAAGAAAACTATTGCCAGGGACTGCTGCAACAGCTATTATCCGGAATAACTGAAATCCCGCAGAAACAAAACGAGGAAAACTATGAAGATTGCCCGTAAGAGTTGTTTTCTCCGTGCGCTTATTCCAATTCTGGTTTTCATTATATCTCCCGCAATCCCGGAAAGCTCACTTCGGGCAGCAGGATATTCCGCCAGAATCCATTCCCTGGGCGGCAAGCATGTGGCCGGGATAATACCGGATTACTGGACGGACTTGAACATAAATCCCGCCTATGCGGATATGGCCGGTGCAACAGTCGTCAGGTATGGTTACAGGAATGTTAAATACAGCCTGGAAATGCCCTGGCTGTCTTACTATTACGCTCATGGCCCTTATATGTCAGAGAGCGCAGGGGGGAGAATTAATAACATTAGCTTTTATGGAGCAGGATTGGGGGATTGGAAATTCGCATTCGACGCGGAATGGTATTTCGACGATGAGGAGGAACTGAATTCCGGCGGTTCGGCGTCTAACTCGCCCGGAAAGATTTATAGCGAAACTTATGAAGAATATAATATGGGCAACACAGAGATATGGTCTTTCAGTGTAACAGGAGCCCGTTCGGTCGGGCATGAAAGAAAGATTGGAATTTCATTCGGATCAAAGGGTTTCTACAGGACAGTTAAAGACAGGGAATTAAATAGTAGAACAAGGTACATAATCCATTATGAACCCATAGATTATGCATTGGACTATAGCAGGAAATGGGATCGCCTTTCAAACGGAACTGTCAGAAAGAGATGTTACTTCCTGAAGCTGGGTCTGCTCAAACAGAAGAGGGGCAGGAGAAGTTACGGCATTACCGCCGCTGTGGAAAGAACAGAGGAATTTGCCCGGCATAACGGATATGATCTGTATATTTATAAATCCTATGATGACGAAGAAGAGTTAGGCAGTTATGATTATGAACTGAAGGAATCCAGGGACCTCAGGAATGGTCCCCTCTGGAGGGGGAAAGTAACGGCTCAGTTAAGGCTTCCTCACTCTCTGAACCTTTTCAGCGGGGTGATGTACCAGGAATTGTCCTACCAGGCAGACTGGTACGATATTTCACATAATATATACATAAGATCATACAATAACAGCAATAACAGGACATTCAAACAGGAAGATATCTCCGGTAAGGGCAGATACCGGGGATTCAGGGTTTTCGCAGCATTGGGAAGAAAGACTGAAATCTACCGGAAACTCGATCTCCACACCTCCATTCATTCATCCTTTAGCACCACCACCTCCCGGGAGAACAACCCTCTTTTATGCAGAATTAGCGTTGCAGGAGAACATCAGGAGATAAACCTGGACGGCAGTTCAGAATTCAAATATGAAACAGATAATTACCGGGCAAATCTAACCCTGCCCTTTTCCCTGGAATTCAAACCAACCTCCTATCTGACCATCTTCTCTCATCTTTCCATAAGAACAACCTGGACCAGAGCGGAAGAAAAGACTATATACCCCGATCCTGAAACCACTCTGACTCCGGAGGGAACAGACTACCACACAGATATTCCCAACCTAATCGATAATGTCGAATCCTTTACTGCCAGCTACTATGCCGGCCTGGGATTATCCCTCCACAGGAATGACCGCTTATATATGGATATCTATCTGGGAAATGACCCCACTCCGGATTCATTAACCCTGCTTACCATAGATGCACGCTACCGTTTCTGAACAGTCACCGCAGGGGAGGGGGATAACCGGGGGCAAGACAGCGGATAAAGTATCGATCACTGCTGTTCTGGGGATGAAGAATACTGTATGCTGCATATGCCAGGCTGTTCTCCACCAGTCCGCCGGAGAAGATTGCCTTCAGAATACCCGCCCTCTCGGGATAATGCAACAGCTTAACCTTCTCCGGTGAAGCTATCCCTGAAAGCCGGGAGGCCACTTCTACCGCCGTGGCAAGATCCCCCACATGATCCACCAGCCCCCTCTCCCGGGCCTGTTCACCGGTCCAGACCCTTCCCCTCCCCAGGGAATCGACCTCTCCCTCTCTCATACCCCTGCACCTGGCTATATCCTCTATCCAGTTTCCATAAAAATCCCAGTGCTCCTCCTTCAACACATCCCACTCCTGTCTGCTAAAATCGCGGTAATCCGAAAACATCAGCCCCTTCTCACCGGCACTCATCTCATCACGGCTAAAACCTATCTTCCGGTAAAAGCCCCTCATATTCATCTTGCCTGTAATCGACCCTATGGAGCCGGTAACAGTCCCCGGGAGTGCTACTATTCTGTCCGCCCGGTATGATATCTGATAACCTCCCGAAGCCGCCACATCCGACATGGATACTACCACCGGTTTGGTCCGGGCAGTGAGCTCTACCTGGCGTGAGACCATCTCCCCCGCCATTCCATCTCCCCCGGGGGAATCCACTCTAAGTATAACAGCCTTTATCCTGTCATCCCGGCGGACTCTGCGCAACTCCCGGACAAGGCTCTTCGATCCTGCAGTAACTCCGGCTGAAGGGTCGAATCCACTCTTTCCCATAACGATAGTCCCCTGGACATGGACCACTCCGATACGCTCTCCTCCCCCCGGGTAACCGGGGCCGGAACGGTTCAAATAATCACGCCAGCCGGTTATGTTCATTCCGGCATCCCTGAACCTGCCGGTTACCTGGTCCCAGTACCGGATACCGTCTATCAACCCCGACCCGGAGGCCGAAGAGGGACTGTACACAGCTCTGTTAACCAGCCCGGTAACAATTGCCCTGTCCATGTTGCGCTTTTCGGAGATCGTATCTATGAACCTGTCGAAGATGTCCCTGAGCAGCCATCCGGCCATCTCCTCCGATTCCGGTGATCTTTCCGTCCGGGTAAATGCCTCAGCCGCAGTCTTATAATCACCAATACTGTGTATATTGGGTTTTATGTCCAGCTTTTCCATGGTACCTCCCAGAAAAGCGGCACTGGCAGCGGGGCCATTTATAATCAGATATCCGCTGGGAGGCATGAATACCGAATCTGCCTCAGCCGCCAGAAGATAATGATTATTTACCAGTAAAGGTGAATATGCCAGTACCTCCTTTCCCCTCTCCTTCAGCCGGCTTACTGCCATCCGGACCTCTTCGCATTTGGCGCTCCCCGCCCCGGAGGGGAAAATCCGCAGAATTACAGCCTCTACGTCCCGGTCATCTCCGGCACGGCGCAGACAGGTAAGTATGTCCGTCAGAGACTGCTCTCCCCTGCCAAATATATCGGCGGGTGAAAAGCTGGGATGGTATTCATGCATATTCCCCTTCACACTAACCACCAGTACCGTTCCCTTACCCCTGGTAAACTCTATCCCCCCCCTGAAAAGGCCGTACATGGCCATGATGGGAAGAACTACCAGGAATATCAGCAGAAAAAGGGCAAACACTATCCATCTGGCGCGCCTGGTCATATCCAAACCTCCGTTAATTTCCTGTTAAAGCCGGCTTTCTGCTAATAGAGAGTATCAGAAATCGCCATGCGGATAAACTATAAAGATAAGCCAGGGGATGTACAACTTGAGGGGAAAGTCTTAACCTCAATTCATCAATAATATTTTCGCCCCGGCTTCATTCCGGTTAATCCATACCTCTATCTATGTGATCCCGGAAATCTGTTAACAACACCGGCTGTGGTGGAATGAACCGCAGCATGGTGCAGGTATGCCGCCGGTTCTACAGCCTGTATCTCTGGTCAGGCCAGGATCATTTCGACGGACTGAAGTCAATTATCGGGAAAAATAGTATAACTATGCAGTACTTCCACCTGAGTCATCCCCGGAGAGGATTATATCCCCCTGTTTCATGGCTATGATACTGGCCAGGCAGATAGAGGCCAGCTTGGAGCGGGCGGAATCACCCCGGGAGGTGAGTACTATGGGGATACCTCCACCCACTATGGCTCCCGCCAGATAGGCACCAGAGGAAACTGTCAGAGACTTGTAAACCACATTCCCGGCCTCGATATCCGGCATCAGCAGTATATCTGCGTTACCCCGGATCCTGCCCCGGTAACCCTTCTCCCTGGCCGAGTGCGGATCCATGGCAATATCCAGCGACAGGGGCCCCTCCACTATGCAGTCATCCCGGTCCTTGAACTGTTCAGCCAGCTCTCCCGCCTTCATGGAAGATTCCACACTGGGATTCATGGTCTCTACTGCCGATATCACCGCCACCTTGGGTTTGGATATATTCAGATACCCACACACTCTGATAGCATTTTCCAGTATCTTCTTCTTCATCTCATTATCCGGATTGGGGATCAGGGCGGCATCCGTTACCATCAGCAGTTTCTGGTACGTGGGAATCTGGAATATTCCCACATGACTGTATATACTTCCTTTCTTCAGGCGTCCTTCTTTCTTCAGATACTTCAGGGTTCCCCTCATTACCTCCTCTGTTTTCACTCTCCCCTTCATGATCAGGTCCGCCTCCCCCGATTCCAGAAGCTGGGTGGCTCTATCCACCGGATCCCGGGAATCCACTATGGTATAGTTATCACTGTCAACGAAGATATCATACTCCCAGGCCAGCTTGTTGACTTCGTAGTAGTCGCCTACCAGCAGAAACTTGGCGATGGGATATCTACCCTCCTCATTGGCCTGTTTGGCAGCGGCTATGGCATCTTCATTCTCCGCTCCCACCAGGGCAATACGGGGGGTCCTGTACTTTGCCACCATGGCCCGGGCCATGTAAATAACCTCATCCAGACTGGCAACCGGCGCATTCTCCTTTCTGCGCAGGTGAGGGCTGGCGAATATCTCTCTTTGCAGCAGCTTATTCTCCTCGTTTCTTATCTTGCGCAGATCGTCACGTTCTTTAACATAATCATTCAATTCTTCCGGCTTGAAACGGGCCCTCATGTGACCGGCGATCATGGCTTCATGCTCTATGGAACCTTCCACCACTACCACCGGGAAGCATGGAAATACTCTGTCCCTTATCATTTGAACAAATTCAGAGCTTCTGGAAAGACCTCCAGTGAGCATGGAAACATCAATATTCTCTTCGGCAGCGGCAAGCTTCATCATCGCTCCGGCGATATTTCCAGCCATGAAACGAATAACTAAATTTATCTTTTTTCTCTGATACTCCATCGCACCGGAGTCACGAAAATGGAGTAAGGCCCTGAAATCATTGGTTCCCACCAGATCGATCAATCCACCCTCTCCGAACAGGTACTTCTTCAGTTCATGAAAGCTGGTTCTGGACTGATCTATGGCCTCCAGAAGGCGGTCCAGGGGAACATTTCCACACCTGTTTGCACTGGGCACTCCGGAAAAGGCATTCACCAGATCCACCACATCGCCTCCGCTATGCCTCAGTATGGAAATGCCCCCGCCTATGTGAGCGCCTATGGTGGTTAACTCCTCCTCCGGCACCCTCAGGAGGGAACTGACCAGCCCGTGAACAGCCTCGTGATTGAGATAATGGGCACCGGAACCATCTCTCATAATCTTGCGGATACCGGTCATCCGGGCGGCTGTCTCTACTTCGTCAGAAGCTACCGGGTGGGTGGTTGTTACCAGGGTATCCCCACCGCCGGAAAACTTTTCAGCCAGTTTAACCCCTATGGGTATACCCATATTGGAAGCATGATCTATCCTGGGATTTTCAAGATCATCCAGCATCTCCCTGCATACCCGGTATGTCCCCGTTCTTACAGGTTTAACGAATCCTCCCCGGCAACAGATGCCGGTAAGGTCTCCCGGCTTAATCTCCTGTTTATTCAACCACTTGATAATCTCCTCCGCTCTGGTATCAGTACCGTCCTGATAGTCCGGAGAGAGATGAACTTCCTCCGAGGCCTCCAGCTGCAGGCCTCTATACAGGGCAATTTTGGTAGATGTTGATCCTGGATTGATGCATATTACCCTCTCTTCCCCGGCCTCTTCCGGAAGCTCATTATAACCATACAAATGAGAAATTATTTCCTCCGAGGCACGGGGAGATGACTGGATTAGCTTTATCAACTGTGAGAAGAGGTTACTCCAAGCCTCTACCCATTCATCCAGCAGTACAGTGGGTCTGGACCGGATTATCACAGACTGAAGGATCCTGCACAGCTCATCTTCACTATCCACCTTTTCATAACGGACATTCTCCACCACCTCCATGATATCCCGCTCCAGGTCTTTGGGGCACTGGTAAGAGCGCATACTGTCCAGCAGTGCATTAAGCCTCGACTCGATATGGTAATCAGTCAAAGTCAATTGATCCGTCTCCCCTTTATTAAAACCTTTGATTATCTATTCTGTAAGCCAGCGGCATAGAATCCGTTTTCCCTTTCCTCACCACCCCTCTGACCATCCCGCCGTAACCAGGCATTGGCCAGGCCGGAAAAAACAGAATCAATATATGCAAAATCCCGGTAACATTCAAAAAAATTATAGGCTTATCTCCCCCTCAGTTTTCCAGCAGAGGCCTGATATTCTTTTCGAAATGGTAAACCAGCTTATCCGCTCTCTCTATCAACTTCCTTTTAACCGGACCGGAGGTATAGGAGCGCATGTCCCGCAGATCGGAGTCTTCGATAGAGGGATCTCCCAGCAGTACCCCTCCCAGGGCACCCCCGTATCCAACATCCAGCTCAACGCCGGAGAGTTCCGACCATAGCATAGTCCAGCATTTAACCACGTCGCTCATATTATAACCCCCCCCTCCCAGAGCCAGTATCCTGTCATATCTGTGGTGAAGCATCTCTATCGCTTCGATATAGCCGTTATTGGTCAGTTTAAGGTGGGTAAGAGGATCTGTAGACAGCATATCGGTACCGAACTGCCCCACTACTATATCCGGCTGGAACAGATTCAATGCCTCCATCACCACCCTCTCGAACAGTCTCAGAAATACTTCATCATCGCTCTCCGGATTCAGAGGTATATTTATGTTTTTCCCCCTTCCCTTACTCTCGCCCGATTCCTTTTCGAAACCTCCCCAGGGAAAGAGTGTTTTTCCGCTTTCGTGGATTGACACGGTGAGAATATCCGGATCCCTGTAGTAGGCATCCTGTACAGCATCGCCATGATGGGCATCTATATCGACATAGGCTATCCTGGGGAAGGTCCCGCGAAGTTCCTCTATAGCCATAACCACATCATTCACATAGCAGAATCCGGCTGCCCGGTCGGGATGGGCATGATGAAATCCCCCGGAAGGATTGAAGGCACACTTCCCCCCCCGGATTATTTCCCGGGAGGCAACCAGGCTGGCAGTAGCCGCAAGGGCCGAATAATCATATATCCCCCTGAACACCGGATTTTCAGGGGTCCCGATACCGTGCCGCAGCATTTCGATAGTTACTTCTTCACCGCTGTTGGCATTCATCAGGCACTCCACATACTCGGGAGTATGGAACCGCAACATTACATCCTTCTCTGGCTTTTCCACATCCACTACCTTCACACCGGTTCCGGTCAGAAGGTTCTTCTTCTTACACATATGGTAAACCCGGCTTATTCTCCGGGGCTTGAATGGATGGGTTTCGCTGAACTGAAATCCGCCCAGCGTATTCGAATTGATGAAAACAGCCTGGTTCACTATCTACCCTTTCAGTCTGATTTCCTCTCCTTGAAATCGATATTAACCATATACGATCCATCCTCCAGCTTGGTGCGCACCGGATATCCGCATTTATGGAAGAGATGGATCATCTTCTTATTCTGGGCCAGAACATCCGCCTTGAAACCATCCACATCCATATCCCTGGCTATCTCTATCAGAGACTTCATCAGGTGTGTTCCCACCCCGCGGTTCTGCCAGTCGTCATGAACCACAAAGGCGACATCGGCAAGGTTGTCGGAGGGATCAACCTTGAACCTCCCTATCGCCACCATCTCTTCATCCCCCGGTTCTCCTATCATTCCCACCAGCGCCATCTCCTGTCTGTAGTCGATATTGACCAGGGGCTGGATCTTCTCGTGAGGATGAGTTTTGACGATATTGAAGAAGCGGTAGTAGATGGATTCATCACTGAGAGAGTAGAAGAACTCCCTCTGGCTGGCCTCATCGATGGGCTTTACCGGCCTGAAAAAGATCTCGTCATCGTCGAATTTCCCGGTATGTTCATAGCGCTGGGGATAATACTTTCCGGCTGCAGTGAGCGGCATCTGATCCTTGTGAACGATATTTCTCTCCTTGACATAACGCAGCAGATCATCCCGGAAATCAGGATGGGATATACTTATCAGAGAGAGGGCCCTCTCTCTTATATTCTTTCCGTGAAGGCTGGCTATTCCATATTCTGTAACTATATAATGAACATCCCCCCGGGAGGTGACTACCCCTGCGCCCTGATCCAGATATGGTACGATCCTGGAAACCTCTCCGTTTTTCGCAGTGGAGGGAAGTACTATTACAGGCCTTCCCCCCTCCGACCGGGCAGCTCCGCGGACAAAATCAACCTGCCCCCCTATACCCGAATAGAAATACTCCCCGATCGAATCGGCACATACCTGGCCGGTCAGATCAACCTGAATGCCTCCGTTTATGGAAACCATCTTCCGGTTCTTTGCAATTATGAAGGGGTCATTGGTGTAGTCACAGGGATGGAACTCTATCAGGGGATTGTCATCCACGAAATCATAGAGTCTTTCACTCCCCATGCAGAAGGTGGCTATTATCTTTCCCTGATGTATGGTTTTCTTGGAATTGTTTATCACTCCCGCTTCAACCAGATCTATAATTCCATCCGAGAACATCTCGGTGTGAACACCAAGATCTTTCTTATCCATAAGATGTTTGAGCACGGCATTGGGTATCATCCCTATCCCCGCCTGTATGGTAGCTCCATCGTTTATAAGCCTGGAGACATTCTCCCCTATCCGGTCGGAAACCTCATCAGGCTCCGGAGCGGAAAGGGTCAGCAGGGGAACATCACTCTCCACTATATAATCAAGATCATCCAGTTGAACAAAACAATCACCCAGCGTGCGGGGCATCCGCTTGTTTACCTCGGCGATCACCATTTCTGCACTTTCCACCCCCGCCATTTCAACATCCACGGATACTCCCAGAGAGCAGAAACCGTACTTGTCGGGAGGAGCCACCTGTATCAGGGCAACATCTATCTTCATCCTGCCGGAGCGAATAAGCCCGGGAAGCTCGGACAGGAATATGGGAGTGTATTCCGCCCTCCCCTCATTTACATCTTCCCTGATATTTGGTCCGATGAAGAATGCATTCTGGCGAAAGGGCTCGCTGAGCACCGATTCGTAGTAGGGGCTGGTACCGAGTTCGATCAGATTAATGGTTTCGTGATCCTTTACGAACTTTCCCTTCTCTATCAAGCTCTCTATCAGGATCTGCGGCTCTGCAGCTCCGGAACCGATAAAGATTCTGCTACCCGGCCTGATAAGCTTTATTATATCACCTTCAGAACGTTTTTTTCTTTCATACTGCTCCGGCTTTCCACTGTACATTTCTCAACTCCCCAATGTTTTTAACCAGTGCTTCGCAGAAAAACTCAGAGGACAGGGAAATTCTAACAGCACAGACCAATCATTTCCACCCAAATATGATATCATGCTGATCGAGCCGGGGATAAAACCCCTCTGCTCCGACAATACTTGCGCCAGCCGGGATTGGAGTATGATAATCTTCAAAGACCTATTTTACACAGCTTTCGGCAACAGGGTTTACCATAGTTACAATATCAGATCTGTTGATAAATCATTCCGGAAAAATTACTTGGATAAAAAGACATCCGTAGCCGCACTTATATCAAGACTAATAATACGCGTAATAATAAACAGGGCTTTTCCCCCGGTAAATACCGCCTAATTTAATTGCATTTCAGCTGTAAAAGCGTTAAGATACTTATGATAACCATCTAAACAGTCAAGCGGGATTAGCTAAATGGAAGAAAGATACTGGACCCGGTTTGTTTCTGAATATTCATCCCTGATTTCAAAGATTATTCGGAAATTCGTAAAAGACCGGGAGCAATGCAGAAATATCTATGCAAAAGTGCTGGAGAGTCTCCGGAACGGCAAACTGGATAAATTCGATGGCAAATCCTCCCTGACCACCTGGTTGTTTATTGTAACCAAGCGCGAATGCATTGACTACTTCAGAGGCAAAACGGGAGTCCGTCATCTTAATTCCCTCCTTAAGGACCTTGAATGCATTGATAAACGTTACTTTGACCTGTTTTACATTCAGGGATTGAGGATAAATGAAGTATACCAGAGTATGAGGCTGGAATGGGGAAACAGCATATCCTATCTCGATTTGATCGAGTGTGACAGGAGGATCAGGCAGAAAATCAAGGAAAAGAATATGGGCAAGATACTGGACCGCCTCCTCAATCCGGATGGTTATACCGTCTCCCTCAGAGGCATGAAGGGACAGAGCCTCCATCCGGACATAAGACTGATCCATCCAGGCTCAATGGATCATCCCGGTAGTATTATAGACCGGCACAACCTTCAACTGGCTCTGCAGAATCTGAGGGAAGCGGTAAATAAACTGCCTCACCGGGATCGTTTGATCCTTCATCTACGCTTCGAACATAAGGCAAGTGCCAGGCAGATATGTGAAATACTGGACCTTAAAAATGAAAAACAGGCTTACCGCAAGCTTGACAAGCTACTTCATTCCCTGAAAGACCTGCTGTCAGAGAAAGAACTGCCCCCTGAGGTTTACAGCAATATCACCCGGAACATGGAGGAACTTTGTTCCACCTGTGACGGGGATTATCCCCTGGCGGAAGGTGGAGAAGAAAGGCTGGGGTAAGTTTGTCCGACTGATTATAAGAAAAATGACGTCAAAATCTGCGGATTATACGTCTAATAATATACAGTAACGGTTCAAGGGGAGATATCCATACCAAATGGCAGAAAGAAATAACGAAATATGCGGAAATGAAGAGTGGCTGGCAGCCTATATAGACAGGCGGCTGCCCCTGAGCGAGCGTCTCTTTTATGAAAAACATCTCTCCTCCTGTCCGGTATGCCTGGCTGAGTTTATCGCAGCTACCAGGGACCTGGAAGAGATCTCCGGGATGATGAAGGAATACAGAGAAACGGAATCCGGATTACAGGGGGCCGGCAGGGAAGGCCGGAGAGCGGGGAGGGGAATTCTGGACAGAATCCTGATTCATAGAACCTTATCACCCATACTGTCAGTGACAAGTGCCATATTCATCATAATTATATTATCCCTTACGGTGCTTTCACCGGACTGGGACCCGGATATCAGGCGGGCCCGGCTCAATACCGCCCTGATAATGGAGAAGAACTACCTGTGTCAGATGCGCCTGAGTTCAGGAAGGGAAGAACCATCCTTCAATCCACGAACATTCCGTGGCCCGGCATCAGCCGGTACAGATCTGTTTCGCACCACCAAGATCCTGTTGAGAGAGAGTATCGGACAATACCCGGAAGAGGTGGAACTCTACAATATGCTGGGTAATATATATCAGGCCGAAAACCGGGTGGAACAGGCCAGGACTCATTACCAGAAAGCACTGCGGCTTAACCCCCGGAACCCGGAAACTCTTAACAACCTTGCCGTTACCTCATATCGTCTGGGCAAAGACAAGGAGGCCGCCAGAATACTTCATAAGGCGCTCTCCTACCGGAACGCCCCATCCATGATATACTATAATCTGACTCTGCTCCACCACCATAACGGGGATATCGACAGGATGAAGGAAAATGGCAGGCTGTTTCTTCAGAAGGGTCCCCCCTCTTCACCCTGGTCAGCCAAGGTCAGGAATCTGCTTGAAAAGTATGATTAAATTCTCCCTCTCGTTCGAGGGGTTTCCCCAAAAATTGACTCATTAATTTCATAAGATCACAAATAACAAAATGTTATTTATGTAGATAAGTGGAATATGTATTCGATCATTTTTCCTCCGGTGGCTGGTGTTTCCAAACCCTCACCTGGCGAGCGGGCATGGATTTCTGAGCCGGAGGATCAGAAAGAGCGAGCCCGAGGCGTAGAGCTTGAGATTTCCCCGGACGGCGACAAATCGACAGCGATTTTGAAACACCAGACACCCTATTCATACAGATTGAATAAAAATTGGGGAAGCTCAGCCTCTCGATTATCTTGACACATTTCTTAAAACATCTATAATCTTGCTAAAAAGATGATTGTCCTATTCACGAAAGGGGGTCTACCGGCTGTAATCAGGGTCTGAATTCTTAACCGGCTAACGGTACGAGTAAAGTTTTATTGCCGGGATTCGCGGAAAATAAACTATTGAATAGTGGCCAATATTTGTGGGGGGCACTTTCCCCGGGTCATCGCAGGATTGCCGAACGATTAAAAGAAGGAGATTTCCATGAAAACCAGGATCTTTATCACGATCATACTGATAACAGCTTTCTCAAGCACTCCCCTCTTCTCACAGAATCAGCTGGACCAGACCAGGTTATTTCAATCGTACTTCTTCGATTCCCCAATATCGGCACACCCTTATGGTGAGGGAGCAATATCACTGGAAAACTATGAATACGCCAACATTATCGGCGTTTCGGCTTCGGGCGGATATCCGGTCAATGAAAAAATAGAGATCGAATTGGACTGGGGCTTCTCCAACATATCCCCGGAGGAGGGTGATGGTGAATCCGGAATAAGGGATATCCGGGTGTACGGACGTTACAGTATAAAAAATGACCGGCAGAAAAGTCTGTCTGCAGGAGGATATATCAGTCTGCCGGTGGGTTCTGAGGATATAGGTGCCGGAAAGCTCAATGTCGGCGGTTTCGCCGCGGGGAGATATTACCTGGAGAACGGAATGGCCATAACCGGGAACTTCGGCCTGGTATCAATTGAAGTAACCGAATACACAGGCGGCGATTACGATGCCGGGACCGGCACGGTAACCCCCCTGGAGGAAGAAACCTCCCATGAAATATCGGTAAGGCTGGGAGGGGGATTTATTTACCCGGTGAACGAGTTTACCGGAATAGTGGGTGAACTGGCTATCCAATCCAAATATGATTTTATGATGCTGAGCGGCGGAATAGATTACAAGGCAGGTAAGGGAAGAATCCGGGCTATGCTGGGTCTGGGGCTGGATGACGGGTCACCGGACTTCATGGTAAGAGGTGGATATGAAATATTCCTCTCTGACCTGTAAGGCAATTTATTCGGGGGTTAAACTTAAACACTGATTTCCCGGTATCATTTCCGGCGGGAGTCCGGTATGTAATAATTATGATACCGGGTTACATCTGTTCAGCCGGGCAGAGTGGTGATAATGAGAAAATGGGGAGCCATAATCTTTTCCATGATTCTGCTTATGGCAGGATTCATCCGGGCCCTCCCTCACTCTCAGAGCTGTGACATGGCATCCCAGGTTGCTCTGCCCTGTTTCTGCACCCTAACTGCAACCAGCGAAAAAAACAACAGGGGGGACTTTTCTTCAAGCTACCCCTGCAGGCGCGGAGATGAATCGGAGAAGGATAACCGGATAGGAAAAGCAGGAATTGACTCCTCCGGAGTGAAGGATGATATACTGGAGAGGGTGAATAAAAGGACCAGGGAATGCCGCCGCCTGGTATATCTGGAAAAGGACCTTTCCCCCGGTATTGTAGAGATCCTGAATAAGAATATCTCAGATCTGGAATCCATCGGCGCACATGAGAATATATGCCTCCAGCTTGAAATTCTGGGTAACTATCACTTCCTGAAGGGAGATAATTCAACCGGAGCGGATTACCTTCGAGAGGCGGTTCTATCCGCCCGGGAGAACGGAAACAAACCGGCAGCCTCCCGCCTGTATGGCAAGCTGGGATCATATTACGCCAGGATGGGGAAACTGGATGCAGCCGAACGCTGTTACGGTACCGCCATAGAAATGGCCCGGGAGGTCGGTGATCCTTATCATCTCTCCCGCTCCTACTCATTCATGGCTACACTCCGGGCCTCCGAAGGATTCTTCCTGGAAGCCGAATCGCTTCACCAGAAGGCCATCAGATACAGTAAGGCCACCGGTGATACTCTCAGTGAAGCCACCAGGACCCTTGCCCTGGCCAGGTTGTATAAAAGCTTCGGTGAGATAGACAGGGCTCTGCATCTTGCTGAAAGGGTATTACTACTCAACCAGAACTGGCAGCGTGATTCCGGCGATAATATTAAACCAAGCAGTAAGCTGGAATTTCATCACAGCATGGCTTCGGCTCTCAATCTTATTGCTGAAATGCAGCTTATCAACAATCGCCCCCGCAATGCCCTTAAAAATATGAAGAAAGCACTCGCCATGGGAAGGAGGGGAATAGACAGGCATAATATTGCAAAACTGGAAATCTACCTTGGTGATATCTATACCAGGCTGGGAATAACAGGGGAGGCCGAAAAATATTACCGCAGGGCTATACGGCAAACCAGAGATCTGGGTACGAAACGCAGGAGCGCCGAATACATCTCCGCCCTGGCGGAGATGTATCACCAGAATGGAGAAAATGATAAAGCCAGGAAATTACTGACAGAAGCACTCCGGCTATCGGTAGACCAGGAGTACTGGATGCAGGAGATTCATTCAGCTCTCCTGGCAGGGAAGGTTGAAATATCCCTGGACAATCAACAGAAAGCCAAGGAGTTCTTTCTCCGGGCCCTGAGGGTATTCTCCGGGAGAGCTGATGGCGAGAATTATTTTGCCCGGCGGCATCCCATGTGGCGGATAATAAGTGAGCTGTTCAAACATATCTATGCCCTGGAGTGTGATCATTTCAACAACAATGACTCTCTGCTCTTCTATTCGGAAATACACAAACAGCTCCACGGTACCGGTCCGGTTAACCACCTCCGCCCACGCGGCTCATTGATAGCAGAGCTTTTGAACAAAAGAAGCTGGATACCGGAAGATTGCTTGATACTTGAGCATCTGATACTTGAGGACAGAGTAGTAATCCTGGGGATAGACCAGCACCACATGGTCCGCAGGATGGTCTGGGAAAAACCGGAAAGGGTTGAGAAGCTGGTGCTGCAGTTCTATCATTCATGCATTTCAGCCGCAGAGAGTGATAGTCCCGACATCGGGCGGCTGTCTTCTCAATCCAGAGAACTTTACCGGCTTCTGCTGGAACCTGTCTCTTCACTGATAAAACAGAAACAGAGAATTGTACTGGTTGAAGACGGCATCCTCGAATACCTTCCCTTTCACGCGCTGGTATCCCCTGATAATCCGGAGTCTTTCCTGGTAGAAACCAAACAGATCGCCTACTCCCCCCGTATTATTCCGTATCATTTAACCGCCGGATCCCTTGATCCAGGATCTCAATGCGAAAAACCATCCCGTCCTTCCGCAGATATTGACATGTCCGCATATGATAAGAAGCTTCAATTACCGGCAGATCTGAAGAATATCCTCATTGTGGGGGATATAAATATTGCCCCGGGGTTGAAGAAAATCTATCCTCATCTGTCAGGACTGCCCTGGTCGGTCAGCGAAATCGATTCGGTAGGCAGGCTGCTGGGTTCAGAAAATATACTGAGGGGAGAAGGAGCCGATAAAATCAGCATCCTTGCCGGATTGAAAAGTGCAGACGCGGTTCACATAGCCACCCATACCATAAATTATCCGGTCTATGGCGGAAGAACCGCCCTGGTGGTGTCCCCTTCGAAAGAAATCAACGGTGAGAAAGAGCTGTGCACCACCCTTGTGACTATCGAAGATATTCAGGGGCTCTCAATAGATAACTGCTCCATGGTGGTCCTGTCATCGTGTGAATCAGCAGGGGGGAAACCCCTTCCGGAAACGGGTGAGCCGGATCTGGCGGAGGCATTTCTAAGGGCGGGAGCGAAAGCGGTAATAGCACCCATCTGGCCGGTAGAGGATAGATCAATCAAGGAGCTGTGCATTGATGTTTACCGGGAGCTGCTATCCGGCAGGGGCAACCTGGTGGAGGCGCTGAACTGCGCCCAGAGAAAAATTATCAGGAAAGATAAAAAAACGAATCCCTGGTCATCCATATGGAAGTGGGGTCCTCTCACAATCAATACTTTCCCCCGGGGTTTAGAAATCAGATAGTCAGACCGGCTGCCACTTAATTCTCCAATACCATGATATATTTGACGGCAGCAGCCTATCCGGCGGATTCAATTAATTCTTTCCCCCCCATAATGCATAAGAACAGCATTCATTGCTGCCAGGAGCAGTCTAATTTAATAAATATACTCCCATTAAGCTTTCACCCGTTTGATCAAATCCATACAATATCTGCCTATGCCGGCAAGATGCTATTATCATTACCTGACTGACATGCGGGAACGGGTCCATGAATCAATCGGGTTAAAAAAAATAATTTATTGTGTCAAAAATCAAAAAATGTACGTCTAACAGAGTTATGAAGTTAACATCCGGGGGTGGCCCCGCTTGCGGTTGCAACTGATAAACACCGGGAGTTGTAATAAAGATCAGATCTTGGGCAAGCGGCAGAGATGGGCGAAAAGATGGAGACTCTCCATCACCGAGGAGAAACGTTCTGTTTCTCCTCATTTTTTTGCCCCCACAAGCATAACCCGTAATCTAGTAATGCACCTTCATAAGATAGAGTGCATAGGCAGGCAGAATGTTGGGGCTTCTGGAACGGTCTCCGGATTCAATCACATTGCGGATATCGATCTGCCTTCCCTGGCCGATCCAGAGCAGGGAACCGGATATCCTTCGAACCATGTTATAGAGAAACCGGTCGGCGGTGATCTCAAAAATTATTAAGGGATGAACTTCCCTGATTTCAGAGCTGATAACCCTGCAGATCCCTTCCCCTGCATCCCCGCCGGCAGTGGAGAAAGCGGTGAAATCCTTCCTCCCGGATAACTGTTTTACAGCCCGTCTCATTCTGCGGATTTTCAAATCACCGGTAACTGAATAGAAGCGCTTCCTCCACAGGGCAGTCCTGCCCCGCTTGAAGATATAACGGTAGGTTTTGCTCCTGGCCCCGTAGCGGGCATTGAAAGATGCGGCCACCGGAGAAATATCCTTAAGTACTATATCAGATGGCAACTTGGCACTTATGGCCTTCCGTAGAGTGGGTGTATGATGGTTGGTTTCCATGGAAACACCTGCCACCTGTCCGGCCGCATGTGCTCCTGCATCGGTTCTGCCTGCCCCGGTTACCTTGACTTCGCCGGCAGAGAGATCCCGGAGCACCCGGCATATTTCCCCCTGTACAGTTCGGCGGTGGGGCTGAATCTGCCAGCCGGAGAAATTGGTGCCATCATACTCCAGAGTGAGTCTGTAATATTTCATAGCCCGGGGGTCTCCATCCAACCAAAATTAATAAGGCAGATCTGTCTCCAGGGTATCACTGCCCCATCTTTCCAGTTTGAATTGATCCGGCCGAAGCTGGATAACCTTGCGGAGCCAGGATTCCGGATATCCGGCTTCACGGATACGTTCACCCCTGGGATTGACGTATCCATCGTTGTACTTTTTGATCAACAGCTTTCCCAGCTCTCTCCAGCGGGTCACGATTCTGCCGGCATGATCCAGGGAGTAGCGGGAAAGATAACGGACTGCCAGTTCCGGATCCTTCTTGTCTAGGCTGATGGCAGTCTTCTCAACCGCCGGCTGGAGTCTTATCAGTTCTCCCTCCAGCTCCCTCTGCACCTTCTGAATATCCTCCTTCATATATGAATACTTCAGGTTGGCGAAATTTGCCACAAAATTAAATACCCACCAGGCGGATTCCGCAGAGAAACTCCTTATGCTTCCCCTGGTGTATTCAGGGGGAACCCCGGTATTGCAGCAGTAGAGGGGAAGATAGCATGAAAAATAGGTATCATCCACACCATACCAAAGAACCCCTCCGATAGAATTGGGAAGCCACCGTCGGGATTGGGATACAAAGGAGAAACCGGTCTGCTGGGTTGATATGGGCCTCTCCCAGGTGTAATCCACTCCATCCAGCTTCCAGCTCATGGGCCTCCACCGGTTTGGTGTCCCGAAGGGACCGGCATCCACCCCTCTGGTCATGTCATATCCGGTACCTTCATAGTGATCCCGCATGATATCAAAAACATCCTGGAGGGATAACTTATCATCCGGTTTAATCCACAGGGGATAAGGCATAGCATCCCTCTCTCCCCGGTGATAGCCGGTGGGCCAATCCCGGGACGGAGCGATCCGTCTGAACATGCTCCACACCCTGGTAGCGGTATATCTTCTCTTCTGGGGAGAGGCCGGACAGTAGGCCTTGTGGAAGCTGAAAGGTTCTTCACTGTCAGGATTGTAATAACCCTTCCGGATAGCGAAGTCTATAATATCTTCAGAATAGATACAGTTTTCCTGATCATCCAGCGGAAATTCTCCGATCCTGGCCTTGTTAGCGTGGGCACAGACATATCCATCCGGTATCCTGACTGCCACCCAGTTTGCTCCCTTATTCCCCGGTCCCTTACCGATTATCTCCATCAACCAGGCTTCATCCGGATCAGCTATGGAGATAGACTCCCCACTGCTGCGGTAGCCATATTCCTCAACCAGACCAGCCATTACCTCCACCGCTTCCCTGGCGGTGCGTGCTCTCTGCAGGGCAATTCTCATCAGCCACCAGTAATGCAGGAGCCCCTCCGGATTGATCAGCTCCTCCCGTCCGGTGAAGGTGGTCTCGCCTATAACCACCTGATGCTCGTTCATCAGCTGCATCACCGCATAGGTATGAGGAACCTGTTTAACCCTTCCCCTCACATTCCCGCTCCAGTCCCTTATCTCCAGGTATTCATCCTCCTGGTGGTGGGCTGCCGGAGTATATCCGAGATGGGGATGAAATTCCCCATCGCAGGTGTAGGTAACCATTACCGACCCATCCTCGCTGGCACCACTGGTAACTATAAGATTAGTACATGCCTCGGTTCCGGCCACTCCGGTTATCAACAGGGTAAGTACAGTTATGATAACTGAACCTGCCGACGTGTTTCCGAAAAAATCAAATAATCTCATATACAATTTCCTCCTCTTGGTCAAGGGGATGCATTCATCACCAAATCAATTCATATAATATAGAGTAAAAACTTAAACCCAATGCGAGAAAAATTCAATCATACTTTTACCGGGCTCCTCTCTCTGTTATAATGTAAATCCTGTCTTGACACAGCTGCCTTAAAATGGCAGGCAGGAACAGAACCGCTTATTATTATACCCCGGTATAATGGCAAAGCCGGTGGCGGGGAATAATTCAGCCGGCTTGGAACCCGGCAACGATTTTAACCGGAGAGGAACAGGTGCAGGAAAGATTCTCATCCAGATGGGCCCTTCTGCTGGCAGCACTGGGGATGGCTGTAGGGACTGGTAATATCTGGCGCTTTCCCAGGGTGGTTGCTCAAAATGGGGGAGCTCCCTTTCTGATTCCATGGTTTATATTTCTGTTCCTGTGGTCCATCCCCCTCCTGATTATCGAACTGGGGATGGGGAAGAAGACCAGAATGGGCACTATGGGTGCCTTCGGAAGGATGAACCCGGGCTTCACCTGGATGGGTGGATTCGTGGGGATCTGCACACTTGCTATCACCTTTTATTATTCGGTAGTCACGGGGTGGTGTTTTCGCTATGCCCTCTCCTCACTTATAGACATGATACCATTTCAGGCAATATCCGGAGGTGGAGGGCTATGGGAATCCGATACCATGGAATTCTGGAAGAGTTTTACTGAGACTTCCTGGCAGCCGGTTCTCTTTCATATTATCGGAATAATGGCCGCATCCTCCATCATCTACCGGGGAGTGACAGGAGGTATAGAGAAGGCCAACCGGCTTCTGATCCCCTCCCTGGCCGTACTTCTGGCGGTGGCGGTGATCCGGGCAGTCACCCTGCCCGGTGCGGCAGAGGGGCTGAACTTTCTCTTCCATCCGGAGTGGGATAAGTTGCTGGATCACCGGATCTGGCTGGAGGGACTCTCCCAGAGTGCCTGGTCCACCGGGGCGGGATGGGGACTGCTGCTCACCTACGCCGTTTACACCAGAAAAAATGAAGATATCGTGGCTAACTCTTTTCTGGCCGGCCTGGGAAACAACTCCGCCTCCCTGCTGGCTGCCCTGGCTATCATTCCCACGGTATTCGCCATACTCCCCACCCGGCAAGCCCTGTCGGTGGTCTCGGATACCGGGCCGGTAAGCACAGGTCTGACCTTCATCTGGATTCCCCGTTTGTTCGAGAAGATCGTCTACGGACAGGTATTCCTGTTCATATTTTTCCTGGCTCTGACCATAGCCGCCCTCTCCTCCCTTATATCCATGTTTGAACTGGGAACCAGAATCACAATGGACTTCGGCCTTTCCAGAAAGAGAGGGATTCTTATTATTGCGGCATCCGCCTTTCTGTTCGGACTGCCGTCGGCGGTGAGCCCCACTTTCTTCCAGAATCAGGACTGGGTATGGAGTCTTGGGTTACTGCTGAGCGGATTATTCTTCTCGGTAACTATAATCAACTATGGAGTGGAGAAGTTCCGCACCGAGATGGTAGATCACCCGGACAACGATTTTAAATTAGGCAGGATGTTTACCATAGCGGTAAAGATACTTATTCCCATAGAATTCACAGCCATGATGATATGGTGGTTCACCCGGGCCATTACCAGTTATGATCCGGAATTCTGGTGGCATCCCTTCAGGACCTTCAGCATCGGGACCTGTGTGCTTCAGTGGGGGGTTCTTATAACCCTGCTGATAATATTCAACCGGCCCATAAGGCGCCGTCTGTTTCATAGAAGAAAACCCCAGGTTCCGGAAGAGGACAGTAATTAACCGGAGTTTATTGAGTTGACTGATCCTACAGGGAGATGAGGCATATCAGGTGAGATTATCAGCAATAATAATGATGATAATTATATGCGGTCTGATCTGGGGAGGATTTATTGCCTTCCTGCGGTTCGTGTGGAAGAGGGAGAAGAATAAGGCTGCCGGGAAGAACAATTAAACCGTCATCAAAAGTGGAACCTGTTTTTATGACTGATCCTTCAGCCGGGCCAGCACCTCCCTGTGGGCCTGGAAGGCTATTGCAGGCAATTCATCCAGAGAGAAGAATCCCGCCTCCTCGGCATCGTCGCCTGCGCTGATCCCTCCCCCGGCAATATGTCCCAGAAACAGAACCAGAACGGTGTTTCCACGGGGGTCGTCAAAACACGACTTAACCTCATACAACTTGTCCAGTTCTACATCCACACCGGTCTCCTCCTTCATCTCCCTTACCGCTGTCTCCCTGATATCCTCACTATACTCCACAAATCCTGAGGGTATGACCCATCTGCCCCGGTAGGGCTGATACCGCCGCTTAACCAGAAGCACCCTGCCCTCCTGAACAACGATTACTCCGGTGGTGGGAGCGGGGTTTTTGTAATGCACGAAACCGCAGGAGGGACACTTCTTTCTTGCCCGGTCCCCCTCCCGCACCTCCTTCAGACCGCCTCCACAAAGGGGGCAGTAAACATAATCCTCTTTCATAACTTTACATCATCCCCTCTCCTGTCAGTACCGGAATACTTCACCGCGGAAGCGGGCCCGGCCAGTATTACCTGCCGGGACGACAACCTTAATAACACAACAAACCACTATCTTTCCATCCAAAGTCATATAAGCCTACAGGCTCTGCTCTTCCTTTTTCTCCGGCGGCTGGTATCTCAGGATATAAAGCCTCCAACTTCTGTCCACCACCGGGAATTCCTCACCGTATACACCCTTGAAACGAACGTTAAATACTCCCGGGCTCTCTACCTCATCCGTAGTCTTGTAGAGCTTCATGAATTTCTCCATCCCGTATTCATCTATCAGGTACTTACAGAAGGAGGCCCAGGCGGGTATAATTCTGGAGGTTCCCTCTCTCAGCAATCTTTTCTTTTCCAGAGTTTTGTAAAGGGCCGGTATCTGCTTCTTTATCAGCAGATTCTTTGCTGTGGCATGTATGTCCTCCCCCTCCAGAGTCCCCCTCAGAGCGTAGTTGAGTCCTCTGGCCAGTCCCAGAGGGGGGTATCCCAGATGAGCGATAATCAGATGGATTATTTCATCATTCTCTTCCGGGTCGATGGTATGCAGTTCCTTCCTGCCCCAGACAGGTTTCTGTTCATATTCATCCAATCCGGTGACTTCCTTGAACTTTTCTTCTGTACCATAGTAGTAATATTCAATCTTCTCATCCAGATCAATCCCCATTCTCTCAACATATCCCTCCACCCGGGTGGCCACCTTCTCAAGGGAACCTGAAGGAAACGGATGCTCCCTGAAATAATGGAAATCAACGTATTCGGTCTCCTCTTCTATCCATGGAAGTGGTTTTACTATCTTTGCCACAGCGTCGTCAAAGTAGAGATACCCGGTCATCGAATTAATCAGTCCCAGTTCGGCATATCTGGCATCTTTGGGCACTTTCCTCTCTTCATCGGTAATATGCCACTTTATGGTTCCCGCCCGCCGGCGGGTGATGAAATCAAAAAACCTGTCATCATCCAGTTTTTTTCCGTTCTTATCCAGGAATCTCACAAAGATGCTTGCCCGGGGCTTCTGGTCCTTATTCCTCTTGAGCCTCTTCGCCCTCAGCCTGGCTCCAACCTTCAGCTTATAGCCGGGCATAACAGGAAACCGCTGAACCAGAACATACCACCTGTCGGTATCATATACCCCCCTGATATAGAATGAGTGTTCACCGCTGAACTTCTCCTTGCCGGATCTTCCGTAGAAACATTCATTCTCGCCCTCCCCGGCTAAATGCTCCAGCCTCCATCCCGCCGGAACCGACCCATCCCACTCTTCGAAAGAGGGGTTCTCCAGAAGATTGACATCCACCTGAACCTGAGGAATCTTCCCGGGCTCACTATCACCGCAGCCGGTTATGGCGGTGACGAGAACAATCAGTAAGACTTTGCTGATTCTGCTGCAGCTGATCATTTATTCCTCCATTTTTTGCCAAATTTTCTCCACTGTCTGGACATCTCTACCAGCCTTTTCTTAACCAGGTCATGAACGGAATCCCTGGTGAATCCTCCATCCTTGTGCTCCCTTCCCGTACGGACCCCGGTCAGAAGGGATATGCCCTGGTCCACATTACGGATGGAATATATATGAAATTTACCATCTTTAACCGCCTGGATAACCTGATCATTCAACATCAGATCAGAAACATTACGGCTGGGTATGATGACCCCCTCAGTGCCCTTCAGCCCCCTGCTTCGGCACACTTTAAAAAAGCCTTCTATCTTCTCATTTACACCACCAATAGGCTGTATTTCCCCCTTCTGGTTAATCGATCCGGTAACCGCCAGGTCCTGGCGGACGGGCAAGTCGGCCAGACTGGAAAGGATAGCGTATAATTCGGTGGAACTGGCGCTGTCCCCGTCTACCCCGCCGTATGACTGTTCAAAGCAGAGACTGGCGCTCATAACAATGGGGGTGTCTCCACCATATTTACCTCTGAGATATCCACTCAGGATCAGCACTCCCTTGTTGTGGGTTTTTCCGCTCAAATCGGCTTCACGCTCTATATTAATCACTCCGGAGTTACCCAGGGAGGTACTGGCAGTGATCCGGGACGGTCTTCCGAAGGTGTAATCCCCTGTTCTGTATACTGAGAGGGCGTTCACCTGACCCACCACCTCTCCCTCTGTGTCGATCATAAGGGTCCCCTCATCAATCCTCTCCTGCAACTTATCCTCTATCAGGTTTACCCTCCGGATATGCTGCTCCAGAGCTTTCTTTACATGATTCCGGTAAACTACATTGCTTCCATTGGCGGTGGCATTATATTCAGCTTCCCTGATAATATCGGCAATCTGGCTGAACCTGGTGGAAAGTTTCTTCTTCCTGCCGGCTAATCTCACCCCGTATTCCACCACTTCAGCTACTCCCGACCGGTCAAATGGATTGAGATTCTCCCGTTGGCACAGCGCTCTGATAAAACCGGCGTACTGCTTTATGGCCGGTGCCTTCTTGTCCATCTCCCGGTCAAAATCAGCTCTTATCTTGAATATCTTCTTGAAATCCTCATCCACCGCCTGAAGAATATTATAAAGATAGGAGGCGCCTATCATGACGATCTTGATATCTACCCTCATCGGTTCCGGCTTTATAGCCGAAGTAGCGGCCAGACCATACGGATCGTAGGTCTGAATAATCGATTCCGAGCTTTTAAGGGTGCGTTTCAGGGTATTCCACACCCCCGGCTCCAGAAATACATCCAGGGCATTAAGTACCAGATACCCCCCGTTGGCACGATGCAGGGATCCCGCCCGCAAACTCATATGATCCACCCTGGACCACCCGCTCATGGTATATTCCCGTTCTATCACTCCGAAGACATTCTTAAGGTTGGGGAAGTTTTCAATTATCACCGGGGGACTCTCCCGGTCGGAATTATCCACCACCACATTCACCCTGAACTCCCGGTAGGGATCCTGTTCATGTCCGGAAACTCCCAGAATTTTCATGGAGCCTGAATTATCATCTCCATCATTTTCCTTCCTCCTGAAAAGATCGAGTTTGGCCATTATATTCTCTCTTACTTCCTCCAGTGTTTTGGACAAAGCTTCATTCTTATAACGTCTGTCGATCTTTTCTATCAGTTCATCCACCATGGGCTGGATCATTTCTACATTCAGTTTCTCCAGCTTCTCTGCCAGTTCCTCCTCCAGCTTTTTTGCCTCCTCGTAGACCTCGGTCATTTCACCTGAGAGCTCCTCTGATTTCTCTTTTAGCTGGTTAAGATGCTCCCGAGAAATCTTGCCTTCTTCCAGAAGCTTGGAAATCTGGGTAGAATCAGCGGGCTTTCCGTCTATCAGAGGGACCAGTTGAGGACGCACCATGGATCCCACCTGCACAGTAACCAGCGCCAATCCCTCCTTTTTGATCTTATCTTCAAATTTCGATATTTTCTGCTTCTGCTTGGAACGAATCCTCTCTACCAGCTTCTTGCGGCGTTGCTTGTAGTAATCGCTCTGAAAAACCGCCCTGATATTATTTTTCACATTTCTTATCAGCTTGTTCATATCATCGGCCAGCTGACAACCCTTTCCGGCGGGCAGCTCGATACACCGGGGGCTGCTGGAATTTTTGAAATTATTCATATAACAAACGTCATCAGGAATGGAATTATCCTTCTCCATCTGTTCCAGCAGCCTTTTGATAGTAGTTGTTCTGCCGGTGCCCACCATCCCGGTTATGAATATATTGAATCCCCTGTGCCTGATATCCAGCCCCAACTTTATTGCTTCCAGAGCCCTGTCCTGTCCGATGATACTGGTACATGGTTTTATATCTTTGGTGGTATTGAATTTTAAGGATTTTAGGGAGCACCTCCATCTGAGCTTACCCGGTGGAAGTTCATTCGCTTTGGTTTTTGCCATTGTCTGTCCTCCGCTTTCTCCACAGAATATATCCACTATAATTATGCTCGGTATTGATATTACCGGCTATTCATTAAAAGGTCAAGAACAGGTCATTTTGGATTGACTGACAAGAATTTATTGTTCTAAATTCCGGAAATGCCTGCAGTCCCCTTAGCAGGAATGCCTTTTGATAACCACTGCGGTGGCATCATCCCTGAACCGCTCCTCCCCGAATCTGGAAATGTGATCAAAGAATTTCTCCACCATTTCGCCGGAAGAATAATTATTGGCCCCCCGGATAAATTTCTTTATCCCGTCCCTGCCAAACATTTCACCATCCCTGTCGACTATCTCCACTACCCCGTCGGTGTATAAAAACAAAATATCCCCCGGAGCCATGAAGGCGAACCCCCTTTCATAGGGGTGCCCTGCGATAGGGCCCATAATAGGTCCCCCCGCTTTCAGCTCCACTATTTCCGATTCCTTGAACAAAAGGGGAGGAGGGTGGCCCGCATTCACATAAACAAAGGTTCCATTCTTCTCCAGCTCTCCGTAAACCATGGAAACAAAACGTGTAGACATGGAGCTCTTATTCAGAACCCGGTTCAACCTGTTTATCACCCCCACTATCTTCATCTCCTTCTCCACACCCATCCTCAGTCCGGTAACCACATCCCTGGCCATCAGGGCAGCGGGCAGCCCGTGTCCACTGGCATCCCCTACAGCTACCCCCAGAACATCCTCATCCAGCTGGTGATAGTCGTAAAGGTCTCCACCTACTACCTCCGCTGCAATCGACCGGCCAGCTATATCATAACCCTGGAATTCGGGTTCCTCCGAGGGAAGCAGCCTCATCTGAATCTCATGAGCCTCTTCAAGGTTGGTTCTGAAATTTCTGGTATCCCGGCTGTAGTTTAGAATGCTGCGAACAGTATTCAGAGAAAATTCCAGAGATTCACGCATCCATCCCCGGGCCAGTCTGAAGGCGAAAAGGTATCTGCCATCCTCACCCAGAAGAACCGCCACCGAGTTATTACCCCAGGGAGGGGTGGCTGTATTATCATCGAATATATAACTCTTGTGTCCCT
Organism: uncultured bacterium; assembly: GCA_964613215.1. GTDB lineage: Bacteria > Krumholzibacteriota > Krumholzibacteriia > Krumholzibacteriales > CAZTHK01 > CAZTHK01. The sequence goes on along the minus strand of CAZTHK010000009.1, from coordinate 23,625 downwards.
GCAGCAGGGTTACAGAGTTGTCCTGGAGCGGTATCACATCCGGCCATCCGTTATCAACCCTTCCCACAGGACCCTTTACCAGCTTGTACCGGCCATGACTTAACTCATAGAAACAACCACTCTCAATCATCAGGTCAGACCCCACTGATGAAACCAGCTCATCCAGAATGAGGGCAAGTACCTCCTTGGTATCCGCTTTTTCCCTGATCTGATAGAGAAGGGAATCAAGCTTCCGGTAAAATGTCTTTGCTTTGAAAACGGGATTATCCAATCTGAAACTCCCTGCTTATATCTCCAGGTCGTTAAAACCATATAATATACTTCAACTTATCTCAGGGCAAATTAAAACTTTATTAAATGTTCATTATATATTATATTTTTTCACAGGGAGAAATAATATGCTGGACAGAAGAACATTTCTGAAACTTCTTGCCGGTACCACAGCCGGCTATATCCTTCGCCCTGAAAGTATCAATTCAAAGCCGGTGGCAGATACCGAGCAGATCACATTCTCTGTGGTCAGGGCCGACCGGCCGGCTGAGGCGGTGGAAAAAGCAGTGGAGTTACTGGGCGGGATGGAATCGTTCGTTTCCACCGGGGATGTAGTTTTCGTTAAACCCAACATGTCCTGGGACCGGGTTCCCAAACTGGCCGCCACCACCAATCCCGAGGTAGTCAACAAGATAGTAAAAATGATATTTGATTCGGGAGCCAGAAAAGTTATTGTGGCGGACAATACCTGCGCCGATGCCAGGCGGTGTTACAAACACAGCGGAGTTCCGGAAGCTGCCAGAGAGGCGGGAGCGGAAGTTCCCTTCATGGAAGAGCGGAAGTTCGTTAAAACTGAACTAAACGGTGAAGTTCTGAAAGAATGGGCTGTTTACCGGGATGTACTGGAAGCGGATAAAACAATAAATGTTCCCATAGCCAAACATCATGGACTGTCGGGGGTAACACTCTCCATGAAAAACCTGATGGGACTGATCGGGGGACGGAGAAATCTGTTACATCAGAAACTCTCAGAGAGTATCGTCGATCTGGCAAACTTCTTCAGACCCCAGCTGACCATCCTGGATGCGGTCAGAATACTCACCGATCACGGTCCCCAGGGTGGTTCCCTCAGCGATGTGAAGAAACTCGATCTGATTGCAGCAAGCACCGACATGGTCAGGATCGATGCTTTCGGGATATCTCTCTTCGACAAATTCAAAGATCATACCACCGATTGGTTTCCCCACCTGGAGATAGCATCCCAGAGAGGACTGGGAAGGATCGACTACCTTCAGAAGGGATTCAAAAAGCTGGAGATTTAGCAGGCAGCCATGAAAAGGGCCAGAAGACTATCCCAGATAATATTCCTAGCTGTTTTCATATTCCTCTTTCTCCGTACCGACTTTACAGGTATCAACGGAATGGGTCTTCCGGTAAAGCTCTTCTTTGAAATTAACCCCCTTATAGCCATAAGTGTCATCCTGGCTACTCATACTATCAGAATAACCTTTCTGCTCTCCCTGCTGATTGTAATTCCCACCATATTCCTGGGAAGATTTTTCTGCGGGTGGATCTGCCCTCTGGGAACTATCAATAACTTTTTCGGCTACCTTAAGATGCGCCTGGGAGGCCCCGCACCGGATAACCGGAGATTCAGGAGGCTGCAACCGGCAAAGAATTACCTCCTCATCTTCGTGCTGGCAACAGCCCTGCTGGGATGGAACATTGCCGGTTATCTCGATCCCATCTCCATAACCTTCAGATCAATCACAGTATCGGTCAATACCGCCTTCAATCTGGCGGGAAGGGAAACTCTGCAATTTATTTACTCCCTGGGGATTCCTTTGATATCACCTATGGCCGACTCACTTCAAACAGCCATGACCGGAAACATTCTGGCCTTCAGTCAGCCGGTATATTACCAGACAGTGTTCATCGGTTTTCTGTTTGCCGTTATTCTGATCCTTAATCTGGTAACACCACGCTTCTGGTGCAGATACCTATGCCCCCTGGGGGCGATGCTGGGGATAATCGGCACCCGGCAGTATATGGCCAGGGTGGACATAGACAAGGAAAAATGCATACGCTGTGGAAGGTGCAACCTGGTCTGCCAGGGAGGGGCGTCCCCCTTTCCACCTGCCGAGTGGGCCAGCCGGGAGTGTGTGGTATGTTATAACTGCAGGGATATCTGTCCTACCCGGGCGGTCAGAATAGACCGGTCCAGGGATCTGGAATCAGATAATGTGGACATCCGGAGACGCTGGATCCTGGCCAGCGGCCTGGGGGCGTTGGCTGCCGTTCCACTGGTTGCTGCGGGAAGCCAGGCCAACCGGTCCCAACCCTTCCTGCTCCGGCCGCCGGGATCCCTGCCGGAAGAGGAGTTTCTGGATAAATGTGTCAAGTGCGGTGAATGCATGAAGGTCTGTCTTACCAACGGACTGCAACCCAGCCTGATGGAGGGGGGACTGGAGGGTATGTGGACTCCCATCCTGGTACCCAAACTGGGATACTGCGAATACAACTGTAACCTCTGCTCCCGGGTCTGCCCCACCGGAGCGATAAGGGAGATGCCCCTGGAAGCAAAGCAGGGGTACCGCATTGGTATCGCTCACTTCGATAAGAATCGGTGTATCCCCTATGAAAGGGGTGTAAACTGCGGAGTGTGTGAAGAACACTGCCCCATCCCGGAAAAGGCTATTAAATTCAAAGATGAGCAGGCCACTCCCAGAAGCGGAAGGCCATTCATACTTAAGAAACCTTATGTGGAAAAGAGGCTGTGTATCGGCTGTGGTACCTGTGAGAATAAGTGTGTACTGAATGACCAGCCGGCGGTGCGGGTAATCGCGGAGAATGAGAGCAGGGAATCCGGCGGAGTAATAAAATTATAGCGGCACTTTCCCTATGATAATGCATATGCAGCCCGGTATGAAGTTTCACACCTCCGGCGGAGCCGGATACCGGAGATAATCAAGTCTCAATCGATCTCCCCGGTCATGGGAACGAATCTCACCGAAATCAGTTTTTCCTCCCTGTATCTTTCGCCCTCCCTGGTGATTAGTTTAAGATACTGGACAAAATCACCCACCGGTAGAATCATGCGGCCGCCATCAGCCAGCTGTTCCAGAAGTTTCTGAGGAACCCTGGCAGGAGCAGCGGTAACCATTATAGCGTCGAATTGCTCACCCTGGCCCCATCCCTGAGATCCATCGCCGGTTTTGAACTTAATATTATCATAACCAAGCTCACCCAACATCGCCCTGGCCCTCTTGGACAACTCCTCCACAGCCTCCACAGTGCATACCTCATCAGCCAGTTCAGCCAGAATTGCAGTCTGATATCCGCTGCCGGTGCCTATCTCCAGGACCCGGTTATCCTCCCTGATATTGAGCTGTTCTGTCATATAGGCAACGATATAGGGTTGTGAAATGGTCTGGCCGTGTCCAATGGCAAGTGGCCCATCACGAAAGGCAAGCTCCTTATCTCCTTCTCTGACAAAGCGTTCCCGGGGAACCTTCTTCATAGCATCCAGCACCCTCGGATCCTTCACTCCCCTCGCTTCGATCTGGCTGTTCACCATCTCCTCTCTCGCCCGGTGGTGCTTATCGATCATTGGATCCCTTCCTTTATATTATTTTCAGCCGAATGAAGGACCTGATCTATCATATCAGGATCACCTCCCCCTCCCTGGGCAAAATCATCTCCTCCCCCGCCTCTTGCCCCCATGGCCCCGGCACAATTCTTCAGCAATTCTCCCATATTAAGGGGAACGTCCCCGCTGCGGGCAAAGACCAGAGCCGGCCGGGGTGCCCTGGAGGAGAGGAGTACAATGAAGCCCTCCTTCTGCTTTATTCTGGATGCCATATTCCTAAGAGCATCTGCGGGGGAATATTCATATGCCTTGCTGATCAATTTATAATTCCCCACCCCTTCTGCCTCTTCTTCCAACTTATCCGACCGGTATCCGGCCAGTTCATCCAGAAGTGCTTTCTGAATCTTTTTCAATTCCCGGTTTTCATCTCTCATCTTATCCACCACCCTGTCCACTTCACTCCATTCGGTACTGAAGCGCAATGCCAGCTCCTTCAACATAGTGTGCTTGGAATAGTAATCCTGCCAGGCCCTCATCCCGCATACAAAAGTTATCCTGGTGTTATCTCCGTATTTTTCCATACCCAGGATTTTGATCATACCTATCTCTCCAGTGGAACTGCAGTGTGTTCCACAGCATGCTGTGGTATCCAGTCCCTCGATTTCGACCAGCCTTACCTTCTCCACTCCCTCCGGCAATCCGGCCCGGATATTTTCATCCTTCCTTTCTGTTTTCTTCCCGTATTCCTCCCGGCTGAGAATACAGGTTCTAATTGCGGCGTCCTTGAGCACCCATCTGTTGGCTTCCTCCTCCACCCCTCTGAGCTGCTCATCCGGAGGAGGAGATATATCCAGATCGACGGTGCTGCAGAGCTCCCCCAGATGAAAACTCACCGTGGAAGCGCCCAGCTTTTTTAGAAAGACCCGGGATAACAGATGTTGTCCGGAATGCTGCTGCATAAAATCCAGGCGTCGTTTGAAATCAATCCGGGCATAATACTCCTTCCCCACCTCCAGCTTACCATCCACAGTATGGCAGACCCCCTGCCCGGTCTCCTTGACCTCCAGAACATTTCTTTCACCAATAGTTCCCCGGTCATCCGGCTGGCCTCCGGATACGGGATAGAAAAGGGTGGCCTCCAGATAAACAGCATAGTTGCCGTTATCCAGCATTTCCGCTCCGGTGACAGTGGCGGTAAAACTGTCCTTGCGGGGATTGGAAAGATATTCTCTCTCTTCGAAATTCATTCAGTTACACCTCAATCTCGAACCTCGTATTTGCTAACCTACCAGGAAATAACCGATCAGTCCAGCAGCTATCACCGCATACAACGGGTGAATCTTGAGAAAGTAAACTACTACAAAGGTAACCAGACCAATCAGGAAGGTATACCAGTTCACTACCGACCTGGGAGCAAGATGAGCTACAGTAACCATCAGGAGAGCTATTACCACCGGCCGGACACATTTCAATAATCCCTTTACAGAGGGAACATGCCGGTACCTGAAGTATAATATTGCCAGAATTACTATCAGCACCGAAGAGGGTATCAGCAGAGCTCCGGTGGCAGCAACAGCTCCCCAGGGCCCGCCGGTCTTGAGCCCTATTATGATCGCCATTTTGGTGGACACCGGTCCGGGCAGGGTATTGGACAGGGCCAGGGCATTGGCGAACTCGGTGGAAGTCATCCAGCCGTAATTATACACTACCTCCTTCTCTATCAGGGGGATAAAAGCCGGCCCCCCACCATATCCGAAAAGACCTACCTTGAAGAATGACCAGAATATAGAAAAATATATACTCACTGAATATACCTTCCTCATTCAACAGCCTGTCAACTACTTACCACACTATTCTAATCGATAGCCGGAAATATACAATAGATTTTGGGAAAAGATTATTCTACGGGGAAGATAAATCAGGATTATCAAACTCTTTATCCCTGATTATTACTATCAGACCTTGCGGGAAGCTCTCTTCCTGGCTGAAGCATAGATGAACCCGGGTATCTTCTCCAGCTCAACCACGTATGAAGCTGCACCGGTATTGATCGCCTTGCCCGGCATCCCGTAAACGATGGATGAATTCCGGTCCTGTGCAATGGTAACTGCTCCGGCGCGTTTGAGCGACATCAACCCCTCTACTCCGTCACTGCCCATTCCTGAAAGCAGCACCCCTACCGCCCGCATTCCCACCATATTACTGAGTGATTCAAGAAAAAGGTCTATACAGGGTCTGGCCCCTCCCACCGGAGGAGATGAATCGATATAAAAACAAAGCTTCCCATCCCCTTTCTTCAATCTGATGTGCCGGTCGCCCGGAGCAATATAAACATTCCCCCCTAAAACCCTCTCTCCGTCTTCGGCCTCCTTCACCTCCAAGTTGCAGCTGAGATCGAGCTTCTCGGCATAAAATTTGGTGAAATACAGGGGCATATGCTGTACCACTACTACCGGCCATGGAAATGCGGGATGCAAGTGGGAAAGTATCTTCTTTACCGCCATGGGCCCGCCGGTGGAGCATCCCAGGGCCACCAGTTCGAAGGTGGTTTTCTCCTCATACTGCAGCTGTTTCTGGTCGTCAGCCATTTCCGCATCATTCTGGCCGCGCCCCAGACTCTTTATGGCGCTTTCCCTGATATTCTGGATATTCCCGCTGACCCTGGGAGAAGAGCAAGCCACCGCCTTTACCATCCGGATAAGCTCATCCTTAAGTTTGAGCAGATCGTCCGAACGCCCGCTGGCAGGTTTTGGCACAAAATCGGCTGCTCCCAGCTCCAGGGCTTCTATGGTGGTCTTGGCCCCGTACTGGGTATAGGAGCTGACTACGATTACCGGTATGGAAGTCCTTTCCTTGAGAATCTTCAGAGCTTCCAGGCCATCCATCCCTGGCATCTTCAGATCGAGGGTTATAACGTCGGGCTCCAGTTCTCTGGCCATATCTATCACTTCTCTTCCATCCCCCGCTCGACCCACCACTTTTATCTCGTCATCCGACGACAGCAAGCGGCAGAGTATGTTCAAAACATGCTTTGAATCATCCGCACACAGTACTTTTATAATCATAATTCCTTCCCCATTATATAATTGTAAGCTTATCTTTATGATAGACTTCCGCCCTTCCCTCCTTCAGATCAAAAAACAGCCTCCTGGAGCCTTCTCCTCCCCCGTGCATACCAGCTACCACTATCCTCTCCTTCAGAACCAGTTCTATCACACGCATAAGGGTGGTATTGGATATATTTTTCAAAAGCGAATCATTATCCACCTTTTCCGAACTGCCAGCGCCTCCAACTATCTTGGCTACAATGCTGGAACCGGGAGGAGTATTGTCTCTGGCCCTGGAAACCAGCTCCACTACAGCAGAATCAGAAAAGCGCCATCCCTTCAGCTCTGAATCACCCTTTCCACTGGCCAGGATATGGGCCATACCTCCCCACCCGGAAACACTGTCATAAATCATCAGAGCCACGCATGAACTTACCACAGCGGAAAAGATCCGGGGATGTTCCCCGGTCATTATTTCACCAATCCCTACATAAACAGCATTATCCGAACTCAGATTTATCCGGTCACTCATTTTCAAACTCCAATTAGAGTGGGAGATTTGGCACCATTTTTCACCTTTCCGGAGTTTCTCAACATCTTCTTGAGAAGTATCTGAATATCCAGAATGAGCACCACCGATCCATCCCCCATTATGGTCGCTCCCGAAATTCCCTCTACATTCATATAAGCTCCATTAACATTCTTGATCACTATCTCCCTCTCCCGTTCGAATCCGTCCACTACTATCCCCACCCTGGACTGTCTGTTTCTCACCACTGCGAGGTTGACACTTTCCGGCAAACCTTCCATCCCCTCCATCCCCAGCAGTTCTCTCAGAGGGAATACTTCTACGATATCCTCCCGGAGTTTCACCACCATAGTCCCCCGGGGATTTCTCCTGATCCTTTCTCTCTCTACTTTCAGAAGCTCGACCACATCCGCTATGGGAACCGCAAATATCTTTCTGCCCGCCCGCACCAGCAGACTTCTGATTATAGCCAGGGTCAGGGGCAGCCGGATAGTTACAGTGGTACCCTTACCGGGGAGAGAGGAAATTTCCACCGAACCACTCAACCTCTCTATGGTCTTCTTGACCGCATCCATTCCCACTCCCCTTCCAGATATACTGGTTACTTCATCCTTGGTGGAAACGCCCGGATGGAATATGATATCTTCCAGCCGGGATTCTGAAATCTCCTCTCCGGTTAGATCCATAATATTCTTAGCTCTCGCTTCCGCTATTAATTTTTCCTTATTTATACCTCTCCCATCATCCTCCACTCTTATTGCTATCTTGTTATACTCCTGATAAGCAAATACGGAAACACGCCCCTGGGGAGGTTTACCCGCTTCCAGCCTCTCCTGCTCAGACTCTATTCCGTGATCTATGGAATTACGAACCAGATGTACCAGGGGCTCCCAGAGACGGTCTACCAGGTTCTTATCCAGCTCAGTGGTCTCTCCGAATATACTGCCCTCCACCCTCTTCCCGGCCTGCCTGCTGAGATTTCTGATCATCACCGGGAGCTTATTAAAGATAAGACCAATGGGAACCATCCTGCTCTTCATGATACTGTCCTGAAGCTCCGAGACGATTCTTTCCTCCTCGCTGAAGCTTTCCTCCAGACTCTTTATCACTTCATCATCCCGGTATCTCTCTCTAACCTTTTCCAACAGATCTGTGCTCCGGGTTCTATTGGTTATCATCTGCCCTACCAGATTCATCAGGGTATCCAGTTTATCCTTGCTTATTCTGATGGTCTCCTGATAGCCACCCCTGGAAGAATGGCCTTTATCCGGAACAGCCTTATCCCCCTCCCCCTCTTCCACCTCTCCAGTATGACGGGATGTGGGTTTTTCACTCTCTTCCTCCTTCTCCCCATTTTGATTCTCACCTTCATCCCCCTGCTCCCTATTTCCGGCATCTCTCTCTGACTCTTCCTGAAGCGAGTGAGATACGGCTTGTTCCAATTGCCTTCCATTTATCTTTTCCAGGGTTACCACTGAAGCCATGTTAACAGTAAGCAGTTCTTCCAGTTCTCCTTCATTCATCTCCGTGGCCACAAAGAGCTCAATCTCACCCTCGAACTCTTCCTCCATGTAATTAACCGAAGGCCTTGATATCATGTAAGCGCACTTTTCCTCTACGGAACGTAAAGTTGCCATAGCCCTGGATAGAACCATGGATATGCTCCGGTCGAAATCCAATTTTGCGTATAAAAATTGGGAATGGGATGAATTAACCAGTGATTTATAATCGTCACCGGGAAGAACAAACTTCCACTCCTTACCCTTTATCACCTTATCCCCTGATGTATTACCTTCACCTCTACCGTCCTCTGCATCCATCCCTCCACCTTTCTCTCCCTGAACCACCGGCGAATCAACCTTTCCACCCTTCTTTACTACCTCCCACAGTTTTCCGATTTTCCCCATATAATCTTCCTGCCGGCCGCTACCCCCCTCCCTGGCCTCTTCTATCATGCTCCTAAGCGATTCCATATTCTCATAAAGTATATCCACTGAATCCTCATTCAGGGTTATCTCCCCACTCCTGGCCGCACCCAGAACGTTCTCGATTTCATGAGCGTATCCTGATATGTTATCCAGCCCTATGAATGATGAAGACCCCTTGAGGGTATGCACCACCCTGAACAGGCTGTTCAGGGCGCCCTCGTCATTGGGCTGCTTTTCGATATCCAGGAGAACATCTGATGCCTCCTGCACCAGCTCTTCAGCGTCCTGAAAATATTTATTTCTCAGACCGTTTTCGCTTTCACTCAATTTCATACCTTCCGGTATACACTATGACCGATATGCTCGAGTCCGTATGGTGCTGCTTCAACCATCTCGGTCGGCCCCATCACCAGGTATCCTTCTTCTACCAATGACCGGACCATATGGGAATAGATTTCATTCCTGGTCCGCTTATCAAAATAGATGGTAGTATTTCTACACATAATTAAATCCACGGGGGCAAGGAGATTCCAGTTATCCTTAATCATATTGAACTTCTGGAAATTTACCATCCTGGTAACCATTTTCGGCAACCGGTAATTTTCTCCCTCCTTGATGAAGTATGAATTGAACCTGGAGGGAACCTGTTTTACCTTATCGCCGGGATATTGTGCTTCTTCAGCCTGGCTCAGCAGCTCACTGGAAATATCCACTGCTGTTATCTTAAATCTCAACCTCTCCGCTCCGGAAAGATTTTCGCAGGCCAAAATGGCCAGAGAATATGGCTCCTCCCCCCTGGCACAACCCGCACTGATGATATTTATCTCCTCTCCCCGGGAGAGTTTATTCTCAGACCAGAGTGGTAATATTTCCGAAGAAAAGATATCCATATGGGGACGGTGACGGAAGAATGAACTCTCCGGAGTTACGATACTGTTGATCAGCCTGGCCAGTTCTTTCTCTCTCCCCTCTACTGTCTTAAGATATTGCCGGTACTCTATGAAAGAACCCATCTCCAGTTTTTTCAACCTCTTGAGCAGTCTGTTATACAGAAAATTATACTTGCCCTCACGAATATTTATACCTGTTTCCCGCCGGATTATATCCCTGAACCAGTCAAAATCCTCCCTCTCCAGCTTCAGGCGACAACCTTCTCTGGTATCACTGCCCCTCATTCTTCCCCCCCAGCTGTTCTGGAACACTGGTATCTCCGAAGAAGGCCCGGTCATCCATGAATATCCTCTCTACATCGAGGAAAAATATAATCTTTTGATCCACGTTTCCTGCTCCGTGGAGGTACCAGTCCCGTTCGCCATTACCCGAGATTGAAGATTGGTGCAAATCCCCCCGTGGAATCTCCATCACCTGATGGACTTCATCCACCAGCAGGGCAATAACCGATCCGCTGTACTCCACAATAATCAATCTGGTATCCGGAGTTACCTCCATGGGTTCCAGCCCCAGCTTTTCTCCAAGATCCAATACCGGAACCACCATCCCCCTCAGGTTCATCACCCCCAGCAGATAATGGTGTGTGGCCGGCATTTCAGCAATTTGCCCCATCCTTGTAACTTCACGAATATACCGGATATCCTGTCCGTAATACTCTTCCCTCAGGGAAAAACTGACAAAGCGTAAAAGGTCCAGTTTCTTCTCTTCAGCTTTCACCACCATTACTCTGCGCTCCCTATCTATGGCTTTCATTTACTTTAATTTCGTCTGTAACAAAAATATCTTTAGTATCTTAGGGCAATCCCTGGCTCCCCCGGCCGATTCCGGAGAACCCTCTCCCAATAAATAGATTGACCCCTGCATTTACAGCCGCTAATTTACATACACGGAACAGGAGTATCCCGAACATGCATACAGGTCCCAAGATATTCATCCTTTTCATTATTCTGTTGTCCGGTACGGCAGAGGGCGGAACCAGAGTGTCCGCCTGCCCGCCAAACCACCATGGGAGAGAGAGCATGTCTTATCCGGACAGTGCCACCGGAGGAGGCATAATCAGCGGAATAATTATATTCGGCAACAAGGATGTACCGGAGGAATTGATCCTTGCCAGGTTGGGGATCAAAAGGGGAGACCCCTTCACACGGGATACCGCTGATAAGGGTATCAACAGGGTCAGGGAACTGTCCGCAGTCGAGACAGCCACTCTCTCTGCAATCCCCCTTGCGGAGGGGAGAGAGGTTAAACTGATAATAAGCATCTCCGAACAGCCCACCTTCTCCGTAACTCCTCTGATAAGCAGAAACTTCGCCAATAAGATAGCGGTGGGAATTTCAGTGACCGAAAGAAACTTCCTCCATAGAAACCAGCATATCTCCGCCTCAGTTCTGGTAAGGGGAGCCACCATAATAGAGTCGGAATGGTATGATAAATCACTCCTGAACAGCCCTGTGGGTTTAAAATTGGAATTGAAATACAGCGACTATCATTATCCATACCCACACTATGAAGGTTTATTCATAAATGACAATATTCGCAGGCTGGAGGCAGGTCTGGGATTTAACTTTGCCATGGGGAAACGGTTAGAAATATATCTACGTCCGGGAATGGATATGATCGATACAGCCGACCCCATGCTTGAAAATCAGGGAAAGGGAAGAATTCCGGAGATCCCCCCGGGTCTCTACTCAACCCTGGAGACAGGTGCCCGCTTCAATTCCCTCAATAGAAACTTCTATCCCACCGGAGGATTGATACTTTCACTGAGCAGGAAGGACTGGGGAGTGGCCCGGGTGGATGCCGAAATAAAAAATTTCAGATACCGGGCATCTTCCGGAATATATTTCAGGATAAAAAACTCCATTTGGAATTTTTTCGCCAGTTCCACCCTTACCTATGGCAATGTTCCCCTCCCTCTAAAACAGTATGCCGGAGGAGAAGGAAGCATAAGGGGTTACCAGTATGGAGAGTTTATCGGCAACAACAGCTTCAACGGAAGGGCGGAGGTAAGGTTCCCATTGAATTTCAGCACTCTCTCCGATCCGGTCAATCCTTTAATGCTGGTAGATCTGGCAGTTTTTACCGATACCGGGGCCTGCTGGAGTGAACCCGATAATCTGGAGTATAACCGCATCCACAGCGGCTTTGGTTTCGAATTGGGTTTCATAAGCGGTGAAAAAATGATGCTTAAAATGGGATATGCCTGGCACATGAGATCCTCCGGAACCCTTTACCTGGACGCCGTAACCGCCCATTGATACTGCCAGGTATCCCCGGCGGGATTAATCTGAAATAATAACCTTGATCCGTCCTGCACCGAGGACCAGCACAATCGCCAGATTGACCAGAACCATCAACCAGAATATCAGGTTTCCATACCGGCAGTATATGGTTTTCCCCTCCCCCGAGAAATACAGCTCACCCCTCAGTGCACCCAGACGGTTGAGCCCGATCCTCTTCCTTATCCTGCCCACCGGATCTATATACATGGAAACACCAGTATTGGCCGACCTGAGAAGGGGTACCCGGTTTTCCACCGCCCTCATCACAGGGATTTCAGCATGCTGAAGGGGTCCCGCTTCACTGCCAAACCAGCCGTCATTGGTTATGTTCACCAGGAAATCCGCTCCCCTTGCTATAAAATCCCTGGAATAACCGGGAAAAGCCGACTCGAAACATATCAGCACCCCGAACCTGCCAGCCAGGGATTCAAATATGGTTGCCTCTTCCCCGGGCACAAAATTGGCCTGTCCAAAATCCAGTTCTTCCAGGAAGGGAATATACTGGCTGTATGGCATCCTTTCACCAAAGGGCAGAAGATTTATCTTGCTGTATCTCTGGTTGAATTCTCCCCGGCGATTGAACAGGCCGGCTGAGTTAGCAGCCCTCCATTTACCCTCCCTCATTTTGTGATCCACAAAGCCCATCAGAAGATCCGCCTCAATCCCCTCTGAAATAAGCTGCAACCAGCGCCTGTGCCGGGGAGCATGACTTATAGAAACCGGGGCAGCGGTCTCGGGGAAAACCACCAGTTCGGTCTCATCCTCACTGTAACGGAAAGCCAGCTTCTCTATCTGGTTGAACACGGAGTCCCGGAACTGTCTCTTCCATTTGATACCCAGATCAGTGTTAGGCTGTACTATTACAAAATCAGCGGACGGAGAATCGACAATTCTACTTCGATCGAATGCCTCTATCTCCCGGCTCCCCCAGATAATGTGTCCTCCGGCCAGGCCAAGGGCAACCACCACAGCAAGGATCCGCTCTCTTTTTCCCTCTCCGAAAATGGCAAAGGAAATCATCACATTAACCAGAACAATAATCATGGAAAACCCGAAGGGCCCGTAAATGGACAGGCCCTGAATGGCCTCCGGATATATCACCGGAGAGCTGGACAGTATGCCCCAGGAGAAAGCAAGCTCGCCGGTGGAACGGCCCAATTCCACCACCGCCCATATGGCGGGAGCAGCGAAGAGAGCCAGCCTCCCCAGATATTTCACCATAAACCCCTGAACCAGAGAAAAGAGCATGGTATAGCAGGAAAGATATGCCACCAGCAGAAGCATGGCAGGTATCATCAACCATGGCATTCTGGCGCTGGAGGCCGGAACCAGATTGCTGACCCAGTAGAGCAGGATCAGGAAGAAGGCTATACCAAGCGAACCCCCCAGAACCAGTGATCTCTTTACATAATGATTGGCCTTGAAATACCTCAGATAGTAGCCGCACACCGGCACCAGGGATAATACAGCCATAAACCTGAAGGGATAGGGCGGGAATGAGAGGGCCATGAGCATGCCGGCAGAGGCTCCGGCGAATATCTCGTTTACCCACTTCCCCGGGAATTTATCCCTGTTTATCAATGTCCTCTTATACTTCATTTACTCCAGTGTCCTGATACCCGCAGATTAAACGGCCATGGACAATCCAGTGAAGCTATTTAAAATCCGAATTCCGTTCCAACACTTTCCGGGGCTCGCTTCTGTTCAATCAAGGGCAGTGCGCGAAACTCCATTATGCAGACCTACAGGCTGGATATTGAAATCATCGATCAGTTCAATTTCAGCCGGCACGACATACCCCCCACGACCTGAAAATACCGGGATATCCTGGGCCCCGGATAAGTTTCTCTTATTTTCTCCCTGCCGGAACCATAATCCCTTCCGGAATATCCGGTGTTAAGATGATAATATATATAGAAAGACCTTCCCAACAACAATTTGTTTGTATTTATCCTTGCTTTCATGAAGGATAATCCTCAGCCATGCCCAGCCTCTTCAACTTCTTCAGCAACCCCTGCCTGGATATCTGCAGTTCCCTTGCCGCTCTGGTCCGGTTCCCCTGGAATCTCATCAGTGCCTCAGCTATCATCCTCCTCTCCAGATCCTCTATAGCTCCGGAAAGGGAAAGGTTCCCCTGGTGGTTATTACCCGAACCGGATGAGGGAGTGGAAATATGAGGGGGAAGCATTTCAGCATTGATCACCGGGGTCTCGGGATTGAACAGAAGGAGGCACTTTATCTCATTCTTTAATTCCCTTACATTTCCCGGCCAATGGTATTTTACCAGCTTCCCGGCGGCGTCCATGGAGAGAGAGGGCCCTTGAATACCTGCTTCCCCGGCTGTCTCTGTCAAAAAATACTCCGCCAGCGGGATTATATCATCCCTTCTCTTCCGGAGGGGGGGAATCTCAATATGTACTCCTCTTACTCTGAAATAGAGATCCTTCCTGAAATCACCCTGATCGACCAGGCGGGAGAGCTTCCTGTTGGTAGCGAAGATAAACCTCACATCCACCTTCCGGCGGGATGACTCTCCGATTCTTCTGACCTCTCCCTCCTGGAGGACACGCAGAAGGGCTGCCTGAGATGATGTTGGCAATTCACCTATCTCATCTATGAACATGGTACCGCCGGCCGCCCTCTCCACCAACCCGGCCCTGTCCCTGGAAGCACCGGTAAAGGCCCCCCTGGAATGACCGAATATCTCACCCTGAAGGAGTGAAGAGGGAATCTCCATACAGTTGACAATCACGCAAGGTCTTCTGCTCCTTTCACTGATGCGGTGTATGTTTCTGGCAATTATCTCCTTGCCGGTTCCGCTCTCTCCCTCTATCAGCACCGGCAAATCGCTGCCTGATATTCTGGGCAGATAGCGCTTGATATGTCTGATCCCCGGAGAACATCCAATAAAGGGAGGATCCATCCGGTATTCCTGCTCCGTCCGGCTCTTCCGCAGACCGTTATCTCCTATACTCTTTTCACCATATCCTTCTATTGAAGAATTTTTCAATCCCCCCGCCTGCGGGGCGGATTTAACCGGTATATCATCAACCATCCTCTCCAGCAGGGGGAGGAAGGTACTGATCCTCCGGACCCTTCCATTCAGATTGGAAATTTCATTCATGAAGTTCAATTTCAAATGAATGGAGATGTCATCACATCTCCTGATAAAAAGGAAACTCCTTCCCCTCCGCTGCCAGCGCAGCTTCCAGGCTTTACCGGAGGGGAAAACAGAAACTTCGGAACAGGGATGACTGTTATCCTCACCAGCGGAATCCCGGTAGTCACCGGGGCTGAAACTCTCCCGGGAAAGGGCAGTAGAGTGGAATATGGAAATCTGTGAATCAGAGGCTTTCCCCTCTTCCATCTCCCCGGCATCCATTACCACCCCCTCATCCACTAAAACTACCCTGCCACCCGGTGAATTCACTATTACCCTCAGCCGGGCGCCGGCCAGAACATTCAACTCCCCCAACACTCTTAAGAATTCTCTTAAACTTGCCTTCATATTTTCGAAAGTTAAGGTTATTACTCCTCAATAATCATTTCTCCCTGCTCCATGCGCAAGTTGTATACCTTCAGTACAGGCTAAGATTTATTTTATTATATATCATAGAGTTACCAGCTCCTGCAACTCTCGAACAAACTGGCAGGATGTCAAGTTTCCGTCAGTAGTACCCATATACTTGTGTGTAGATACCCACGGGCATGCCCGTGGAACTCCGCCCTGCGGGTTATTAGATGCAGAGCCCGCAGATCCAATAGCCGGCGACTCCCGGCCGGTCCGGTTAAGCTGAATAACCGCCGCAAGTTATTTCAGAATATGCATGGAGGGATAATGGAAGAATCTCCGGAAGGCGGCCGGTCATAGCTTCCTGAGCTGCTTCGGCCGCATTGAATCGAACCTGCCCCGGTTGCAGAGGTCTGCATCCCATCTCCGGGGAAATCGACAGTGATCCTGAAACACCGAGCACCGGAATAATGCAGATCGAATAACAACTGGGCATACTCCTGATACTAACACTTCTTGACTTATTTGGAGCACCCCGGCTATTATAAGTATCCTAAAGGGAGTGTTAATATTTTGACTCTCTGGCAGCACTCATCATCTGAAACTTTGCGGAAGGAGGATATAAATGTCAGACAGCTCTTTCAAGCCTTATGTCCCCGCAGAATCCACCCTGAAGGAGTTTACCATACCGGCACTGATAGTAGGGGCAATACTGTCCATAGTGCTGGGTGCGGCAAATGCCTATCTGGGTCTGGTGGCGGGAATGACCGTGGCGGCAACTTTTCCGGCCGCAGTTATGGCCATGGCTGTGCTACGGCCGATGAAAGGAACCATTCTGGAGGAGAATACCTGCCGTACCACCGCGGCAGTGGGAGAAGCCCTGGTGGCGGGAGCCATATTCACCATCCCGGCTTTCCTGATAGCCAAGAATCCCGCCAATGGAGAACCTATATGGGAACACGTTCATTACTGGGAAAGCACCTTCCTTATGCTGGTGGGAGGGATACTGGGTGTGCTGTTCGTAATTTTCCTGAGAAGAGTGCTGATAGAGGATACCACCCTGCCCTTCCCGGAGAGTGTGGCCTGCGCCGAAATCGTAAAAGCAGGTCAGGGTCACGCCACCGGAGCTAAATATGTCTTCGGCACCATAGGTCTCTCCGCCGTTCTGGAGCTGTTAAGAAATGCATTCGGCCTCCAGCTGATACAGGGTTACGTAAGACAATTCTGGGTGCTTCCGGCGGTGAAGAACTTCCAGTTGATGACCAGCGGCATGAAGCAGGTGGGTTCATCCATCAACCCCATGGGAGGGATCTTCATAGAATCGCCCGATGCTTCCCCGGCCATGGCAGGGGTAGGCTATATAATCGGGCCCAAACTGGCCTCCATCGTATTTTCAGGGGGGATATTCGGACACATGATGCTGGCTCCCCTGTTCATTTTTATCAATGGAAGGTTCGGTGAGGGAACCGACTGGCTGCAGGCTTCAGCAGCGGTATGGAACTCGCAGGTCCGCCCCCTCGCAGTGGGAGCGATGCTGGTAGGCTCTCTTTACACCCTGTTCAAGATGCGCAAGTCACTCAGTTCCGGAGTGGCTCGTGCATTCAAGGATTTAAGGAAGATCGGTAAAGTTGCCGAGGAGACCGAGACCAACCGCCTGGAGAAGGACATCCCCTATTCGGTTACCATAATCGGCATCGTGGCCCTGGTTATTCCCATAGCTATTCTGTATTACTACTTCAGCCACAGTGTGGTGGGCGCAATTGTCTCCGCCGTAGTAATGACAGTGGCGGGTTTTCTGTTCGCTGCAGTGGCTGGTTTTCTGGTGGGCACCATCGGTTCCAGCAACAACCCCATCTCCGGACTGACCCTCTCCACCCTGATAGTGGCAGCTATCCTGATGGTAATTGTGGGGGTTAAAGGTGCCTTCGGAGTGGCTGCCGTACTGGGAGTGGCGGCAGTGGTCTGCTGTTCCAGCGGCGTGGCCGGTGATATTATCCAGGATCTCAAAGCAGGACACATTCTGGGAGGAACGCCTAAATTCATGGAGGCAGGTTGTATGATCGGAGTGGTAGCGGCAGCCTTCGTGATGGCACTGGTGTTGCAGCTCCTTCACACCGGTTATGCTGAAATGGGCGGTATAGGAGGAACCCTCCTGCCCGCTCCCCAGGCAGGACTGATGGCCATGCTGAGCCAGGGAATTATTACCGGTCAGATGGCATGGCCTCTGGTAATAATGGGAGCCCTGTTTTCCATCGCTCTGATTCTTATCGGAGCACCCTCTCCCATGCTGATAGCAGTGGGAATGTACCTCCCCTTCCATACCACCTTCGCTATCTTTATCGGGGGAGTGATAAAGTGGATCACCGAGACCATCATGAAAAAACGCAACCTGAACAGGGAAAAGACTGAAAACACCGGTATTCTGCTGGCATCCGGACTGATCGCAGGCCAGGCGCTGATGGGTATTGTTATTGCCGGCACAGTGGTGGCAGGAGGAGGGAAAGCCATCCTTCCCGAGATAATCGAGGGAGGAAACCCCTGGTTGGCCCTGATTATCTTCGCCATACTCTTCTACGTTCTGATCAGGATTCCACTTCAGAGCGCCAGAAGCGATGAGGGAATAAGTGCCGGTGGTACAGAAGCTTAGATACAACGACTATGCCCCGGGCCGGATATAATCCGGTTCCGGGGTTTTTATTTAATACTGCATTTATTATACTTTCATATGAACCACCGGTTATTCTGGCAATCTTGCCGGTTGCCGGCAGGCCGGCAATATAACGGCCGGTTATACTCACCGGAGAGGGAACAGCCCGGTTCAGAAAAGATGTTTTAAAATGGGTAAAGATAAAAAGAATCACCAGGAGATAAACCTGCTCCGGTTAATACCGGAAAGGGTGGTGGACCATGAAATAACGGAGGGGGGAAAGGTAATCCTCTCTGTTCCCCGGTTTAAAAGCAGGATCATGCAGAAGCTGGTCATGCCCAGATTGAAGGATCCCTGTCTCAAGGTGGATCTGGACGAGGTAGGAAGCGCGGTCTGGAAACTTTGTGACGGCAGCAGGAATGTGGGTCAGATTGCCCAACTGCTGACGAAAGAATTCGGGGAGGATATAGAACCCTGTCATGAGCGGCTGGGACTATTTTTTAATCAACTGGAGAGAGCCAGGTTTATTCGTTTTGCCAATCTGGAGGAATACCGTAATCAGAAATGTTAAATCAATATACTTCCTGAGGCATACCCCCCTACATTCTCTTGCTGATTGAGCTGCGATATATACTGGTCTGCTCCAATCAGCATATGCGGCGATGCCTCAGGCCGGCCTTGCATTACTATTCTATCCTTAACACCATCATATTCATTCCGCCTGTACCGGCAGACTGCACCTCAAAGTTAGCTGTAGAAGCGGGGGCAAGATCCACGTAGATGTATTCGGGAGAGAAGTATTCCACATTCCCCCCTCTTTCATCCGCAGGCGGACTCAGAGGGAAAACCCTGAGGGTATCGCTAAAGTCTGTCTGAAAATCAACGGTGGTATAATTATACCGCTGATCACCCGATATCCCCAACCCGCTCAGATAGCATGACACCCCCCAATCTGCAAAAAGCTCCATGAAATCCTGGCCGGTCACAGCCTCCACGTTGCCCCTCCCCTTATTTCTGGACTGCACTATCTCCCGGAAGATATCATTTCCGTAACGGTCACCCAGCAGCCTGAGAAATAGAAATCCCGCCCCCCTGGATTCCAGGGCATCATCTTCTTCATACACCAGATGGGCACCCCCGGGATCGGATAAAAATATATTTACCCTCCCCGCATTCGCCTCATCGTGGCCGTTAAGGTTTTCTGCAATATGGGCCAGTGACTCCTCCAGCCAGAGCTTCTCCTGATAGGTGGCATAGGTGGCATTGCCGTACTTGAGAATACGGTAGTTGAAAATAATCATATGCAGAAATTCATGGGAGAGAACCCCCTCAATGTAGGGCATTATTTCTTCTTTGGGAAATCTGCTATCCGGTACGATGGAATAGAAAATTTCCATTCCATTGGTCGCACCGGACGGAACATAAGAGGGGAGAAGATCGGTGGGCAGGAAAAACCCCGCTATGAAACTCGAGCTGGAGGGGGGAGTAAGGCTGTTGACTACAGGGGTGAGTAGTATCGCCACCTTACCGTCCCCGTTAATATCCGACTCTACTCCGAAATAGGTGTGGTTGGTCTGATACACACTCTGATCGAAGTAATTACCCAGAGCCTCTGCATCGGAGGCGTTAAAATATTCAGAGGGGGTATCCTGATCCACATACAGCAGGGTATGGGAACCCTGATACATCAGATCCGCCTCCACCTGGGTATAATTGGCAGGGTCGTCTATCCTTCCCTCCACGTTATCCAACACATCGAATGTCCTGGTTCGGGCAATGGGACCGGTACCGGTTACCGGCGGCGACTTATCCCTCTTGCCATCTCTGACACTCTTCTGCAGTATCTCTTCCACCTGCCTGTTAATATCCGCTGTCCCCCTTCTTCTTCTCCAGTCCCTGATCCTCCATGGTGAGATCCCCTCCCCGGTACAATTCCCGTTATTCCCCCTGATTTCCTGCTTATCGGTTTTTTTGCTCTCCCCCTTATCCATCAAACCGGCTGTCTTGCCACCATTCCCGGTGGATGACATCACCAGTTGGTAGGATACCTCCGCATTATCCTCCCCCCCGGGATGTTTAGAGTTAAATAGAATAATCAGATACTCCCGTCCCCCTGTTCCTCCGCTAAGGGTAAAATCGAATCGGGAACCGGAATAGAAGACCCTCCCCACATCGCCGGGCCAGAGATCAACATCCACAGCAAGCTGATTGGAGGGAAAGGGAGGGGATTTGATACCACCCGGCCAGACCCCGCTGACCGGATTGATGTTTTCCACTCTGACCCAGCCGGTAAAGGCTCCGTCCGGAACCCGGACCATCAACTGGTTTTCCGAACTGGAGAGGGGAAATGTCTCCCTTTGGCAGAGAGAATTTTCAGAGTTGCATGCTGAGAATACTATCCGGTTGTATTGAGATTTTTTTTCGAAATCACTACCCTCTATAATCACGGTATCTCCCATACACAGGGAATCGGAAGAAATCCGGCGGATGGCGGGATGCCTATTTAAATCCATCTTCTCCCCCGAATCACAACCTGCCCCCATAAAAAGCAAAACGGCCAGAACCGCCGTAACGACAACAGGGTCAATAAACCATAGATTATTCTTCATCCTGCTTCCTTTTTTGATATACCATTCATTCCCTGATCGGTCAGATAACAATCTCTGAATAAAATACTAAATCCCGGGGACAACTTCAAACAATCTTCACTGTGAATATCAGGAATCCGTACCGTCCCGCCTTCTGCGGCGGCCAGAGGCACATATCTTGCAGAAACCTTAAATCGACCGTACGGAAAGCCGGCTGTCAGTAGATCTGGAATATAAAACAGGAATAAAGCAAATGTTGCATCTCCTTAATCTGGTAGAGGGTGACGAGAAGGCACGGAGCAGAATGGTCTCCCAGTGTGAAGAATCCGGCTGGGACGCCAGGCAGTTTTCCTCTCTGGAGGAACTGCTCCGGGAGGATAAAGCGACTGAAACACCTGTGATCATACTATCCCTGGACAGAAATGAAGCCGCTGAGATATCCACTCTCCGCATCGACCATTTCAGGGAATGGAAAAGCAAAAACCCCGGCATCCAGCTCTTCCTTATTCTGGAGGAAGGAACAAAATCAGCAGACAGGCTGGCCCTTCAGCTGGAGGCCAGGCATGTACTGTTCAAACCATACCGGCAGGAGGACTTCAGCGGCTTACTATCCAGGATAGCCGGTGGACTGGGAAAGCGAAAGAGAGCCCGGGCGATAGAGAAGAGAAACAGCCGGCAGAACTTCAGTGATATTATAGGCACCAGTGAAAAGATCAGGGAGGTTCTTTCCCTGGCAGAAAAGATCGCTTCGGCTGAAGATACCTCGGTTATGATAACCGGGGAGTGCGGCACCGGAAAGGGTGCCATAGCCAGAGCAATCCACCGGGCAAGTAAAAGAGCTTCGGGACCATTCATAGAGGTCAACTGTGCTGCCATACCCTCCACCCTGCTGGAGAGCGAATTCTTCGGATATGAGAAGGGGGCCTTCACCGACGCCCGCGAGGACAAGATGGGGCTGTTCGAATGTGCCAACGGGGGAACCATCTTTCTGGATGAGGTAACCGAAATCGATTACGGGCTGCAGGCCAAACTGCTCAAGTTTCTGGATACCAGGGTAATAAGAAAAATAAGCGGAACCAGGTTTCTGCCTGTGAATGTAAGGGTTATATCGGCTACCAACAGCGACATGACTGAAGCGATCAGGGAAAAGCGCTTTCGCAGTGATCTATTCTACCGCCTGAATGTAGTGGAACTCACTCTCCCTCCCCTGCGGGAGCGGATAGAGGATATAGAGCCTATAGCAATTCATTATACACAGGTATTCTCGGAGAAACTTAAGAAGGGAGGGGTGAAACTTTCCCCGGAAGCAGTCTCTGTGCTGGAACAGTACCACTGGCCTGGAAACATACGTGAGCTGATAAACATGATAGAAAGGACCGTACTTCTAAATACATCGGGGGAAATCAGGGCAGCTGATTTGCCCATCACACCCTGTGAGGGACCAAATCAGGAGACCAGGGTATGTGCCGGAGGTAGCGGCGGCAGGATAAGAGTCAATCTGAACACCGGGGGTGCATCACTGGCTGAGATTGAAAGGGAGGTAATCAGAACCGCCCTGTTTCAGGCGGATGGTAACATCACGGCTGCTGCCCGGATGCTTGAGGTAGGACGGGGAACCCTGAGATACAAGATGTCCAAATACGGAATAAAAGGATCTGAGATAAAGAAAAAAATCAAACATGGAGAATATCAGCCGGTTTCTTTAACTGATTGATTATATGACAGTTATAAAATAACCTTGAAAAAATCACTCTCTTCCCACTTAACATTTTCATGAAAAATCCCAAAAATTACCTGTCCCCCTAAATCATAATTTCATGTTAAGTTAACATTTACCAGAAATTTACTGCTCTTCAACTGTCTCTGCGCTTTGGCTAATCGGCTGCTATCAAATCACTTGCAAACATTGCACAACTGCTGGTAATTTCACAGCGAAAATCTCTGGCCCTGTCATGATGGTATAACCGTGGAATGGCCCGCCCCTTGCCATAACCTGACAATGAGAAGTGAATAACAGAGCCTCAAAACCCCCCGCCCTTCAGGAGGTGGACAACAGAATGAAACGATTCATAGCCCCATCGATTCTCACCACAACTACCTTCCTCAGTGTACTGGCTGCCATGGGCTATGAGAGAAAAATTCCTGTCTCCCCCTCACAGGATAGTTCAACATGCCCGGTGTTGAAACCCAATTCATCGAGTTGTCCACCTCCGGGGCGTAAAATTTTTCATTACAATCAAAAGTAATATTTGACCGACCCGGGGAGAACCTCCTCCCCGGCTCCCCCCTCACAATCAATACATTATATGCAGGGCCATTCTCTGACCATACAGGTAATGTAACACCGGTCCCGGGAATATGGTCAATATTTATTAGCCAAACTTACCCGGCAAAGTCAACACCGTTGTTATTATAATAAATTCTGACTCAACTCTACATTTCTTCGACCTGTTTGAACATTGTGCCTGTTAATTATTCCAAAGCTGGCTTATTATTGTATTATATGGAAGAGTCCACTCTAAAAAGTCCCCGCAGGGCTTGTTTAAGACGGAAATATGATAT
>CAZTHK010000008.1:68639-149777 GCA_964613215.1 uncultured bacterium | reverse complement strand
AAAGGAGCGCCCTTTTAATCATATTTTTAAAAGGCTATTTTGGACAGGTGTGATTTGTAATAAATATTCCGATCAGGGCAGGTTGCCTGGCGGTCATGGTTGCTTAATCCCATTTCATGTTCGGCCCAAACTTTGAATCATTATCTGTGTGGAGAACTGTACCGGATCAGGCCGGGTTGTACGGTTTTATTTGTAATATCACCCCTCTTTTGATATGATAATTCGCCAAAAAACAAACAGAATAGAAAGGAAAGAATCATGAGGAAGCTGCTCTTGGTCGCAGTATTAATGACATCTATAATTATCGCCGCCGGCGATATTTACGCTGAAGTCTCCAGATTGGAGAAGGGCAATCTGGTAATAGAGGAGATACCGGAGATACCCGATCGGATAAAGGAAAGGATGGGGCAGTACAGGAACACCAGATCTGCTTCCATCCAGGGCTGGCTGCCCGGTGGCGGGGGGATGCTGATCTCCACCAGGTTCGGGGAAACCTCCCAGATTCACCTGCTGGAAAAACCCGGCGGCGCCCGCAGACAGATCACCTTCTTCGAGGAACCGGTGAGGGGGGCGGCGGTCTGTCCGGCTGAAGGTGAGAGAGGATTTATCTTCGCCAGGGATGTGGGCGGGGGCGAATTCTATCAGCTGTTCTACTTCGATATGGAGAACGGCTCTTACCAGATGTTCACCGATGGTTCCTCCCGTAATGGAGGTCCGCTCTGGTCGAACCATGGTGACAGATTTGCTTTCTACAGCACTCAACGAAACGGCAGGGACTGGGACATACTGGTCGGAGATATGGATGATCTCTCCTCAGCAGAGCCGGTGGTGCAGCAGGGGGGAGTATGGTTTCCCGGTGAGTGGTCTCCGGATGATGACAGAATGCTGGTGGGAAGATATGTTTCAGCCAACGAATCATACCTCTATGTGCTGGATATGGAGAGTGGTGATCTGACCCAGGTAAATCCAACAGAAGAGAAGGTTTCCTACGGTACCGCAGTATGGGCGGAAGACGGGGAGCATATCTATTACACCGATGACCGTGGGGATGAATTTCATAATTTAAAATACTATAATATTTATAATGGTGAAGCAGATAATCTTACCGGGGATATACAGTGGAATGTGGGAAGCCTGGAGATGTCTCCCCGGGGCGACCGGCTGGCCTTCACCGTAAATGAGGATGGGATGGACAAACTATACCTGCTGGATACCGGAGAGCAGGAGTGGGAGAAGGTGCCGGGAATCCCCACCGGACAGATATACGGGCTGGATTTCCATCCCGGTGGTGAAATGCTGGCAATGGTGATAAATACCTCCAGGTCGCCGGGGGATGTGTATGTGCTGGGTTTGGATGATTATTCCCTCACCAGATGGACCTACAGCGAAGTGGGTGGCCTTAACACCGGAAACTTCGTCCAGCCAGAGCTGATACATTATGAAACATTCGATAAGGTGGGAGGTAAGCCCCGGAAGATTCCCGCATTTGTTTATCGCCCCGGCGATGCAGAATCTCCCTCCCCCGTTTTGATTTATATTCACGGTGGTCCGGAGGGGCAGTTCGTTCCCTATTTTCTCTCCACATTCCAGTATTACGTGAACGAAATGGGGATTGCTGTTATCGCTCCCAATGTGAGGGGATCTTCTGGTTACGGGAAGAGTTATCTCAAGCTGGATAACGGCTATAAGAGGGAGGATTCGGTACGTGATATCGGCAAACTGCTCGAATGGATAGAGAAGCAGCCCGGTCTTGACGCCTCCAGGGTGGCGGTGACAGGGGGTTCATACGGCGGCTATATGTCACTGGCCTCCATGACCCACTATAATGACAGGTTGAGATGCGGTATAGATGTGGTGGGGATAAGCAACTTTGTAACCTTCCTGAAAAACACCAGGGAGTACCGGCGGGATCTGAGAAGGCAGGAGTACGGGGATGAGCGGGATCCCGAAATGAGGGAGTTTCTGGAGAAGATCTCTCCCACCACCAACGCACGCAAGATAACCAGGCCCATGTTCATAGCCCAGGGGCTGAATGATCCCCGGGTTCCCGCCAGCGAGGCGGAGCAGATTATCGAAGCAATCAGGGTCAACGGCGGCACCGCCTGGTATATGCTGGCTAAGGATGAGGGCCATGGTTTCAGCAAGAAGAGCAACCGGGATTACTACTCCCACGCCGTAGTTCTCTTCCTGGAGAAATACCTGCTGGAATAGAGCGGGGTGTTATTTTCTAGCCCGGATAATTCATGAAAACAGCTTTTATCTTTGATAACCGGCTATTAGTTAGAGGATTATCAATAATGCTACTTTACCTTCCAGCCGGCTGAGCCGATCCACTAAATAGTAGGCTGTGCCGTCAATATACTATTATCATTAACCTTCTGATATGCTATGGCAAATTTATGAATTATTAGGGCTAATAACCCGCAGGGCAGAGTTCCACCTGCTTGCATATGGGTGAATGGAATCAGCCCGAAGGGCTTCCAACGAAGCTGGTAATTTTGTAGCTGGTGCCAAGGGCTTTTGCCCGTGGGTATCTACTCCGTATCCCGGAGAGTGAATACTGGATGTTTTGATACAACGGGCCTGTACGGGTCTTATACTCCGAGCTTGTTTGTATCTCATGCTAACAGTCCTGATTGTGGATCATGCTATCGGCCTTATTTGTATCTCATACGCCGGGATTAGGTTTGTTTCATACTCCGGGCCTTTGCATGATCGCATGCTCCGGGCCTGTGGCAGTCTCATACACCGGGGATGTGTGCATCTGGTGTTCCGGTTAATCCCCTTAATAATGCTTTTCCATGAATTTTTTGCCATATGCCTTTTCAGCTTCAAGTCTATTATGCTTGCGGCAGAGCAACCTGAGATTATCGGGGGAATTATCCCCGCCCCTGGCAAAGGGAATTATATGATCAAACTCCAGATCATGTGTGCAGTTACAGCGTTTGCCTTTTTTGCCCACGAAGGTGCATCTCCCACCATCCCTGGCATAAACTTCGTCCCGTACAGCCTGGGGAATGTATCTCGAGTTATGTCCCTGTGGTTGTGATGATAAGCCTGAGTTATTTTTTGTGTTATCAGCAATCTGTTTATCCCCTCCGGCTGATTTTCTCCGGGTTGCATCATTGCATGGTTTAGTTGGTTTCTTTATTCCAGAGTTATTATTATCTGGAGAAGAATCGTTGACTCCGGATTTATTACTGCCTGTTTTATTCTTGAGCTTCTTTTTAATTTTATTCTCTCTGTTTTTCCTGCGTGCAAGTCTACGCTCGGGATCATGCCTGTCCAGGTATGCTTCCATGGTTATGTCGAATAGTGCTTCCAGAGATATACCCGTAGGGAATTTATTGGATAACAGAGATTTAATTTTATTCAACTTATCCATGAACTCAGGATCGGCCATGAATCTTAGTTCGTATTTATTTTTCAAGATTACTTTCTTCTCAAGCTTAGTATTAATTTCTTTCTGGGAATCACCCCTGTTATCTGAACCAGCCCCGATGCTTTTTAATTCTCCAACTGACTTTTTTCCAGGTTCGACGTCGGAACTGGATTTATTATTTTCTCCTGACTCTGTTTCAATTGCATCTGAGTCGGTCGAATCGTTGTTGTCTTGATTATCAACTGACTTTTTTCCAGGTTCGACGTCGGAACTGATTCCTGTTTTCCCGGAGCCACTGTTGGGTCCTGGTTGATCCACACCACCACTATCACAGTCTACTCCGGAGTTGCCATTCTGCCCGGTTTGCTCACCGGCACATTTATCAGGGCTTGCTAATTCTTCCTCCAGTACACTTATTACCTTGATTCTGTCCCTGATTTTCGGAACAGGTCTGTATACTGATAACAGCTGTTCTGCTTCACGGTAAGATTTATTATTTATAATTTTAATTATATCCTCGCAGTTGGTTTTATTAATAATCTTAGATATTATAGCCAGCACAGAGAGGTTGGTTCTTCCCTCAAAAAGCATCACCGCAAGTACCGGATATTTATTTATAACTCTGGCAGCAGCAACCCTCCGCCAGGCTGAGGTTTCCCTGCAGTTGCAGGGGCCTTGATAAAGTTTATAATTATAAAAAACCTGATCGATTTCCCGCCTGAAGAATTCCTGATTAAATATTAATTTATAATTGTACAGGTTAACATCCGGGTTATTGTCCCTTCGAGCAATTCTCCGGGAACTTTCGAATTTAGAATTATCCCGAGACTTGCCGCTGGTGGTAATCATACCGCACCTCCCAATTTTTAAATTTTCCCCATCTCGCAGTCCGGTAATATTATACCACGGGTTTCCGAGGCGCCTGCGAAGCCCCCTGGAGGGCTTCCGAGGGGCCAATTGGCCAAATCAGTCCGGGTGGAGCGAGAAAATGGTTGTATGAGGAATTAATGACCCTCTCCGGCCAAGTTATTGGCACAAATGAGCTTGTCTGGAAATTGCCTGAAAAAAGCTGTCAAGGGAAAATAATCATAAAAGAATATCACTAGTGTCCCAACGAGATTTTTTAATTGCATAAGTTATTGAATGAAAAGGGCTTGCAATGAGAGTGACCATAATCGATTTGAAATATAATTTCTATTTTCTGCGCTATAACTTCAATGATATCAATAAAAAATTATTGATTTAGAGACGTTGGGACATTAGTGAAACAATATTAATAATTTCGAAAAAAAATAGTTAGCTTCCGAGGGTAATTCCCCTTTGAAATTATCTATTAAAAGGGGGGTTTTAAATGGATAGTGATTCTTATCGGAGATATTCTATTTAGATTCCCCCTTATAAGATGCCTGACTCTGAAGATGCCCGGATGGCACGTGCGTGTCCTGATATCCCTTCCAGGGTTGCGCGAACCCTACCCGCCCAGTTTGTAGATTAGTTCCTTCAGGATCGCTCTGGCCGCCTCCGCCTTCTCCCGGGTCTCCTTTACGAATCCATCGTCGGGGGCCTGGGTATTCGCCTCTGCGTAGTCGGGGATGATTTTCTTTCCCCTTATGTCGTCCCGTTCCTTCGATCCCTGTGTATCCTGGGCGATCCGCTGATGTATCTCTCCCAGCCGCTCCAGGTTTTCTGTGATGCTCCGTTTCACATAACCCTCTTTATGCAGCAGATTGAGCTGGTAGCTCCATTCCGGATCTTCCGTCCTGTCCTGGTATACAGAGCGGGCAAGGTCGCTCTCCCCTTCCTCTATCAGGTGCGAGATCCGGTCGGCCAATCCCTGGAGGACGTAGTACTCGATGAAGAAAGTGTAAGTGTCTATCGCCCCGGTGCGGCTCTGCTCCATCATTATGTTCTTGCCGAGGCCGGGGATTTCCCTCTCTGTGTAGAATTCTTCAGGATTTTTAATATCTTTCAGCCGGTTCCGGGCCTCGGTCATAAGCTCAACGATATCCTTCCTGAAGACATCGAACACGAATTCAGTGCGCCTGGCCTTGTTCCGTTTCTTGTACTTGCCCTCGTTGCGCAAAACCGTGTAGAGATTGTCGGACAGGACCCACCCGGGAAAGATCTCGTTATATGCGGGTGGAACGCCTTCCAGCGATCTGAACGGTTTGTTTATCAGGGCGAAGGGGAACTCCACCTTCTGTGGTAGCGTATCCACAGCTGTTGCTATGAGGCCGTATGGGGCCCCTGTAAAATCAGAGGGAAACTTCACGTTAACGCCCAGTCCGAAGAAAAAGCCTTCTCCGCACCATATCTCCTGATCCGGGGCCTTGGAGGTGTGGTTCGAGCCTACGTTTGCACCGTAACCGACATTCCCTTTTCCCTCGGGCCAAAGTGCCGCTATCAGCATGGCCTGATGGTGGAAGCCCACGAAAGGTCCGATCAGTGAGGCTGTTACTTCACCCTCTGCCACACCTGTGTTCGGACCGATGATGCTCTGGGTAACTTTGCCGTGCCTCTCCACATGGGAGTGCTCGGTCAGCACTGCATCATCGACGATGGCCATGGATGTGGCCTCGCAGCCGTACTGCAGGCAGGAGTTTCGTACATAGGCGCTGTGGCTTATTTCAGTCCGCTCCTCCGGACTACTGAGGAGGGTAACATTCTGTACCAGGGTGGCGCCGTCGATAACGGCACTCTCTCCCACGTATGCATCCTTTACACTGGGGGTATGGCGCACCACTGCGCCCGGCCCGATAACACCAAAAGAAGCCCCGGCAGATGATATGTATGACCTTACGAATTCCTGGTAGGCTTCCAGGAATGCCATGTCACCACGCCTGGTTGCCGCCGCCGCTGCAACCGGGATGGTTATCTCGGCATAGGAGAGTACCTCTCTGCCCCCCGTCTCGATACCTATGGCTATTTCTACTCCATTGCCGAATTTACAGTCAGTCGAAGCTGAAAGTGAGCCGGCATCATAAACAATGCAGCGCTCTGCCAGTATATAGTTGGAGGCAAGTGAAACGTTGTAAATCAGGCAGCCGTTCCCG
Organism: uncultured bacterium; assembly: GCA_964613215.1. Classification (GTDB taxonomy): domain Bacteria; phylum Krumholzibacteriota; class Krumholzibacteriia; order Krumholzibacteriales; family CAZTHK01; genus CAZTHK01. The sequence goes on along the minus strand of CAZTHK010000008.1, from coordinate 143,342 downwards.
GTCTCGCAATCGATGATGGTGCTGTTATATATGCCCGGCGGTATGGATACCCCCTCTTCTACCTGCAACGGATCGCCTTTGAGAGAGCCTATGACGCAATCTCCGGCGAAGGTGCTTCCAGCGATGCGCTCGGGGGTGAAACCCTCATCCGTTACCAGGATCCGGCTCCAGTCGTTGCAGCGGTTTCCCCCAGCCTCAAGCCGTTCTATCTCGTCAACAGTGAGGGGGCGGACCGCATCCCCGAAGATACGGCTCTTCCCACTGGTTTGCCTGAGTTTCTGCAGGGAGGTAATGTGATCTGATGTCTCAATCAGGTTGCCGATTAGTTTCTTCATGTCCCTATTCATGTGCTTATAACCCTATTCCTACGGCCCGGTTTGCCGTTTAGCCTTTTATTGAGTGTTATCTGCCTATCCTCTTTTCCACCACGTGCTTGTTGTCGCGGATCCAGTCGTAGTATTCTCTTCTCTCCAGCTTGCTTGCCGCATCCTCGTCCAGCACTACGATCGAGTAGCTGTGAAGCTGCAGGGCTGTCGCCGTTATCTGGCTGGTGACTGGTCCCTCGATGAATTCCTTGCATACATCGGCCTTCTCTTTGCCGCTGGCAATAAGCAGGATCTTGCTGGCATCCATTATGGTGCCGACACCCATGGTGATGGCAAAGCGAGGTACATCCTCCTCCTTGTCGAAGAAGCGTGCATTGTCCTTGATGGTCTGTTCATATAGCCCTTTGACCCGGGTCCGGCTTGCAAATGATGAGCCCGGCTCATTGAATCCGATATGCCCGTCGCGACCTATCCCCAGTACCTGCAGATCGATACCGCCCGCCTCCGTAATCTTCTTTTCGTACCATAGGCTGAACTCCTCCGGATCGTCCGTATTTCCCTGAGGTACGTATATCTTATGAGGACTTACATTTACGTATTTGAAGAGGTTCTCCTGCATGAAGTAGTTATAGCTGTTTTCATGTAGCGGAGCCAGACCCAGGTATTCGTCCAGATTGAATGTGGTGACCTTGGAGAAGTCCAGACCGTCCTCCCTGTGAATTCTGGCGAGCTCCTTGTAAGTGCCGATGGGGGTGTCACCGGTGGCCAGGCCGAGTACCAGGTCATGCTTTCTCTTGATCTCGCTGGCGATGATTTTGGCTGAAGCATTGCTCATTTCTTCGTAATCGCGTTTGATTATTATCTCCATTGAATCGCCTCCTCTTTTCCATGGATTTTTCTCAGCCCTATCTGACTTGATATTAATTATCCGGATCAGTCTTGCTGCTAGATTCTATTCCGATTGAGCCAAACCATCATTACTGCCACTTCCACGGAAGTAGTAGTTTTCGTTTCTGCACACCTTCTCAAGATATATGAACACTCCAACTGAACAGGCCGTTTCGCTTAATGTATTAATAAGATTTGGCGAAAAGGCGCCCCCAGCGGTCAATCTTGATGGTTTTATCAGAGAATCATTATAGGTGATTCAATAATAACTGTCAAAGGCAAATGACTCGAGGAAAGCGGATTTGGTGATATATACAGAGTTTCTTTAACCCTGGTTGGATTCGGTATTATTTCCATGAGTATGGCGGTATGGCGTTCCCGCAATATTTACTGATAGTTCCCGCCAAAATAATCCTCAAACAACCCGGTCCGCATGACGATAAGAATAAACGCATAAATATAGCCAATGGTATCAATGTGCAGGGAGGGTTCCATGATATTAAGACTTTATCCCCGCCGTATTGTGACCGTGGGAAGGGTACTGCTCATCCTGATGCTGGCAGTGGCATTTCAGTCATCCGGTGTTTATGCGCAGCACCTTATCCGGGACGGTCATTTCAACAGCGGGGGAGGAATTCGTGAGGGGACCGGCCACCGGATCTTCGACTCGGCGGGTTCGGTCTCCGGAACAGGCCAGTCTTCCAACGGCACTACCACGGTGATGAGCGGCTTCTGGTACCATGCCGCTATCACTTCCACTGTTGAAGTTGCCGTTACCACATTTCAGTGCCGGATAAAGGATGGCTCGGTTCATCTCAGCTGGGAGCTGGTAGAGGATAATCAGTTCCGGGGAATAAATATCCTGAGAGCAGAGGAGGGCCGGTCACCGGAGAGAGTTAATAAAGAACCCCTTTCACCTGCTGCTCGCAGCTTTATAGACCGGAGAGCACTCCCCGGCAGAACCTATATCTACCAGCTGGAGATCATCCGGCCTGAGAGCGGAACAATCCGTTCCTTCATGCTCTCAGCCGGTCTGCCCCCCCGCCCTCTGACCCTCTTCCAGAACTATCCCAACCCCTTCAATCCTGCCACCACCATATCCTTCTACCTTCCGGATAAGACCGGAGTACAGCTTAACATCTATGATGTGAGGGGAAGAATGGTCAGGGAACTTGTATCGGGGAACCTTCCTGCAGGTTCACATACCGCAGTCTGGAACGGGACCGGCCGGAGGGATGAACAGGTCGGCTCGGGAGTATATTTCTACGTGCTGGAAACCGGCAAGTCCAGGTTGACCAGGAAACTTGTACTGATGAGATAGAGTGATAAGGAGCGTTATTATGAAAAAATCAAGTTTTGCCATAATTGGTTCGGCCCTGTTGATCATACTTGCCTCCGCGGCGGTTGCAGAGATTCCCGGGCTGATCAGCTACCAGGGTGTTCTGACAGATGATACCGGGACTGTGGTTCCGGACGGAACCTACCAGTTGACCTTCAGAATCTATGATGTTGCCACCGGAGGAACGGATCTGTGGAACGAGATTCAGGATGTCCAGGTGACTGGCGGCCTGTTTACCGTCATGCTTGGTTCAGTATCCCCCCTCAACCTGGATTTCGATACCGGTTACTATCTGGGAATCACCGTGGAATCTGAATCGGAGTTGTCTCCCCGGGTAAGGTTGTGCAGTTCCCCCTACGCCATCAGCGCCGGCAGCCTGGCCGGTTCGGCGAACTGGATACCATCCGGCGGCGACGTAGGACTGGGAACCACCGAACCTCAGCACAAGCTCCATATCGTGGACACAGGTTACGATGATGTGGTTCTGGATATCCAGTCCTCGGCTGGTTCGGGTGAGTTGAAGGTGCAGACCGACAGCCATCTGTACAATTACTTTTCCCTGTCCAAGCATGGATCCAGTGCATCCGGAACGGTTGCCGGTGTACCTCTGGCCAATCTGTCCCGGCTGGTTGCCGGCAGCTCAGCCGGACCGGTGATGATCCAGGTGGCCAGCGATAATCCTCTATACTTTGTCACCGGTGATACCGAACGTATGAGGATAACCGGTGATGGATCTGTGGGAATAGGTGCCTCCACTCCCTCGGAGATGCTCGAAGTAACGGGAGCGGTCAAGATAGGCAACTCCTCCGGTACCGGTGCGGGAACTATCCGCTGGACCGGTTCTGATTTCGAGGGATACGACGGAAGCTCCTGGAACTCCCTGACCGCCAGCGGCGGGGGAACGTCGTTACCCGCCGGTATAAACGGAAGCACCCTCCGGCATGACGGTACCGACTGGACTTCAGTTACCAATCTCTTCAACAACGGAACCAGGGTGGGGATCGGTACAACCACTCCTGCGGAGGCCCTGGATGTTTCCGGGAACATACATGCTTCCGGACAGTTGCAGGCTACCTCCGCTGTTCTGGGAACTGCCTCGCAACCCGGTTCGCTCACCGTAGATAGATTCGGAAGCACCATGATGCGGGCAACCTCCTCCGGGGATGGGGCCAAGATTTCCATGTACGATGAGGCGGGTGAATATACCTTCAGGTTAGAGCCTGACACCGATGGCGAGGGAGGATACATGGGCATATACTCCGAAGCAGGAGGGGGAGTTCCCGAATTCCTGGTAGATGCAAATTACTCAGCTACCGGCGATCCCATGCTGAGATTAAACGGCAGCTCCCGATCCATTACCCTCAATACCAGTGTCAGCGGTGATGATGCCGTGAATCTGCCGGTAAACTCTATAAATTCCGTAGAAATCAGCGATGAACCGGGGGTGACTACATCCACGGATGCTACCACCACGGTTGATCTGGTCAGTAGTACATGGACGGTGATCGATGCAGTGACCATACCTGCCCCGGCGGATGGATATGTTATAGTGATAGGTTCCTGCCATGCTGAGTGCAGTCATACCAACGGAACCACCAGTATCGGCCGGTTCGGGGTTTCCGATAGCCCTACTAACGCTCCGGCAAACCAGGATCTGAACTGGAGCCTTTCATATGCGGAGGACACCGGAATATACAAGATACCGGTGACGGTACACTGTGTTTTCACAGCCGTGGAGGGAAGCAACACTTACTACCTGATGGGATATGAATTCGAGGGCGATTACTCAGCAGCCAACGGACAGCTTACCGCCATATATGTACCCACCAGTTACGGAGGACTCTCCTCCGTCGCTACCAGCAGGAACGGAGAGGAAGATAGCCGGGTAATTACCGGCCGCAGCCAGAGCTATCTGGCGGCCGAACACCGGGACGCCCTTTCTGCAGAGCGGGAAAGGGTGGAGAGCGAACTCACCGAGATGAGGGAGAAGTTCCGCCGGCTGAAAGAAAAGGTGGAGAGGCTGTACCGTCAGCAGGAGAGGTGAGCCGGCCCTTACCGGGTATAAAAATTGTTATTGGGTTGTAAAGCCGCTGATTTCCTTATCAGCGGCTTTTTATATTAAACTGCCGGGCAGGGACGGGTATGCTATTATCTGAAAAAAGAATCTGTCAGAATTATTATCCGGTATCGACTGATAATTGTTTAAGCATCTCTGCAGGGTCTGTAGTGGGCAGGTTGCAGGCGAAGTTTCTGCATACGTAGGCGGTGGCCCGGCCATCCCGGGAAGTCAACTCGCCGGTGAATTGAGCCAGCGATTCCAGAGCAGCAAGATAGTTCTTTTCTTCTGCAGAACTGTCCGGTTTGAAGATTGCCACCATGTTGGGGATATAGTTTTTCCGGATAGCGGAGAGCAGCTCAGCGGTATCCTCCCTCTCCCGTTCCCCGGTTATCACCACCTGGTATGAGGGTCCTGCTGCCAGGCTCACGCCAGCCATTAGGGCGGTATAAGCCGAAGGAGCCAGCCGGACCTTTTCATAGAAGGCCCTCCCCAGAGCTGAAGCCTCTTCTTCCGGCCCGGCCATGCCGGTCAGGTGGGAGAGCTTTATCAGATTAGTCATCATGGTGGAATTGCCGCTGGGTATGGCTCCGTCATAGATCTGTTTCTTCCGGATAATGGCATCCCCCTGGTAATCCGGGGTGGTGAAGAACCCTCCTGCCCGGTTGTCCCGGTGATGCCTCAGGGCAATGCGGTAGTATTCCAGAGCCTTCTCCAGATACTTCAGATCGAAGGTGGACTGGTAGAGTTGAATAAGCCCCTCTATCATGAAGGCGTAATCGTCGATGAATCCTGGGATACCAGCTTCCCCCTCCCTGTAACGGTGGAGCAGCCTCCCCTGACCATCCTCCATATTGTCGATTATGAATTGTGCCGCCCCGGAAGCGGCCCGGATGTAATCCCGGTTCTCCAGGGCGCTGCCCGCCCTGGCCAGGGCGCTGATCATCAGGCCGTTCCAGTCGGTCAGAATCTTATCATCCCGGTGCGGCCGGGTCCTCTGATTGCGTTCGGCGAGAAGTTCTTTCCTGATCTGGTTCAAACCTTCTTCCAGTTCTTCAGTTTGGATTTCAAGGCTTTCTGCCCGCTCCTTCAGTGAGTTGCCGGGGTAAAGTATATTGCCTCCGGTCTTACGGCCGGTGGCCTGATCCCTGAAATTTCCCTCCTCTTCAAGATTCCATATTTTCTCGGCCAGGTCTGCTTCCCGGGGGTCCAGTGCCCGGCGGATATCCTCCCTGGTCCAGAGATAAAATTTTCCCTCTTTCCCCTCGCTGTCGGCATCCTCCGCCGAATAGAAGCCCCCCTCCGGTGAGGTCATTTCCCGCAGAACGTATTGAATAGTCTGTTCAACTGTCTTCCGGTACTCCGGTCTGCCGGTGGCCAGCCAGGTGTCGGTATATATCCTGATCAGGGTGGCCTGGTCATACAGCATTTTTTCGAAGTGGGGGAGAATCCACTTTCTGTCTGTGGAGTACCGGTGGAAACCGAAACCGATCTGGTCGAATACTCCTCCCCCTCTCATGGCCTGTAGGGTCTTCTCCACCATACGGAGAGCTTCTTCCTCTCCGGTTCGTTTCCAGTACCGCAGCAGAAAGTCAAGCTTGTGAGGTGTGGGAAATTTTGGTGCGATACCGAATCCGCCAAAATCACTGTCGAAATCCCCTGCTATCTCCCGGTAGGCTTTTTCCAGGAGGTCTTCTCCGGGCTCTCTGCCGGGAGTGTCCGTTGCCTGCTGTTTTAAAGCAGTGATTGTTTTTTCGGCGGATTGGACCAGCTCCTCCCTTCTGTTCTCCCAGAGATCTGCTATCCTGGGAATAAGGGTCAGCATGCCGGGCCTGCCGAACCGGTCCTCCCTCGGTATATAGGTAGTGGCGAAGAAGGGCTTCCTGTCAGGGGTCATGATAATGGTAAGGGGCCAGCCTCCGCTGCCGGTGAGCATCTGGCAGGCTGTCATGTAGATATCATCTATATCGGGGCGTTCCTCCCGGTCCACCTTGACCGGAATCATGGTCCGGTTGATCAGCTCCGCCACCCCGGGATCCCGGAAGGATTCCCGGGCCATCACATGGCACCAGTGGCAGGTGGAATAGCCGATAGACAGAAAGACCGGCTTGTCCTCCTCCCGGGCCCTGGCGAAGGCCTCCCCGCCCCAGGGGTACCAGTCCACCGGATTGTCGGCGTGCTGGAGGAGGTAGGGGCTCTTTTCATTTGCTAATCTGTTATGTTGCCGGTTCCGGTTGTTATCTAAAATATTGTCCCCCCGGAAAGGCGTACCATAGTGTCAGCCATATTGTTGCAATTTCAGAGCGGCTCCAGCTTATTTATATACTGGTATAAAAGGTCCTTTTCAGTATCTAATATAATATAATACCAATCGAGCTGCGAGAAGTATCCTTTATCAGTTAATCAGCCAGGGCATAGGGGGATTTGAATACTCCTTTTTTGATTGACGCCGCCTCACAATTTCAGAAATCGATGGGGATAGGGAAGGCTTTTTGCCGGCAAAAACAATCAGAAATATATCAGATAGATAATAGCCACCGCAATAACCCCTATCAGGATGTTCATGGGTATTCCTATCCGGAGGAAATCCTTGAACCGGTATCCCCCCGGCCCGTAGACCATCAGGTTGGTCTGGTAGCCTATGGGGGTGGCGAAGCTGGCAGAGGCGGCGATTGCCAGGGTGATCAGGAAGGGGTGAGGATCCAGCCCTGCCTGTTGTGACACCGCCAGGGCTACCGGAAAGACCAGGGCTGCAGCGGCGTTGTTGGTTATGATCTCGGTATAGAGGCTGCCGATAAAGTAGGTGCCGGCGATAAGGCCCAGAGGGCCTATTGCTCCCAGGGCGGTAATCAGGTTAGTGGCAATATAACCGGCCACCCCGGAGTTGATCATCGCCCTGGAGATACCGAAGGCTGAGGCAATTATCAGTAGTACTTTCCAGTCCACACTCTTCCGGGCATCCTCCGGGGAGATGCACCTGCTTATAATAAGTATCACCGAAGCCAGACACACCGCCGCCAGTATGGGAAGGAAGCCTGTGGCCATGGCCACTATCATTGCGGTGAGCACAGCCAGGCTGAGCCAGGAATACCAGCGGGGTTTGGAGGGGGGCGTCTCCGCCCGGGAGACCAGATAGAAATCCCTGGAGTGGTACCAGTTTTTGGCAAAATCCCTTCTGGCCATAATCAGCAGGGTGTCGCCGCTGTGGATTACGATATCGCCTACCTTTTTGCGGATTCGCTCTCCACTGCGGTGAATCGCCAGAATAACGGCCTGGTAGCGGGAGCGGAACTGGCTCTCCCTGACATTCTTTCCGATCAGGGGAGAGTTTTCGGAGACCACCACCTCGAAGGTTCCCAGCCGGTCGGAATCATAATTCTTAAGGTCGAATTCCGGGTCCTTTATGATGGTCAGGCCGGGGGTGCGCTGCAGCTCGATGATGGTTGCAGGCAGGCCGGTGAAGAAAAGGCGGTCGCCTACCTTGATTTCTTCATCCGGGCCCACGGTAGGCAGAATCCTCTCATCCCGTTCGATCTGGAACAGGTAGAGGCCCTTGAGGTGCCTCAGCCCGGCCTGCTCTATGGATTTTCCTACATGCGTATATTCCGGTTCCACCTTCATCTCCACCACGAATTCGCGGGTGTTTTCCCCCAGTTCCACCAGGGGATCCTTACGTTTTGGTAACAGACGGTGACCTATCAGGGATACCGCCAGCAGGCCTGTCAGAGCGAGCGGAACACCTACCCTGGATATTTCGAAGAAGGAGAAACCGGACATCCCGTTCTCTATCATCAGACCGTGGACCACCAGGGTGGTGCTGGTCCCGATCAGGGTACAGATACCGCCCAGAATGGAGGCGTAAGAGAGAGGTATCATGAATTTTGACACGGGGTGGTCACTTTTGCGGGTCCACTGCCGCAGCACCGGAATGAACATGGCCACTATGGGAGTATTATTAAAAAAGGCGGAGAAAGCTGAAACAGGCAGCATCAGGCGGATAAGTTTTGACGAAAGTGATCCGCCTGTTTTAAGCAGGCGGCCGGCGATTATGTTTAATATATCGGTGCGGTGGAGTGCGGATGCCACTATAAACAGGAATCCCACCGTCAGCATCCCCTGATTGGAGAATCCGGAGAAAGCTTCTTCCACCGTGATGATACCTCCCACAACCAGCAGGATCAATGTGGAGAATACGGTGATATCGGGTTCCAGAATTTCCCTGATAAGAATAACCGTCATAATTATTATCAGTGTTCCGGTGTATATAAATTCAAAGTCGAACATAATCAGCTCTTACCATCCTGGATATCTATCCTGACCGGACCGTACCTGGTCTCAGCCAGAGGCGAATTATTGATCCTTAAATTTCTGCCTGTTGTATTGCCAGGAATTTGTTCAGAAGAACTCATGGAATCATTTCCCTGTCAGAGAACAAATCGATCATACCAGATCCGAGATTTTAAGGTTCTCCACTTTGCTGGAGAGGTAATCACGGATTTCTCTGAAAACAGACATAACCCTCTCCTCCTTCTCCAGGGGGGTATGCTCGAAGAAATATTTGCTTACCGCCAGGGTGGGGGCCAGCGCACCGTCCATCAGGCGAATTATCTCCGCCATGCTTATCCGGTCAGCCGGCTTTGCCAGTTTGTAACCGCCGCTGGCGCCTGTTTTTGTCTTTATGTAGTGGGCCTGTTTCAGGGAGAAGAACAGCTGTTCCAGATACTTCTTCGAAATATCGTACTCATTGCAGATATCTTCTATTTTGATATATCCATGCTCCTCATGCCGGGCTATATAGATGAGAGCGAGCAGGGAGTATTCACTTTTGGTGGTAAGTTTCATTTCCGGCCCTTTATTTATCTTGTCTATAGATAGCATAGACAATCAAAATAAATTTGTCAATATTATTTTCTTTTCTTTGGGCTTTATAATTGGTCCGGAATGTAATAATCTGTGTTATAAATAATTATTCATGACGGGCGCAGTCACGATTTTGTGTCAGGAATTAAAAGATTTGATCTTTGTTTTTATTAAAGATTTTTTCAGAGAAAAGCGTCTGTTGGCAAGGGATATTGATCTTGATTCGCCGGTAGCGGTTTAATGCCGGATCAGGATAAGTCAGCCTATTACAGATAAGCCCGTTGTAGCATAAATATTATAAATGGGAGTAGAGAGATGTTAGGAAAGGTCAGTCCCGGGGAACTCGAAAAATATGTCTTCTCCCGGACCGGAGCGGTGAAGAAGAGTGTTATCTTGGGACCTGCCTACGGTGAGGATACCGCGGCTGTAAAAATCGGCGGAAAGACCCTGGTGATAAATTCGGACCCCATAATTTTTGCCGCCGATCAGATTGGCACCCTGGGAATCAACATTGCCAGCAACGATGTGGCCGCTTCGGGAGCCGATCCCGAATGGCTGACCGTCATCTACCTGCTCCCCTCCGATGACGAGGAGATACTGGACCGGATAACCAATCAGATCGATAAGGCATCCAGGCGCCTAAGTATTGCTGTGGTGGGAGGGCATTCGGAATACGTACCCATACTTAACCGTCCCTTCCTGGGCCTGACCTGCTTTGGTATCACCGATAAGTATATCCCTACCGGTGGGGCTAAGTCCGGCGATGCCGTTATACTTACCAAGGGTGCGGGGGTGGAGGGTACCGGTATCATAGCCACCGATTTCTACTCCCGAATAAAGGATGCCGTGGACCGGGAATTAATCGATCTGGGAAGGAAGAAGATGGAGATGCTGAGTGTGATACCCGAGTCGGAGGTGCTCAGAAAGTACGCCAACTCCATGCACGACCCTACCGAAGGCGGTGTAATAGACGGCCTGCTGGAGCTGGCGGTGGCATCGGGTGTGGAGCTGGTGGTGGATTCGGATAAGATAATTATCTCCCCTGATACCAGGGAGTTATGCCGGGCCATGGAGGTTGATCCCATGAAGATTTTCGGCTCCGGCGCCCTGGTTGCTACTGTTCCGGAGGATTCTGCAGACCCGGCCATGCAGGAGCTTGAAGATAGGAACATACCCGCCAGCATCATAGGGCAGGTCGAAGGAGCAGAAAAGCCTCTTCTCAGAATGGACGATGAAGTATTCACAGAGCCTGTAAGAGACCAGCTGTATCATTTATGGGAATAATTTTACAACCCGGTTCACTACTGTCCCAACGTTTCTGAATCCAGGATTTCTGCATTGGTATTATTGAAGTTACAGTCCAATAAATCAACGATTCTGTTTCAAATCGATTATGAGGAATTTCTATTCAATTAGCTTTATTTCAATAAATTGTGTGAATTAATATAATCCCTTTGGGACACTGGTGAACCCGGTTAATTCATGAACCCATTACCCTGCGTCGGGGGAAGGAACATGATAATATGACTCCTCCGGTCCAGGTTTTCACTTTTTGAATGTAACAGGGCAACCGGAATTTGGAGGAGCATAATTGTATTCTATCAATCAGGGTACAGCAGGGTATAGACTGCTATATTTATGAATTATCCGGGATAAGTAACAGCCGTTACATGAGGTAGATGGTGCCGGCAATCAATCCTTCACCCTGATGACCGCAGGATAATCGATCCTTTGCGGTTCCTTCATCCGGTCGACTATATCGGCGATATTATTCCCGGGGACTCTCCGGATTTATTAACTGCAGTGTGTTATTACCCGGGCAGCCGGTCTGTTCCAAAACAGACGGTTCTATATGATTCACAAAGAAACTAAAGATCTCATTTTATCCTGCCGAAAGATAGGAAAAGCCAAGTTAAGGATTAAGTTGTGGTATGGGGAAGGAGAGAAAGCTGATGAAAGAAGATAAGGACCGGAATATGGCTGTAAGACCGGAGGATGAAGCTGTTTTTGAGGATGGGTACCTTCTGAATAAGATGGGAGGGGATCAGGAAAATTTAAAGCGGATTCTGGATTATTTTAAACAGGATACCCGGGAACTCTTCTCCAGCCTGGAAGAATCCCTGTTGGCGGGGGACCAGAAGATGGCAGAAAAGCATGCCCATACCATAAAAGGTTCCGCCGCCAATGTGGGTGCCAGAGCTTTGAGTAGCGCCGCCCTGGAGGTGGAGAGGACTGCCCGGGAGGGGCGTATGGAATTGGCGGAGAAACGGTTTGAGAGGATGAAGAGAGAGTTAGAAAGACTTAATCAACTGCTCTGGAGAGACGAAGATTAACAGCCGGATATCTGGTTTAATATAAATCACAACTCTCTAATAGCTAATAGTATGAACAGGTGAAGCTGTATTCAAAACAGGATTGACTGGATGTCACATTTTGCTTCTCTGAAATATGATCAGGGGGTAAAGGGATGAATGCCAGATATGCTTTCTGTTGGTTTTAAAAGGTTGCCCAGGTTCCGGTTATGCAGGGGTGTGAATACGGATCAAGACTTGCCAGGATTTATAGGGATCAACTTTCCAACAGAAATAACGAAAGGAATTTTATTCAAATAAATTCAGGAGGGATTCCCATGAATGGAGAAGAGGGAGAGCTGTCCTTCCGGTCTGCAATCCTTGATCTCATCGAAAATCAGGGCGAGGGAGTGGGAATTACCAATGTTGAAGATGAATTTATCTTTGCCAACCCCGCTGGTGACCGGATATTCGGGGTGGATGAGGGGGAGCTGGCCGGGAGGTCACTATATGACTTTATACCCGATGATCAGCGGGAGAAGGTTAAACAACAGACTCTGCTGAGAAAACGGGGCCGGAAATCAACCTTTGAACTTGAAATAGTTCGCCCCGGCGGCGAGAGGGCAACTCTCCTTATAACAGCAACACCCCATTATGACAATGAAGGCAGGGTTACAGGTTCCTTCGGCATCTTCAGGGATATTACCGGCCGCAAGCAGATGGAGCGGAGATTGCGCTCATTCTCCAAGATGGTAGAGCAGTCCACCGACAGTATTATCAGGACAGATCATGAGATGAGGATTGATTATATCAATCCTGCCGGAGAAAGACTTTTCGGCTACAGTCTGGATGAAATCAAGGATAAAACCCCGGGAATATTTTCGGCGGAACCAGATGCTGATGAAGTACAGAGAGAGATATATGAAGCAGTTTCTGCGGGACGCCAGTATTACTGCGAACAGGGTATTCTGAACAGGAGAAAGGACGGGACCACCTTCGTCTGCCAGTTCAAGGCAATACCCCTGTTCGACCGAGATGGAACTATAGAAGGATTCCTGGGGATTCAGCGCGATATAACGGAAAATAAACAGGCACAGGAGAAACTGCAGAACCTGGCCTCCATTCTGGAGTATTCCGACAGCATTGCCGTTCTCAAGGATACCTCCCTGCGGTATATCATAGCGAGCCGGAGCTACCTGGAGTTGACCGGTCATGAGAGTGTGGAAGGGGTAATTGGAAAGACCGACTCGCAGTTGTTCGAGGAGCTTGCCACTCCCCGGCAGATACGGGAATACATGATTAATGACCGGAAGGCCATGAAACTTCCTCCCGGTGAGATGCTTTATATAGAAGAACGTTTTCCTGCTGAAGACGGAACGGACAGAACATTTCTGACCAAGAAATTCCCGGTCTACCGGGAGGGAGGGAGAAAACTGGCGGGGGTGGGAACCATCTCCACGGAAATAACCACCCGCAAGCGTATGGAGCAGAAGCTTCGGGAGAAAACGGAGGCCCTCACAGAGCGGGTCAAGGAGTTGAATTGTCTCTACCAGCTCTCCGAGCTGGTTAAAGCCGGTAATATTTCACTGGAAGAAATATTTCAAAGCCTGGTTAATGATATCATTCCAAACAGCTGGCAGTGTCCCCGGATAACCTGGGTAAAGCTGGAAATCAATGGAAGGGAGATCACCTCAACAAACTACAGGCAGACACCCTGGCGGCAGAGTTGTGGGATCTATGTGCGGGGGGAGAAACATGGTTCCATAACGGTAGGGTATCTGGAGAATAAAGAAAAAGATGGGAAGCGTCCCTTTCTGAAAGAAGAAATTTCACTGCTTCGGGCGATAGCTGAGCAGCTGGGCCGGATAATAGAGTACAAGAAGGCCGAGGAAGAGAGCAGAAAATTAAGGATAATATCAGACAAAGCTGTATATGGAAGTGCTATCGTTGACCTGAAGGGAAATATTCTCTATATCAACAAATATTTTGCCCGGGTTCATGGATACCATCCTGATGAACTGTCAGGTGAGAATCTTTCCATATTTCACAGCAAAAACCAGATGGAGAAAGTGAAGAAGGTAAACAGAAACTTTCTGGATAAGGGAAGTTTCGGGCCGGTGGAGATATGGCATACCCACAGGGACGGGACAGAATTTCCAATGCTTATGACCGGGGTGATTATCAGAAATGATCAGGATGAACCCGTGTATATGGCCGCTAATGCCATAGACATTACAGAAACAAAGAAAAACCAGGAAAAGATCATTCTGAGGCTCAAGTACGAAGAGGCTATTGCCAGTGTTTCCTCACTGCTTCTGCAGGACAAGGAGGGTGACGCATTTACGGAATCCCTCCAGATCATTGCAGATACCACAGGGATAAACCGGGTGTATATATTCGAGAACTTCATCCATGGTGATGACGGCCTGTGTATGAGGCAGACACATGAGGTCATCAATAAGACAGAGCCCCAGATAGATAATCCCCAGCTGCAGCATGTACCCTATGCAGAGGGATTCAGGAGATGGGAACAAGTACTGAAAGGGGGTAATCCTATCCTCGGGCCGGTCAGGGATTTTCCCGAATCTGAAAGGGGAATCCTGGAATCCCAGGATATCAAATCAATTTTGATTATCCCCATATTTACCGGGAATCAGTGGTATGGGTTCATAGGATTTGATGACACTCAAAGTGAAAAGGAATGGCAGAAGGAGGATGTCTCGCTCCTTTCCACTGTGGCTAATATGCTGGGGAGCTATATCCACAACCGCAGGAGCAAGCTGAGACTGGCAGAGAGCGAACAGAAATTCAAATCCCTGTTCGAGCAGTCGAATGACGCCATATTCATTCATGATCTGGAGGGAAACATACTTGATATCAATAAGCGGGTAGAGGAGTTGCTGGGATATGCCAGGGAAGATTTGCTCCGGATGAATATTGAGGAGCTGCATCCTGAATCTGACCTGGAGAGAGGAAGAGAAGGATTACGTGACTCAGAGGAGAAGGGCTTTGCCAGGTTTGAGACCAAACTGAAAACAAGCCGGGGAACCGAAATATATGTGGATATAAGCTCCAGAGTGATTGATCAGGATAAGGGGATTCTGCAGGGGATTGTCCGTGATATTACAGAACGCAAGCTGGCGGAGGCGGCGATAGAGCGCAGCCGTAACCAGTTCCAGTCCATTGTTTCCAATCTCCCGGGGGTTACCTACCAGTGTGCCCGGGATAAAGAGAATAGCATGCTGTATATCAGCTCACAGATTAAAAAACTGTCCGGCTATCCGGCGGAAGATTTTATCAATAGCAGAAAGCGACCTTACCGGAGCCTGATCATTCCGGAGGATGCCGGAACTGTTCAGCGGGAGGTGGAAGAGGCGGTGAGGGCGGGGGAGCCCTGGGAAGTGGAATACAGAATCCGTCACCGGGATGGCAGTTTGCGGTGGGTTTATGAAAAGGGAAGGGAGGTAAGGGACAGAGAGGACGGAGAAAATTTACGAGAGGGTTTTATCCTCGATGTCACTGAGAGGAAACAGGCGGAAGAGGCCCTTCAGAGCGTACACAAGCGGACCCGGGCCCTGATGGATTCCGTGCAGGCGGGGATTATTCTGGTAAGGGGGTCCGACCGTCTGATTGTTGAGGCCAACCCGGCAGCAGCAAGGATGGTGGGGGTGGAGCCCGAACAGCTGGCAGGGAAGATCTGCAATGAACATATCTGCCCGGCGGAGGAGGGGAGGTGCCCCATCTTCGACCTGGGGCAGGAAATAGATAATACCGAAAGGACTATCCGGAGAACAGACGGCACCCTGGTTCCGGTGCTGAAGACAGTCAACCGGCTTAACCTGGAGGGTCAGGAATATCTGCTGGAAAGCTTCGTTGATATTACAGCTCTCAACACCGCCCGGGAGGCTCTGGAGGAGGAACGCGAGAATCTGGAGCAGGAAAGGGCCAACCTCCAGGCCATCTTCGATTCAGCTCAGGTGGGAATGCTTCTGGTTGATCAGGACCTGAATCTGGCCCGGGTGAATAATGTGGTAGAGCAACTGGCGGGGAAGGATGAGGAGGAACTGATAGGTAAAAAGCCGGGAGATGGACTGGGTTGCATCCATGCTTCCGGCAAGGCGGGCGGATGCGGCCATTCGGAAGCATGCCGGGATTGTCCTTTACGCACTGCTGCCCTGCACATTTTCAGAACTGGCGAAAAAATACGAAATGCCGAATCTTCTCACTGTATTATTATAAATGGCCAAGAAAAGCAGTTTTATTTTTCAACAAGTGCTTCTCTTCTGAATCTTGATGGCTCACCTCATGTTCTCCTGTCTGTTTCTGATATCACCGAGCGAAAGCGGGCAGAGGCTGAACTCAAGCGGACCCTGGAAGAAACCGAGCGGGTAAACAGTCTGATGCACGGACGGGAAACCCGCATGCGGGAATTGAAAGAGGAGGTCAACTGCCTGGCCCGGGAACTGGGCCGGCCTCCGGTATATTCCGCTCAGGCCGCCAATGAGGATGACTGCATGGAAGTTGTGCCGGCAGAGGATGAATATGAGTATGCGGTTACTGCAAAACAGGTTCCGGTAAGCTCTGCTTATGAGGTTATTGACCGGGGACTGGAAAAGCCCCGGGTGGATATGATTTTTATCCCCAGCTTGTGTTCCGCCCCCCTTCTTTATGCCGAAGCCCGGGGCATCTTCAGCCGGAACGGCCTGGATGCCAATCTCCGGACAGCACCGGGCTGGAGCGGGGTAAAGGATCTGCTGGCATACGGCCATGTGGATGCCGCCCATATGCTATCCCCCGTTCCCCTGGCAGTGAACCAGGGTCTGGACGGGAAGCGGGCCGACATCAGTATCGCCGCCATTCAGAATATCAACGGCCAGGCCCTTACCCTGGCATCCGGGTACAGTGATATAGAGGACATAGCTGATATGAAAGGATGTACCTTCGGTGTTCCCTATCATTTCTCCATGGATTACTATCTGCTCTGTCTCTTTCTGGCGGAAAACGGTGTGGATCCTCTGCGGGATGTAAACATCATCGAGGTGCCCCCGCCCAGGATGCCGTATTTTCTGGAGACCGGCCGGGTGGATGGTGTGTTCGCTCCGGAACCGTTCAACCAGATTGCAGCCTGCCGGGGTACCGGATATATTCACACTCTCTCCAGGGATATCTGGCCGGGCCACCCCTGCTGCTGTTTAGCCACCACCAGGGAATTCAGGGAAAAGTATCCCCGGACCTGCCGGGCTCTGCTGAGAAGTGTTCTGGAGGCTGAACTCAAGCTTCACCGGTCCACTCCCGGTGAACGGACAGAGATAGCCGTAGAACTCTGCCAGCCGGGGATACTTAACCAGGAAGACCCCGAACCGGTTATACAGGCGCTGACTGGGGAATTCAATGACGGGACCGGAAATTACTGTATCGACCACCACAGGATAGATTTTCTCCCCACTCCCTGGTATCAGTACGGCAGCTGGATACTGTCACAACAGCAACGGTGGAACCAGCTTCCCAGGAGTGTGGATTACCGGGAGGTAGTAGAAAGATGCTTCGATGAGGACACCCGCGAACTGGCTGCATCAATAGGTTTTGAAGAGGAAGGCCCGAATCTCAACGGTCTGGAACCATTCCGCGGCGATAACGCCTTCTTCTACATGAAGGAACAGCCATTCTGCTATTTCAGGGAGGAACAGGAGAAGCCGGGAGAGGATATGGAAACACGTATAAGGCGGCTCAGCGGTATAGTATCTGCCGTAGCGGGAGGTATGGATGCGAAGGAAGTACAGGTATGTGCCGATGACGCTCTGGGCGAACTGGAACAGCTGGTTGCCGATCTGATCAAGAATGTCAGATTTGCAGCGGATGCGCTGACCGAACGCAACCACACCCTGGAACAGCATATCAACCGGCGCCTGAATGAGATAGAAGAAGCCCGCCTCAATGCCATAAGTGTGGCGGAAGATGCGGAAGCCTCCAAGAGGGCCGCCCAGAAGGCCCGGGAAGAACTTGAGGCTACCAATAAAATTCTGGAACAGCAGACCGTCATTGCCAATTCCATGGCGGCACAGGCGGAGATGGCCAATGCAGCCAAGAGCGAATTCCTGGCCAATATGAGCCATGAGATCCGTACCCCCATGAATGGGGTTATCGGAATGACCGGCCTTCTGCTGGACACCGAACTGACCGGGGAACAGCGCCGTTATGCCGAGATCGTCCGATCCAGCGGAGAATCGCTGCTGACTCTGATAAACGATATTCTTGATTTCTCCAAGATAGAGGCTAAAAAACTGGATCTGGAGATAGTCGATTTTGATCTGGAGAGGTTGCTGGATGATTTCGCTGACACTCAGGCTCTGAAGGCAAAGGAGAAGGGGCTGGAACTGATATGTGGGATGGAACCCAATGTCCCTTGCCGGCTTCGGGGAGATCCCGGCCGCCTGCGGCAGATCCTTACCAATCTGGTTGGTAATGCCATCAAGTTTACCTCTGAGGGGGAGGTGGCAGTGTTCGTCTCTCTGGATTCTGAACAGGAGGGCAATGCTATGTTACGGTTTGTGGTACGGGACACCGGAATAGGTATCCCCCGAAATAAACAGAATCTGCTGTTCGAGCAGTTCACCCAGGCGGACGCTTCCACCACCCGTGAATTTGGAGGGACCGGTCTGGGGCTGGCCATCTCCAGACAGCTGGCGGAAATGATGGATGGGGAGATCGGAGTGGAGAGTGAGGAGGGGATGGGTTCGGAATTCTGGTTCACCGTACGGCTGGAGAAGCAGTCCCCGGAGGACGATATGGAGAAGCCGCCTCCGGAAGTTCTGTCCGGAATGAAGGTGCTGATTGTGGATGATAATTCCACCAGCCGGGAAATTCTGAAGATACAGCTTTCCGGCATGGGCGTGAGGGTATCGGAAACGGGAGATAGCAGGGATACCATAGAGACTTTGAGGAAAGCGTCCAAACAGAAAGATCCCTTCCAGATTATCCTGGTGGACATGGATATGACGGATATGGACGGCGAAGCACTGGGAAGAGCAATCCAATCGGACCGGGAGCTCTCCGGCCTTTCCCTGGTGCTGATGACTTCGCTGGGCGAACAGGGCGAAGAGAGCCCTTCCGGCCGCCCCCGCTTTGCCGGCTATATCAGCAAACCGGTCAAGATGAGGGAACTGAGAAGTTTGCTGATCCGGATTGCCGGGGGAGATGATAAGAGCAGCCGGGAAGGATCTTCCGGTCACAAGAGCAGGGGGGATGACCGGGGAGAAGGCTTTTTTGCCGGATGTCAGGCGCGTATTCTGCTGGCCGAGGATAATATTGTGAACCAGCAGGTTGCCCTGAGTATGCTCAAGAAGCTGGGACTTTCAGCCGATGCCGTTGCCAACGGTGAGGAGGCGGTCAGGGCCCTGGAAAATATACCATACCATCTGGTGTTGATGGATGTGCAGATGCCGGAAATGGATGGTCTTGAAGCCACCAGGATGATCCGCCACCCGGATTCGAAGGTGATAAATCATCAGGTGCCGGTTATAGCAATGACTGCTCATGCCATGGAAGGAGACAGGGATATGTGCCTGGATGCAGGGATGAATGATTACATTTCCAAACCGGTGGAGCCGGAGGCACTGGAAGAATGTCTGAAAAAATGGCTGCCCGATGATAAAGAAGATAGCCGGGCAGCCGATAACAGTGGAGAGGAAGCCGGATATCAGGATGGAGGAGAGGTTCCCCCATCAGAAGTCTGGGACCGTGATGCTCTTATGAACCGCCTCTCCGGCGACCGGGAACTGATGATTAAGCTTCTGAAGGGATTTCTGAAAGATATCCCGGATCAAATGGATAAACTTAAGAAGATGATGGAGAACGAAGATATCAAGGGTATGGAGCGGCAGGCTCACACCATCAAGGGGGCGGCTGCCAATGTGGGGGGAGATAAATTGAGAGATGCAGCTTCGAAGATAGAGAAAGCGGCTGCAGGCGGGGACCTTGATACTGCCGAAGCAAACATAAGATATTTGTCGGAACTGTTCAAGCGGTTAAGGAACAGGATGGAAGATTACCTCAGCGAAAAAAATAGAAAGGAAAAGAAGATATGAAGACACTGATAGTGGAAGACGATTTTACCTGCCGGTTGTTGCTTCAGGAGATACTCAAGAATTACGGTTCATCGCATGTGGCGGTAACCGGGAAGGAGGCGGTGGAAGCGGTCCGGAAAGCGCTGGAATCCAATCACCCCTATGATCTTATCTGTCTGGATATAATGATGCCGGAGATGGATGGACAGCAGGCTCTGAAGGAGATACGGGAACTGGAGAGGAACCATGGAAGGGAGGTGGGGCAGGGAGCTGCAGTGTTGATGACCACCGCACTGTCTGACAAGGATAATGTGCTGGAGGCATTCAGGGAAGAATGCGACGGCTACCTGATCAAGCCGATAGATAAATCGAAATTGCTGGAAGAAGTCCGGAAGCTGGGACTGATAGAGGAGGAGAAGGTATAACCATCTTATTACTTTTAAAGATACCTGTTGTTCTTCCGAATTAAAGTAATAAGAAAAGCAATAATGCCAAATACATAAACACTGTTCTGTGAAGTAAAATATCTACCCTGGAAAGAGGAATTTTGCCGTGGAAGAAAAACTCAAGACGGAAAAACAGAATCAGGATTCCCTGGATCAGGCAATTCTTGGAATCGCTCATGAACTGAACAATCCCAACGCCTTTATCCGGCTCAATACCACCAATCTGAAGAAGATGTTCTGGCTGCTCCGGCCCTGCCTGGACGAGTATCAGAAGAATCATCCTGATGCCAGGTTCGGTCCATATACCCTTCCCCGGTTGCGTTCGAAGATAAACCAGCATATAGAGAGTATTCTGGATGCAACCGTGCGGGTAATTGTTATAGCGGACAAGCTGAAACACTGTACCACCGAGTCACTGGAACAGAGTTCGGAAGTTTCCCTTCTGGATATAATCACCAGTATAATTGATGATCACAGGTTTCTGCTGGATCGCCTGGCAGAGGTCAATTTCGATCATGATGAGGGCGATTCCTTTAAGATAATGGGATACCGGCTTCAGCTGGAACAGGCCCTGTCCGCTCTTCTGACCAACGCCTGCGATGCTATCAAGGAAAGGTATGGTGAAGAGGAGGATGAGGAGGGAAGAGCGGATATCTCCCTCAGGGGAGAGAGTGGGAGGATAGTAATAATCCTGAAGGATAACGGCAGCGGTATGAATCAGAAAACCCTGGAGAAGGCATTTGTACCATACTTTTCCACCAAACCCCAGGGGGAGGGGGACGGGCTGGGGCTGGCCATCTGCCGGTCTATAATAAAGCGCCATGGTGGCACCATAGATATAGACAGCGCTCCGGGCAAAGGAACTGAAATAACCATAAGTCTTCCCAGAGAGAAAGGTTAGAATATGGATAAAGAAAAGGTTCGAATTCTGGTAGTGGATGATGAGGAAGATATCCTGGAAGCTATAAGGACTCACCTGGAGATGGATGGTTATCATATAGAGATAACCGATTCAGCTGTAACCGGTCTGGAGAAGTTCAGAGATGACCCGTTTGACATCGTATTAACCGATATAAATATGCCGCAGATGGACGGGCTGGAGCTTCTGGAGAAGATAAAGGACCTTCACGGAGAAACCATAGTGATAATGATAACCGCGTACAGCAGCATAATGAAGGTGTTGAACAGCCGTATATACGGCGCTGCAGATTATCTGCTGAAACCCTTCCGCGACCTCACCGAAGTGGATGAGGTTATAGACAGGGCCTATCAATCACTGGTCCGGTGGAACCACGCCCTGAAGGAAACCAGGAAGATTAAGCAGTAAAGCAAGAGAAGGAAATGACCAGTCCGGCAGAAACAATCATCCAGGGGTCCGAGATTCCCTCTGTCCCCCATGTACTCAGGAAGATTCTGGTGCTGGCAGATGATCCCGACAGCTCCAGCCGGGACCTGGAGAGACTGGTCATGCAGGAGCCGGGGCTGGTGACCCATCTGTTGAAAACGGTAAATTCGGCTTATTACGCCACCAACCGGGAGATAACCTCGGTTAACCGGGCAATAGTAATGCTTGGATTTCTGGCGGTTAAAAGCATAGCCTCCGGCCTGGCTCTAATTGATGCATTCAACAATATTCCCGGACTGAACAAAGATTATGTGCTGACTGTATGGAGACAATCGCTGACCTGCGCGGGTTTAATTAAGATACTTTCCAGGGGAATGCCCCGGAACAGACAGGACGACCTGTTTCTGACAGCTATGGTCCACAATGCCGGTCATCTGGTGCTGGCTCAGTATTTTCAATCGGATTATGATGTGCTTATTCAGGATGAACCCTTTCCCTCCCCTGAACAGGAGAGAGGCCATTTTCAGACCGATCATGCCGAAGCAGGCGCCCTGCTTCTGGATAAATGGAAATTTCCTGAAAGAATAGTCGAGCTGGTCAGGTTTCATCATAATCCGGAGAACTATCCGGGAAACCCCGTCCTGCTGAAATATCTGGAGATATGTAACATCATTTCGGAGAAGCACCGGAACCTGGATGAATTTCTGAAGCAGCCGGAGGAGAATGTGGATCCCTCTTTTATGGATAGCCTTAATGAAATTGATTTGAGCTGGAAGGGGTTAAAGGATAAGCAGGAATTGCTGGTTGAATCGGCAAATCTTGCCCGGCAGATAATTCCGGGGAGTAATAGTTAACCCTGTTGCCGGCTATTGCTATAGGATGGGGCTAATATGTTCTTGAATCCTATAGTGCTGTATGGACAGGTGTTTTCTCTGCTTCCATTTATTGAATAGGGTTCCCCCGCCGGCAGGGAACAAAACTTGCAGAACTTCAGGAAGAAGTTTTTAAATCACCACCGAATTGACATCCTGACAGCAGATTGAATATGCATTTTTGGATGCGGCCTGATAGTAGTTGTTGGGCAGCCTGATTGTCCGGATGAAGCGAGGGAGTGATATGATATTCAAGGTAACCACCAGGCATGCCATCTGTGCAGTGATATATCTGGCTGAAAATGGAGTGGGCCGGGTGGTAACCACCGGAGAGATTGCACGCCAGAGGGGAATACCCACAAGTTATCTTCCCAGGATTCTGGGGAAATTGGCAAAACATGGCGTTATCAGGTCATTTCACGGAGGGAGGGATAAAGGTTACCAGATTGTTCGCGAGCTGGATACTATCTCTCTTTTCGAGATACTGGATATTTTCGAGGGCTGGTCCGAGGAGGGATGCCTGCTTCGTCCCCCGGAGCGACAGTGTAACTGCAATGCCAAATATTTCTGGGGCGCTATCCAGGAGCAGATGTTTGCCCCTCTGAAAAAATTAACCCTGAGGACAGTTTGCGGTCAGAGTGACAGCACTGCCATCAGAGAGGTTATGTCAGTGTAATTTTTTTTAACTTCAACCTGACCCGGCTGGTAAGTTTGCATGTATTTACAGGCCGGAGTGTAAGGACACCAGATGAAAAACCGTAAGATTCCGAAAAAGGTATACTTGATCTCTCTCTCCACTGCTACGGAAGCAAGGTTAAAAATAAAGGCGGTAACAGTAAGGATTACCCATAATGTGCTGCTGAGGTCGATAAATGATCTGGTGGCAGTGGAGCTATTTCCCCAGAGGGATCTTCCCAGAGAGGAATTTCTGTCTAAAATTGGAACCCTGGCGAATAATTGCAGGGGCAGAAACTGCATCATAGCTGTAAGCGTCATGACCAATGATTATCACCTGCTTGCTGAAGTCTCAGAGATAGTAAGAGAAAAGGCTCCTGATACTCCCATAATCGCCGGAGGACCTCACTTTGTTGATAACACTGACTTCTCCGGGGGAGATCGGGAGGAGGGTTCGACAGCGGCAAAATCCCTTAAGGACGGAGTGGTGGATTTTGTTAATATCGGAGAAGGTTCCGGGTTGAGGGATCTTATCCTGGGTATCAGGGAAGGCTCTCTTGAAATGGTAAGGGACAGTGGCGGATTTACCCTGCGATGCCTTAGCGGTGAAGTCCCCCGCGGTATCAGGTATCGTGGCACGGACAGACGGATGGAGGGAATGGGAAAAGGTTCCATGCCCCGGATAAACCATGGGAATCCCTATATCATTCCCATCCGTTACCGCAGCGGGGTAGGTGCGAACTTCAATTTGTCCAACCGGTGTCCCAACAATTGTAATTACTGCAACAGTCCAAAGCATTTATTCGGGCTGGAAGTGGAGAGTTATTTTGATGAACTGGAAGAAATAACCTCCGGTGAGAAGGTCACCATTCTTCAGGCAAATGACAACCATCCGCTGGAGAGATGCAACCGGGAAAAGACCTTCCGCTTTCTGGATGCATTCGAGAGAAGATACAAAACAAAACCGGTGCTATATAATTTCTTCATAGACCCATCCACCCTTATTGAAGAGGGGGAGGATGCGTGGGATTTCCTCAAGGGGCTTGAGGGAGGTGTTCATCAATTACAATTCGGGAGAGAATGTACAGATGAAAAGGTAGCTTCGGCTCTGGGAAGGCATTATCACGGAGCACCCCGGGGCCAGAGCAGACTGGATGCGGAGGGAGATGCCATAAAAAGATTAGCCGCTATACTTCCCCGCACCCGGTTTAAGGTTTTCTACATATTGACCCCTTTTGAAAGTGAGGAATCGGTATTAAAAACCGTTTCTGAGGTTGAATCTTTTACCGAATACGGAAACATCTATACCGGATCCAATCTTTTGTGGCCTCTTCCTGGCTCCACCAACAGAAAAAGATACCATGGAAAATATTTCCCCTATGAGGATGTGCCTCCTGAAGTAATAGGAGAGTTGAAACTTGTTACTCCGGTAGAAATAAATTTCTGGCATCGGTCTTTTCCCGCCAGTGATTTTCTGGATTATCTTATGGGTACGGGAGTGAAAATGTACGCCGAACCTCTGTTGCCCAATAATACTGCATATCATTTATCCATGATGAGAATTATAGCCTCCATTTCTTTCGGGACCTATCAGCCCGGTCGCACGGTACCGGAAATTATAAAAGAGCTGGATGATATCAGGGAGCAGAAACCCGGAGACATAAATCTTGATTTCACAGACAGAATTCTGGACTTGGGGGGTTATATAGACGGAGAGGAACTTTATGACTGTTCTGAACGGAGCAAAATAAGGTTTGCCGGGCTGGTCAGAGGCAGGTTCTGGTTGTGGAATGGATCAACCCTGGAGAAATTCAAGAGAGAATTACAGAGCATTTATTCATTCAGAAAGAGTTATTTCAGCAAAATCAGCAGAGTGACGGTCATTTAGCAGTTTCAGGCAAACCACTAAACCCGGGGGAAATTTGCTTTTACGGAAAATGACGTGAAGCTTCCCGGTTATCTCTCCGGCCTCTTGCCGCTGAGGAGCTGGTAGCAGGTGGATCCGGTGGCGGCTGCCCTGCTGCCGTAACCGAATACCTGGATGGAGGGGTCCATTTCCACTGCGATGTTTAAAAGATTAATGGCACTCTGCTCGCGTCTAAGCATCATAGCGATGGGATCGGTGGTAATTTTCTTTAGGGCTTCTTCGGGATGTTCCCGGAAATTGCCGAAATTTCCCACACAGGCACAACAGTAGGCCAGCTGCCCGGCGGGCATGATTACGATATTGTTTACCAGCATGGCGCCGTATTCGGTTTCACAGATAAATCCCTTTAGCTCCCTGCAACCTCCGGTTGCGGCAAGATCGACCGGATCGAGTTTTATACTACTTTCGGGGTTGAAAGAACTTCTTGAAACGTTCCGGAAATCCGGTCTGCTGCCGTAACAGCATCCAAACTTCTCCAGAGCCCTTCCTACCAGGGCAACCCAGTGATTATTAATTCCGTAAAGAAATGGCGCGCCCAGCCCGGATTCCTTGCAGGCATTCCATATTCTGTCCAGCATCTGTTCTACAGTGCTTCCGGCAGGAGGGCGGTGGAAGATATCCAGAGAGATGCTCATTCGGGTGCGTCCCCCTGACCGGGTTGGACCGCCCGACCAATGTTTTATCACATCCCTGGTCTTCTCCCTGCTTTCTGCGAACCGTCCATTGGTAAGAATGAATATGTCATATTCCGGCAGAATCTCCCGGATATCGTTCAGCAGCTGTTCCTGATAGAGGAGGCGTTTTCTCCAGGGAACCTCCCGCCCGTCAATCTTGTGAGGCCAGGTGTAAAACTCTCCCCCGCTCAACCGGACCGAAGGGCGCCCAAAGTTCAGTTCTACATTTGATTCCCCCTTTACCCATCTGGAGGTATAACCCTTTCCCATCAGACAGTTGGAATACTGCTGGATCAATTCCTGGTTCATTTTCCGGGGCGGTCCCGGAAGATTATCCAGTTCTTTGCATTTATCCGGTATGCGAAATTCAAATTTTCCTCCGCCGGCAGCATTTTTGAGACGGGTGGTTACCGAATGCCTGGCTGCGTTTTCAAGAATGGTGCGGGCATGACCCGGCTTCATTACCTCTTTTCTGTGCGGGCCTGAATTGGTAATACAGTGCTTGCAGCAATCGTTGCCATAGAAAGAAAGGTAAAGCTCAATCTTGTTTATCCCCGGAAGTGGAATCTGGCATCCTTCGGGGAGGGAGGGAATAAGGTCCCTCTGGTATAGGGTATGAATTACTCTCTTCACGGTGGGTGACATTTTTTCCCCTCTGACGGTCGATAATTCGGAGTTCAAGGTGTTCCAGCAGTCAAGAATGTCTTTAGTAATCTGTTGTATGACTTATAAATAGCAATAACAACCATGTAATTATTGCCGGTAATGATTTATTCTGATCTTGAAAAAAGCAAATCATGTGCCGGGAAAGATCAATCACGAAGATGGCTTCCTGATCCGGCTTGCCTTACAATGTAATGCCCCGCTATTCTGTATCACAATCATGTATATATTGACCAATCCCGTAGAGGTAGTATACAATGCCACTATCTCTGCGGTATGATCTGATATATTTGGATTTTATAGACTACAGGCCGGCGGGGCATATAACCTCACCGGCCTGTAGATGTTTTTGAGTGGATTGACCTTCTAGAAGTCTTCCAGCTCTTTATCGTCCAGCGGGATGGCTTCTTCCGCCTCCTTTTTGCTGGTTTTTGGGGAGGTTTTGGCGGAGGGTTTTCCCTCTTTGCCGTTGCCCCCTTCATGCAGATTCGTCTTCTCTGAACCAGCCTGGTTTCCGGCAGAAGTTGTTTTTGCCTTGTTGCCGGTATCAATCTGCGCCTGGCTGTTGGTGATGGAAAATGTTTCCACCATGCTGGAGAGCTCTTCGGCCTGGCCGTTAAGCTCTTCGGCGGCACTGGCCGATTCCTCCGAGCTGGCTGCATTGGCCTGGGTGACCTTGTCCATCTGTCCCACAGCGGTGTTGACCTGGTCGATACCCTGGGACTGTTCGTTGGAGGCAGCGGCGATTTCCGAGACCAGGGTGCTCACACTTCCGGCAGCTTCCTTGATCTCCTCCAGGTTCTTGCCTACCTCTTTGGCTACAGA
Source organism: uncultured bacterium (assembly GCA_964613215.1). GTDB lineage: Bacteria > Krumholzibacteriota > Krumholzibacteriia > Krumholzibacteriales > CAZTHK01 > CAZTHK01. The sequence goes on along the minus strand of CAZTHK010000008.1, from coordinate 116,092 downwards.
TACGCCGTTCTGAGCATTCTTCTGAGATCCTTCGATCATGTCGGAGGTATCTTTGGCAGCCTCGGCGCTTCTCTGAGCCAGGTTTCTGACCTCTTCCGCTACCACGGCAAAGCCTTTTCCTGCCTCACCGGCACGGGCTGCCTCCACGGCGGCGTTGAGAGCCAGCAGGTTGGTCTGGAAGGCGATTTCGTCGATGGTTTTGATGATCTTGGCTGTTTCCACGGCCGATTTGTTGATGTCGTCTATGGCCTTCGACATCTCCTGCATAGCGGTTACGCCGTTGTTGACCAGTTTGTTGGCATTCTTCATGGAGCCGTCGGCCTGGTTGGCGTTTTCGGCGTTCTGCTGTGTCATGGAGGCCATTTCTTCCAGGTTGCTGGATACCTCTTCCAGCGAGCTGGCCTGCTCGTTGGCTCCCTGCGCCAGGGTCTGGCTCTCGCTGCTGATCTGGTCACTGGCGGAAGCCACCTGCTGGACGGCTCCGGCCACCTGGCTCAGTGCGTCGTCCAGGTTCTGGATGGTATTATTGATGTCATTCTTGAACTCTTCCAGCTGTCCGGAGTAGTTTCCTTCCACACGCTTGGTCATATTCTTGTCCGCAGCGGCGGAGAGAACCTCGCGGGCCTCCCTGATAGGATTGACAATGGCGTCGAGCATATTATTGATGTTCTCGCGCAATGCCTTGTAATCTCCTTTGGCGTCTCCGATCTCCGCCCTTTCATCCAGCTGGCCCTCCTGGGCAGCTTCTATCAGGCGGGCAACTTCTCTGAGGGTGTCCTTCTGCTCGGTCTGGTCGATAATAACTTCCATTCCGCCGTAAGGCTTGCCCTCCTTGTCGAACAGAGCCGAACATACTGCGGCAATGGGCACCTTTTGGCCGTCCCGGGTGGTCATCTCGGTTTCACCCGTGATGACATCTCCGTTGCGCATACAGTTCTTGATGGTACAGTCCTTGGTCCGGCAGAGTGGTGTGTTGGCGAAGTCGGCGCAGGTCATCTTGCCTACCACCTCTTCCCTGGTGTAGCCGGCAGCTTTCAGGGCGGCGTCGTTGACCGACTCTATCAGAAGATTCTCATCGGTTACGAACATGGGAGCTCCGATGCTTCTCAGAATATTATCCGTCCTGAAAGCAGCTTCGGCCGCCTTGGTCCGGTCGATGATAACTTCCATCCCGCCGTAAGGCTCGCCCTCTTCATCGAACAGGGCGGAGCAGGCTGCCTGTATGGGAACTTCCTGCCCGTCCCTGGTTTTCATTACTGTTTCACCATTTATAATCTCACCTGTCTTCATACAGTTCTTGATGGTGCAGTTCTCTGTATTACAGAGAGGTGTCTTGGCGAAGTCGGCGCAGGTCATCTTGCCTACCACCTCTTCCCTGGTATAGCCGGCAGCTTTCAAAGCGGCGTCGTTTACTGACTGTATAATCAGTTTTTCGTCCGTTACGAACATGGGTGCACCGATGCTTCTGAGGATGTTATCGGTCTCTTTCTGTGCTTGTACCGCAGCACTTCTGTCTATAATGACCTCCATGCCGCCCAGGGGTTGACCTTCCTCATCGAATATGGCGGAGCAGGATGCCGCGATGGGAATCTTTTTCCCGTCACGGGTTTCCATGACCGTCTCACCTTCGATTGGTTCCCCGGTACGCATGCAGTTCTTGATGGTGCAGTCCTTGGTATTGCACAAAGGTGTATTAGCGAAATCCGCGCAGGTCATCTTGCCTACCACTTCTTCTCGGGTGTATCCGGCAGCTTCCAGGGCGGCGTCGTTGACCCGGGTGATGTTAAGATCCCTGTCAGTAACGAACATGGGGGCCGCTATGCTGGAAAGTATGTTCTCCAGTTCTGCGATTTTCCCCTTATAGTCACCATTCTTTTTGCCGGCAACCTTCTTTTTTGTTTTGGTTTTCGTTGCCATTTCCTTCTACTCCTTTCTCAGGTTACACTTTCTACGCATTCCTTATGCTTCTCTTTATTGTCCTCTTCTTCTTCATTTTCTGTTTCGGCTTCCGCATCTTTCTCCTTCGCTTCTACCTCTTTCTCTCCGGATTCCTCCTTTGCCTCTTCTTCTGCTTTTTCTGTGCTTTCCTTGTTTTTGTTCTGATCTGTTTTCTGTGGAGTTCCTCCGGCTGATTTCAACTCACCGGCTGTTACTACATTCTGTATGTTCAACAGTATGGTGACACGGTTATTTGCTTTGGCCATCCCCAGAATAAATTCCGTATCCACAGCATTACCAAAGGAAGGGGCCTCCTCGATATCTTCACCGGTTATGTCGAGCACCTCGGAAACAGCATCCACCAGAATTCCCATCTCTACGGATCTGTCTCCTTTCATTACTTCCACCACGATAATGCAGGTCTGGTCGCTATCTTCTATGTGCTCCATGCCGAACTTTACTCGCAGGTCCACCACCGGAATAACTTTTCCTCTCAGGTTGATCACTCCCCTCACAGAGGGAGGGGTGCGGGGTACAGAAGTGATATCCATCACGCCGATAATCTCCCTTACCCTCAGTATTTCCAGCCCATACTCCTCCTTGCTCAGCTTGAAGGTGAGGTATTTTCCGGCCAGCTCATTGACTTCATCAACCGTCTGGCTGACTCTTTCATCTACATCTACCATTGCTTTGCTCCTTTCGAATTATTCGCCTGTTTATCAATTTCCGGCGAACCAGCTCCTGACGGGTATATTTCTTCCTGTATCATTTCCTTCATTATTATCTGCAACCACTGTTCTGGAGCCCCGGCCAATAATTGCTCCGGAACGGAGGCCGCATCAGGCTGCCCAGGTAATGAATTTTCCAATAGAGGCGAAACAATCAGCTGTCTTTTCCCCTTATCGTCACCCGTGCAACCAGCTTTAGAATTTTTATTATTTTTCGAGGTTTCTTTGATTTTGAGTTTAAGAGAGAAGAAGATATTATTCTGTTCTGACCTCAGGTAAATCAAGGACATCTAAACTTGGATCGGGTCTTTATTATATAATGAAGGGTCTGAAACTTATGTAGTGGCATGGAGGGATATTCTCCGGAATATTCCATTAATGCAATTTAATGCTCAAGTTTCAGTTTCTGACATCGATAAATAGAATACAAATTAAAAGGCTGCATGCAGTTCACCATATGGAAATATTGAAACAGCAAAGCCAGTTTAGCTGAGGTAGTGTAAAGATATAACCGGATAATCTGAACTTATATAATTGAAATAAAAGAAAGGAACTATGTCAGGGAAAAAGTCGAAAAAGAAATCTCCCGTGAAGGGGAACGGTAAAGGCAATAAAGTTGAAGGTAGCACCTCGAAGAATCCGGCTGCTGATAACCGTGTTCCTGAAATAGTTGAACAGATAGCTTCAACGGCGGTTATGCTGGAGCCCTCCGACCAGGAATCCACCGGGAATCTCTCATCTCTATTTGAACTGCTGGGTAACAGCCTTCCCGATGATGCAGAAGATGAAGTGGTGGAATCTATTATTACGGGACAATCCATCATCGATGGTATCAGGGATAAAGAATCAGATCAGGCCGAAGAGGAACTGGAAAAACTTTACCAGTGTATCTCTCTGCTTCAGCGTTCTATCCTATCGGAGGTTAATACCGGAGAATACTCTGAGGAGGAAACTTCCACCTCTTCCGGTGAATCCGGCTCTCCGGATAAGCAGCCCGGGGAGGATAATAAATATGGCCAGAAACAGGATGATACGGAGTTCAGCCTGCCGGATTGGGTGGATGAAGGGATGTTTCAGGAGTTTATTTCTTCACAGAAATCATTGCTGGAAGAAGTGGAAACCAGTCTGCTGGATTTGGAGTCCGGCAAGGATGTGGACCTGGCTGATCTGAAAGGCCGTATTCATACCATGAAGGGTGATACCGGAATGGTGGGGCTGGACGATATGGGAAGAGTATATCATGCCGTGGAAGATTTCCTGGCGGATACCGGATGTGCCAGGGAAGGAGTAGATGTCCTGCTTTCGGTCAAGGACTGGTTGGACAAAGCCATTGAATCTTACAAGAAATTCGGAAAGCCTTCCCCCCCGGCGGATGAAATTATCGAAACTCTGGTCTCCAGAAGGAGGGAAGTCGAGAATTTCGTTTCCGGGGAGGAGGATGCCTCATCAGCCGGAGCTGAAGACAGGGATGAGAAGTCAGACCAGAATGAACAGCAGGAAGAAGCAAAATCAGAAAATGACCAGAGTGATAGTAACGGAAAAAGTGAACCGGAGCAGCATCCATGCTCTGATCAATCCTTAGAACCGGAAGAAGTTTCAGCCAAGGTGGAAAGGGATGAGGAAACCATAGCCCTGATCGAAGACTTTATCGAGGAGAGTGAAGAGGGTATTACCAATACGGATGAGATCCTGCTGGACATAGAGAACAATGCAGAGGACCCGGAAAAGATCAATTCCATATTCAGAACTTTTCATACCATAAAGGGAGTGGCGGGATTTCTCGATTTCGATGAAATACAGACCCTCTCGCACAAGACCGAAACCATGCTGAACAGGGTAAGAAACGGAGAGATCAAGCTGGAGGGAAAGGCGCTGGATGTTACTTTCGATTCTACCGAAATGATGAGGCAGATGATAGCTAATGTCAAATCGGCGGTGGAGAATTCAGAGAATGTAGGCTCGGTTCCGGGGCTGAAGGAACTTATCCGGCGGCTGGAAGCCGTTATATCAGGTGATGAAACTATTGCCCCTGCGGAGCAGGGTGATAAATCATCCCCGGAGGAATGGTCCCGGGAGATGGAATCTAATAAACCGGCCGGGACCAGTAAATCCAGGGATAAATCCAGAAAAAAACAGGTACAGATCAAGGAATATATCCGGGTTGATTCACATCGCCTGGATGAACTGGTGGATACCATTGGAGAGCTGGTTATATCTGAGTCCATGGTTTTTCAATCGGATGAACTTCAGGAGATGGCTTCTCCAACTCTGCAGAAACGGATGGTCATGCTGGATAAGATCACCCGTCAGCTGCAGGGGATGGGAACCTCTCTGAAAATGATACCGGTAAAGGGAATATTTCAGAAGATGGCTCGTCTGGTAAGGGATCTTTCCAGAAAATCCGGCAAGCAGGTCACCATGACCATGAAGGGAAAAGATACCGAACTGGACAAATCGGTGGTAGATAAGATCGGTGATCCCCTGGTTCACATGATCCGTAATGCTGTTGATCATGGAATCGAGACTGCCCAAGAGAGAAGAAGGGCGGGTAAGCGGGAGCAGGGTACGGTCTGTCTGGCCGCGTATCATAAGGGGGGATATATTTACATAGAGGTGAAGGATGATGGGTGCGGGTTAAATAAGGAATCTATTATCGATAAAGCAATTAATCGTGGCCTGATCAACGAGAACCACTCTCTCAGTGATAAAGAGATATACAATCTCATATTTGAGCCGGGTTTCTCCACGGCAAAGAAGGTGACCGAGGTTTCCGGGCGGGGTGTGGGAATGGATGTGGTTAAGCGGAATATAGAATCACTGCGCGGCCGGGTGGACATCCGCTCTGAACCGGGAAGGGGAAGTACCTTTACCATCCGTTTGCCTCTTACCATGGCAATAATAGACGGAATGGTGGTGCGGGTTGGCAGCGAATCATATATTATTCCCACTCTCTCAATCAGCCGCTCCCTCAGACCCCAAAAGGAGGATATTGTCAGTGTTTTTGAACAGGGTGAAATGATCAAACAGAATGGTAAATTGATAGAGTTGTTCCGGCTCCACAGGTTTTTCCATATCCAGGAGGCGAAGGAGAACCCCACCGAAGCACTGGTAGTAATCGTGGAAGATAACGGAAAACAGATTGGCATACTGGTGGATGAACTGGTGGGACAACAGCAGATAGTGATCAAATCCCTGAGCGAGACCATGGATGAAACAGAGGGGATTTCGGGTGCGACCATAATGCCCGATGGTACCGTAGGGTTGATACTGGACACCAGCAAGATAATCAAGCTCTACTCAGGTAAAGACTATAAATCCGGGGAGGACAACACTGATATTGTTCCCTCAGTTCAAACCCGGGAAAAAGAAGTATCCGAAAGGGAAGCAGCCGCTTCAGCTGAGTAATCAAGTAACCGGAGCGGAAGGCAGCTGTTTTTAGAATATAGGTGCAAAATTGAAAAAGTCTACCTTCAGGAAAATCAGAGAAATAGTATATGAAAACAGCGGCATATCTCTCAGTGAAAAGAAGTATGCCCTGGTTCAGGCAAGGATTGCCAAGAGGCTCAGGTTTCTCAACCTGGACAGCTATGAAGACTACATTGATTATGTATCCGGAGATAGGCATGAAGAAGAAATCATTAACCTGCTTAATGTGATATCCACCAATACCACCAGTTTTTTCAGGGAAGCGGATCATTTCGAGGTAATGAGCCAGGCTATATGTAAATGGCTCTCGGAAGGGCAGAAAAAGTTCCGTTTCTGGTCAGCAGCGAGTTCGACCGGAGAAGAGCCTTACTCCATGGCCATTGTTCTTCACGAAATTTTCAATGGCAAGGAAGTCGATTTCAAGATACTGGCCACTGACATATCTATGGAAGCACTTGAATGCTGCAGGAATGGGATCTACAGTGAAGAGAAGTTGGAACCCCTTTCCCGGGCTCAGAAGGACAGGCACTTCATCAGAGAAAATGATGGGGACAAAACGTTCTTCCGTATCAGGGATGAATTAAAGAAAGATATCACTTTTGCGAGGCTGAACCTTTCAAAGCCTCCTTTTCCCATGAAGGGACCCTTCGATGTAATATTCTGCCGGAATGTGATGATCTACTTCGACAGGAGGGTCAGGCAGGGTTTGATAAACGAAATAGGCAGACTGTTGAGACCGGACGGTTATCTGCTGATAGGACATTCGGAGACCCTGATGAGTCTGGAAAACAGTTTCACCACACTCCGTCCTTCCGTTTACATGAATGCTGAAAAAGCCGGCCATGCATTGGTAAGATGATTGGCTGCCGGCAAGAAAGAGAAGGAGTAGAATAAATTGCAGCTGGTTGTTGGAATATCGGATATGAAAATATCAGACAGTTCCGGAGATGTCATAATTACACACTCCCTTGGTTCATGCATTGGGGTCACCATTTATGATTCCGAGGCCTGTCTGGGTGGAATGATACACTGCATGCTGCCCCTCTCCAGAGTCTCTCCGGAAAAGGCCAGGGCCAAACCATACATGTTTGTGGACAAGGCGGTTCCCGCATTTCTGCAGGAGATATACGACCGGGGCGCTACCAAGAAAACTCTCATTGTAAAAGTTGCCGGCGGAGCCGCCATGCAGGACCGGAAGGATATGTTCAAGATCGGTAAGAGAAACTACACCGTTCTGAGGAAGATACTCTGGAAGAACAACATATTGATAGATTCGGAAGAGGTGGGAGGCTCCAAGAGCAGAACCATGACCCTTTATATGGATACCGGGAAAACAACCATAAAATCAAAGGGAGTGGAGGTGGAACTATGAGGGTAAGAGATGAAATACTGTCAAAGGTTACCTCTATACCGCCCATGCCCAGCGCAGGGGTAAAGGTACTGGGGCTTCTTCAGGATCCCGAGGCAAGTATCCTGGAACTGGTGAAGATTATAGAATTCGATCAAGGTTTGACTACCAACATCCTTAAAATGGCAAATTCCACCTACTTCGGCAGTCCAAGAAAGATAAATTCCCTCAGGGATGCCATCGTCAGATTGGGTACTGACACCGTCTACAAGCTGATTGTTGCTTCCATGGTATCTCCCGTGGAAAACGATGAGATAAAGGGTTACCACCTGGCCCCGGGCGAGCTGTGGAACCATTCGGTGGCGGTAGCCATAGGAACCGAGAAAATCTCGGAAAACCTGCGGATGGATGTTCCCGGCTACACTTTTACCTCCGGACTCCTCCACGATATAGGCAAAATAGTGATGGGAACTTTTCTGGAGGTAAACTCGGATCCGGTGATGTCTCTGATCAGGGATGAGGACGTATCCTTCGAAGATGCCGAACGGGAGGTCCTGGGGATAAGCCATTCCGAAGCCGGCGCCATACTGCTGAATGAGTGGAATTTCCCCGGGGAGATAGTGGATACGGTCAGATGGCACCACAAGCCTGCTGAATACCGGGGAGACTCCACCGCGGTGGATCTGATCCACGTCTCCAATGCCATATGTATGATGAGCGGAATCGGAATCGGTAGAGACGGGTTGAATCATCACCTTTGCGAAGAAGCGGTAGAGAGATTGGCCCTGAAAATAAGAATAACCGAGAAGATTGCAGTGGATATTATAACAGCGCTGGAAGATATTCAGGATCTGTTCGAACTGAACATTAGCGTTGGAAGGGGTATATCATGAAATTTAATATTCTTGTTGTGGATGATTCCAAAACAGTACGAGCGGTAGTCAGGAAAACCCTGGAGCTTGCCGGAATTCCGCTGAACGATTACCACGAGGCTGCCAACGGAAAAGAGGCTCTGGAAATCCTCAACAACGAATGGGTTGATATCGTTTTCGCCGATATTAACATGCCAATAATGGGGGGAATAGAGATGGTGGAGAAGATGGCCGATAACGGCCTGATGAAAACCATTCCTGTGATTATCATCTCCACCGAAGGAAGCAAGTCCAGGATCGAAAAGCTGAAAAGCAAGGGAGTTAGTGCGTATCTGCGCAAGCCCTTTACTCCTGAGCTGCTCAAACAGGTTGTTGATGATATACTGGGGGTAAAAAATGCAGATGGGTAAGGAAGAAATAGTAAGTAATGTGGTTATCGACGTTCTGGAAGATCTTGCCTTCATGTTTGGAGAGCAGGTGGATAAGGATGAGATTCCATTTACCGATTCGGACTACATCCAGGTTGCCATGACCTTCAGCGGTCCCAGCAAGGGCCAGCTCTCTCTAACTGTGCCCGAGGATATGAGTGCGGTTATTGCGTCCAATATTCTGGGTATGGATCTGGATGAGTCATCTGTCAGCGAGAACGATTACGATGCCCTGAAGGAAGTTCTCAATGTTATCTGTGGTCAGATAATAACCTCCCTGGAGGGTGAAGAGCCCATATTTGATCTTTCCGTACCAGAAAATCGTTCCATCACTCCGGAGGAATGGAAATCATTGCTTAACCGGCCGGAAGCACTCAAGTTTGTAGTGGATGATATTCCGGTTCTGCTCGATCTTAATCTGGGGGATAATTAGCTTTGGGAAACATACGTGTCCTAGTAGTAGATGATTCGGCTATCGTCCGCAAGATCTTCAGGCAGGAAATATCCCGGGACCCGGAGATCGAGGTGGTGGGGACTGCTCCCGACCCGTATGTGGCCAGAAACAAGGTAGTGGAGCTCAAACCTGACGTAATAACCCTGGATATCGAGATGCCCCGGATGGATGGTCTTACCTTCCTGAAAAAACTGATGCATTACTGGCCTGTCCCTGTGGTTATCGTTTCCTCCCTCACCAGAGAGGGTGGAGCCCTGGCCATAGAAGCGATCGAGGCTGGTGCGGTAGAGGTGATAAGCAAGCCAGGATCTGCCTATGCGGTGGGGGATATGTCAGTTGAGTTGATCGACAAGATCAAGGCCGCATCAAAAGTCAAGGTTGCTAAAAAAGAGAGAAAGAAGATAAAGCCGCCAGAGGGACAGAAGCGCCTTTCCCTGACCAGTACCACTGACAAGGTCATCGCATTAGGGGCTTCCACCGGCGGAACTATTGCCCTGGCTACCGTTCTTGAGCTTATGCCAGCCAATGCTCCCGGTATCGTGGTGGTACAGCACATGCCTGAAAACTTCACCACTGCTTTTGCCGACCGTTTGAACGCCGGGTGCGCTATCAAGGTAAAGGAAGCCGAAGATGGAGATTCTGTGATACCGGGCAAAGCTCTGATAGCGCCGGGCAACTATCACATGCTGCTGCAGCGAACCGGAGCGAGGTATTATGTGAAGGTCAAAAAGGGCCCACTGGTTTCCCGTCACCGCCCCTCTGTGGATATGCTGTTCAAGTCGGTGGCTTCGTACGCAGGCAGAAATGCAGTGGGGGTTATCATGACCGGTATGGGCAGGGATGGAGCTGAGGGACTGCTGGAGATGAAGGAGAACGGAGCTGCCACCATAGCTCAGGATGAGAAGAGCAGCGTAGTTTTTGGTATGCCCAAAGAAGCCATAGAGATAGGTGCGGCAGATACTGTGCTGAGCCTGGAAAAGATCCCCTCAAAGATGCTCAAGCTGGCGGAGAGCAAACAGCTCAATACTTGACCGGGCGATACCTTGCCCCATAATCTTATCCCCGCTCACAGGTGTACGCTTGAGATTGCAGTTTGGCCGGTGCCCCTCCTGTGAATATCCGGAATTGCCGGAGATAATTTATTAAAAAATACTGCGGGTGCTCCCTGAAAGGATAACCCCGGCTGAATATTATCAGCAGTGGCATGTCTGAATTCATACAGTATTCATTTTTTCAGGCAAGGCGTTTCTGGACCGGCCGGTTATTTCGCCGAAAGTATAATGACATGAGTTAACCGGGCCGGGAGGGGCCGACCTTCTGACTGGAATATTACTGATATTAAAACAGTTGCTGTAGTGGTTAAACTGGGAGTTCCGGTCTGTTTGATCCATTTCGCAGGGGAATACTGCTTGTTACACCGTATTCCCCCGCTTTGCCTCTAATAACCCGCAGGGCAGAGTTCCACGGGCTTGCCCGTGGGTGAATGTGAACTCCGCCCCAATGGGCGGCGGGCGAAGCTCGTATTTTGATTAAGTGCCATGGGCTTGCCCGTGGTTATCTACTAATCCGAATGGAAGAGATCCACTCCCCTGCCCGTGGATGAACGGAATCCGGCCCGAGAGCTCTGTGAGAAACCGTTAACTTTGTTGTTAGTGCACGGCCTTATCCGTGGGCATCTACGGAGCCCCTTGATATCAGTTGCTGTCTATTATTATAAACAGTTTTGCATGGATATGGCCTATCATAATCTCCAGAACATAGGAAGAGACCTGTGATTTTGCAGCCAGTGTTCCCTTGAAAAATACGGGGAGGCCAATCTTTATGCTGGGATCCTTCTCTACCAGGCGGGTCTTGACACCGCCGGCTACTATGTTCACGATCTCTCCCAGGGCATCCTGGACATCCGCCTCCTCGAGTTCTTCGTCCGGTTCCATGGCCATAAAGGTCCTGGACAGCTCGGCGCAGCCCTCCTCGCTTGAGATGAGGCCTATATTGATGGAGTCCTGCAGGCTCACCATGGCTACATGAGCACCGGTCATGCTCTCCGGCAGCTGGTCATCTATAGAAAGGATCTTTCCCTCCTCCAGACCCAGCATCCCGGTGGAGAATTCGTTCAGGGATTCCTCCATTACCTTAAGCCAGGTTTCTTTGCCGACAATATTATCCGTGGTAGTATCAGTCATGAAACAACTCCTGCAAGTTTTTCCTTGATAGTATCAGCGGTGAAAGGCTTGGTTACAAAGAACATCGCTCCTTCTTCCTCTGCCCTGGTGATCATTTCAGGAGTTCCCTCGGTAGTTATAAAACCGAAGGGTATATCGGCTGCTTCCTGCTTGACCGCCTTCAGAAAGGAGAGCCCGTCCATTTCAGGCATGTTCCAGTCTGATATTATAAGATCAGGCTTTGAATTTCTTACTGCCTCAAGCCCCTCTACTCCGTTAGAGGCCTGGGCGGTCTCTGCGTTATCGAACCCGGCCTGACGAAGTGTCCTCCGGACTATCATCCTCATTGCCTTGCTGTCATCCACAATCAGGATTTTCATGATTCCTCCCTTTCTCTTACAGGGTTTATCTTTCCTGTCCTCTTGATTTGATTAAATTCAACCTTTTCCCGAATACTCTTTCAACGGTTGCAGTATTCTGCTGCGGCTCGATACATCATAGCTTTAACAGTCCTTGGCTTATATAACTTATCGCTTGCGGAAGGGGGAACTTTAGCTATAAACCGGGGGAATTTTGCCTCTGGCAGGTATATTCTCCGTTTGCTTGAAAATCGCTTTCAGGAGGGAGATAAAAAACGGGGCCGGTCACCGGCCGGCCCCGTCAATACGCTGCAATGCTGCAGCGCGCCCGGTTTCTACCTCATGAGCACCATCTTCTTCATGATAGTCAAAGAAGGAGTGGTGATTCTGTAGAAGTAGACTCCGCTGGAAACATTGGAGCAATTCCAATCTGTGATATGGCATGTACCTTTTATTATTTCCTCAGTCAGAGTTTCCATCATATAATAGTAAATCCTGATCATGCTATCTCAAGAACGGTTAAACCGGATGAATATTACCGGTCACCGGAAAGACTCTTGAAAATGCCTGTTTCCTTGATTATTACCGGATAACCTTCCAGCTGGTGGGGAATCTTTTCCTCCAATTCCGGAGTCAATCTTACCACGAAAACCTTTATACATGGTTCGCTACGGTGGAGTCCCCGTCCGGTACCAACCACTCCGGAAATAGACATCAGAGCTTTGGTGTGCTTTTTGAGAACCTGTTCAATCGGTGTTTCAGGCATGTTCCTGCATCCTTCCTGCCGGGAAGAAGATTTATTGCTACATCCTGCCAGGATCGCTAAAAAGATCAATGTGCAGAACGAACAAACCATCTGAAGAAGAAACCAGAAATTCCGACGTTCGATCTTATTCATAAATATGACCAGTTGCTCCTGTTTTTCAACATACATATCGACGGAGCACTGGTTGAGGCGCAGCCCCCGGAGCGGGGGCTGCGTCCTGAATTCGCCTCCTAGAAAGTCACAGTTGACTGGTTCGAGCAAGGTGAACCGCCGATTTCGCACACCTGGTATACATATGATCCGCCACCGCGTCTATCGATATTATCGGTGTAGAATCCATCGTTGGCTGTGGTGGCGATCAAAACACCGTCACGGTAAATTTCCACATCCGTACCGGTGGCACCGCTCCACTCCAGATCGGCCTTCTGGAGCCCTCTGTACTTGTAACCAGTTGCGGTAAGGGTGAAATCTCCGCTGCTGCCTGATACGGTTACATCCTTAGAAGCCGAGTCGGTGGCTCCGTCGTCATCGGTAACGGTAAGGGTGACCGTATAGGTACCATCACTGTCATAGGTGTGGGAGGGATTCTGAGAGGTGGATGTGGCACCATCTCCGAAGTCCCAGCTCCAGCTGGCTATACTGCCGTCGGAGTCGCTGCTCTGATCGGTGAAATCGACCGTCAGATCGGTGGTGGTATAAGTGAAATCAGCAGTTGGTGGATCGTTGGTAGTGCTGCCTGATACGGTTACATCCTTAGAAGCCGAGTCGGTGGCTCCGTCGTCATCGGTAACGGTAAGGGTGACCGTATAGGTACCATCACTGTCATAGGTGTGGGAGGGATTCTGAGAGGTGGATGTGGCACCATCTCCGAAGTCCCAGCTCCAGCTGGCTATACTGCCGTCGGAGTCGCTGCTCTGATCGGTGAAATCGACCGTCAGATCGGTGGTGGTATAAGTGAAATCAGCAGTTGGTGGATCGTTGGCAGTACCCCCGCTGCCGTCGTCCACGGTTACGTTGAACCTGCTCAGAACCGCACCTATGGGATTTGCCAGAGTCTCGCTGGAACTACCGGCAAACAGAAGGGCTACCGGATTGTTATTGCCGTCGTCTGTTACAATCAGCGAGCCGGAATCTCCCCCGCCACTGAAATCTCCGGGGGTGATGGCGATCTGATCTACAAAGACAGCTGATTTAACACAGTTGAAGGGGCCGCGGGTCTCATAGCAAACTTCGACGGTAACATTCAGCTCTGCCACTTCGCCATGGGTCCAGCCGGTGGTGCGGCCGTATTTCTGTACATTCATACCGATAGTAGCAGATTTGGTTGTCGAACTGGGTGTGCCGTAACCGTCGCCGGGCGTGGCAGTGCCCACGTATCCCGTGGATGTTGACGCAATAGCAGCATCAATGTAATTATCGCTTCCATCGAAAAGGATGGCCTCGTAATCGTACAGAGTTCCTATGGCATCCTCAGGGTCCTGTCCCCCGTCACTGGGTCCGGGCTGGAGCTCGTTATCGCCAATGGAAGCCTCATTTGCGTTGGCGTAGATGTGATTGTTGCTCAGGGCGTAGACATTGCCCTGGCTGTCTTTCACCCTGCAGCCGATGGTTCCGGCGGTTATATCAGGATGCCCTGTGGATACCCCAATAGGTACTGGCCGGTCGAATCTGGCCGTCGGATCAGCAAAGATTTTAAACATTCCGCTTACCTTGACCTCTACAGGAATGTTATCGATCGCATCCGGGATCGCTTCCAGAGCGGCTTCATTGACCAGAGATTCGAGATCGACTGGTAGCTGATCTACTTCGGTGGTGGTGTAGACCACAATTGACAGTTCTCCGTCGTCATTAATACCGGTACCGGTTCCCACCACTTCTGGGTGAGTGAATAGAACGTCTGTGTGCTGTTCCTGGACAGCCATTACGGATTGAACTCTTGGGTTGGCCTTACTGAGAACCGGTGGTTCCTGTGACTCCACTGGTTGACTGGGCATGCTTTCATGCTCACTGCAGCCAATCCACAAACCCGCAGACAGGCCGACTACCAGCAGAAGTGCCCCCACAAGGTTCCACTTGGGGTGACTGAAAAACTTTTTCATACTTCCTCCAACAATTTAATTAGAAAAAGGGTTCACGAATTGAAAAACAAACGCCCGCTTAACTGAAAAATCACCTCCTTTCGATAGCGTTGATTGTAGTAGAGTAGGCATTCTTCCCGGTCAGCAATAAATGACTGAATTCTTTGACTGAAATCATAATCATACGGAATTCCTGCATCCCTGTTATCCGCAGGGAAACTCAACAGTTGATATTATCTTATAACTGCAGTGCCGGTGTTGAACGGGCCAACATTCTCAAATCACCGGGGCCTGTAATTGCTGATCCACTCACCTGTACAGGCCTTCTGCCGTAATCACGGCACTGAATAGGAACTCTATATTGTAATTAAACAGTGGCAAATAGCGGGCCAGGGCCGGGTTCCCGAAAATTTTATAAACAGCTGTTTTAGACAGCCGGGGCGTTAATTTTTAATTGGCCTTATAGCAATAAGTTATAAGATCATTGATACTACTTTGAATATTAAATCCCCTGTTGTAATGACATAAAGGGATCGATGGGTATGGAGACCAACGATGTGCCAGCATGAAACGCTTTCATATGATTATCAGTATAAGCTGTTTTGATAGAAGCGCTTATATGCTGAAACACCATGAAACACAATAGAGCATTCTGGCACGGCTTAAAAAACGAGTATGTGTGCTGCTATCTTGACAATTCTGGAGGTTGTGTTGTATAATCTGTTTATATAAATACAAGGAAGGTTATAATGAACAGATTTATCAGGCTCATCTTAATCCTCTTCATTTCAGCTTTTTTCTTCAATCTAATCCATCCGGCGGATGGGTATGGAAAGGAAAAGAAGGAATTTATCAGTCTCTCACCGGATAATAGCTGGAGAAGCAACTGCGGTGAACCGGGTCATGATCCCTTCTGGAATAACGGGGGTAATGAAAACCCTGGAAACAATGAAAATAACGGCATTGAAATTATTCCTGTGCCTCCCGACCCTCCCGGCCCTCCCGATCCTCCCGGACCTCCGGGATCCGAAGGGTACAGTGGCAAAAATAATTCTCTCTCCTTCGGTGAATGGGATTCCCTGTGTCAGGGAGTTTCCATTTGGATTAAACTTCTATTCTGAACCAGGATTATTAACATTGACCGGATGATTGGCTGAGATGGCAAGTACGAGGAACACAATTAACATCATAGATAAACTTCTGGAAAAAGAGGAATATCTTCGTGCCCTGGAAGCGGTTGAGGGGGAACAACTGGAGGAGCGGTTGCTATGCGGAAAACCGGCAGGTGATGCCGGAGATCTCATTCTCCTGACAGCGAAAGTGTTATACCATAATCAACTCTTCTCCAGAGTGATGGAGCTTCTTTCAATCCTTGAGAAAAGCGATTCTGGTATCGGGCCGGGCAGGGAATTCATATTTCTTAAATACCAGACCCTGTTGATAGATAAGGGTCCTGAAGAAGCGTTAGATTTCCTGGAATCTATGATGATCAGCGGTTATCCCGCCGAACTGAGATTTTTTATCAGGTTCTGTATCGGAAAAGCTCAATTCTGGGAGGGTGAATACCATAAATCTGACCTCTGCTTTCAGGAATGTCTCAAGTACTATAACAGACTTCCGGACCATCTCATGCTGGGTAATGTATACTACATGCTGGGGTACACCTCCTTTCAGAGATCACTCTTCGAGGTAACGGAATCATACTATGAAAAGGCCCTGGAGAATTTCAGGACAGCAGGAAGAAAAGACCAGATAGCAGCCACCAGGCACATGACCGGCATACTGGATTACAGGTGCGGCCGCTATGACAGGGCCGAAGAGAACATTCTGGCCGCCCGGGAATATTACAGCAGCACCGGTAACAGAACCAGGCTCTCGGAATCATACCTGGCTCTGGGAAGGGTTAAGGTGTACCAGGGGGACCTTGGACGGGCTGAGGAACTTATCGGTGAGGCTCTGGGTATGGCTGAACAGACCGGTCATAGACGCGGCGTAGCCCTTTCCTGTGAATTCATGGGGGAAATATGTTTCATCAGGCGAAATTACCGCCGGGCTCTCACATGGCTGGAGAGAGCTGAGAAACTGGCGGACAGCATTGCGCCCCGGGGAGATATCATGCTGGAGGTCTGCAGGCGTCTGGGTGATCTGCATGCAACTTATGGTAATCCGGAGGATGCGGAAATTTATCTGTCCACAGCCTTCAGGCTGGCAGAGAACCTTAATGACAGGTATGAGTTAAGCTTGACTCTAAGGGGACGGGGAATTCTGGAATTCAAACGGGGGAGGATGGAACTGGCCCGTTCCTATTTCAGGGAGGCCATTTCCATTCTGAAACTGCTGAAGGACAGGTATGAGCTGGCCGAGACATACAGGATTGCGGCCGGATCCATACTTGAGTATGCCGGAGGGCTGCTCCGCCCTCCCGGAGATGAGACTGAGATTATGCTGGAAGCAAAGAGATACATAAATGAAGCTGCCCGGCTGTATGATCAGCTCGGGCTTGGACACCGGAAGAATGCATGCAGTGAACTGAAGGAAAAATTGGATAATTACGTCCGGAATGTATTCTCATCCGGAACTGTTGATATTTCCTTCCATAACAGTTGGCTTTTTCACGGTTTCCTGGTAGCCAGGTCCAGGTACATGCGGAATGTAGTATCCCGGGTGAGTAAATTTGCCGGCGGTGATATCCCTGTGCTTATAACGGGAGAGACCGGCACCGGCAAGGAGGTGCTGGCCAGGTTTATCCATCAACTGAGTGGAAGGAAGGAGGGAGCTTTCGTACCGGTTAACTGTGCTTCCCTGACCAATTCCGTCTTCGAGAGTGAATTGTTCGGCCACAGGAGAGGTTCGTTTACCGGGGCATTCCGGGATCACACCGGCCTGGTGGAGCGGGCTTCCGGAGGCACTCTCTTCCTGGACGAGATATCCGAACTCTCCCACAGGCAGCAGGCCAAACTGCTCAGATTGCTGCAGGAGCGCAAGCTTCGGAGGGTGGGGGAATCGGTGGAGAGAAGTGTAGATATAAGAGTAATATCCGCTACCAACCAGAATGTGGATAATCTGCTCCGGCGGGGCAAGTTGAGAGAGGATTTCTTCTACCGTATCCTCACCGAATCTGTGGAGATAAAGCCCCTGAGAGAACACCGGGATGATGTATATGCCCTGTTCAGCTACTACATGGAACAATTCGGAGACGGAGCGGCCATCAGGGAGGATGCACTCGGCCTTCTGCAGAACTACTTCTGGCCGGGTAATGTGCGTCAGCTGGTCAGTGTAACCAGAGTCCTTTCGATGGCGGCTGGAAGGAATGGGATTATATTGAAGGGGCACCTTCCCCTGCAGATCAGGAATTACCGGCCGGAGAATGGAGTCCCCGGCCAGACCGGCGGCACCAACCTGCTGAAGATAAAACCGATTCCATCCATAGGACTTACCAGGGATCCGAAGGAGGTAAGGCGGCTGGTGGTTTCCACCCTGATGAATACGGATGGTAACAAATCGGAGGCGGCTCGCCGGCTGGGAGTATCGCGCAGTACTCTGTACCGGATTATTAAAAAGCTGGATATAATCTAACCTGAATAATTCATAAATATGGCAGCTCTGTCCATTGACTGAATGCTGGTTGATAAGTTGACAGATTTTCTCCCTCCAACTTTGGGTCCCCTGTTACATTCAATAAATAAGAACCAAGCCCGGAAAGGGCTTATTATCACGTCCTTTACCCGACTCGGGACACTGAGCTTATGAATTATCCGAGCTAATAAAAATCACCCAACTGTGAGTGAAGGACAATCTCTGTAAGTGAATGAACCATTGGCGGTTATAAATTATATATTAAGCTCATCCCACATATGAAGTTACCATAACCCAGACAGCTGTAGCGGCCGGGGAGAAATATTGGCTTTTAGAACAATGAATCATTCTTCCTCTACCTGTACAGCCTGGGCATATGTCCGCTTCCCAATGGGCAACTGATTATCTCCGGGCTTAATAATTTCTTAACACAAACTTAATAAATATCTAATATTCATTGTCCATCCGGTTTGAATCTGTTATAGAAGAGGTAACAGCCTCACCGTGAACAATAAGCAAGAGGCAACCATGAGAAACCCTTGCCCGCAGCAGGGGCAGTGATGAGTAAACCTTGCCGGAATCAAGGGAGAGCCATAGAGAAATTCTCACGGGGAGCAAGAGGCAACAGTGAAGAAGCATATGGAGGAAAAGGTATGAGCTTGTTAGAACAGGTATTCGGGGAATCCCCCTTCAAACCCCTCCTGGAACACGCTAAAAAGGTTCATGAGTGTCTGAACTTGATCAATCCGGTAATGAAGGCTCTGATCGATCAGGATTACGACGAGATACACCGTCTGCAGGATCAGATTTCAAAACTGGAATATGAGGCGGATGAGATCAAGCATACCATCCGGGAGAATATTCCCCGCCGCTATTTTCTGCCGGTGGCCCGGGTGGATCTGGATAACTATCTCCACCGACAGGACAGGATAGCCGATGGGGTGGAAGACTTTGCCGTGATCCTGATTATTCGGAAGACCAGGATCCATCCCGACCTTACCCGGGAATTCATGGACTTCTGCGAGCATGTCCGTTCCATCGGGGATAATCTGATGGAAGCAGCTCAGGAGATGGTTAATCTGGCAGAGACATCCTTCGGAGGCGAGGAGGCCAGAAAGGTGATCGATCTGATCAAGGGACTGGGAGAGGGTGAGTGGAAGGCGGACAGGATGCAGCGGAGGATAAGCAGTCATATCTATGAGCTGGAAAGGGAACTGGATCCCATCACCATCCTTTTTTACGAAAAGATACTTATGGCTCTCAGCCAGATCGCCAATGATGTTGAAAATACAGGAGATGTTCTTCGGGTGATGATCGTTAAGGAAGGGTAGCAGTAGACCGGGATGCTGGCGGTATTAGTGACAGTAACGGCGGTTCTGGGGCTTTATATGGCCTGGACTATCGGTGCCAACGACGTGGCCAATTCCATGGCCGATGCGGTAGGCTCCAAAGCCTGTACCATAAAACAGGCGGTAATTGCTGCCGGCATATGTGAGTTTGCGGGTGCAGTACTGGTAGGGGCGCATGTTACCGATACTGTCCGTAAGGGTATTGTACATCCGGATTTCCTGACCAGCCTTCCCCGCATAAGCAGCGATCAGGCGGCTGCTCTTCTGGTGCTCCTGATGATGTCATCACTGCTGGCAGCAGCTCTGTGGCTTCATCTGGCCACCTTCTTCGGGGTGCCGGTGTCCACCACTCATTCCATAGTGGGCGCCATAGCCGGCGGTGGAATTGTGGCGGCAGGATGGAGTGCGGTTAACTGGCTTAAGATGGGACAGATTGTGACCAGCTGGTTTGTCTCTCCCCTGCTGGGCGGCATTCTGGGCTTTCTGATCTTTATCCTCATAAGCAGGTTGATATTGCAGCATTACAGGCCGGTAAGGGTGGCAATAAGATACGCTCCCTTTCTGTTCTTCTTTACCTTCTTTGTTATTACCGCAGCCATCGTCTTCAAGGGGTTGAAACACATCACCGCAAAAGCAGAGATAGCATGGTTGACCGGCTGGGCGGCATTGGGATGGTCTTTAGTGGTAGGGATTGCGGCAGCATTTTTCAGCAAATGGTACCTTTCCAGAAAGCTGGTGGGATATGCCGGGGAGGAGCTATCTTTACAGCTGGAGGTGGTGGAGAGGGTATTTGCCCCCCTGGTTTTTATAACCTCCTGCACGGTGGCTTTCGCTCACGGGGCCAACGATGTAGCCAATTCGGTGGGTCCCCTGGCAGCGGTGGTGGGAGTTTTCCGCAATGGAACCGTTTCCATGAAGGTGCCCGTTCCGGTATGGGTGCTGATGCTGGGGGGAGGGGGTATAGTGATTGGGTTGGCCATGTATGGGTACCGGGTAATGACCACGGTGGGAGAGAAGATTACCAGAATAACCCCCAGCCGTGGGCTGGCTGCCGATGTGGCGGCTATGACCACGGTGCTGGCGTGCAGCCGGCTCAAGCTTCCTGTTTCCACCACCCACACCCTGGTGGGAGCAATAATGGGAGTTGCCCTTGCCAGGGGGGTGGGCGCGGTAAACAAGAATGTAGTGCAGAAGATATTTACCTCCTGGCTGATCACCGTGCCGGTAGCCGCACTTATCTCCATCGCCATCTTCCTGGTGGGAAGATGGCTGGCCTTCGATTATATCACCGGGGTAATAGCCGGTCTGAACGGATAGAATGCTGATTGAGCCGCGGAAGATACCGTTCTGCTCCAATCAGCAAATGCAATGCTGCAGCAGGTCAGTTGATAAAAATAGCTGCAGGGTGAGCTTTGACGAGAGATAAGACAAGCCGTTTTGCCTTTTCAACTCTCCTGTTAATCAATTCGTTCCGGCTGGAAGTATGATTACAATTACATCCTGCCGGTCCCCGGACTATTGCTGTTTGAATTAAGTAAATTAATGAGGCTGATTGATCATGGAGTTTAAATAAAACCGATAGATTGAAATCGGTCTTATCTCACCAGAATTATCTTCCTGCTCCGGACATATCCTCCCGTTTCCATACGGATGAAATAGACCCCGGGGGAGACTTGCTTTCCCCTGCTGTCCCTTCCGTCCCAGCTCAGCCTGTGTCTTCCGGTGGTTTTAATCCCGGAGGTGATTTCCCTGACCCTCCTGCCGGATATATCATAGACCGCCAGGGTGAGCTCCCTTGGTTCGGGAAGGTAGAGCCTGATATGGGTATCGGAGCCTGAAGGGTTGGGCCAGGCGGAGACTATCCGGGGCATTCCTGCTGCCGGCGACAGAGGATCAGCATCCGTTACCACCAGCTGATATTTTATGTACTCGGTATCCTGAATATCTGAGTCTCCATCGCCTTCAGGAGTCTGAAGGGAGAGCGCTCCTCCATCCGGAGTGGCATATGCAGCCGAGCACAGATATATGCTGTCCGGCTGAGATCCCAGATGAGCCTCCAGGTCTATAAGTCCCTCCAGATAATCACCGGCGGCGCATTCCACCCCGCTGGACAGAACAGTCTCCGTCTGGTCGAACCATCCGCACCAGTTGTTGGACTCCTCGTTGGCCAGAAACAGAATCCTGCCGGTCACCTCTCCGCTCTTGGCCCACGGAGCTGCCAAAGGGGTGGAAAGATCTGTATCTATCAGGATAAAGTGATCCAGCCCGGAGGTATTTCCGGTGCCCTCAGTGGCTACATACAGGTATTGACCGTCCCAGTCGGCATACAGATTCAGGCTGTCGCCGGAGGCGAGATGGGTTGCATTGGTGTCGAGTTCGCCGTCTATCTGGTGGGAGGGGCTCCCTGTGGCCTCACCTATCCATACGTGCTGTATGGGGCTCTTTTTTATATTACCCAGGGAATCCTCCGCCTCCACGTAGTAATCTATCAGTAGCTCGGCGAGTCCGGCGACCTGCACGAAATATTCATCCGCGATATAGTCGGGAAGTACGGAAAAGTCGATGTTGGGATCTGAGAAAAAGTTGCCTTCGGGGAAATCACGCCGGTTCATGGTCAGGGTCTGCCAGCCGCCCACCTCCGGGCCTCCCGCGTAGATTTCATTCTGATCGCTGGAGAGGGGATTGACCCCGTCGGTATCGATACGGTATTTCAGCTCCACCCCGGCCAGCCCGGAGACATCGTATGCGAATGTCCATACATAGAAATCGCCGGGCATTTCCTCTCCATCCCCGCCGGGGTAGCCCCAGAGTGATCCGCCTCCTCTGCCCCCGGGATTCCAGGGAAGGCGCTGGGGAAGCCAGATGGTGGGCGGGGTATTATCGCTGCCGCCGTCGATTACCGGATCGGCATGTAGTACTGCAGCATTGGCGGAAAGGGTAGGCTTAACCTCCATGTCGAGGGCGGTACCGTAATACATGTAGCCACTCTCATAACCGGATAGGAGATGATGCCAGGCCTTTTCTACCGGATTGGCTCCGGTAGCGGGATCGAAGATCTTTTCCGGATCGGGAGCGATGCCGTATATCTGCTCTGCGGTTTCCACCCTGTTCTGGGCTGCAGTCAGAACCGCCCAGTTGCGTTCGTCCTCCGCCCAGCCACCGGGGATATCGAAGTCGCCGTTCTCATCCACCAGGGGCCAGTTCCAGTTGATGAACTGGGGTGATCCGAAATCGCCGTCGGCATTTACCCAGCCACCATCCTCCACATGAACGATATCTTCAGGGTCCACCGGGTGATCGGCCAGATACTGGGCCACCGTGGTGGGTTCGTAGCCCTGGCTGACCGCGTCATGACAGAAGTTGGTTACATTCTCATTGTAGTAGGAATATCCCCCCGACCAGGCGTTATCCCCGTCATGAGCGAACAGGATCAGCATGGGATGCTGGGGGTCGTTGTAACCGGCTATGTTATCTATCTGGCCTGTTCCGTAAAGTGCATATCCCTCATCCCAGCTCATGGCATTGGCCGATGGTACCACTATTATGGAATAGTCCTGGCCCGTCTCAGGATCCACATATCTGGCATAGTGGGGCTGGTATCCGAAGGGAGGAGGCGTCTTTACCGTTACTCCCCTGCTGATGGATATGCTCTCATAGTAGCCCTGGGCCGGATTGAGTTGATCCGCCTGGTTGGGAGGATCACAATTATCCAGATTGGCATCGTAGGGATAGTCCTCACAGGCACGGGATATGTGGATGTTGGGGACGATTACCCATTCCACTCCATGTTCTACCAGGGTGGGTATCATCCTTTCGGAGAAACAGGTCTCGGCGGGTAAGTAACCCTTGGAGTAACTGGTATCCCCCCAGGCCACATCATAGGCCACCTTGGCCACCTGCAGTTCCCTGTCCAGGGCATTCCGGTCCATAAGCGGGGCGATGGGATGGTGAGCCGCTACCAGAACCTGGGCCAGCCGGGAGTGGCCACCCGATGTGGTCCAGGAGCGCGCTGTTCTGTAGTGGCTGTACCAGTCGGGTGCGTAGCGTCCTCCGTTCCAGCCTGCGTCTGCCAGGCTCTTGATATTCTCGATCAGGGCTGAGGCGAAGCTTACCTGGGCGCCGGCATCGGGAATATCCAGAATCATGGAGATGGCGTCATGGGGATAGTACTGATAGTCGGCCACCCGGTCGTCCTTGTTGAATATGCTGTATACATCATTCTCCGAATGGCCCAGGGTGATGGTTTCGTACGCTCTCTCATAACGGGATGGGTACCAGGTGCTTCTGTCCGGCCAGTAGATGGGCTGGTGCATATGCCAGAGGTAGGTGGTATGTACCGGAGCGGCCATAGCGGTGGCAGTTGTAATAATCAGTGAAATCAGCAAACAGAAAATTAACCGGATATAACGCATGATGTTGACCTGTAAAAAGCCTTTCTTCTGTTCAGCTAATCCATTCGACTGTTGTTAACAGCGAGATTATAAAGTGCTTCTTATCTTCAATAATAATAGCAGATTATACTGCCAATATCAACTCTGCGAAAATTCACAGGCGCTTTATACGGTAAAAACCCCGGGCCTTGACCCGGGGTATAAATAAAATTCCGTTCGCTTTGTCATGAATTAACGGTACATCTGCTTAACTGCTCCCCAGCTGGCAGCTTCTGTACCCACGGTGGAACTGATTTCTATTTTTACCGTGGTTGGTGTTCCGCTGAATCCCGACATTGAATCTGCTGCATTATCCGCGAAAGTAGCGGTAAACCTAACCCCAACAATAGGATAATCTACGAAATGACCGGTAGAACTGATTTCCATGGTGACCATTGGCCCGTTTGGATCTGTCAAATCCAGCTCCGCAGTAGCAGTTGCTCCATCCAGATCGACCATGTAGATATTATCTGATGACTCTCCCCATAATGCCCCATTCAGTTCGAGTTCCCCACCCTGATAGCTCACTTCAACTGTACCTGTTGCGGGAGGATCGGGATTCACGCTAGTTATGATCAAATCTGTGGAAGGATCAACTGTACCCACCTGTGTATTGGGACATAGAAAAAACAGGTAACCGGGCAGTGGGCTCTGATAGCACATAATAACATTTCCAACCTCCAGGGGACCGTCACCATAGACGTCGGGATTTCCACCTTCCCCGTCATTCCAGTAGGTTTGCCATGTGGTCCAGCTTTCGATAGAAGGATAGTAGGTGCCACTCTGGGGATCTGCAGAAGCGCCTTTCACAATAGATAGAACCAGAATTAATGTAATCGCAACGATTAACTTTTTCATTGATTTGCCTTCCTTCGGATTGCTGATTGAGGTGCCAGAAAATCCGTCTGATCCAATCAGCATATCCGGTTCTGTCTCAGGTCAGCCTTGGGCATTCAATTAACTCTCATCTGTTTTAATTGATCGCCCTCAGCCTGAAAGATTGTATAATGCAATAACAAGTCCCCTGTTATCACCCCCTCCGGATCAATTATTTCAAGAATTCTCGCCCGGATTCAATTCAGCGTAATTTTCACTGAAAAACATTTTATCACATAGCTCATTTATTTGCAAGTGATTTCAGTATTCTCCTTTCAGTATTGCCAGGTTTTCGAGCTGTGTTTACAGAGGTAAAAATCCAATAACCCGCAGGGCGGAGTTCCACGTGCTTGCACGTGGGTGAATGTGAACTCGCCCGAAGGGCGTGGAGCGAAGCTCGTAATTTTGCAGTCAGTGCCACGGGCTTGCCCCGGGGTATCTACACTCTTAAGTGTTATAAATACATATTAAATTTCTGTACATATTAAATTTGCTGATCGACCTGCCAGGTAATGATATGCTAGAATGCCTCATGGATGACCGGAACTCCCCGGTCCCGAAAGGAGCAGTAATGAAAGAACACATTACCATACTTGGAGCTCTCCACATAGCCTACAACATACTGGGAATATTCGTGGGAATAATTATCCTGGTGGTGGTGCTGGGCAGCGGGCTTGTTTCTCAGGATCCGGATGCAATCGCAATCCTTACCCCAGTTGCTATTATCGGATCGATGTTTTTCTTTGTCATATCCCTCCCCGGTATAATCGGAGGGATAGGTCTGCTTAAGAGAAAGCCCTGGGCCCGGATACTGACCCTGGTGGTGGGATGCATTAATCTGCTGAATATTCCGGTGGGAACTGCCCTGGGTATCTATACCATATGGGTTCTGACCAATGATGAAGTGGTCACCGTATTCGGACATGATGATAAAAGAGAAAATATTCCCTATCAGTAAACCTGTTGGCTGTCTGTGAGGGAGGGGAAGACTGCGGGATGGCTATCTGTAATTGCCGGCCCTGTCATGCGCCCTGAAGATTCAGTTATGACCAGTGACACTCCCCGGAGGATGCTGCTTCATATTAGATTATACCAGGGAATATTTTTTCCCATCCGGTTAATCAAACAGGGACATGAATTATTTCCACTGAATAATACCAGACGGGATATTATTTTCCCACTATCACAGCCTTGACCGAGTCGATTACGTATTCCATCTCTTCATCGGTGAGTTTGGGGTAGAGGGGAATGCTTATGGTTCTGGAGCCGATTTCTTCTGCCACCGGGAACATTCCCTCCCGGTATCCGAACCGCTCCCGGTAGTAGCTCATCAGATGGAGGGGATGGAAATTCACCGACACTCCGATGCCCCGCTCCTGAAGCTGTCCCAGGATGTGGTTTCTTCTGGCGGGTTCCACCAGTATGGTAAAAAGATGACAGGCATGCCGGCACTCCGGTTTTACCGTATGAAGATCGATCTCATCCATTTCCCCGAAGGCCTCCTGATAGCGGTGGAATATCTCCCGCCTTCTGGTCAGCATCCGGTCAATTTTCTTCATCTGCTCATTCAGGATGGCGGCGTGAATGTTGTCCATATTGTATTTCCAGCCGAACACATCTATGTCGTACTGGGCAAAGCTTCCGGTGTACCTGTCCTCTGCACTCTTGTCCAACCCGTGCAGCCGCAGCTTCTTGATCATCTCCATATCCTCTTTACTCTTAACAGATACCGCCCCGCCCTCTCCGGAGGTGATATTCTTGGTGGCGTAGAAGCTGAAACAGGCATAGTCTCCGTAATGACCCGGCCTGTTTCCCCGGCACTCCGATTCCAGGGAATGGGCAGCGTCCTCCACGATGATCAGATCATAGCGGTCTGCTATTTTCCGTATAGCTTCCATCTCACACATCTGGCCGTAAAGGTGAACCGGGAGTATCCCCCTGGTTCGTTCGGTGATGGCGCCTTCTACGGCACGGGGGTCGATATTACCGGTGGAGGCCTCCACATCCGCCAGCACCGGTTCTGCTCCTGCCATCAGAATGCTGTTGGCTGAACCGATGAAGGTCAGTGGTGTGGTTATCACCTCATCGCCGGGACCGATCCCGCCGGCGGTCAGGGCCAGCTGCATGGCTGCCGTACAGCTGGTTAAACCCACCGTATAGGGCAGGGAAAGATAATCTGCCAGCTTCCTTTCGAATTCTGCTACTTCGTCACCGGTGGTGAGGAAGAGGCTTCTAAGCACCCTGCCCACCCTCTCGATTTCATCCTCTCCAATGCTGTGTTTAAAATACTCGACCTTCTTCACGTTTACCTTTCTTTTGAGGATTGTAGGGGTCTATATGTACCAGGATGCTGATAACTTTACTGTATTTCTTTTTAATTCTCTCTGTTACCAGATCACTTATATGGTGTGCTTCCCGGACTGTCATTTCCGGATCCACCTCGATATGTATTTCCATCCGGATTTTATCGGCATAGTATCTGCCAGTCAAGTCGTGACAGGCCAGCACCCCGGGTGTGGATGCCGCTTCCTCCCGTATCTCCCTGATAAATTCCTCCGGGGGGGAGGTGTCTATTATTTTTCTTGCCGATCCCTTGATGATATCCATGGCTGTCTTCAGGATGAACAGGGCTACGAATAGAGCCACACAGGGATCCAGAACCCTCAGTGAGGGGACATATACCGACAGGGATATTCCCAGCAGGGTGGCTCCGGAGGTCCATGCATCGGACCGGTGATGAAAAGCATTGGCTACCACGGCATCGCTGCCTGTCCTTTCCCCTATTCTGCGGGTGAAATGATAGAGCGACTCTTTGAATATTATTGATGCGGCAGCTATAAGTATGGTGAATTTATCGGGGCTGACTAAACTGTCCGCATTTATAATACCGCGGATGGCGTGGATTCCCACTCCCACCGCCACCACTGTCAGCAGCAGACCTACTCCCATGGTAGAGAGTGTTTCTATCTTGCCGTGCCCGTAGGGATGGTCCCGGTCCTCCTTCTTGTAAAAGAAGTGAAGTCCCACCAGCACCAGAACATCGGAGAGCAGATCGGAGGCTGAATGTATCCCGTCGGCCAGCAGAGCCCTGCTCCGTCCGAATATACCCCCCAGTATCTTGGTTGCCAGCAGGATAATATTGGCACCGATTCCGGCCCAGGTAATCTTCTCCCCGTCGCTGTAGGGATGAATATCTGTTTTCAACCAGTGCATCTGCCGGTTCTGCCCTTTCTGCCGGTCGAATAGGTGCCCCATCCCGGTAACCCATCACCATCTCCTTCCCGGCGGAATAACCCGCCCCGGGAGCTGGATGGTATTACCGTCATCGCAGGTAAATTGTCTTTCTGGTCCTGGAGTATTTACCCGCTTTGAAGCGGATGAAGTAAACACCCGAGGATACCATATTGCCCCGGTTGTCCTTCCCCTTCCAGGTGAGGGAATATCTGCCCGCTTCCTTATCCCCCCGGTATAATGTTTTTATCAGCCTGCCCGCCGGGTCGTAGATGTGCATGGTAACCAGGCACTGGTCTTGCACCGAATATTCTATGGTGGTGGTTCCGTTAAAGGGATTGGGGTAGTTCTGATGCAGAGCCGTTACCGGAGCCGGAGTGGGATCGGGGGGCTGGTCCGGATCATCGATGGCGGTAAAGTCCTTGATGGCAAACATGGAATCACTCTGATCGCTGGCGGTCAGCAGGGATGGATCGTATCCGGTTACCTTTATCAGGCATGAATCGGACAGCATGGACGGAGCTATCCACCGGAACAGGGAGTCGTTGGGCTGATTGAAACCTATCTGGTGGAATTCCTCTCCTCCGTTGCCGGAATAGTACAGGCTGACCGAATCCACTCGTACATTATCGGTTGCAATCCACCGGATGGATATGGTATCTCCGGTTTCATAGAATTCTCCGCCGTTGGGAGAGACCAGGGAAACAGAGGGAGGGATCAGATCGGGTGCTGAGGCACATGCTCCCGACTGATCAGAATATCCGCCTCCGTAACCATCAAAATCAACTGCAGAAACCCGGTAGTACCAGCATCCCCAACAGGGATGGTGCAGGTAGCTGTTCTGATCCGGTTCAACCGTGGCTATCAGAAGGGATTCGGAGGGAGCGAATCCATCCGATGTATCACCGTACACCGCATAGTACTGTATCTCCGCGGGAGGTTTGGCGGTCCACTCAAGGCCGATGGTGGTGTCATTCTCGGCAGCGGCTGTGAGGCCCTCCACCCGGGAGGGAGCAGCCATCTCCGCCAGGGGGCCTCCGTAAACTCCCATATCCGCCCGGGACCCGTCGGGGTCACTGCCTCCGGCGGGGTCGCCGGTGTCGATACCGCCCGAATGCACCAGCAGGTGATAGTCCGGTGCAGCCGAAGCTGTATCTGCATAGCCCGGATTTCTGAAGATATTGGTGGAATCAGGCGTAAAACCTGTCACATCTCCGTCACTGTTTCCGTAGCAGTTGTTGTACCGGAAGATCAGATTGTCGCCGGAGGATGCCTGAAAACCGGTCTTTCCTCCGAAGGTGAACATATTGTTCCGCACCTCCAGTGATACAGTGCCGGAGGTATAGATATTTCCTCCTCCGAAGCTGCTGCTGTTGTCATTGATGGTATTATTGGTGATATCCCCGCGCAGGCTGTCGCCGTAGATTCCCCCACCGAATATATAGGTCTGGTTGAAGTCTATTATGGAGTTGGTTATGGAGAGGGAGTCCGCCTTATGATATATTCCTCCCCCGGTGGAGGCGGAGCTGTTGTCCCTGATAACCGCTCCCCTGATTTCAAGCCTGGAGTGAAGTGAATAGATCCCTCCGCCGGAGCCCTCGCTGTGATGCGAGGTTATGGTATCGCCGGCCAGGGTAATTGCTCCTGCATCGGAGTAAATTCCTCCTCCGTCCACATATCCGCTGTTGCTGCTGATAAGGTTGCCCTCCAGGCCGGCGGAGGAGTTCCTGCAGCATACTCCACCTCCCGCCTTCATGCCGGTGAATTCGCTGTTGGCTGAATTTTCCGTGATGCTGTTATTCCTCACCGTGGCGATGGACTGATAGAGGTAAATTCCACCTCCAATCTGGCCCGAACAGCCGGTGATCCGGTTGTTTTCTATGGTGATATCTCCGTTATAGCAGGCTATTCCGCCTCCCCCGCTTAAATTGCCGGGATCGGCCACTCCGCAGCCGGTTATTACATTATTCTTTATGGTGGGGGATGCGTTATAGGCCAGAATGCCTCCTCCGAAGGTTCCGTTCTCGGGCAGGGGCAGATAGTCGCCGGCTCCGTTGGTGATGGTAAATCCCTCTATCCCGCAGAAGCCGGATACGTTTAGAAAAGCCACCACACTTCCGCCGCCATTGATGGTGGCGGTGTAGACATCGGGCTCCCGCAGGGTGAAGTCCGGATTCCACCCTCCCATCAGGTATACCGGTGTATCTATATCCAGGGAGGTGTTGTAGGTGTAATTACCTTCCACCATAACCGTATCCCCCTCTACCGCTGCCCCCACCGCATCCTGGATGCTACTGGCGGCCCAGCGGGGAAGGGAGTAGGGGGGAATATCTCCACCGGTGGGAGAGACGTACCGGTACGGCTTGCCCTTTATGGTGAAGTTGTGGTTGCTGGTGTCGTATCCCCCGGTGTCCCCGTCCAGCCAGGCCAGCACCTTGATCCTGGCGGTGGTAACCGGGAGGTTGGGAACCGTCCAGGTGTAGGAGTTGACACCGGTCAGGCCGGTAACCACGGTGGAATCGTAGCTCTCTCCGCCGTTGAGACTGAGCATTATACTCATGGAATCGGGGGTTTCCCGGTCGGTTATCCAGTTAATATCGTACTCGCTGCCCACCGGGAGCTCCTCCCCTCCGTCCGGCTGCTGAACCTCAACCAGCACGGGAGACTGGACGTATGAGATCTGGTAGGAGTGACTTCCGATTTTGCATACTCCGTACTTTATATATCCGTATCCATCTATTCCCCAGTCTGTTCCCCAGCTGTTCTTTACTATCCAGGCTCCCTCTCCGCTGCATTTGGTGTCGTCCCATCCTACTATCAGGACAGCGTGGTTGGGTGTTGTATTGGCATCGTAGTCATAACATCCCGAGGTGTAGTAGTTCAGGTTGTCATGTGCATACATGGATGTATACACCGGTCCATAGTCATAGATACACTGCTTTAGTGTATCAACATTATTTTTGACGGAGAAAAATCCGTCTATGCGTGCCTGAACCTGGCACTGATCCTGGGTGCAGGGAAATCCGTCCGCCGCCTGATAGGGGATGCAAATCTCTCTTGCCGAGCCGGGATCCTGAAAAACTTCGTAGGCGGCCACGGCCCATCCTCCCCCGCAGTCGGCCCCATATGAGTTGCAGTCCATACACTGCTGTTCGGAAAGATCCATAGACCGGCCGTCGTATATAAGAGCATGGGATTCCAGCTGCCCCACCCCTGCAAAGGCCCAGCAGGAGCCGCAGCCCCCCTGATTCCTTGCCTCTGTGGTGGCCCCCAGGCTGCGCCAGTCGAACTGGTCGGGCAGAGCCAGTTTATCTGTGGGCGCGTACACGGGAATATCTCGCACTAACTCGTCAGGTGGGGGAATATAGCCTCTGAGCCGGTCGCTCTCCTCCCTGGAAAGATCCGAGACAGAGGTCTTGCCGGCTATCCAGTGATAGCCCTTTTCCTCGATCATCCGGTTTATCTCCCGGATGCGCTTCTCCTCCGACTTCTCCCCGCCGTAAAGGGGGCTCCGGGCCGGCATAATCATCAGGGCAGTGATGAACAACAGAATTGCCCATCCTGATTTTCTTATCAGATTCTGGCTCCTTCGGGGGGAGGGCTGCGAAGCAGGCGGTGAAAGCATATCCGGCAGTTTAATCATGTTGACGGCTCCTTTTTCCGGATTTCGGGGGGTATTTTGGCTCTATCGATTTTTATATAACCTGAGCTTATTGGGCACATTTTCCTTTCCTGCGGTTTATATAATATTCGGCAAAAGCCATGCCACCTGAATTATTTCCGGGACATAAACGTTTCACTATCTCTCATTCCTCCGGATACTGTAAATTTTCCCCATCGGAAGGGGTAAGGCCGGCCGAATATTTCTCCGGCGAGAAACAATATTAAAATAGTACCATAAGCCTCTGTGAACAAGTTATTTCATATGCTATCAGGCATTCCGGCGGCGCTGGCAGGATGAACGGTATTGTTGTTATAAAAAATATTATTATTCCCGTGCATTATCCGGCTGAGTTCACGTATTTCTATCGAATTAGATCAGGCCGAAAGGGGAATCAAAAAGAAGCCGCCGTTCTTGTTTTAATCAGCCTGCCAGAGAAAGCCTCCGGCAATCAGGATCAGTGATACCTCAAAAGTGAATAAAATTAACTGAAAATATTTTTATTTGTAAAAGAAGCTGCCGTGTCTTATCATTAACAATGTGGTAAGAATGGAGGTTATTCATGGATCGTGAAAAAGTGAAAAAGGTTTTGGATGAGATCCGGCCCGCCCTTCAGGCGGACGGAGGAGACATAGAACTGGTGGATGTGGAGGATGGAGTAGTAAAGGTGAGGTTGAAGGGAGCCTGCGCCGGATGTCCCATGTCGCAGATGACTCTCTCCATGGGTGTGGAGAGAGCGCTCAAGGAGCAGATTCCGGAGGTGGAGAGAGTGGAGTCGGTTCCCTTTTCGTAGACTGACCTGATAATAAAACGCCCCTTATTGCCGCAGTTCCGTCTGCGGCTTTTTTTATAAGCCCGGCGGGCTACCTCCCGGGGAGCCGGAAGCGGAGCTTTTGCATTAACCCGAATATTTCACCAGAACAACATGTACTTATGCAGGCTACTTGTCGATTAAGCGATCATCAATTTTTCCCTTCATCTTCCGGTTGCCTTAATAAATTCAAACGGAAATAACCCGGGCCGGAAAAATTTTATTATAATTATACCTCTGTTCAGCGATAGCAAATTTATGAATTAGAGGAGTTAAAGAATCAGTGATTGTCCTAACGGTGTTTATACCTGCAATGGAAGAAGATTAGCCGTGGGAATTGACAGGTGATATTTGATCAACCTGTAAATCCACCCTCCTGGAAGGTGGTCGTTGACTCGCATTGCGATTGTACCTTTTACGATTGTACTTCAAGTTGGGAAATGCAGTTATCCCGGTGGGCCAGAGACGGATTATCCCGGCTTGCCGGGCTTTTATCCCACCGTGGGACTGTAACTTTTGTCATATTTCTTGCAGAAGACCGGAGTGATTGAATAGAAGGTATTTCCTCAAGGCGGAGGAGTGCATATTGCAACGGATTATCCGATTTTTCAATACAAGGCCGGGATGGTGGAAGAAGGTATCCGGCGGGCTGGGTATCAGAGGATTTACTATCCTGGAACTGTTTATAGTAATTGAGATTATAGGATTTTTGACCACCATACTGGTGTCCAACTATTACCGGTCCAAGAAGGCTGCGGAGGTGGCGGTGGTGGTTCAGAATATAAAGAACATACAGGTTGCCCTTACCTCATACTACGCCATGGAGAACAATTATCCGGGCACCCTCAATACGGTATGGTTGCAGTTCTATGATGGCAACGTAGTGGAGGATCTGGACTACATAGGGGGAACCACCGCGGGAAACCAGGCCGGCTGGAACTTCTTCCCCAGCGACAGCCCCGATATCAGATTCAACGGCATCACCGCCGATCAATACGCCATCAGGAGCAATGATGACCTGCTGCCTTACGCCCGTTATGTCTACGGTGATGTGGCTACCTCGGCGAAGATCGTTCATTAGCGGGCGGGGGCGATTTGATCCCGCCGGAATACATATGTTCAGTCTTCCCGCCCCGGCAAAGTTTTAATATTAGCCTCAATCCGTCAATAACACCGTTGATAATGGTTGGCCTGGTGGCTAATCGACGCCGCCTTTTTCTTCCATTCCCGAGATCCTGCAACTCCACCACCCGGGGATGAATAAAAGGAGGCTTGATGCGGACAGGTTGGCCTGTCAATGGAAATAACCACTGTTCCGGTCATTACAGTTTTGCCGGATTGAGGTTAGTACCGGCAACATCAATAAGTACACCCCGGAGGGACCGGCACTGGTGCACCCTTCCGGTAACGGATCAGTTACAGTCCTGTTATGACAGTACAGCTTGGACCCTGATCCGAAACTTGCCTAGAAAACTTCTATAACTTCATCGAGCTGCTTTCTTCCTGTCAGCCCCGGTATATGGATATGCTGTTTCAGACCGGAGAATACCCCGGCCGGCGAGAATCTTTCCAGAAAGCCCCGGGGGAAAGCACTGAAGTAGATCCTCCGGTAATCATCCCCTATTCCCGCTGATGAGGCGGCGTAATCCACTGCATCCTTCAGTCCTCCCAGACGGTCTATCAGATTAAGTTCCAGTGCCCGGGTTCCGAAGTAGATTCGCCCCCCGGCTATCTCCCTGACCCTCTCCGGTTCCATCCCCCTCCCCTCGGACACCTTATGTATAAACGATTCATAAAGCCCGTCTATGTAATGGTCCAGCATGCTGCTTTCCTCCGGGGTGAATTTTCTGCCCATGGACATGGCATCCGAATGTTCTCCCATTTTGAATACTTCATGGTTGATACCGGTTTTGCGGAATAGCTCCTCCAGAACCGGCTTGGAGAAAACCACCCCTATACTGCCGGTTATGGTAAAGGGATCGGCGAATATTGCGTCACAGGACATGGATATCCAGTATCCTCCCGATGCGGCCATATTACTCATGGAGATTATCACCGGTATACCCTTCTCACTCCGGATCCGCTCGATCTGGTTGAGGATGGCATCGCTGGCCAGCACCGACCCTCCTCCGCTGTCTACTCTCAGGACCATTGCTCTGACTGCCGGGTGCGCCGAAGCGGCCCGAAGCTGTTTAACCACAGTCTCCGACCCCATGGTTCTGCCCCCCCGGAGCATGTCCCTCCTGCTCCGGCCAGGCCTGATGGATCCATAGGCCCCCACCACCGCCACAACTGGGGGTGGGGCCCAGCGCTTCTCCCGGTAACTTCTGCCTGCCACCGATACGGTATTGATATCACCCGATGGTTCACCGGAGAGTTCGGCCAGAAGCTTTCTGGCATCCCTCTCCCAGCCTATCCGGTCGATCAGCCCCGCCTCAAGCGCTTCGGTGGTCCGGAATATTCTGCCGTCGGCCAGATCAGACATCTCCCGGTAGCTCATTTCCCTTCCCCCTGCGATAGCCTCTACCATCAGACGGTAGGACTCCTCCACCAGGGAACGAAGCTCCTCCTCCTGAACAGCTGTGGTGGTATCGGTGTAATAGGTGTGGAAGGTGGATTTGTAATCACCGGTGGTGGTATGGTCCCAATCGACTCCCAGCTTGGCGAACATGTTCTTTAACCTGAGAATCTCCAGGGATACTCCGATCATACCTATGGTTGATTTGCCGGGTGCCACAATCCGGTCGGCAGCCGAGGCGAGGTAGAATTCAGAAGCTGAACCTCCGTTTTCGAGATAGGCTACAACCGGTTTTCCCTTGCCGGCGACCTGTTCCAGTGCATGGCGTATTTCGTATAGATTAGCCGAAACGGGGCCGATAAAGCCTCCCTCCAGGGTTCCCACATTCAACAGGACTCCCTTTATATCCCGGTCATCCCTTATGCTTTTGAGCTGTTTCAGTATACTCTGCAGGTTTTTACCATCATCCCCCATCAGTACAAACCCTCCCCCTTCATCCAGGTACCTCCCGCTTATATTGACTTCGGCGAATTTTTCCGGATGGAAGATGGAGTTTCTGATGTAGGCTCCGCTGCCCTCCATGGAGAGGGAGTATCCGCTGTAATCGCTGTTCCAGTCGCTTCTTGACCTGGTGGATGTTCTGGCTGTCAAATTATCCAGGGTAAAGGCGATTCCGGCGGAAAATTCCCGGTATGTCTGGTCACCCATCCATGAGAGGTCTTCGGTGTAGGAGCCGAATATTTCCACGCCCCTGAGTATGCTGAGCCTGCCTCCCCCCCGCCATGACGGGCTTCTGCCTTCGGCGAAGGTGCCCTGGGCGGATATGGTGAAGTGTTCGGTAAGGGGACGGATGGATAGTCCTCCGGTGAAGGTGTCCGCCAGACGGTCCTTCATGAACCGGGGAGTGTTGGCGTTGCGCCATACTCCCCCCAGGGACAGCCACCGGCCTGGCCTGGCCAGAAATCCCAGGTCCAGGGCGAACGGGGAGCTGTTCTCTTCCAGGTCGGTGGTATGCCACCGCAGGGAGGTTCCCAGATTAAAGGCCGGCCCCGATGAAAAGGCCAGTCCCATCATATAGGTGTCGGACTTGAAGGAATTTCTATCCTGCCGGGAGTATCCCAGCCCGAAACCGCCTCCTCCCAGTGCCAGTGAGAGTTCGTCCAGCCGGTCGCAGGTATAGTTGCCGCGAATAATAGTGGACAAACTGCTTCTTGCTGCCAGCCCGGCCGGATTAACCATAAGGGCAGAGATATTATCAGTATCGGCCACAAATCTATACGAATTTATACCGCTCCTGAGTGGCGGAGTCACCGGGGAGAGAGTCCGGGTAAGACCAGCTCCGGTGATAAAGGCCAGTAATGTTACGGTGGTAGAAAGTACATAGAGCAGCTTCTCCGCATAATGGCACTTGATCATGGTCAAAACCTCCAGTTTATGTATTCGATGCAGTCAATAAGTTATACGAGATAGTAAAATTTAAATGAAATTAAGTAAATGTTAAAACGTATTCTGCCAGCGGTCTCCAACTGTGTTTTTTTTAGGTTAAAAATTGCAAGGATCACGCATCTGTTGCGTTTATAAATATAGATAAAGTCCGTCAGAGGTCTGGAGCCGCTCCGCCGCCACCATATAAGCGGTGGAGCGGCACCATGGCCGGGACTTGCCGGCAATTGATGTAACCCGGCTTTGGCAGCATTGATACAGCAACATGTGGTTGATCCCGGCGGAGGTGAGTGGAGAACAGAGAGGGAGGCAGGTGATTACGCTTTTTCAGGGCAACACGCCTGAGACCTTATTAAATGGCCTTTTCAAGATCAAAGTTCACCTGCTCTTTTTCCGGTGATTCGATGTGAACTGTAAATGTAAGTTGACAGGTATCCTTAATTGTTTTATAGTGCTTACGGAATTAGTCCCCTACGGCGTTTATCGCTTACCCGCATGTTATTCAGGAGATAAGTTGGCAGGTTACTTAAGGATGGAAGGAATATGAATTCAGTAAGAGATTCTATCAGTTATGGTCTGGCAGTTATGTTTCTTGTATTCACTATTCAGGCAGTTCCCGGGGGAACCGGTGCGGCGGATTACGGAATTCTGGCCGGGAAGGTTGTGGACCTGAATACCGGCAGGCCCATAGAGGGGGCCCTGGTTACCGTTCAGGGTACCACCATCAGCACCATGACCGGTGATAACGGGAAGTTCAAGGTAGAGCTCCCTCCCGGCAAGGTCAGCATAACCATCCACATCAAGGAATACTACGCCACCTGTATCCAGGATATAGAGGTGGAGGAGGGGAAGGTGACCACCTACAAATGCGAGATGGTCCCGGGCGACCCGGAACAGAACATATTCTTCTCTATCGGAGGTATCACCGTTATCGACGAGCGGGAGCTGATACCGAAGGAGACCGAAACGGTTCACGAGATCTCCAGCGCCGAGATAGAGCATCAGCTCTCCACCAACCTTGGTGATATTCTGGACCTCATCCCCGGTGTGGAGAGAACCGACTCGCCGGGCCTCTCTGAGATGTCCCAGGTCAACATCAGGGGCGCCTCCATGGCGGAGAACAAGAGCCAGGCCCTGTTCGGCGCCAAGGTAATCGTTGACGGAGTGCCCATGTCCAACAACGCCAACCTGCAGACCGGGAGCGGCACCTCCATGAGTACCTCCAAGAGCTACGCCGGCACCGGCCTGGACCTGCGTACCATTCCGGCGGATAATATCGAAAATGTGGAGGTGGTTACCGGTATACCTTCGGTGGAGTACGGTGATCTGACCTCCGGGCTGGTGAGGGTGAGAACCAAGATGGGCAGGCAGCCCCACCGGCTGAAGGTAAAGTCCAATCCGGATACCAAGGAGAGCAACCTCAGCGGGGGCTGGGTATTCGACCGGCATAATACCAGTGTGTCCTACAACCTCAACTATGCCTACAGTCAGAGAAATATAAGGCGGGAGGGAGATGAATACTCCCGCTACAACGCCCAGGTTACGGTCAGAAACAAGCTGTTTGACGAAAAACTGGAGATGATGAACAAGTTCTACTATCACGGGGTGGATGACGAACAGAATTTCAAGAAGGATGATCCCCTGTCGGTGGAGCAGTACAATGACGACAGAACCCTGATCTACGGAAATAATGTCGACTACAACTTTGACGAAGACAAGAAGCTGGAGTTGAAGAGCAGCATCAAGTACACCAAGAGGGACAGCTACAGGCAGTCCCTTACCGGCGCCGACACCAGGGTGCTGACCGATGAAACCGAACCGGGAACCTACCCGGGACTGGTGGATGCCGGTTCATATATTTACAAGATCTGGACCAGGGGAGAGGAGTGGAGCGCCAACGCCAAGCTGAACTTCAAGTATGATTACAACCTGTTCGACCTGGATAATTCCCTGCTGGCCGGAGGAGAGTATTCCTTCGACGGTAACTACGGGGAGGGAAAGATATTCAATCCCCTGGAACCTCCATACGGAAGTACGGGAAGGCGCCCGCGCCCCTTCGATGACGTTCCCCCGCTCCATACCGCCAACCTCTACCTCGAGAATGAGTTAAGCGGGTTCTGGAGGATGCACCCATACTCTATCAACCTGGGATTAAGGTATGAGATGTACACCCCCGACAAACTGAATCTGGATGGCATATTCAACGACAAGGGTGTGGTGGAGTCGAAGAACGGCACCTTCCTCAATCCCAGGATAAGGTGCCGGTATGAGCTCTTCGACGGAACCCAGCTCAGAGCCAGCTGGGGCAAGAGCTCCAAGATGCCCCCTCTGTCCTCTATTGCTCCGGGACCGGATTATATTGATATAGTGGAAGAGACCCCACCCGATTCCACTCCGCTTATGTCGGTGTATGTATTCGATTACCAGGATAGAAACCGGTATATCAAGGGCTATCAGAGCGAGAAGGGGGAGCTTTCCCTGGACCAGAGGATAGGACCGGTAGGACTCACCTTCACCGGATTCTACTCCCATTCATCCGATCAGCTGGAGACCAAGAATGAACCGGTTATCCTTAAACGGTACAGCTACGATGAGGAAAGCTACCCGGATGGAGAACCCGAACCTATAGACACCATATACGATACCTCCAGCGGAGGTGCCAATGCCTATGAAAATACAGGGTGGCACCGGAACTATGGCCTGGAATTCATGCTCAGGACCAAGAGGATAGAGAAGATATCCACATCCTTCATGATATCGGCTTCATACGTAAAGGTCACTTCAGGCAGGGATGGAGTTTATATGAGTTCGCCCAGGGAAAATGAAGAGATTGGACATACCATCTATCCATACTACCGGGATATCGACAGCTGGGACAGGAAGATGGTGGTC
The DNA here is from genome assembly GCA_964613215.1 of uncultured bacterium. Taxonomy (GTDB): domain Bacteria; phylum Krumholzibacteriota; class Krumholzibacteriia; order Krumholzibacteriales; family CAZTHK01; genus CAZTHK01. The sequence goes on along the minus strand of CAZTHK010000008.1, from coordinate 76,746 downwards.
AACTACAAGGCCGACTGGTTTATCAAGAGGGTGGGGATGTGGGTTACCTTCTTTCTCCAGCAGACCCTCTTCGATGCCGACCAGAATGCGGTGGAGCCTTACATGTATTCCACCGGTTATTACGACCCCATAGAGGGGAAACGGGTGTCCATAAGCCAGCAGGAATCGGATGAATTGGGGTTGACCAGGGAGTTCGAGAAAACTGACCTGATAATAGATAAACGGCCCAACGACAGGCTGCTGTTCAATATCAATGTATCCAAATCGCTGGGCAGGGGAGCGGAGGTTTCCCTGTTCGTTCACAATGTGTTCGATGATGCCGCCTGGTATCAGGACATATACGGTAACTGGCGGAGCAGAAACCCGGATATTTTCTACGGAGTCGAGTTCAGTATGATACTGGATGAGTTGTGGCGGCACTCACCTGAAGGGATTGAATGATGATGACAAGGCACGGTAAGAATTATAATCCCACAGGTCTGATCAGCCTGGCTGTGGCTTTGCCGGCCCTGCTGCCTCTTCTCATCCTGAACGGATGTGGTACCGAGGCGCCCTCCATGCCGGACGGTGAAGGGAGATTAAGGGTAACCATTGTGGACACCTCCGGAATTTTCCCGGGCGGTGCCCCCGGCTATCCCAGCTCTGTCGATTCGGTGGAGATACACCTGACTGCACGTTCACACCAGTTAACCACCCTTACCAATACCGGAATGGATGGTCAGGTATTCTTTGATGAGCTCCCCACCGGTGACTACAGCATATACGCTACCAGGAGTATCTGGCTGGGAAGCAGTAACAAGGTATTCTCTGGAGGGAGGAATTTCCGTATAGCCGGCAATACCTTCCTGCGGGATACCCTGAGAATTAATTTGATCGCCACCAGTGATCTGATGATAAATGAAATCTTCTATGCCGGGTCGGATGCTTCATCGTTTTACTTCTACGGACAGTTCGCCGAAATTTACAACGCTTCCAGTGATACCATGTATCTGGATGGGATGATACTGACCAGGCAGAGATCGGTGGAAGATCCGGAACTGGTAGACTATGTTCAGGCCTTATACGGGTACCAGTTTCCCGGCACACCGGTGACCGGACGGGAGTATCCCATTGCGCCGGGGCAGTTTGTGGTGGTAGCAGCCGACGCAATAGACCATACCATGTGGTGCCCCCGCAGTGTGGATCTCTCCGGAGCCGACTGGGAGACCTTCAATGCTCTCTCCAACGACTATGACAATCCGGATGTGCCCAACCTGGAGGTGATAAGCGACCGGGGTCCCGACTGGATGATAAGCCTGGGCCACGATGCCGTGGTACTGGCCACCGGGGAGGAGTATACCCTGTCTCAGTACGTGTCTTCAGGGAGAACCTATACCGAGATAAGAATACCGGTCGATATGGTAGTAGACGGGATTGAGTATGCATCCGATCTGGATACGGACAAGCAGCTTACCACCAGGGTGGATGCAGGATTCGCCGGGCTGGGGATTTCCAGGTACAGCGGCCAGTCCGCAGAGAGAAGGGAGCTGGGGCTGGATACCAATGATTCCACCTATGATTTCGAGATTTCGGAGACACCCACACCGGGGTATTCGCATGTGGAGTAATTATTTAATATATATCAACGCCCCGGGGCTGCCAATGGCTGATCGGGAGTTATGCATAATATGATAATAAATTTTATTGAATATGGCAGTTTACACGGAAGACCGGCAAGGAGTATAACCGGAACCGCCGTATGCCTGATTTTACTTGTTTCAGCTGCTCTTATGATAACCGGCTGCGGCACAGAGTCTCCCTCCCTGCCGGATGGAGAGGGTAAGGTAAAAGTAACCGTTGTGGATACCAGCGGCACCTTCCCCGGAGGAGTGCCCGGTTATCCCGTAGCGGTGGATTCGGTGGAGATTCACCTTACCGCCCGCTCCCATCATTTCAGCATGCTTACCAATACCGGAATGGACGGGGAGATATTCTTCGATGAACTTCCCACCGGGGATTATACCATCTTCGCCAGCAGGAGAATCCTTCTGGGGAGCAGTGACAAGGTGTTCTCGGGAGGGAGGGATTTCCGGATTGCCGGAAACACCTTCCTGCTGGATAGCATCAACATTGAACTGATAGCCAGCAGCGATCTTATGATCAACGAGATCTTCTACTGCGGATCAGACTATTCATCATTCTACTTCTACGGACAGTTTGCCGAGATTTACAACGGTTCCCGGGACACCATGTATCTGGACGGGATGATTCTTACCAGGCAGAGGCCGGTGGTGGCGGATGTGGAAGACCTGGATTATGTCCGGGCGGTGTACGGCTACCAGTTCCCCGGTACCCCGGTAACCGGCCGGGAGCATCCCATCGCGCCGGGGGAATTTGTGGTGGTGGCCTGTGATGCCATCGACCATAGCCTGTGGTGTCCCAATAGTGTGGATCTCTCCGGAGCCGACTGGGAAACCTTCAATGCCCAGGCCAATGATTACGATAATCCGGAGGTTCCCAATCTGGAGCCGGTTCATGACCGGGGGGTGGACTGGATGATAAACCTGGGATGGAATGCGGTGGTCCTGGCCAGCGGGGAGGAATATGAACTGGCGGAATACATATTGAATGAGAGAACATATGTAGAGGTAAGGATACCGATCAGTACGGTTATAGACGGGGTGGAGTACGCCTCCAATCCGGAGGGAAAACAGAAGCAGCTTACCGTCAAGGTGGATGCGGGGATGGCTGGAGCAGGAATCCCCAAGTACAGCGGGCAGTCTACCGAACGGAGGGAACTGGGCCTGGATACTAATGACTCCACCTATGATTTCGAGAATATAACATCGCCGACACCGGGGTATTCGCATGCGGAGTAGTAATCATAAAATGTATTTTGCTGGTCTGGAGCAGATAAAGTTGGGCAACGGATTATATTTATCATGGTGAGAAAATATTATAGATACGGTGGCATTGAAGAGAATGGTAGAATGAGGGTGAACATTGTCGCCCCGGCATGCCTGGCTGCGATTATCGTAACTGCTTTTATTATAACCGGCTGCGGTACAGAGTCTCCCTCCCTGCCGGACGGAGAGGGAAGAGTAAAGGTAACCGTGGTGGATACATCCGGAGTCTTTTCCGGCGGCAACCCCGGTTATCCCGTCTCCATAGATTCGGTGGAGGTCCACCTTACCTCCCGCTCTCACCAGTTCAATGCCGCCACAGTTACCGGGATGGATGGCCGGGTGTTCTTTGATGATCTTCCCACCGGTGATTACAATGTATTCGCCAGCAGGAGGATATGGCTGGGAAGCAGTGAGAAGGTATTCTCCGGGGGGAGGGATTTCCGGATTGCGGGAAACACCTTTCTTCAGGATACCATCAGTCTGGAGCTGATAGGAAGCAGCGGTCTTATGGTCAATGAGATATTCTACTGCGGATCGGATCATTCATCCTTCTATTTCTATGGCCAGTTCGCTGAAATCTACAACGCTTCATCCGACACCATGTATCTGGACGGGATGATACTGACCCGGCAGATGCCCTTCGTGGCCGATATCGAAGATCTGGATTACGTGGAGGCTGTTTACGGCTACCAGTTCCCCGGCACTCCGGTCACCGGCCGGGAATATCCCATAGAGCCGGGGGAGTTTGTGGTGGTAGCAGCCGACGCAATAGACCATACCATGTGGTGTCCCCGCAGTGTGGATCTCTCCGGAGCCGACTGGGAGGCATTCAACGCCCTGTCCAATGATTACGATAATCCGGAGGTGCCCAATCTGAATGTTATTCACGACCGGGGAGTGGACTGGAACTTCAACCTCTCCCACAATGCCATTGTACTTGCTACCGGAGAGGAGTATTCATTCGCAGAATATATTAATGATGCCGGAACACATCTGGAAATAAGGATACCGCTGGAAACGGTTATAGACGGGGTGGAGTATGCCTCCATCCCCACCAACGCCACCAAGCAGTTGACTGTTAAGGTGGATGCCGGTATGGCGGGAGGCGGAATTCCCAAGTACAGCGGGAAATCCACCGAGAGGAGGGAGCTGGGGCTGGATACCAACGACTCCACCTATGATTTTGTAAATGTGGATAGTCCCACTCCGGGGTATTCCCATGTACGGTGAAAGGAAGCAGAAATGTCCGGGATAAATATAAAAAATATGCTGATTGTACTGTCCGTCTCAGTGATGGTGGCCTCCTGCGGTTCGGACAAGCCAGGCTCCCCCGACGGCAGCAACAATGTCACCCTGATGGCCATGGATACATCGGGAGTCTACGGTGAAGAGTGGGCAGGATTGCCGGATGTTACCATCAGAGTCACCGCTACCAATATATCTCATGAACGGCTTGCCGTCACCGATGCAATCGGACGGGCATTCCTTAAGGATCTGCCCGCCGGTGACTATATAATATCGGCGGAGAAACAGGATCAGGAGAAGGAGATCATGCTGGTGGGGCAGAAGAGCCAGCACCTGCGTTATTCACCCTCCCTTCTGGATACCCTGTGCATGGGTTATATCCAGTCTTCTCCCCTGGTGATAAATGAGTTGTACTACTGCGGCTGCAGATCGTCGGCCTTCTACTACTACGACCAGTTCATCGAGCTGTATAATGCCTCTAACGATACCATCTTTCTGGATGGATACGTGATGGGCAGGGGTACCCATTATGACAATCTGATAGATTTCGACAGCGTTGATTACGCCATCGCATATTACCTCTACCAGTTTCCCGGAACCAGGGGGGTGACCAGGCAGTGTCCCATCGCTCCGAAGCAGTTCATGGTGCTGGCCTGCGACGCCATCGACCACACCTTCGTCTTCCATGCCTGCCAGGACATGAGCGATGCGGATTACGAGTTCTGCAATCCCCAGGAGCACGACTGGTGCAGTCTGCCCAGTTCCCGCCATCTCTACCCGGTAACTGCGGAGGGTAAGGATTTCACCATGAACCTGGGTATGGAGTCGGTGTTCATTGCCACCGGGGAGGGATACTACTTCCAGCAGCATATAAATGACATCGGGCCGCAGGATTACATACATGTTCCCATAGAGACCATTCTGGACGGGGTGGAGTACGCCTCCAACCCCGATGCCGACCGGTGTATGTCCAGGGAGATAGACGCTTCGCTGATAAGGGGTGTGCCCAAGTACAGCGCCCGTTCGGTGGAGAGGAGATATCCCGGCCTGGATTCCAACAACGGAGCCTTTGACTTTGAGGAGGTGGAGGTGCCCACCCCGGGTTACCACCATTAAATATGGAAAGATTGAGATATCATTGTGGTATATGCATGAGAAGAGAGAGGAGAATGATGATCGCTAGATTAAAGGGATCTGTGGTTATACTTATGATGATTATTATAGTGGCATCCTGCGGCGCCGGCGCAGGGGAGCTCCGGGTTTCCACCATGGGAAACTGCCGGATCGCTATGGAGGATGTTTCCACCGGAATAAATCCGTATGACTTCGGTGGGAATCCGGCTTACCTGCTGGACAAGTTCGAGTATCCCTGGATAAGGTTCAAAGTGGGATGGGAAGAGGAGCAGGGCGATCTTAAACGGCAATATGACCCCCACCTGACCAACAACCTGTACGGCGGGTTTTCCGGAATGAAGGCGCTTGGTGACCGGCATGTAGCCAGGGGGGAGGTCAGATACTACCGTTATGTGGAGAGGGAGATTTACCATTCGGTGGAGCGTGAGCAGTACAATGATCCCTTTTATCTGACCGATGTAACCACCGGCGATTTCGAGTACTACGGACCATCCATGGAGGTGGACTACTCCCTTCGTCTCAACCCCGATCTGATCGTGGGTGCCTCCCTGGATTATGATATCTCCACCGGGCTGAAGCAGGAGTACACCCGTCCGGATATAGTTCACAACTATGTAAAGGCTACCCTGGGTATGACGTACCGTATGGGCGACCGATGGATCATGGGAATCACTGCCAGTCCCAGGCGGCGTTCCAACCGGACGAATTTCGCCAGAACGGATGAGGGATACGATAACATAGTTCATTTCTATTCCGGGGATGGAATATATGAAGTCCGTTCATTTCAGGGCTGGACCTACAGGGAGGTAATGTGGGGCGGGGATTTCAGGTGGCAGGGCTTCTATATGGGAGACCGGTTCAGGATGGGCACCATACTGGAATACGGGATAGAACAGAACACCCTCAGATCAGGGTCCCGGCAGAGGCTTAAAAAGGGATACTGGCAGGATCAGACCTATGACTTCAGGATGATGGGAAGGTATAAGCCCGGAAATATTCCCCTTGTACTGGGATTCCGGGGAGAGCTGTTGAAGAAGGACGGCTGGGCCAGGAGGCCGGAGTATGAAAATGTGCTGCTCTATGATAATCCGGTCAACCTCCAGTCTGTGGGGGCGGGGATAAGTTATGCCATAACACCGCTGAATCTCCTGCTCTCGGCTGAATATGAGATGAACAGGTACGATATCGAGGCCAGGGATTACGGGGCACAGTGGTTCCGGGCAGCGGACATAATACAGAATATCGGAAGGTTGGGTATAGAGTACAATGTGATGGATATTTATTCTGTCAGGGGCGGGGTGGAGGTAACCGACTATCCCATCGACCGGTGGCTAAAGACACCGGGGAATATGGACCGGTACCGCTTTACCGGAGGGCTCGGTTATCAGTATGGACTGTGGAAGATAGATCTGGAGCTTATGTACAGGAAGGACACCAAAGAGGATTTCTACGCTTCGAGGAGAGGCCTGAGTGGTATTGTCTGGTTTACCAGACTGGTACACTGAAGGAGGTGATAAAGGGCAGACAAACTATAAATTCCCCTGTAATTTCGCGGGTTGATGCAGCAGCAGAGGAGGTGCATTATGAAATTTAAAGTTGCTTGCTGTTGTATCGCAATTTTGTTCCTGGTTGCCAGTGCAGCCTTCGGTCAATGGTCTACCGAGTATGAAATGACCAAGGATGAAGGCTATAATGCGATAGCATTTCCCACTGGTTATGTTGGTCAATGGTCTACCGAGTATGAAATGGCTGTTGACGAAACCTACTATGCGATTACATTTCCAACCTCATCAGTGGGTTATATGACTGCCTCTGATGGAGTAATCTACAAGACCATCAATGGTGGTGACAACTGGTCGCCCATGACCACTCCCAATCTGGAGGATCACTACGCTGTATTTTTCAAGGATGCCAATGAAGGATGGGCTGTGGGTGATCATGGTTCAATCATTTACACCACCGACGGGACCAACTGGACCGAGCACGACTCCAGCGGGGTCATGTACGACGATGACCTCAACGGCGTCTGGTTCGAGGGCAGTAACGGCTGGATCTGTGGTGACGACGGCAATATGTGGTATACCACTGATAACGGTGTTACCTGGTCGGTTCCTGCCACCGCACCCTTCACCGATGACCTGATGGATGTTCAGTTTGTGAACTCCTCCAGGGGGTATATCGCCGGTGACGGTGACGGTATCATGTACACCACCGATGGCGGAGTCAACTGGACCGCCGCTTCGGTCAATCTGGGCCCCTACCCGTACACCCGTACGGATATAGAGGCCATTCAGGTATACGATGATACCACTGCATTTGCTACAGGATGGGGTTCCCTGATAGGTCCCCAGCCCACCATTATTCTCAAGACCGAGGATGGCGGGCAGACCTGGAGCAATCCTGATCCCACTTACGGCTATGGTACCTATACCTACGGTAAAGACATAGCCATAGTTGGCGGTGAGATAGTGATCGTGGGGGGAGGCAGCGGTTCTTCCGCTATCACCCTGCACAGCACAGACGGTGGCGACAGCTGGGCTCCTTCCGATGCTTTCTACGGAGAGGATTTCAGGGCAGCGGCCGCAATACCTCTGGGTAACACCATCTTCGCAGCTGGTGATGAGGGTAGTATCGCCTATTCGGATGACAAGGGATACAACTGGTCATTCTACCAGGCTCCCGGACCCGGATTCGGCGGCTTCCTGGCATTTACCGAGTATGGCCAGGAGTGTGTTGTGGTAGGTGACAACGGATCTATCGTGAGAGAGGATAATTCATACAGCATGGAAGTGATTGCTCCCGAGTTCTTCGCACCGGATATAGAAGACATCGTAATCGCGCCG
>CAZTHK010000008.1:34583-68539 GCA_964613215.1 uncultured bacterium | reverse complement strand
TGGTATTCTACACCGATGACGGTGGAGCCAGCTGGACCGATATCAGCGATTCCTACATGGGCGGCGCTGATGTCAATGCGGTTTACCTTGTCGGTACCACCGGTAAGCTTTACATCGGTGCCGACGACGGGATTGTCAGAAGCAGAAGTGATGATGTCACTGATGCAGAGACACCCAGGAACCTGCCATTCGTTCTCAACCAGAACTATCCCAACCCGTTCAACCCTTCCACTACCATCAAGTTCTCCCTGCCGGGAGACACTCACGTTTCACTGAACGTGTATGATGTAAGTGGAAAGCTGGTAGGAAGGGTTCTGGATGAGGATATGACAGCTGGTGAGCATACGGTAAGATTCAAGGCCGAAGGTCTTGCTTCGGGTGTTTACTTCTACCGCCTGGAGGCAGGATCGAAGGTAACCACCAGGAAGATGATTCTGTTGCGCTAACCGACGGATGTTAACTTCCTGACCACGGGGGGCGGCCCTTCCCGGGCCGCCCCCGCTAAAGGATTTCTGGGGAATGGCTGAGATTACAGGAACAGATTACGTTGCCCCACCCTGATGGCAGACAGGTTTTTTGTCCTGGAAAATATCATCCACAATATGATCAACCGGTGTGAAATTAACAGGTAAGGGAGTTTGAGTATGAATTTTGAGTTGATATCGAGAAAGTGCTGTATATGATCAGGGTAATATCATTTCCACGGGGAAATGTTCAGATAGATTCAAGCAGTGTTAGTTGAGGTGTTACTTTCAAGGAACGGGAAAGGATCAGTTATGATAAAGAAGCTTGCGCTTACACTGGCGTTTGTTATGACTTTTTCAGTGTGTTCAGCCGCAAACCCATCCTCTGAGCTGACCGGTGACGAACCGCTGAGATTAATGCGGCGTCCCGACATTCATGGTGACAGAGTAGTATTCAGTTACCAGGGAGATCTCTGGATGGTCAACCGTGAGGGTGGAACAGCCATCAGAATGACTTCACATATGGGAACGGAGGATTTTCCCAAGTTCTCACCCGATGGCAGGTGGATTGCCTTCCGGGGCGATTACAACGAGAGGAGGGGCGGACTTTTTGTGATGCCCGCTCACGGGGGGCCTCCCAGGCAGTTGACCTATCACACCAACAGCTCCATACCCATCTGCTGGACCAATGACAGCAAGTATGTGATCTTTTCATCCACCCGGGAGTCCTTCGTGGGATTCTTCCGGAAATTCTTCAAGGTTCCGGTGGATGGCGGATTGCCGGTGGCACTGGGAGTAGGGAAGGCCAGTTTCGCTTCCTACTCGCCGGATGGAAAGAAGCTTGCCTACAACCGCCATCTGGAAAGATTCTGGTGGTGGAAGAGGTACAAGGGAAGCATGAACCATGATATCTGGATCTACAGCTTCGAGGATGAAACTTTCGAGAAACTGACCGATTACGAGGGAAACGATTCCTGGCCCATGTGGGTGGAGGGAAAGATCTATTTTGTTTCCGACAGAAACGGAGAGGTCAGAAACCTCTATGTTCTCGATCTCAATACAGAAAATATTGAACAGTTGACCGACTTCGAGGACCATGGCATTGTCTGGCCGTCCCTGAGTGGCGAGAGAAAAGAAATTGTTTTCGAGAGAGACCACCGGCTCTATGTGCATCAGATAGGTACCGGAGAAACCGAGGAAGTGGTAGTCCGGGCACCTCTGAACGACCGGGTTAACGCCATAAGTTATGTCGATCCGGCGAAGTATCTCAGAAGCTTCGATGTTTCTCCCAGAGGGAAAAGGCTGGTTTACCAGGCCAGGGGAGAGATACTTACCGCTCCGGTCGAGCATGGGGATGTAAGAAATCTCACCCAGTCATCCGGTTCCAGAGACAAATGGCCGGCCTGGTCACCAGACGGAGACTGGATAGCATTCATATCAGACCGGACCGGAGATGATGAAGTTTATCTGGCCGACCACATGGGAAAGGAGGAAACTCAGAAGCTTACCTCTTCGGGTCACTTCAAGGAGAAACCGCTGTGGTCCCCGGACGGTGAAAAGCTGCTGTTTGTCAACGAGGCCAACCAGCTCTACATGATGGATGTGGATGACAAACGGTCCAAGCTGATCTGCAAGAATGAACACCGTGATATTACATCCTGTCACTGGTCCCCGGACAGCCGCTGGATTGCCTATGATTTCGCCAGGAGAAACAGAAGCAGGGATATCTTCATCTATGATACCAGGGAGGATGAACATCACCGGGTTACTGACAACCTTGCCGATGACACCGAGCCTTACTTCACTCCCGACGGCAAGTACCTGCTGCTGATAACGGAGAAGTACCGGGGGATCAAGACCCTGGCCAGGATAAGCCTGTTGCCGGAGGAAGAGGAACCCTTCAAGCACAAACCGGATGAGGCGGTTGGTGTTGACGAGGAGGAAGAGGATGAAGAGGATGAAAAGGATAAGAAGAAAAAGAAGAAGAAGGATAAGGAAGAGGTCGAAGTAAAGATTGACTTCACCGAAATAGCCGAACGGATGAGGCGTATTCCCAAGACCGGCGGAAGGGGCATGCGTAACGTACAGGCTACCGACCGGTACTACTACTATCAGATTGAGAGCAGCAAGATGTTCTTCTTCCGGGCATCCTACGATCTCTGGATGTTCGATGTGAAGAAGGTTGACAGCAAGAAGATTGCTTCCGCAATTTCTGCTTACATGATAACTCCCGATAAGGAGAAGCTGGCGTACTACGACGGCAAGTTTCACATAATCAAGGCAGGCAGCAAAGCATCCAAAAAGTCTTCTGACGATGATGACAACGGAAAGGGTGTCATCGCAGTAAAAGACCGGATCGAGATGAAGCTGGACCGCCGGGCTGAGTGGCGTCAGATATTCAATGAGGGATGGAGGGTGGTCAAGTACCATTTCTACGATCCCAACCTGCACGGTGTTGACTGGGATGGTATCAGGGACTACTACGGCAGCCTGCTTCCCTATGTGAGAACCCGCAGGGAGTTGAATATACTCATGACCGAGATGGTGGGAGAGCTCAACGCTTCACATCAGGGTGTCAGCAGGGGAGAAGAGCAGGAAGAAGCGCCCAGGGTTCACATGGGATTCCTGGGAGCAAAGATGGTGCTGGATGAGGATAGCGGATATCCCCGCATCGCCAGGATATACGAATCGGACAACCTGTCTGTTTCCAGATACCGCTCGCCCCTGGATGCCAGCTATGTGAAGGTGGAAGAGGGCGACTACCTTCTTGCCATAGACGGCAGGGAGCTGGAACCGGGAGAGAACCTCTACAAGTATCTACAGGGAAAGACAGACAACCGGATTACTATCACTACCAATGACAAACCCACCATGCGGGGAGCTATCGAAACCAGCATAGAACCCATGCGGTACGATGTAACCCTTCAGTACATGGACTGGGTCAACAGCAATTCAGAATTTGTCGAGGAAGCCAGCAACGGCAGGATAGGCTACATGCACCTGAAGAACATGACCGGTTCCGGGTGGATAGAGTTCAAGGATAAGTTCGACCGGTTCCGTTACAAGGACGGGATCATCATCGATGTACGCTACAACGGAGGCGGTAACATCGATACCCGGATAATCGATTATCTGGAACGGAAGCCCTACCAGATCCAGCGCTCCAGGGGAGAATCGCCAATAACCAGACCTCATGACGTGTTCGACGGTGAAGTGGTGGTGCTGATAAACGAATACTCCTTCTCCGATGCCGAGGTTTTCCCCAGTGCGGTGAAGGAGAGGGGACTGGGAACCCTGGTAGGTGTACCCACTCTGGGATTCGTTATTGCAGTTACCGGTCATCCTCTCATTGACGGAGGCTACATCCGTAAGACCTTCATAGGGATATGGGAGAAGAGCACCGGTGAGATGCTGGAGGGCAAGGGCGCTCAGCCCGATATCTATGTGGAGAGCCCTCCCGGGATGGAGAAGAAGGGAAGAGATATCCAGCTGGAGAAGGGGGTGGAGGTGTTGATGGAGAAGATGGGCGAGCCCCGTGATTTCGAGTATGAGCTGGAGACTCCGGAGAGATAGGGGGCTGTTAGAGCAGAACCAAAAGGCCGGAGTGTTTCGGGCACTCCGGCCTTTCTTATTTATAACCCCGGGGGAAGAGTTCCATCTGCCTGCCGCCGGGTGAATGGAATTCATCCGGGTGGTAATCGACCAAATCCGCCGTGGCTGCAACCGGTGCCGCCGGTTAACCCGCGGGATTCCGGCAGATTATTTATTTTCCATCCACTGGGCGTATTCCTTTACCGCCTTCCACTGTCCTTCACCGTGCAGCCCTGCCTCTTCGAATACCTTGTGGGCCTTTCCGCTGCCCAGATAGTGACCGTATCTGAATGCATGTACGGTGCGGGCTCTTCCCTCCCGGGAGGTTACCCATCGATACATGGTGGGAAGGGTAAGGCCGGTCATCCCCATGGCTTCCCGGGTAAGTTCATCGGGAAAGATCTCCTTCTGCTCCTCCTCGGGGAGCATGGAGAACAGCTCTGCGCTGGATACGTAGAAGATATTCATGTTCAGCCCCTCCTCGTGGATGCGGGGGAGCACTTGGGTGACGAAGGTATTGGTTATCCCGCTTCCCTGCAGTACCAGGGTGCCGTGGTAGGGCTTACTGGATTCATCCCCCTTGCGGAGGGGGTATACCCCTTTGATCGCCTCACTTGCCGGAGGAATGTTCATCTTCTCCCGGTCCACTATCTTCTCTGATGGACGGGTGACGAAGGGGGCCAGCACAGCCGGTCTCTTCTTCAGCGCGGCCACCAGCATGGGATAGATCTCCCGGGGATCCCAGGGGGTCAGGGTGATCATCACTCCGGAGGGGAAATTCTCCTGGAGCAGCTGAAGGGCCTGGGGATCGGCATGAGTGGGGCCATCCTCGCCGGTCTTGAGGCCGGCATGACCGCAAACGATAATAAAAGTATTATAGGGTTTACCCAGATAGATCTTCCTGGCCTGCTGACCGATTCCATGCAGTCTGGCAGCGATGTGTTCCAGCGATGCTATGAAAGCTCCATAGGATGAACCCGCTCCGATGTTGGTTCCATAGGAAGATACCCCCGACATGAATCCGCCCATGTTGTCCTCGCAGATACCTCCCACCGCTATCAGGCGGGAGTCGGGATTGGATACCGCATTGTAGAAGCCTTCGGGAAAACCGTCCGCCAGCTTGTTTATGCTGGTAGAACCGAGCAGGTCTGCCGAAGCTCCCAGGAAAGCTCCCTTTGTCTTCTCGTTCAGATAGCCCAGGGCGGTTCCCAGCGCCGCTCTAAGTGTCTGGGAATCACCAGTCTGGCAGGTGCATTGTTCCGGTATCTCTTCCGCTTTTATCTCATCTGTGTAGAGAAGGTCCAGATTGGCGACATTGTCCCTCTTCTTCCTTCCCCGCTTTTCCAGCCTCTGCTTCGCCTCCGACAGCGCTTTTCCGAAGAAGCTGCTGAGTTCCTTATCCTCCTTGAGAATATCCCGGATCACCATCAGGGTGTCGTAGAAGTTCTTCTCGATGTCCAGCTGTTTCATCTCCCCCCCGAATCTGGGGAATTCCACCCCGAACCGCTCTTCCACAGGCTTAAGCGTCTGATAGTATTCATCCGAGCAGAAGTCATGACCGGCCCCGTGGGACTTTCTGCCCTCGATTCCGTACTTCCAGCCCTTGATGGTGCGGTATACCACCGCAGTGGGCTGGTCGTTGATCTTCTCTCCGGCAGCCTGCTGAGCAGCCAGAACCTGTCTGATGTCCTTGCCATCCTCCACGAATATTACATTCCAGTCGTGGAGGTAACAGAACTCGGCGGGATTCCACTGGACGTACTCTCCCGCTTCCTTTCCGTCACGGCAGACCCGGTTGGAATCGATGGAAGCCTGGTTCCAGTCCACATGGAGTTTGAGGTTCCACAACTGCGCAGTGGCGGTGGTGGCCATAGCCTCGGAGACCCGGCCGGGGGTCATACCACCCTCACCCTCCAGGACGTGAACAGCAGGGGCATCCTTTCCGTATGTATCCATGGCTCCGAAACCCAGCCCGAAGCTGGAGGGTATTCCCACTCCCGATGCGCCGGTGGAGAGTTTTACGAAGGGGGTCTGGGGGGTGGGATGACCGTCCAGGGGTTTGGCCTTGAATTTATCGAACAGAGGTGTCTCCTGAGTGGGGTTTCTTCTGAAGCCGAGCAGGTCTTCCAGCCTGAGCTGCAGCTTATCCTCCGGGAGCAGCTCCGGATGAGACTGAAGGGTGCACTCGTTCCGGAGCGCCCACATGGCATAAAGCCCCATGGCCTTGTGACCCGCAGCGTAGGATAGCAGATCGGCATCCGGGCGTTCCGGATCGCCGATGTCATAGTCCATCAGGGAAAAGATTATTCCCTCCACAATCCTTCCCGAAGAGATACTTCCGCCCGGATGGCCGGATTTAGGAACAAAATTGTAAAGTATACCGCAGAGGGTGCGGTAGATCAGGTCGAAATCCTCATACCTCTTCACCGTTGTTTGAGAAATATCGAAGTTATCCACTTCGTGCTTTATCTCGGCGTAAACACCCCGCCGGGGTCCGAAATCGAGCTTCTCGAAGGGCAGTTCTGCCATTTTAACCAAGCCTCCCTTTTCTGTAATGAGATTTAAAAGTAAATGGCGTTAAATTCATAAATTGCACCTTGCCACCAGATGACTTTTCTGCAGGGCAAGAATAACATGGGCGATCTCAACTGTCCATTGAATCGCCTTGTGAATGATTCCGTTATAGTTGGAAATATAATATATACCAAAGCAGTTGCTCTTGTCAACCTTGTTGCCATGTATTATAAATAAAATATACCGTAGCGTAAATGTATAATCATATAGATGGATATGAAGATGACTGGGAGAGAGAAAGAACATTTGAACGCAGGAAAGAATGAAAAATCTGATTCATCCCGGCGGGGTCATTCAGAAATTTTCCTGGAGCATTTCAAAATCCCCACCGGGGACCGGGACCTCGATATGCTCAGATGTGTGGTGACCGGATTCTCCGATATCCCTTACGAGAATATTACCAAGATCATCAGAAAGTTTGAGGGGGGGGCGGCCAGGGAGATGGTCAGGAGGCCGGATGATGTTATAGAAGGATATATCCGTGATCATACCGGGGGGACCTGTTTTTCGCTCACTTTCTGTCTCGGCTCCATCCTCTCACATTGCGGTTTCAGGTGCTATCCGGTGATGGCGGATATGAAGAGGCCCAATATCCACTGTGCCCTGGTGGTTCAAATGGGAGAGAAGCGCTATCTGGTAGATCCAGGTTATCTGATAGGAGAACCGGTGGAATTGTCCGGTGAGAGGGTGGATTTGCCCACCCCCTTCGGCCGGGTGGAGCTGAAGCCGGAAAACCGCGACCGCTACCATCTGTTTACCATTGCCGGTGATACCAGGAAGTGGAGGTATACTGTGAAGACCCGGCCGGTCTCCATGCCCCTGTTCATGCGGTACTGGGAACGGTCATTCTCACTGCCCACCATGAATTCAATTCAGCTGACCAGGCTTAGCAGGAAGGGGCATATATATATCAGGAATCACCATCTGAGGTTAAACAGGGGTAATCAGAAGGTGAATGAGAATATCAGGAGAGAGCTGGCCGGGCGGATAAGGGGGGAATTCGGAATCCCGGAAACCTTGACCACCCGGGCCCGTGAGCTGCTGGCCGGGGACCGGGAGGCCAGGAGGGGGTAGCAGGGCATGCGTAAGATTTCAGGGGGAGATGAACCATTTCCGGTCAAACCCGTGGCGGCGGTACTGCTGCCGGCAGCGATGGATCCCGGCGAGGCAGTTTTCCCCGCCGTGGAGGGGCTGGCGGGGAGAATGGATTACCGTGGGCAGTCCCATCCCTTCACCCTCACCGATTACTACAGGGAAGAGATGGGGAGTGAGCTGGTAAGGGTTATAGTCTCATTTGCTTCCCTGACCTCACCGGAACTTCTGGTGGATTTCAAAATGGATATGACCGGTGTGGAAGAAGATTTTTCCTCCGGCGGGAAGAGGAGGGTAAATATCGATCCCGGTTATATCGACTTTCATAAGCTGGTACTGGCCTCCTTCAAACCGGGACCGCAGAAGATATATCTCAGCAGGGGTGTCTATGCGGATCCTGTCATGTACTACCGGGACGGTGGTTTTGTATCTTCCCCCTGGACTTTCCCGGATTTTGCCTCTGGTATTTACCATCGGGATCTGGAGTCGATCAGGGAGATCTACCGTAAGAGTTGCAGGGAGAGGCGATTTTGATTGATGATATTCCTTTTTGTCCAGGTAAGCTCCCGGACTGGTGATGACAGTTTAGAGAGCCGTAGAGATAATTCCGGACATGGCAGAAATGTTTAAAGCTTGCCCCGGCAGGTATTCCGCCGGGGGAAAATCCTAAAAGCCGGCAGAGGGGTAAAGCCGGAAAAGGCCCGGAAACATCCGCAAAAATATATCTCTCCTGAGAGCAGCAGAAAGCGGCCGGAGGATAAGACCGGCTGAGGGACAATCAAAAACAGCTGACAGGCAGATTCATCTCCGGTGAATGTTTCAAATTATTCCCCGGGAGATACAAATTCACAGATCATCCTGTGATTTTCGGCTCAATACTTTGCTCCGGCTTACGATAATAAGATACAGCAGGTAGCTGTAAATACAGCCCCTGAAATATGATGTTTACGTTACCGCCGGGCAGTCAGGAAGACTTCAGGGGTTAAGCCCGTATGGTTGGCGGCGCCGGGGAGCAGGAGGGTTATTCCATTCTCTGCTTTGATGTCATGTCTAATAAACTGCAGGGCAGAGTTCCGCGGGGCTGCCCGTGGGTGAATGTGAACTCCGACCGGATGGGCGGCGGGCGAAGCTGGTATATTGATTAAGTGCCATGGGCTCGCCCATGGTTATATACGGGGAATTTTCTGATTATTACACCGGATGGCAAATTTTGATAATGGACCAGGAATCTACAATAAATTCCACAGTGAATCCGGAGACCGGAGGCGGAGAGGTTTATGAAGATCTTATCATGGCTCTCGGTTCCACCAGTGATTTTCAGAAGTCCCTGGAGCTGATACTGGATAAACTGAGCGCTCTTGAGGGGATAGATTGCGGTGGGGTTTACGTGGTGGAGCCAACTTCGGGTGATGTTCAACTACGGGCTCATCTGGGTCTATCCGCCGGGTTTACAGGGGAGGTGTCGGCTTTTCCTCCTGATTCACCACAGGCCAGGCTGGTGGAACAGGGCAGGCCCATGTTCCTGGGCAGAGAAGAGTTCCCCTCCCGCGCCCAATCCCTCTACCGGAGTGAAGGACTCAGGGCGGTGGCTTTTATTCCGGTGAAATCGGGGGGGCAGACAGTTGCCTCCCTCAATCTCGCTTCCAGAAGTTATGACAGAATACCGCTGAAATTGAGGGATACCCTGCTGTCGGTGGCTGAGAAGATAGGAGATATGGTAAGGCGGTCAAGGGAGGAGACCGAAATCAGAAATTCCCGTCAGGAGTTTATCGATATTCTGGAGCATCTCCAGCTGGGGGTGGCGGTAGTAGATTCGGATATGCGGGAACTGGATATTAATCCCAGATTCAGGAAGATAATGTCCGGGTATTTCGAATGGGGGGAACAGTCAGCCGGAGAGGGGCTGAGCAAAGCAGAGAGAGGTAACGATTTTCTCTCTGAATTCTTTTCCAGAACTTTAAGCGACGGCAGGAATCATGAAGTTACAATGCCTGCCGAGATGGATGGGAATAGGGTGGAATGTCAGCTTATAACCACTCCTGTCAGGAACAGCCGGGGTGATATCGAGGGAGCGGTTGCCATAGCCAGGCTGATGGGAGAGGATGAATTAAAGGGTAAGAACTCCGGAGTGCTGATGAAACTGCTGGATGGTGTCACTGAAGGTTCCGGACTGTGGGTTAATATTCTGGGCAGGGATATGGAGGTGATCTACTGGAACCGCCGGGCTGAACAGATCTCCGGCTATAGTGCGGAGGAGGTAATGGGGGATGGAAGGATTTGGGAATGGCTTTACCCGGACCGGGAGTACAGGAGAGATATAAAAGAAAGGATGGAAGGAATAAAGAGTGGTGAGGTAGATGAGGATGAGGAATACAGAACAGTTATTACCACCAGGGATGGAGGTCGGCGTACCATCTCCTGGAATTGGACTTCATTGAATGGACTGGGAATTGCTGACTGGGGGGCCGTCCTTTTCGGCAGGGATATCAGCAGCGGAGTAAGGGAGCAGAGGATGGCCTTTGCTTCGCTGGATGTCAGCGATGAAGCAGTGGTGCTGGCAGACCAGGATAGAAGGATAGTATGGGTGAACAAAGCCTTTACTATGCACACCGGCTATTCAATACGGGAGGTAAAGGGAAAAAAATTCATGAAAGTTTGCCTGGATGAAAACTGTCCGGATATTCATAAAGCTATCCGGGAGGGCCTGGAGGCGGATGGAAGGTGGAGGGGGGAGATAACCGGTGTCCGCAAGGATGGAAGCGAATTCTTCATGGAACTGACAGTATCGGAGATGAGGGGAAAGAATGAGGGAAAACCCGATTATACCATTTCGTTCATCGATATCCTGGACAGAAAGATGGAGGAGCGGGAGAACAGGGAGCTGATGGAGAGACTCTCCAGGGCATTCGATGGGAGTCCGGTACCACAGGCAATCTCCACCATGGAAGAGGGCAGATTTTTTCATGCCAACAATGCCTTCCTGGAGCTGTTTGGATTCAGCAGGGATGAGGTGATCGGTAAAACCTCGCTGGAGCTGGATCTGATCGACAGTAAAACCCGGGAGGAGGCTATTCAGATACTTAAGGATAATGGGGAGTTGAACGATTTTGAGATAAGGTGGCAGAGGCCGGATGGAAAGAATCTGCGAATCCTGTGGTCCTCTCAGCAGGTAGAGATGGAGATGCAGGTGCTGCTGCACTCAAACTTTGTGAATAATACAGAGAAGGGGAGAATGGAGGAGGAGCTCAGGAGAAGTGAGGAGAAGTACCGCACTCTTATCGAGAACCAGGGAGAGGGGGTCGGAATTACCAACCTGGAAGAGGAATTCATTTTTGCAAACCCGGCGGCAGAAGAAATATTCGGGGTGGGAAGCGGGCAACTATCCGGCAGATCTCTTTACGATTTTATATCCCGGGATGAACAGGATAAGATCAGGGAACAAACCGCTCTGAGGAGCAGGGAAAAGAAATCCACCTATGAGCTGGAGGTAATTCAGCCGGGTGGCAGGAAGGTGGATGTGCTGGTAACCGTTACCCCACAGTACGATGAAAGTGGAAAGGTAATAGGATCCCTGGGAATATTCAGGGATATTACCCAGCGCAAAAGGGCGGAGGAAGAAGTACGGAATTTCAGGGAAGCATTGGACTGTTCTTCCGATGCCATCGGCATGTCCACACCGGAAGGAGAACATTTCTATCAGAACAAATCGTTCGACCGGTTGTTCGGTGATATTGGGAGTAAAGCCCCCTCATCCCTCTATGCTGATGAAGCGGTGGGCCGGGAGGTTTTTGATACCATTATGAGGGGGGAGGAGTGGACTGGTGAAGTTTCCATGTATGGAAACCACGGGAGGTTGATTGATGTTTTTCTTCGTGCATACCCGGTCAGGAGAAGTGGTAAAATAATTGCTCTGGCCGGAGTGCATACAGACATTACCGGACGCAAGAGGGCGGAAAATAAGCTCCGGATGCTCAGTGCGGTGGTGGAGCAGTCGATGGAGGGATTCGTGATTGCTGATATAGAAGGGGAAATAACGTATGCCAACCGGACGGTGGAGCGTCTTTATGGCTATTCTCCAGAGGAGCTCTACGGTAATCCGGTATTTATCCTTAATGAGGATCCGGAAGACCGGGATGAGATACAGAGGAATTTCCTCAACCGGGGCTACTGGTCCGGCGAGGTGGAGCAGAAGAGGAAGGATGGCACCACCTTCCCCGCCCTGTTGTCACTGTTCATAGTAAAGGATCAGGATGGCAGGGTGGATGCAGTGGTTGCCTCGGTAAGGGATATTACCCAGCGCAAAAGGGCGGAGGAGAAATTGAGAGAGAAGGAGCAGCGCCTTCAGCTGGCTCTGAAAGGGGGAGGCCTGGGGACCTGGGACTGGAATATCAGAACCGGCCAAATAAGGTTCAGCCAGCGATGGGCGGAGATGCTGGGATATGATGTCAGAGAGATAAAAACCCGGCTGGATTCCTGGGTAGAGCTGGTACACCCTGATGACTATCCTGAGGCCCGGGAAAGCTTGGATGCTCACCTTGAGGGCGAAACACCGTTCTATCAAGCCACCATCAGGATGAAGCACAAATCCGGGAAGTGGCGGTGGATATTGGACAGGGGGCAGGTGATAGAGCGGGATAAAGAGGGAAGGCCGGTCCGGGCCTGCGGCACTCATATGGATGTCACTGAACGGACCAGGGCCTACCAATCCCTGAGAAAGGCGGAGATAGAGCGGACCACCATCCTGGATGCCCAGCCCACTCATGTAATACTCCAGAGTCCCGACCTGAAGATAGGCTGGGCCAATCTGGCGGCCTGCCGCTCTGCCGGGCTGTCCCGGGATGAGATGACCGGCAGGTACTGCTACCGGGTATGGGAGCGGAGGGATGATCCCTGCCCCGGCTGCCCGGTGGTGAGGGCCATCCGGACGGGGGAGATTAGTACTATAGAAAAGCAGACCCATGACGGAAGATTCTGGCGTATCACCGGAGCTCCCATCACGAATGAAAAAGGTGAGGTTGTAAAGGCGATAGAAATAACAGAGGATATATCAGCGCAGAGAATCAATCTGGAAAAACGCAGACAGGCGGAGGAGGAGCTCAGGGCCGGTGAAAAGAAATACAGGGAGATACTGGAAGAGATTCAGGACGTTTATTATAGAACGGATAAGCACGGAAAGTTGATAATGGCCAGCCCCTCGGCTGCTGAAGTTTTCGGATATGATTCGGTGGAAGATATGTATGGGCTGGATGTGGCCCGGGAATTCTATGCCGATCCTTCCACGAGAGAGGAATTCCTGAAAGATTTGAAGAAAGAGGGGCGGGTCAGCAGATATGAAGTGGAGCTCAAGAAGAGGGACGGTTCGAGCTTTACCGTACTTACCAGCAGCCACTTCTACTATGACCATGAGGGAAATGTTCAGGGGGTGGAGGGTCTGCTCTTCGATATTTCCGAGCGCAAGGAAGCGGAAGAAAAGCTGGAAAAGAAAAATGAAGAACTGAAAGCGCGTTCCCGCTCACTGGCCCAGGCTAACCGGCAGAAAGAGATAATGGTGAGGCGGCTGAAGAATATGAAGGATGCCCTCCATCAGCTGCTGGTCAGAAACAGCAGGCTGATTAATTCCATGAACCAGCTTCTTATAGGAATAGATCAGGATGGCAGGATCTTTCAGTGGAACAAGAAAGCGGAGGAACTGTTGGGTATCTCTTCTTCGGATGTCCTGGGGAAGTATCTTCACCAGTGTAAGGTTGAGTGGGACTGGGAGAGAGTAAATGAGCTGATCAGAAAGGTAAGGGATGGGAAGAGAAGGGTCAGTGGTGAGGACATATCCTATCAAAGGATTGATGGGGCGGAGGGATTAATGAATATGAATGTATCTTTTGCCGTTGATGATGAAGATGTAAAAGATTGCCTCATTCTGGCTGCCGACGTAACAGAACAGCGGAATATAGAGATGCAACTGAATCATGCCAGAAAGATGGAATCCATAGGTCAGCTGGCCGCCGGAATAGCCCACGAGATCAATACTCCCATGCAGTATATCAATGATAATACCAGCTTTCTGAAGGATGCCTTCGGAGATTTCAGTGAATTGGCGGATAATCTTCGATCCGGGCTATCACAGTGGCGGGAGGGTGGGGGGGAAGCTGAATATGCAGAAAGGATGAAGAAGTCCCTGGAAGTAAAAATGGAGGAAACGGATATGGAATTTTTGCTCGAGGAGGTACCCACCGCTCTGGAGCAGACTTTTGAAGGGATCAGAAGGGTCAACAGAATTGTAAATTCCATGAAGGAGTTTTGCCACTCCGGATCAAGGGAGAAGACACCGGTGGATATTAACCGGGCTGTGGATGCCGCCATCTCCATAAGCCGGAATGAATGGAAATACGTAGCCGAGATGGAGACCTGCTTCAGCGAATCACTTCCTGAGGTGCCCTGTCTCCCCGATGAGATAAATCAGGTTTTTCTCAATCTGATAATTAATGCTGCGCATGCCATAGAGGAAAAGATGGGAGAAGAATCGGAGAAGAAGGGCAGGATAATAATATCCACCGCCAGGGAGGGGGATATGGTGGTTATAAGGGTAGACGATACCGGCACCGGTATAGCAGAAGAGGACAGAGACAGGATATTCGATCCGTTCTATACTACCAGGGATGTGGGTAAGGGAAGCGGCCAGGGGCTGGCCCTGGCCCATTCCACCATAGTGGATAAGCACGGAGGAAGCCTGACCTTCAGTAGCCAGGCGGGCGAGGGAACAGAATTTACCATAAAACTGCCCCTCCGGCCGGATAATGAATGCGGAGCTGGAAAGAATTAGCTAACTCCAAAAATATTATTGTCTTGACATCTTTCCGGATTTCTGATACAAAAATAATGACTAATCTAACTCTCTTGCCGGGTATATTCTCTGTTTTTAAGAATGGGGAATATACCCATTTTTATTTACTGATATTTTTAAATGGGCAAATTCCCCCCTCTGGGCGGTAGCAATACGGAAGTTTTCTTCCGGAAAAGGGAGTACCCCGGTGTAATACTCTGGCTGTTACAATGACACTACTGCAGGGATTCCCTTTATTCGGATATCGGCGGTACTATTTCACGCTGATAAAGCCTGCCCCCGGCAATCCGCAATGTGGTGAGATTGATTATACGGCGGGATGAGAGATGTCCCGGAATATTGAGGCAGAGCAAAACCATAATCAGGCCGTCAGCTGCCTGTCCCCACTTCTTCTTTTATTCCCAGTATTTCCATTGATATGTGAACTTCCTCGTCCAGGCGGGTAAAATCCATGTCCATATCATCGAAACCGGAGCCGAAGAATTTCTTGAATTTTTCCTTCTCCAGAGTGGATGCCGGGTTGCCGCTGTTTCCCATTTTCAGATGGTGAGCCAGCTGGTTGGCAAAGTATATAACACCGGTGAGAGCATCGGAAGATATGGGGGATATCTTATCCGCCTCTGCGGAGTGGTGTTTCCTTACCGCAGCTCTGAGGTCCCTGGAGAGGTTCCACTTGCGGAACAGCCAGTTCCCCACATCGGTATGGTCCACTTCGAATTCTTCAGTCTCAGCTTCCTCCAGCGGTATCGATTCCCGCTGTGCCTTCATAAGAACCCGGATGTATCTCTCTGAGTGATGTTCTATAAAAAGCAGTTTGCCAATATCGTGGACCAGCCCCACGGTGTAGCAGACATCCGGTTCCAGGCTGGTGGCAGTTTTGCACAATTCCCTGGCCAGGATGGATGCGGCTATAGAGTGTTTCCAGAAAGCCTCCCCGGAGAAATTCTCTGCTCCCTTGATCTTTTTGAACTGATTGATAATGGAGACTCCCAGGCAGATTTGCCTGATAGTGGAAAAACCAAGCATGGTAACAGCATGGTGCACATTCTGAATATTTCCCCTCAGGCTGAAATATGAAGAATTGACCAGTTTGAGAACTCTGGCGGTGAGGGACTGGTCGGCGACAATAATCTCTGCGAGCTGCTTGGCTCCTACCTTGGAATCGTTGATTGATGAGAATATCTTCTGCACAACCGGAGGCAACGAAGGCAGGGTTTTGACACTCCGGAAAAGTTTATCCACGCTGGCTCTCTTCATTAAGATCAACTCCTCCTCTACGTTATATCCCAGCTGTAAAATTTTCCTGTCTTTTTACGGTTGATTATCCGTACACCATGGTTCATCGACAGAGCCATGCCTGTACCCAGGCTATATTTTTTCTTCTCTATTGCTATTCGGTTATGAAGTAGACCCACTTTAGAGAAATTCTTGAGCAGCACGGGGGTTTAAAGATATACTGGAGACGAGTATTTTAATCTGGAAGCTCATGGGGGGAGTAAAATTGACCGAGGTTACCCTCACAGGTGATCAGTTCATATTCTTCGTGCTGGTGTTCAGGGTGGGGATCATGGCTGTTATGGCCAGCGCCCTGATAACTTCCAGCTTCTTCAAGCGCCTTGTTTTTCTGGAAGACCGCAATCCCCGGCAGAATTGGGAGATAGCGGGAACATTCGGTGCTCTGGTGGCAGCGGGATCTGCGGTGAGGATCCTGGTGGGATATGAGGGGATGGATCTCTCCCTGTCCGGCTCTTTTCTGGCTGGCCTGATGAGTGGAGTGTTCCCCGGAGCATCGGTTGGTTTTGTGGTGGGAATACCCGGTTTTCTGAGGGGGGAATTGCTTACCCTCCCCTTCACCCTGTTGTGCGGAGTAACCGGCGGTCTGGTCCGGAGGAGCAGGAGAAGTGACGGTGATATCTGGGAATTTTCTCCCATATTTTTCAATAACATCATCCGGTCGGGAAAGGTGGCAATCAGGGAGAAACGGCTGGATGCCAGAGGGATGATTTTCATATCCATTCTATCGCTGGAGCTCCTCCGGACCCTGCTGGCCAGGTATGTCAGGGAAGATGTTATCTTTGCCTTTCTGCCGGAAAATTTCTGGGTGCTTCTGTTTGTCTGGATTTCCACCCTGGCCTGTGTGGGAGTTCTGATCAAGATATGGAACAATACCCGGGTGGAGATACTGCTGGAGGAGCAGAGGGCGGATGCAGTTCAGGCCAGGTTCGATGCTCTGAGAAGCCAGATGAATCCGCATTTCTTTTTTAATACTCTCAATACCGCCACCTCGTGTATATGGACAGACCGGGATAAGGCCAGATGGATTCTGGTAAAGCTTTCCAGCATGCTGAGGAGGCTGTTCCGGGATACCGGAGCGTTTGTCCCATTGAGCTCGGAGATCGAATTCATCGGCGATTACCTCAGCCTGGAGAAGGCCAGGTTCGGGGAGGATAAGATACAGGCCGATTTCGATATAGATCCAAGGGCGCTGGATGTGCCGGTGCCTTCCATGCTTCTTCAGCCCCTCATCGAAAATGCCATAAAACACGGAATATCACCCCGGGTGGGGGGTGGTACAATAGAGGTGGAGGGGGTGGTGGGGCAGAATGGCAAGCTGAATATCCGGATCAGCGATGACGGAAGGGGATTTAAAAACAGGGGAAGGGGGGGGCTGGGTTTGATTAATGTGGAAGAGAGGCTGAGAGTGGCCTATGGTGGAAGAGCAGGGATGGAGATAGATTCAACTCCGGGTGAAGGAACCGAGATAAGGATAACCATACCGGTAGAGAGAGAGAAGAGCAATGAATGAAAGCAGAAAGTTGACTGTACTGGTAGTGGATGATGAAAAACCGGCCCGCCGGGATATTATACGCATCCTGGGAAAGGTGGATAATGTGGAGGTGACGGGCCAGGCCGGGGACGGAAAGGAAGCGCTGAAACTTATGGAGAGGTGTGAGCCGGATATTATTCTGCTGGATATTCAGATGCCCGGACTGGATGGATTCCAGGTTTTAGAGGCTTTCCCGGAGGACAAACCTCTGCCGGCGGTTATCTTTATAACCGCCTATGACGAGTATGCCCTCCAGGCTTTTGATGTTCACGCAGTGGATTACCTGCTCAAGCCGGTGGATGAAGAGAGGCTGATTGAAGCCATAGACAGAGTCAGGCGGGTTAAGCGGTTTGATGACGGGGGGTCCGATATAAGGGCCCTGCTAAAAAGCCTGAGGCCCGGTCCCCTGCGTCTGGCGGTACAGTGCGGGGGCAGGTTGATTACATTGGATATCCAGGATATTCTGTATGCTACCGTGTCTGCAGGCGATGTAATGGTTGCAGGAGACGGGGTGGAGGGCAGAACCAGCTATAAATCCCTGGATGAGCTTCAGTCGGAGTTGCCCTCTGATAAGTTCATCCGGGTGCACAGGTCCTATCTGGCCAACATAGGCCGGATTCATGAAATTCTTCCCCGGCCGGGGGGAAGCTACCGGTTGAGGATGGGGGGTAAGGAGGGACCGGTTATCCCGCTCAGCAGATCCCGGGCGGGGGAACTCAGGAAGATTTTAAAATGGTAGGGTTTGCATTGATACGCTTCAGTCCTGTTATTCGACAGTTGGGCACCTGATTTTGCCATTTCGGCGATTTTTATTGAAATTGATAGGGGTATTATGAAAAGAATCGGGAAGGGTAATAATCGTGGTATGTGGCTTTGAATTAGGGAGCAGTAACGATATGAAATTGAGTCTGGGAATAGATGTTGGAACAGTAAGCGCCAAGTATGCATTGGTCGGTAACGGAGACCTGCTGGAAAGATGCGGAAGCAACGACGGAGTGCTGGAGAGAATATTTGATAATCCCAATGGAGGTAACCAGAGGATCGGAGTTTCCCCCTATCAACGTATCCAGGGACGTCCCCTCTGGACGGTTTATGGTATGCTGGACCGGCTGTTCCGGGTAATCGAGCCGGAGAGTTTAAGGGGAATAGTGGTGACCGGGTCGGCGGGAAGGCTGATAGCGGACCGGCTGGGTATTGCCTTTGAAAATGAGTTCAAATCGGTGGCCAACGGGGTGGGTGCTCTCTATCCGGAGGTGGAGAATATCTTCGAGATGGGGGGGGAGAATTCCAAGTTTGTAAGGATTACCATGGATAACGGGGTGGCGGGGATACTGGATTACGAAACCAATGGTGATTGTGCCGCCGGGACAGGTTCCTTTATGGATCAGCAGGCTACCCGCCTTAAATTCGATATCGAAGAGGTGGGAAGTATTGTGCTGCGCACCGATAAAACCCCCAAAATCGCTGGCCGCTGCAGTGTATTTGCCAAATCCGATATGATTCATGCCCAGCAGAAGGGATACTCGCCGGAGGAGGTTCTCAAAGGTCTGTGCGAAGCGGTGGCCAGGAATTTCCGGAGCAATGTAGCCCGGGGGCGGGAGGTGGAGGGTAAAACCGCCTTTGTGGGGGGAGTTGCCCTGAACCAGGGGGTTGCCGAAGCTCTGCGAAAGGTATTCAAGCTGGAAGAGAAGGATTTCTTGATACCTCCCCAGGGGGTTCACGTGGGTGCCATCGGAGCCGCCCTGGTGGCTCACCGGGGAGGGGGCAGAAATTTCGATCCTCAGGAATTGAAGAGCCGGTTGAGTGACAAGAGGGGAAGAAGAAGTGCCGATTTTGCCTCTCTGGAACCTCTCACCATAGACAAGGTCGACTTTCTCCGGGACAGGGTCAGGAAGTATTCCTTCCAGGGTGTTACCACCCCGGTGGATGCCTTCCTGGGGGTGGATGTGGGATCGGTCAGCACCAATCTGGTGGTCATCGACGGCAAGGGAAATGTGATTAAGGATGTTTACCTCCGTACCGAGGCCAGGCCCATTCAGGTAGTGGCCAGGGGATTGAGGGAGATAGAAGAAGAGGTGGGGGATAAGATAAGGATAAGAGGTGTGGGAACTACCGGCTCCGGGCGTGAGCTTATCGGCGAGCTGATCGGAGCTGATACGGTTAATGATGAGATTACCGCACATAAGACCGG
This sequence comes from uncultured bacterium, assembly GCA_964613215.1. Lineage (GTDB taxonomy): Bacteria > Krumholzibacteriota > Krumholzibacteriia > Krumholzibacteriales > CAZTHK01 > CAZTHK01. The sequence continues at coordinate 48,962 of CAZTHK010000008.1, read as the reverse complement.
TTCATCCTTCATAGGCAGGAGGCTGATAGATAGGAAGGTGGATACCATATTCGAGATAGGTGGACAGGATTCCAAGTTCATCAGTATCAGGGATGACATAGTGGTGGACTTTACCATGAACGAGGCCTGTGCCGCCGGTACCGGATCCTTCCTGGAGGAGCAGGCGGAGAAGCTGGATCTTAATATAATCGACGAATTTGCTGAACTGGCCTTTTCCTCCCGGGCTCCCATCAGGCTGGGCGAGAGATGCACCGTCTATATGGAACAGGATGTATCAGCCTATATGAAGAGGGGTGCGGAAAAGAGGGATATCATTGCCGGGCTGGCCTACTCTGTGGTTCAGAATTATCTCAACCGGGTGGTCAGGGGGAGAAAGATAGGAGAGGTGATATTCTTTCAGGGGGGCACCGCTTACAACGATGCGGTGGCGGCCGCCTTCAGCCGGGTGCTGGGCAAGGAAATTATCGTACCCCCTCATAACGGGGTGATAGGGGCGGTGGGTGCCGCTCTCCTGGCCACGGAGAAGGTTGCCGCTCTCGGTCTGGATAGCGGTTTCAGGGGATACGACCTGGAGGCCATAGACTACGGTATCAGGGAATTCACCTGCAAGGGATGCAGCAACTACTGTAATATACAGGAATTCACCGTGGAGGGCGAGAAAACCTACTGGGGGGACAAGTGCAGCGACAGATACCGCAAGAGGGCCAAGGTGGACAGGAAACCGGTGATTCCCGATCTGATGGGCCTGTACGATCAGATGCTGGAGCGGGATGCCATTCCCCTGGTGGAGGAGAGCCTCAATTGCAGCATCGACAGATCTCCTCCCTCCGGAAGCAAGAGACCTCGCGTAGGGTTCCTCCGGGCCCTGTACTTCTACGACCGTTTCCAGTTCTGGAAGACCTATCTGGAGTCAATGGGGATGGAGATTGTTCTCACCCCCGAGACCAACAAGAGAACGGTCAACCGGGGGCTAGAGGCTATAGTGGCGGAGCCCTGTTTCCCCATCCAGGTGGCCCATGGTCATCTGGCTTCCCTGCTGCGGGAGGATGTTGACAGCATCCTGGTTCCCAACGTGATCAATGCGGAGACCGACATTCCCGAGGTTGAATCATACATGTGCCCCTGGGGGCAGACCCTCCCCTTCGTTCTTCGGAGGATACCTGCCATGGAGGGAAGGGAAGATCTTATTGCCGCTCCTACGGTAAGGTTCAGGAAGGGGGAAAATTTTGCGGAAAAACAGCTCTGGGATTTCGGGCGCAGGTTCGGAGTGAACAGAAGGAGGCACAAGAAGGCGGTCCGGTATGCGTATGAAGCCCACCGGCTGTTCAACCGGGATCTGCTAAGGGCGGGCAGAGATGCCCTGATGAAGCTGGATGAGAACGACCAGATCGGCATTATTCTGGTGGGAAGGCCCTATAATATCATGGACCGGGAGGTCAACATGAATGTTCCCGGCAAGCTTCGTGATTACTACGGGGTTAATGTAATACCCTTCTTCTTCCTGCCCATAGAAGGTATTGGAATAAGGGACATAGACGATAACATGTTCTGGAACTTCGGCCGGAAAGTTCTTCAGTCGGCCCGCTTCGCCGCCCAGAGCAGCAATCTTCATCTTATCTATATTACCAATTTCAAGTGCGGGCCCGATTCCTATGTGAAGCACTATGCCGACCAGGCTGCAGTGCGGCCATATCTGACCCTCCAGTTCGACGGGCATGGCAACGATGCCGGCATAATGACTCGATGTGAAGCATATCTTGACAGTAAAGGAGTTTTGAGATGGTGGAAGGACGAAACTTCACAGAGCGAACACTCTACATACCGCGAATGTCCTACGGAGGAGCAAAAGCCTTCGCAGCGTCATTCAGGTACCTTGGGGTAGATGCCAGGCCGGTACCTCCTGGTGACGAGAGGACCTATCAGCTGGCTTCCCGGTATACCTCCGGGGATGAATGCCTGCCGGCCAGGGTGACCATAGGCAATTTTCTCAAAGCCTTCGAGTTGCCCGGATTCAAGCCGGAAAGGACCGCCCTGTTTATGCCTACCGCCAGCGGACCCTGCAGGTTCGGGCAGTACTCCCCCTTTCTCAGGCATGTACTGGATAAAACCGGTTGTGAAGAGGTTATTATCGTTTCCCCTACCAGTGCCAACGGATACGAAGGTCTGGGGGATATGGCCCGGACCCTGATGAAGCTGGGATGGTGGGGACTGATTTGCAGCGATGCACTCAGGAAGATGCTGCACATCTACAGGCCCTATGAGACGGAGGAGGGGGCAGCCGACAGAGCTCATGAGGAGAGCCTGGATCTGGTTTGCGATGCCCTGGAGGATCGCTCGGTGCCGGTTAACCGGAAGCTCGACCGGGTGGTAGAGGCGATGGAGAAAACCAGGGAGATATTTCACCGGATACCTGTTGATTTCAGCAGGGATGTGAAGCTGGTGGGGGTGGTGGGGGAGATATTCTGCCGGCTGAGCACATTCAGCAATGAGGATCTGATCAGAAAACTGGAGAAGATGGGTGGTAGGGCATGGCTGTCCGATATTACCGAGTGGATCTGGTACACCAATCACGAACAGGAGAAAAACCTGAAGAGGGACGGGAAGACATTCTCCCTGGATATGCTGGGGGCCAGGGTAAAGCAGTTCATTCAGCACCGTCATGAGAAGAAACTGCTGGCACCTCTGGAGGGGGAATTCGGTATAATGCAGGAACCCCATAGTATCAGGGAGGTGCTGGACCGGAGCTATCCCTACCTTCCCTATCACGGGGTTCTGGGGGAGATGGTGCTGAGTATAGGCAAGGCCATCTATATGTATGAGAGGGGAGTGGACGGCATAATCGATATCAGCCCCTTCACCTGTATGAACGGGATCGTATCCGAGTCCATCTATCCCAGGGTCAGCAGGGATCACGATGATATCCCCGTAAGGATATTCTACTTCGACGGGACCCAGTCCGATCTGGAGAATGATCTGGCCATTTTTATGGAACTGGTGAACAATTATCACCGTAATAAGGAGGGGGGCAGCAAACAGACCCGGACCGCATAGAAGAGAACCGCCGGCAGGAAGGAACTTCCGGATGAGAATCACAGCAGCAGTATCCGGTTATCCGGAGCGATATTCAGTCCTGTTACCTGCCAGGGACCATCGGGCGGGCCTGTATATTCATTCATCCTCTGCCAGGCTGAGTTATATGAAAGGTCTTCCGGGCAGGCTCTTAAGGAAGCTATGGCCGCTCCGTCTCTGTCTGAAATGTTATGCAGCTCTCCTCTGTTGGAAGCGGGGATCAGCCGGTCTTTATATGAAGCATTATTCAGTCCCATACGGTTTGAAACATTTTACCATCAGCCTCCTTGTTTTCTGCTCGGCAGCGGCGGTAATTTTTTCTTATTCCCCTGTCCGGGGAGAAGAAAACCGCGGGCTGGGAATATCCCTTCCCGCCACCGTGGAGAAACTGGATAACGGGCTGAAGGTCATACTGGTAGAAGACCATTCTGCTCCGGTAGTCAGTTACCACACATTCTTCCGGGTGGGCAGCAGAAATGAGGTGCCGGGGATAACCGGGATATCCCACTTCATGGAACATATGATGTTCAACGGAGCGGGAAGGTATGGGCCGGGAGAGTTCGACAGCATTCTGGAAGCCAGCGGGGGGACCTCCAACGCATACACTTCCAGGGATATGACCGTATACTATGAGGATATTGCCAGCAGCGGGCTGGAACTGGTAATGGACCTGGACTCCGACCGGATGGCTTCGCTGGCCCTGGTCCAGGAATACCTTCAGTCGGAGATGGGGGTGGTGATGGAGGAGAGGAGGTTGTCCATAGATAATTCGCCCGGCGGACGGATGTACGAGGAGATGATGGCTCTGGCATACAAGGCCCATCCCTACCGCTGGCCGGTGCTGGGATGGATGTCCGATCTGGAGGGGATCTGCAGAAAGGACTGTGTGGATTATTACCGGCACTATTACGCTCCCAGCAATGCGGTAATAGTGGCGGTGGGTGATTTCGACAGCCGGGAAGCCCTCCGGCTGATCCATAGTTACTACGATACCATACCGGCCGGCCAGCCGTCCTGCAGCCTGCGTACGGTGGAACCGGAACAGATGGGGGAGAGGAGAGCCGTTATCAATATGCCCGCCCGGCTGCCCAAACTGATGACAGGCTATCATGGCCCTCCGGCAGGTTCGGAGGATCTCTATCCCATGACCGTTCTGGAGGAGATTCTGGGAGAGGGAAGCAGTTCCCGCCTCCACCGCCTGCTGGTAAGAGAGGAGGAGATAGCCTCTTCGGTGAGCATATACTTCCCCTGGAGGATGGATCCGGGAATGTTTATCGTCAGAGTGGAGATGAAACCGGGATGCTCCACCGGGAGGGCGGAGAGCCTGATATACAGCGCTATCGATTCCATCATATCAGAGGGAGTAACAGAGGAGGAGCTGGCCAGGGCCAGGAATGTTCTGCGGGCCGATCTGGTGAGGGGATTGAGGACGGTCAACGGCAAGGCCGGCAAGATAGGCAGGTATGAGCTGCTGTTCGGTGATTACCGGGAGTTGCTCAGGGTGGCGGACAGATACTCACAGGTGACTTCCGGGGATATCCGGGAGGTTGCCGGCAGGTACCTGCACAGGAAGAACAGGAATGTGGTAACCCTGGTGCCGGAAGAATAACTGCTGATTGGGCTGTTAGAGAAATTCATCTGCTCCAATCATCATATGCAACCCTGCTTCGGGCCGGCATTGCATTGAGTGATTAGCTGACTGCCGGGAGAATGATCAGAGGGGAGGTTAAGTTATTCAACCCCGGAGGCAGAAGGGATATTCTGAAGGGAGTGCAGGAACTTTTCCGGAAGCTACGGCAATATCAACAGGGAGAATAGACTCTAATGAGAAGATGGTTGATGTATATAATCATACCGGCTCTCATATCCACAGGCCTTTGCTTATTCCTCCCCAACCCGGCCGGGAGTGAACCGCCCGGAGATAAGGAATTGCCTGTAGAAACCATACCGGTAAAACTCCCCCCCCGCCGGGATGTGACCCTGGATAACGGGCTGGCGGTCAGTGTGGTGGAGATGCACGAGGTGCCCCTGGTCTCCTTCATGCTGGTAATACCGGCCGGTTCGGTTTTCGATCCCCCGGGCAGGGAAGGGCTGGCCAGTTACACCGCCCGGCTGCTGGACAAGGGAGCCGGTGATATGGGTGCGGAGGAGATATCCGGCGCAATAGCCGGGGTTGGAGGTGAGCTTACTGTCAGTGCAGGGAGTGATTTTGCCGTGGTTAGGGGAGACTTTCTCAGTGAAGATATATCCACGGCCCTGAAACTTGCGGGTAAGATGGTAAGAGCCCCCCGTTTTTTCCCGGAAGAGATCGAACAGCAGCGCAGTATTATTCTGGCGGATATAGAATCCGGCAGGGAGAGTCCCTATTCCCTGGCTTCCAGGGAATTCAGGAGTTTTTTGCTGGGGGGACATCCCTACTCCGATCCGGTGGATGGTTACCGCAGTACAGTGGAGGGTATAAGCCGGGAGGAGATAACAGGTTTCTATCACAAGCACTACCGCCCGGAGGGCAGTGTGCTGGCGGTGGCAGGCGATATAGAAACAGAAGATATAATAAAATCAGCAGGCGAGATATTCGGAAACTGGAAGGGGAAAAGGGTAGAAGAGGATATCGATTCACTGTTAATAAATATGCATGATGGCGGGAAGAGAAAGATTCTGGTCATCAACCGGCGGGATGTCACCCAGAGCCAGATAAGAACAGGAAATATTGCTATTGGCAGAGGATCCTCTCATTACTTTCCCCTGCTGGTGGCTAATACTATCCTGGGCGGAGGATTCACCTCCCGCCTGATGGAAGAGATAAGGGTGAAGAGGGGGCTCTCCTACGGAGCAGGGAGCTATCTCAGCCGTTTCAGATGGGGAGGGTATTTCAGCGTTTACACCTATACCAAGCACAGCACTCTGAGGGAAACCATAGATGTTGCCCTGACCCAGCTGGAAAGAATAAGAAACGAAACAGTGAGTGAGGAGGAGCTGGATAAGGCTGCCCGCTATCTCTGCGGCCTGTTTCCCTTCCGGGCAGAAACCAGTATGGATGTGGCAGGATGGCTGGCCCGGATCAATTTCTATAACCTGAATGAGAATTTCGTGGAGAATTATAATGCCGCAGTCAACCGGGTAAGCAGGGAGGATGTACGGCAGGCTGCAGAGAGATTTTTCTGCCCCTGCAACTGTCCCATGGTGATACTGACCAACTATCAGGAAACCGCAGATCAGATGGAGGGACTGGGGGATATCACAATCAGGGATATGGACGAACTGTATTAGGCAACTATTTTGCACCTCTCTTATATATTGTACATTTATAAAAATTGGTTTTATTCCCGGGGAATTGCCCGGAGTTGCTCCCTGGCCCAATCAGCTCTGGGATGATCGGGATAAAGCCGGATGAATTTCTTCAGCAGCGGCCTGGCCTCTTCCATCCTGCCCATATTGACCAGGGCCGATCCCATGTTGAACAGCCCCGCCATTGACTCCGGATTGGTACGCAGGGCCCGGCGGAATCTCTCCAGTGCCTCCTCCTCCCTTCCCAGCAGCATCAGATATGTACCTGCCCTGACATTGATTATCTCATTGTCCGGGTCTGATTTAAGCCTGTCCAGGTTGAACTGAAGAAGCCTGCGGTGGACCGTTTCGAGTTCGGCGGTGCGCCCCAGGCGGGTGAGAAGGTCGGCCATAAGCTCCCAGTATTTCTCCCTCTCCGGTTTCATGGCGGTCAGCTTCTTGAGCTGTTCCAGAGCTTCCCGGTCCCTTTCCAGCTCTAGCAGGGTCATCATATAATTGTTCCGGTAATCCACCTTGTCCGGTCTCAGGCTGACCGCTCTGGAGTATGCCTCCCTGGCCTCTTCGTACCGGTCCTGCCGGGTCAGAATCATTCCCAGGAAGGCGTAAGCAGGGCCGTTGTCAGGGTTCTCCCGGAGCGCCCTTTTGAGCCACTGGACTGCCAGCCCTGGACGGTTGTTCCTGATGTACCAGTTTGCCACAGTCACCTCGGTGCGCCCCAGCCCCAGGGATAGTGTTTTGAAACGATCCAGGGCCAGTTTTTCGTGATTATTTATCCATACCCTGGGGGCCAGCTGCAAGACAGATACTAACAGGGCAAATGCCAGCAGCCCTCCCATTCGCCTCCGGGAGGGTGAAATATGCTGAAACATCAGATAGAGAGCCGCCATGGTAAAGCATATCCCCGCCGGAGCGGTCAGATCCCAGTTGCGGGAGTAGCCCAGATTGGAGTCGCCCGCCATCAGGCTGACCGCAAAGTATGTCCACCCTGCGGTGAGGAGAAATATGGTGGCGATGTTCCGGCGGTCCGGTCTTCTCAGGGCAATATAAGTGGCAGGGATGAAGAGGAACAGGGCGAAGGGTCCGATCATGAACTGCTGATTGAAGAAATCCAGCAGGTGCCTTCCCGACATCAGGTAGCCGGAGATAAATTCCTCCCTCCTGACCATTGCCAGGACCGATACATCCATCAGGGAAGCAGGAAGGTTGTATTCCCGGAAACCGACCAGTATCAGGTGAACTGCAATGAATGCCACCGCACAGATACCCAGATCGATAAGGGCTCCTCTTCTTCTCTCCGGATCTTTCAGCGCCCACAGCATCAGAATAAGAAATGATGGCAGCAGAACTGCGGCAGATAGATGGAGGACCACCGCCAGGATAAGGGCCAGGCCGGGCAGGAGCAGGCGGGATCTACCCTCCGTAAAACGCAGTGAGGTGTACAGGTAGATTCCCAGTGCCAGGGCGAAATAGGTGTAGTTCTCCACGTATCCGAAGAAGAGTTGAGCATATCCCTGGGATAAAAGAATCAGTGCGGCGAGCCAGGCTGTTCCAGGAGGGTGGCCGGTCCGGCGTACCAGCAGACGACCTGCGGCAACAGCGGTCAGGGCGAAGAGAACACCGGCCGTCACACTGCCCAGGGAGACCGCCCGTTTTGCCATATCCGGTCCGGCTGCTCCCTCACCGCTGATCAGTGGTCCTATGTAGCGGTAGAGAAGATGCTGCAGCCACATGGTAAGGGGTTGCCGGGGATGGAAGTCCTGCCCCTCCGGCAGATTCAGGGTAAGGGGGAGGGCGTCTCCCAGGAAGAGCTGACGGGAGCGGAGCAGCCAGAAGGCCAAGCCGCAGAGCAGGGCCAGGCAAACCGCCCACATCATGGGACGTCTTTCCAGAAAGTCCATCCGGCTCTCCGGTGAGCTCTTTCCGCCGGCAGCGGGAAGCAGTTTTATGGCGGTCAGAATTACTACTGCGGCACTTAACAGCATGAATACGGGATTCAGGAAAGCATAGAAGTGAAAACCCCACATGCTGTCCCTAAGCGGTCCCATGGAAAGGAACTGAAGAAACAGCCCGCCGAAGGCTATGACCAGAAAAGCATAGAGATATAAACGTGCCGTCTTTTGCTTCACACCGCTCATTCTAACTGCAGAAGAATCAAGTTATTCGCATATCCCGTAGAAAGCCCTTCACGTTATGAGATTATTGAGCAGGATTGCCGCTAAGTCCAGTATAATCTGGAAAAATTGTCAATTATGTATATCCGCCGCAACATCAATCCAGCACACTCAACACTACCCTTTATATTGACTGGACTATTAGTTCTGCAGTTTAAAAAATCAATATAGTGTTAACAGCAAGAAATCGCAGTCAGCGGTAATGTGCTATGAAATGTAACTATCACGACATTGGTTAACATAATATCAGTTCCGACGTCGGAACTGGGGGGGTCTATCCCCGCGGGTGCGGGGGAAACTGATTTACAATATCAGGAATGTATGTTTTATCAGGTCTATCCCCGCGGGTGCGGGGGAAACCCTAAACTCACTACCACACACCGGACATATCCAGGTCTATCCCCGCGGGTGCGGGGGAAACCCGGAGTTTTCCCTCCTGCGTCTTTTTTCCCAAGGTCTATCCCCGCGGGTACGGGGGAAACGATGGAGCCGGAAGATTTGGAAGAGCAGAAAAGGGTCTATCCCCGCGGGTACGGGGGAAACTCGGTGGCAAGCTCGCCTGCCCCAAAGCTGATGGGTCTATCCCCGCGGGTATGGGGGAAACTACAAGTGAGCCATCTTTGAACGTTTATAATCAGGTCTATCCCCGCGGGTACGGGGGAAACTGGCTCCATGATTAAATACGCCTCTGATGCCACGGTCTATCCCCGCGGGTACGGGGGAAACCTCCGACATTAGGGGGAGCAGCTGTTTGTTTGGGGTCTATCCCCGCGGGTGCGGGGGAAACAAAAGGCAGACTCTGTATACGGTCGGTGCAAGGGTCTATCCCCGCGGGTGCGGGGGAAACGACTGGTTACGGACCGGGGAACAAGGCTTGCTCGGTCTATCCCCGCGGGTGCGGGGGAAACCCCCGTTTATCCATAGGCGGATGGATGCTGTACGGTCTATCCCCGCGGGTGCGGGGGAAACATCTCGGTAACAAATTCCCGGCGCTGGATGTCGGGTCTATCCCCGCGGGTGCGGGGGAAACCCGGACTGCGTCCACAATGGAACTATCCATCAAGGTCTATCCCCGCGGGTGCGGGGGAAACCTTCACCGCGTCAACAATTGAGCTATCCATCAGGGTCTATCCCCGCGGGTGCGGGGGAAACCAAAAACAGATTGCCAGCCCTTGCGCCTGACAAGGTCTATCCCCGCGGGTGCGGGGGAAACCATGATGGTCTATGCGCCATCTGCTTTAAGTGGGGTCTATCCCCGCGGGTGCGGGGGAAACTTGTTTAATGTTCAATAAATTATCCATAGTTCAGGTCTATCCCCGCGGGTGCGGGGGAAACTTAGGTAAATTATTACACATAACATCTGGATACGGTCTATCCCCGCGGGTGCGGGGGAAACGTCCTTCATCGCTCCTCTATCTTGATTTTGCGCGGTCTATCCCCGCGGGTGCGGGGGAAACATTTCTTACAAAAACAATTAACGTTCCATCGTGGGTCTATCCCCGCGGGTGCGGGGGAAACGGCATGAAGCAGAGAATCTCGAATTGATCAGGAGGTCTATCCCCGCGGGTACGGGGGAAACCTGCAGAAGACTTGGAAGACTTCTATGCATCGGGGTCTATCCCCGCGGGTGCGGGGGAAACTATTAAAATATTTTAAAGAGCATGTTTTAAACCGGTCTATCCCCGCGGGTGCGGGGGAAACGATAGTGGCGCAGGCGGGAACCAGACTATGGACGGTCTATCCCCGCGGGTGCGGGGGAAACCCTCCATTAACAGGAAAGTATGGTTTAGGATAAGGTCTATCCCCGCGGGTGCGGGGGAAACTGGCAGCAGACTCTGCGAAATATCTCGCTTCGCGGTCTATCCCCGCGGGTGCGGGGGAAACCGTCTAAGATCGCCACGGTGCCGAAGTCTATAGGGTCTATCCCCGCGGGTGCGGGGGAAACCCATTATCTCGCTCTTTGAAATAAAATGTTTCAGGTCTATCCCCGCGGGTGCGGGGGAAACTTCATCTCAATCCTGCCATGCCCCTTTGCACTGGGTCTATCCCCGCGGGTGCGGGGGAAACATCTCCGAAATGGAGAAATGCTACATGGAAAAGGGTCTATCCCCGCGGGTGCGGGGGAAACCTTTTACATGAGAGAGCATCTCAGAAAAAATGGGGTCTATCCCCGCGGGTGCGGGGGAAACCCCCTGGTGCCTACCTCAAATTCAACCGGTTCGGGTCTATCCCCGCGGGTGCGGGGGAAACCTCTTCCTCCTTCGGTAGAAGCTTCCCGTCGACGGTCTATCCCCGCGGGTGCGGGGGAAACATAAGTAAATATACTGAGGGATTGAGAATAAGGGGTCTATCCCCGCGGGTGCGGGGGAAACGTTCACCTCCTTGATCACATAATCAGTGGTTACGGTCTATCCCCGCGGGTGCGGGGGAAACCTCCAGTAGGGGGAGCAGCTGTTGTTGGTTACGGGTCTATCCCCGCGGGTGCGGGGGAAACCTTCCCCTGCAAATACTTCGTAATAACAAACACGGTCTATCCCCGCGGGTGCGGGGGAAACATATCTTCCTTCTCAGAGAGGGGAATTGTTCTCGGTCTATCCCCGCGGGTGCGGGGGAAACACAACCCGCCTCCATGCGGGAGGACGTGGTAGGGGTCTATCCCCGCGGGTGCGGGGGAAACTTATAGTAGCCGAAACCGTTCTGTTCTTCGCAAGGTCTATCCCCGCGGGTGCGGGGGAAACCTTGTTGATATTCCCGTCCTTGTCCATCTTCCCGGTCTATCCCCGCGGGTGCGGGGGAAACGTCTCGCTTTTTTGATTATGCGCTGGAATGAAGGGTCTATCCCCGCGGGTGCGGGGGAAACACTCAAAAACGAAACCAGAACATTTTTCGCTAAGGTCTATCCCCGCGGGTGCGGGGGAAACCAGATATTGTTCCAGGTGTTACTGACTACGAACGGTCTATCCCCGCGGGTGCGGGGGAAACAATTATGGGATACTTTGGAGATATTTTTGATAGGGTCTATCCCCGCGGGTGCGGGGGAAACTCATCACCTATTGCACTTCAAAATAATACTCCAGGTCTATCCCCGCGGGTGCGGGGGAAACATAGAGTTTTTCGATGATGGTAAAGGTATCTTAGGTCTATCCCCGCGGGTGCGGGGGAAACAAGGTGGAATATAAGTTAAAGGAACGTCTATTGGGTCTATCCCCGCGGGTGCGGGGGAAACTGAAAAAGCTGATAAAACTACCGCTACAGATACGGTCTATCCCCGCGGGTGCGGGGGAAACAAGTATCCCAAATAATATAAAAGCATACTCCCAGGTCTATCCCCGCGGGTGCGGGGGAAACGAATATTTCCATTACTATAATAGTGTATTCCAAGGTCTATCCCCGCGGGTGCGGGGGAAACACAATGCATCAAACCGACATCAATGTTTACCAGGGTCTATCCCCGCGGGTGCGGGGGAAACTTAAAAATCATGTATATGATGCCACAACTGGAGGGTCTATCCCCGCGGGTGCGGGGGAAACGATAATATCCTAAGCGATATATTAGATACAAAAGGTCTATCCCCGCGGGTGCGGGGGAAACAGTAATGACTATTCATTGTTTGTTTCACCTGCAGGTCTATCCCCGCGGGTGCGGGGGAAACAGGAATGTATGTTTTATTATCGAGGAACTCCCAGGTCTATCCCCGCGGGTGCGGGGGAAACCGGGAGTAGAAGGGAAACGGATATAAATTACCGGGTCTATCCCCGCGGGTGCGGGGGAAACGCATGGCGATCCCTGTTTCCTTACCCAGGTCGAGGTCTATCCCCGCGGGTGCGGGGGAAACACAATATTTACATATTTTTATTTCAGTTAATAGGGTCTATCCCCGCGGGTGCGGGGGAAACCTTAATATCTTCGACAATCAAGGCCGTTTTGACGGTCTATCCCCGCGGGTGCGGGGGAAACTACAGATACTCCTTCAAAATCATCAATGAATAAGGTCTATCCCCGCGGGTGCGGGGGAAACCTCAAGTAATTATTTCATTCTTCTAAATAATCAGGTCTATCCCCGCGGGTGCGGGGGAAACGGGAGCCGCCCCCCCAATCGTGATCGCCTGGAGGGTCTATCCCCGCGGGTGCGGGGGAAACTAATCATCAATCTCTTTAAATCTTAATATAATAGGTCTATCCCCGCGGGTGCGGGGGAAACCCTGTACCAGTTGCAAATTTGCCGTATAGTGAAGGTCTATCCCCGCGGGTGCGGGGGAAACTATATTATTGTACCTTTACTTATACCTATCCGGGGTCTATCCCCGCGGGTGCGGGGGAAACTCTCCCTTCTTCAATTTGATCATCAAAATTTAAGGTCTATCCCCGCGGGTGCGGGGGAAACCTTTAAATCTCAGTATTATATTAAAATTATCACGGTCTATCCCCGCGGGTGCGGGGGAAACATATGTAAATGTTATATGGAGTAGTTTTATAACGGTCTATCCCCGCGGGTGCGGGGGAAACGAATGATGGATAAACAGAAAAGCCCGCGTTTGAGGTCTATCCCCGCGGGTGCGGGGGAAACGAAGGAGGGAAGCTTCTCGACCAGCTGACAAAGGGTCTATCCCCGCGGGTGCGGGGGAAACCCTTATGCTTATACATGCGATACATCGCATCCAGGTCTATCCCCGCGGGTGCGGGGGAAACTGTTTATCCATCATTCACTCCTCCATCTGTAAAGGTCTATCCCCGCGGGTGCGGGGGAAACTCATAGGTTTAATGTTAAATGTGATTGTTGTGGGGTCTATCCCCGCGGGTGCGGGGGAAACTGTGAAAATATAAAACTTATTTGTAAGTAATAGGGTCTATCCCCGCGGGTGCGGGGGAAACACGGCAAGCTCTACCAGCTTTTTCTTATCCCCGGGTCTATCCCCGCGGGTGCGGGGGAAACTGTCTAGCAGGGATATATTTGGTTGGATCAGGGGGTCTATCCCCGCGGGTGCGGGGGAAACCCCAGTAGTCACCTATGTCAGAAAGCTCACCAGGGTCTATCCCCGCGGGTGCGGGGGAAACTTTAAGGGTGAACCCCCTTCTTTCCTTATCCCAGGTCTATCCCCGCGGGTGCGGGGGAAACGCCATTAAGTAAAACAACGCCGATATTGTATGGGGTCTATCCCCGCGGGTGCGGGGGAAACGTTATAGTACTCTGTTCTCCGCTAAGAAGATCGGGTCTATCCCCGCGGGTGCGGGGGAAACTGCCAGGTCTGCCTGATAAAACTCTCTCCAAACGGTCTATCCCCGCGGGTGCGGGGGAAACGTAGTGTCAGGTTCAACCCAGAAATTGGAATAAGGTCTATCCCCGCGGGTGCGGGGGAAACTGGCGGTGTTGATGGTAATCTCGTATTGTCTCGGGTCTATCCCCGCGGGTGCGGGGGAAACCTTCCGCAGCGCCAGATATTCTTCCCGAAAGGCGGTCTATCCCCGCGGGTGCGGGGGAAACGTTGGTCCATCCGGGAGCGATCAGCGCATAAAAGGTCTATCCCCGCGGGTGCGGGGGAAACCCAACTGGTGGAAATTTTCCGCCAGTTGGCAAAGGTCTATCCCCGCGGGTGCGGGGGAAACATATCTGCCATTGTTACATAAATACGCCGTGCGGGTCTATCCCCGCGGGTGCGGGGGAAACCTTATTTAAAAAAGCGAAAAGCGCCTTATTTAAGGTCTATCCCCGCGGGTGCGGGGGAAACGCCCTACCGACCTGTCAGTCGAGATTCAGACTGGGTCTATCCCCGCGGGTGCGGGGGAAACAGAGGAGTACATGGAAAGATGGCAGCTGGGAGAGGTCTATCCCCGCGGGTGCGGGGGAAACAT
>CAZTHK010000008.1:0-34483 GCA_964613215.1 uncultured bacterium | reverse complement strand
GGTCTATCCCCGCGGGTGCGGGGGAAACATAAGCTCATGGACTGCTGCATCAATCAACATGGGTCTATCCCCGCGGGTGCGGGGGAAACTTGTCTTTACAGTTTCCTGCTTCTCCTCCTCTGGGTCTATCCCCGCGGGTGCGGGGGAAACTTATTCAAAGATCGACATAGATACCCCCGCCACGGTCTATCCCCGCGGGTGCGGGGGAAACGCTTTGCGCTATCATTATCTCTTCATCTCCGAAGGTCTATCCCCGCGGGTGCGGGGGAAACTAAAAAATTTCCTGCAGATTCATCTCGGTGCTAGGTCTATCCCCGCGGGTGCGGGGGAAACACGTCTCTGGGCTCTGCCTGACATACTGATAACGGTCTATCCCCGCGGGTGCGGGGGAAACGCCTAAGTCAGCGATAAAAAAATTCATAGACAGGGTCTATCCCCGCGGGTGCGGGGGAAACACTGTCAAATTTCTTGCCACTTTTAACAAACGATATAATTAAATTCGAAATTGAAACTTTTAACGAGGGGGTTTGGTACTGATAGCAATGTTAATTTATTCATTATCTTTGTATTCCTAACATGTACTGTCATGTTTAGTTACAGCATTTTCATCTTTCTCAGATTCAGTCAATTCTCTGTAAGTTAATATAATTCCTTCGTGTTTGATTAATTCTACGGGAGGTACTCCCAATACTCTAACCCTCTGGCCTACTGCGACACTACTGTCTGACCATGTCATCACTATGGATCCTTCTTCACTCAAATCATAATACCATTTCTCAATTACTTTCCATAGCCTTTCTCTGACCCCGGCATTCATATTCGATGAAGTATATACTCCGGGAGCAATCTCAAGCATGCAAGATGAAATAAATCCGCGAAATCTATCCGCCACGTTATTAGTTACTATTACTGTCATCTGATTCCAGCAAGAGCTTGATTTGGTCGATCATTTTGGGAATGATTTTTCTTTTTTTAAAATGTTCAACAGCAATTTTTCTTACTATGCTTTCAAATGCGATGCACTCTCTTTCTGCTTTTTTTACCGCTTTGAAGGCAATTGGTACTGTGTCGGTTGTTCTGAATAAATCAGCTATATCAAGACAAAAAGCTATGGATGCATCTTCGTGGATAAAGCCGAGAGGGGGAATTGTTCCTGTGACCGCAACAGCAATCATCGCCGCCCCCTCCATTGCTGTAGCAACATGGTTAATAGCTTGATTCGGGGGATCATTTTTTTCTGGCTGATTTCTGTCATATCTACGTCCCTTCCATTCGATGTCATATTTCTCAGCAATTATCTTGTACGATTCCTTCATCCTGGATCCCTCTATACCTCTTAGTGCATTGATATCTTTTACCGGCAATCCTCCGTCTTCCATCCTTATGTCATACATCTTCCTGGCTATGTTAATTCTGGTCTCCTTGTTGGCCCATAGATTTGCCTGTTTTCTTGCCAATTTAGAATCGCCAGGACCATGGGGAGGAGCAGAATACATTCTGCATCCACCCTCCCCAACTGCTATTAACCCTGTTCCATGCCTTGCCAATAATCGTAAGCAGTCGTGGGTTACTGTTGTGCCCGGGGCCAGAATTATCATTGATATATTCTGAAACGGGATGGCATACCGGCCGGCTTTTAAAGCTGGGGATCCTGCTGATATGAATTGCAGGGTGCCGTCTTTAACATTAAGGTTTCCCCTGGAAAGCCATAACATCCCATGCCTGTTGACGTGTGGAATTCTGGAGGTCTGTAACCCGAGTCTTCCTTTTATAACCATTTATCGACTCAACAACATCATGCCGAAACCGAAGGCGTTGTGTCTTCCAAATCCTTTTCTCAGATGTTCATTGAAGATCCGGCTGTCATTAATTCTGATCTTTCCTTCAAATGTTGCATCGGGCCTGGTCATAGTCCTAACTTGCCTTTTTGTAGTTTTTCTGACAAATTTGGTAAGTTTCATTCTGGTTAACTTTAGTGGGGAGGTAATCTCTATTCTATACCTGTCGAACATAGATTTTAGCCATTCCTTATATACCTGTTCTCTTGAGATTGCTTCTTCACCAGGATTTTTTGATACTTCTGACAGAAAGACATCCACCTCTGCACCCGGTTTGAAATCGGTCGAACCCCGGCCCTTCCTTACTACCGGGCATGCTCTTAATTTGAAACGATATTCTTTATCTTTCGAAAACACAGTAGGCATGACCCTGGATGAGAATCTGGACCAGTCTATTGCATCAAATATTTTTCTTGATCTATTTTTTTCTGCAACATCTTTGAGATCTTCTGTTGATTTGGATGAATATCCCAAGATTTTAATGTACTGACCGTTTCCATTCATGACGGCGAAAGGGGATGGGTTATCATCCTTGAACAGTTCCTTGAGCAGGCAGTGTATCAGGTAACCGGAATCAACTTCCTTTTTGTAGAGATGAGGTCGCTTTGCAATTCGGTATAAATCCATCATATGAATGAATGTTCTGGTCATATACAGTTTATTCATTGCTTTTTCCTCCCCTCAAAAGTATATTCCCCTGTCTAACCAGTCTCTCACCGCAATGTATCTGATTCTTCCATTCCCTCTTATCCATAATTGACAGCAAACGGGAAGTTCTTTCATCCTTTTTATATGACCATCGGGCAAAGACGGTTTTCTTTTCCGTGAATTCATTTAATGAATTTCTGTCGAACAGCGGATAATTTTTTAAAGCATTAAGAAGATCTTCATCTTCAATTTTGTTTGCCAGGATAGGAGTTGATGGTATACAGCATTTCCTGCCAATGAACAATGGTCGCTCGGGTTTTTCAAGTGCGCTTGCCAGGCTGTTAATATCAGGATCTCTGTCCTCCGGATTAAGGGTGAGAAAGATGGTGATAATCGAATCAGCAAAGTAATACCGATAACGGATATGGGTTCCCTTCGTTGCTTTTCCTTTCCCCCTTTCATCACGTGTGTGTCTGGTTGTCCATCCCATTTTAGCCATGTCCATAAAGCCCTGACTAAGATCAACGGTTTGATAATCCATTATTTTTTTGCCCGAAATTTCCTGACGGGCGATAAATTCTATACGTTTCTGTAGTGCATTGAGTTTTTCATGCTCTGAGTGATCATAGCCAAGAGCATTACCGAGTAACCCTGTGAGCATGGAGAGGGCAGGGAATTCCTGTACCTTGCCGTAACTGTCAACTATTGGCGCTCCCATAGAGATAAGGGGCGCATCGAATCTTAGTACAAGAATATTCACTGTTATGCCCCTTTAACCAGTTCTGAAGTCCACCCTGCCAGGTTGTTGAGAGAGTCGGTCTTTTCAGCAGGAAAATCATCTTCAATTTCCTGAAGGGAAACCACTTTTCTATCTTCATTCTTGCCGTAAACCAAATCGAGCTTTTTGAGATGGTCTCCCATTGCATCAACTGACACCTGAAGCGGATCTGTGTTTTTCTCAAGATTAACGGGCTTGAGATAAGCGTTTGCCAGTGTTCTCGGCTGAGCGTTACCGGATTCTACAAGTAATGTATTTGCCCTTGAGTAAGGAGCAGTAGAACCTAATTTTGCTCCGGGAGAAACGGTGGCAATGATATGAATCAAGTTGTGTACAATCCTGGAAGCAAGTGTCCTGTCAGCACCTGTCCAGTCTTTTCTATCTACTCCTTCCAGATTGGAGACCAACTGGGATAAGTCAACCACTACGTAGCCGTAATAAATATTGCTGGTTAATTCGGTTTCGTTAATATGCCCGCTGCCCAGTTCTCCTTCCGCCTGTAAAAGATCATCCACAGCGGTAAAATAGTCAGTTTCGGTTTCTTCTTCATGTACACTGAAAGCATGAGCTACATGTACTGATGCATCTCCCCGGGCCAGTATGTCTGCTGTTACCATTCTTCCGAAAAGTGCTGCGTCGAGGCCACTCGCTCTCTCCAGAGCCTGAAGATTCTGCTTTAGGTCTTTATCCTTTAACCTTTTTTTGCATCTTTCTTTAATTTCATCAGCAGAAGATGCATCGCTGATTATTTCTCTGGTTAGATTTTTTAAATAATTTATCTCGGGTTTGCCGAGAACTATTAGTTGTGAAGTTTCTATTACTATTTCTTCGTCTTTTTCTGCTTCCTTCTTTCTTTCAACATTAACCCCTAGAACTTTATCTATTATTTTTTCAAGGGCTACATTAATATAATCTTTATTAAATTCTTCCTCCGCTAGAGGAGATGCAATTTCGTTTTCAAATATCTTTCTCGACCTGACTGACATATCGAGATTATCCATATCTTCGGTAATGTTTTTCAGAGAGTATTCTCCCTCATACATTCTCCAATGACGCTTCAGACACTGGGAAGATATTCTTATACGGCTTGAACCTCCAAAGGGAATTCTTTTTGCCAGACCAACATCATCTCTGTTAAGAAGACTGGCGTGGTATGGTGTCAGATAATGAATTTGAACAAATTTCGCTTCATTCATTATTTTGTTCCTCCTGTTCTTTTCTTCCATAATAATCCATTGCAATTTCTTCTCTTATCTTTTCTTTTTTGTCAGGATCAGCAGTAAGAACTAGTTTTGCCAGCTCTACCCAGTTGATTTTTTGACCTTTGGAAGCCAGAAATATACATAGTCTTTGAATATTATCGTAGAAGGTGGCACCTGATGATCTCAATAACCTCAACAATCTCGATTCTGAAAAATCATTTCTGGCAAGCGCAACCCCCACTTTAATGCCTGGATCGTGATGATAGGGTGCCATCCTTGCCATTCCTGAAAGGATAACTGCCCACTTACTTAATGCATCTCCGGAAGGATATTGTCCCTGTTCATTATAGAATACGTAGTTTGTTATTATCTTCCAGAATGACGGGCGGTTGAAGTCGTCGCTGTTTACCCGCCGCAATTCTGCGAGATCTCCCTTGCTGATCCTCTGGTCACTGATTGCATGGGCTATATGATTAATAATAGTATATAGATCTTTATTCTGGGATA
The DNA here is from genome assembly GCA_964613215.1 of uncultured bacterium. Lineage (GTDB taxonomy): Bacteria > Krumholzibacteriota > Krumholzibacteriia > Krumholzibacteriales > CAZTHK01 > CAZTHK01. The sequence goes on along the minus strand of CAZTHK010000008.1, from coordinate 29,510 downwards.
GACTCTGTTTTCCCTCTTGTGACTGAAGATTCATCACATGACTCCTTCAGGAAAAAATATAAAAATTTATTCAACTGATTGGTAGTTTTAGAAACTGCCCGGTAATGTAATGCTGTGGGCAGTGGCATTGATTTCTTCGCCTCTTCGAAAACATCTTCCATAATATCTTTAAGTTGCTTTCTCCATATACATTGAGATTTTTGTATAAATTCCGAATCCCCGGAATCCGTAGAAGATTCCTTTTTTCCCAGCACATCCCATAATACCTTGAAGAAAATCCTATCGACTCGTTCTGTAAATTCCAGAAGCCATTTGTCGGCTCTATTATCTGCCCTTAGAGAATTAGGATCTTTAAGTTTTTGAGCTCCCCTTATTAGATTTAAAATGGACTTTCTTAGAGTTCGCCTGGCTTGCCTTGTGTCTTCTATCCATATTTTGGATATTTTTGCCGTTAGATCTTTTCCCTGATATGTTTTTAGTAAATTTTTAGCTTTTCGGGGAATTGGAATAGTCCTTTCATGGAAACCTTCTGTTTTTCCCTGACCCCTGGCTAAAGCTGAGCATAAAAGAACATTCTTGTCTTTATTGTAGGATGAAGAACATATGTTTCTTGTATAATTGCCACTGAATAAAATATCGCAGAGCTTGTCATATCTGTATCCGCTTCTACCAATAGTGAGAGCTTTGCTTTCTTTCCCTTTTTCAATTGGTATCCAGGGATCTCCTACATTGCCATTTTGCTGTTTCGCACTGGATATGCGGCAATTATTTGTGCTCTTTTTTTTCATTATCAGATTGCCGTTGCTTTCGGCAAATCTGATTCTTCGGCAAACTTCAATGTAATAGGGTGCCAGTTCATTAAATCTCAAGCCAGTTTCTCCGTCCCATCCATAAAGCCAAAGCAGTTCTTTTTTGCCATTCAGTTCATACTCTGAAATAACATTATCCCGGTTTTTTAGCATAACACCTATATCTTTGTTGAATCTTTCATTCCATATTATTCCAGGTGATACACTAACCAGCGGTCTATTGCCGTAACCACCATTCATGCGACTTATCTGATTGTAACCACTTCCAGGGTAACCTCCCATCGTCTGCACCGTAATAATTGAATATATCCAGTACTCCGCAGATGGGTCTTCTATTCTTCCTCTTTTCACGTCATGATTCTTCGAAAGCACCAGAAGATCAGTCGTCGCGTCAATATCAGGGGTTCTAACGCAATTAAATGCTTTTAAAGTCCCCTCGGGCACAGGCGGTTGAAAGAATGCCGGCTGGCTGAGATCATTGACCACCAGATACCAAGGTTCATCTTCAGGCCAATCGGAAGTCAGATTTCTTAAAATCTCTCTCCAAACTTTTTCCTCAGTCGGGGGTTCGTATAAATCTCCATGGTAACAAGCTATTGCACCGAGCTGTACGAGAAAGGAATACCAGGCCTGTTTCTGGTGAGGCATCAGGCCGTTAAATGATATTACTATCGGGGATTCTTTGCTCAGGGACGCAAGGATTGCGGGAAGATTAAGTGATCTGTCTTTTTCTCCAATATTTAAATTAAAGATCGGTTCTGTTAATAAGTTGTACGCTTTATCCGGACTTTCAGACATAGCTATTTCACCTTCTGCAGTCCCAGCCTGTTATAAATAAAGTCAATTCCCGCTATAGAAAACTTGATCCCATTATTTGTTTTTAATGCCTCGATGTTCTCCCCCTGGATTTCCCCATCGCTTAACATCCAACCAGGAATTTTCATGAATGTCAAGGAGTTCCCAAAAGGTGAATAAATCTCTTTATTGTTTTCCTTGAATTTTACCAGTCTATCCGCCTGTCCCAGCCTGGTTGGTATTTTTTCTTCTGAATGATCGGGGAAGTTAACCTCGCCGAATGGTTCTTCTCTGGGAACTATGCTGATTCTACCCCCGGCTTTTTTTGCAAGAATTTTCCCCTTTAAGTCTCCCAGGTGCCGCTTCCATTTTTTGCTGTTTTCATTATTATTTATCATCTGTTCTATTCTTTCAGCATTCACCGAAGATTCCACCAACTCACGATTCATCTCGGGAATAATTATGCGACTGTTTCTGTTTAAGTTCTCCCTTGTCAGTTGCAGGATAGCCAGATTTTCATATACTGATCCTATACCTGCCGGAGTCCCTTTCTTTAATATTCCCCCATCGATTAACATGGATATCAAATCTGCTTCTGGTACGATTATTTGAAGTTGAGCTTTCTTGAATCCCTCTGGCCGTACGACATCATGTCTGTGCAGCCGGCCTGCCCTCTGTAGAAGAACATCCATTGGACAGAGATCGGTGATCATGAAATCGAAATCTACGTCCAGACTCTGTTCTACTGTTTGTGTAGTTACAACCACACCCGGGCTTCTTCCTTCAATGCTGGAGAATCGCTTTTCCAGAGCTTCATCGATTGATTTTCTGTCTTCAGGATGATATCTGCCGTGGTGGGGAGTGACTACATCTTTGCATCGGAATAGAAGTTCCTCGCTGTTTTGCTCTGTAGCGATTTTTTCGATTTGCCTTTGTGTTGATATAGCATCGGCTACAGTATTTCTCAGAATTATTACACAGGCTCCGTTCCTTGCGTGATTGAAAGCCTCTCTGGCAATATTTTCATTGTTTTCGTAATTGTGCTGCAGAATAGAAATATATATTTCTTTTGATCTATTATCCCTTGCGATACCTTCTGTTCTCTCCCCCTTTATGGAGCAAGCCGGATATGGGGCGGTTACGGCTTCAGAGTAAGAAGTATCTGGAGTTCTGGTGTTGAGATTGATAAACATATTTCTCGTCTCAGCGCCCAGAGTAGCAGACATAAGAAGGGCGTGGCCTCCCACTTTAATATGATACTTCAAGGTTTCAAGCAGGATGGTATTCATATAATCATCACTGGAATGAACTTCATCTACTACTATAAGATGCCTCAACAGGGCTGAAGCTCTTAGATGCGCATGAGAAACCTGAAGAGAGGACAGAAGAACCTGATCTATGGTCCCCACTATTATCGGAGCTGCCATGTATCTTTTGGGGTGCTCCGCCGCCCATCCCCGGAAACGGAAACGGTCTTTATCCTTCCATAGTACCTCGAAACGAGGAAGTGTTCCTCCTCGTTCTCCTTTAACCTGGTCCACCTCAATATACCCCGGAACTGCTAGTACCACTGGAGGAGAGTTGGCTCCGAATGAATTTACAGTCATCTGATGAATTCTTTTATAGATCTGGGTGGCTGCACTTCTGGTAGGCAGGGCGAAGTACATACCCTCAATCTTTCCTGCCCGGTATAATTTCAGAAAATGTATGAATGCTGCTTCGGTCTTTCCCGAGCCGGTTTCAGCTTCGAGGCATACGATGCTTCCTTCTTCCTGAGGAGTATCGAGCTCAAGGAACTTATTCTGCAGAGGGCGGGGATCCCAATCTTTCCCTGTGATGGTTGAAAAAGATGGTAATTCATCCGATATATGCCAAAGGAATAAATCAGCAATCATTCCCATTTTCTCCAACACTTCCCCTGCCTGTTTTCTGGAAAATGAATACCTGTCATCATCCGGACTATCAGAAAAACGGAAAAATGTTTCGCTTGACCCTATCCAGTCGGAAAGCTGAACAAGACCACAGAAAGCATGCTGGAAGTAAGGTGAAGAGGGAAGTTTTTCATTTTCACCTGCTGTTTCAAATGCTCCCGGGAACCACTCTCTCACCTTATCCATTAATTCCGCCACACCCATAACCGGATCTACACCTTCTGAAGGTTGCCAGTTTTTTCCAGCGAGGACTGCCTTATCCAAAGATGTTGGCTCACCATGATGAGATAAAATAGTCAGAATATACTGAGTTAATATTTCATCAGATTCGAACCACTCAACTAGATTTTCCAGCGCTAAAGCTTTGATTATTTTTTGCTGTATTTCCGTGTTATCAAATGCAGATAAGGCCTCTCTGATATGTCCCCTCTTAGGAAAATATTTTTTAGAAGGAAGTATTTTGTTCTGAAATCCATGGTTGAATTTTCCGAAATCGTGAATGGCGGCCAGCGCAGACAATCTTTGAATCTTAACATCTGAGAGATCATTTAGATCCCCTGACCGGGCAAGCCTTTTGCGCAGAACGGCTAATTTCTCCATAAGGGTTTGAAAGCATGCCGATACATCACAACAGTGATGTATCAGGGGATGCCAGCAATTTTCATCCTTATTGTACTTCCCCCAGAACTGGCCGGGTTTCGGCGAACCATCCATGATAGATTTCAATGATCTCTGGTTACAATTTTCCTAATAATAATTATGAATAAACTATCACATACTATTTTTCCCGTCAATTAAGTTTTTTATTTCAAAATTAATGCAATATTAAATTCAGGATTTTCGTTCAAAGGCTGGAAAAAATTAGATGTTATTATTTCTGGGGGAATTTATAAAGGTCGGCAATTTTACCACAACTCTAAATAACGATACTATGCTTAACATAATATTGATTTCAGTGCTGCAACCAGCCAGTTGAATCATTTCCCTATAGCTTATCCGGTGGCACTAATATTTTCTTTGCAGATACTTATGCGAAGTTGGTTAACATAATATCAGTTCCGACGTCGGAACTGGGGGAGAGTCAATTGGTCTACAGGACGGGGATCGAAGTCGTCATAATTGTTTTTTTGACATACCCATCAGGGCTGCCTGCTCCCTTATTCCCTCCCGGAACGACCTGGGCCGGTGTCCCAGCTCCCGGGCAGCCCTGCTGTAATCGAAGGTCTTGTCCTCCCCCAGCCGGAGTATCTGTTCCTCATCCACCGGCGAACCGGAACGCAGGGCTCCCAGAATCCCGACCGCTGCTCTTACCAGGAAGAAGGGTACCGGGATAATTATGGTCTTTTTGCCCAGTTCATCTGATATGATACCAATCATCTCCTCCAGGGTATGGGCACTGCCCCCCGGGATATTATAACTTCCCGATATGCCCGGGCCGGTTGCAGCTGAATAGATGCAGCCGGCCAGGCCGGCCACATGAACCGGCTGAAACCTTCCCGATGACATGGAGGGGAGGGGGATCACCCTGAAGCGGTTCACCAGCCTTATCAGCCGGGAGATATTGCGGTCATGGGGAGTACCGTATATCATGGTGGGCCGTATGATTACAAAAGGAATTCCGGATTTCTCTACCCTCTCTTCCTCTGCCGCTATCCTGCCTGCAGTGGAGCGGTGGTGGGAAAATACGCCGGTGGAGCTGATTGTGATAATTCTCTTCATACCGGCGCAGCCATCCAGAACAGCTCCGGTATGGAATATGGATGATATATGTATGACCGTATCCTCGCCCCGGTATGCTCTCTCCACGGAACCGGCAACGGATGCATCCCCCTCTGCGATATCCACGGGAAACCGTTCCAGCATATCCCTGCGCCCCCCCGGCCTGAGCAGGCAGGTGATCCCCTCTTTTCCAGCCACACCCCGGCCGGTCATTATTTCCAGCAGGGCCTGTCCCGTTTTACCGCTTCCCCCGGTTATGAAGTATCTGTTTTTCATAGTATTCTGATACCAGATAAAACAGACGGTGTAAAGTATTGTAATTTAACTGATAATTTTGGATAATGGGCAATAATATTAAACCCCGCTGGTTCCGGTACGGCAGTAAATAGACTGCTGTTCCTGACGTGACGGCTGGTGTTACAGTATAAGAATATAAACCGGCCTGGCCGGGGTGGCTGTGGCGGCAAAGGCTGTGGGATATCAGGAACCGGTGAGAAAAAGGGCCTGAAGCAATTATTATGATACCGGTGTAGATTTATTTAATTATAAACAGGAGGTGTTTGTATGATCTCAAGCTTGAATTTCCGGATGAGGTATCTTTTAACGGCATTTTCCGCTGTGGTTTTAGTAATTTCTTTTTTAAGTACATCATCGCCGGCGGTAGATCTTACCATAGAACGGATGTACTCGGATCCCCGCCTGACCGGCATCACTCCGGGCGGAACAGACTGGTCGCCGGATGGAAGGTACCTGGCCTTCCGCTGGAATGACCAGGGAAACCGGTACTATGACATATGGCTGTACGATGCCAGAAGGGACAAGCTGACCAGGGCTACCGATGCAGCAGCCCTCAGCATCGGAGCCGGAGCGGAGCTTACCCGGGCGGAGATCGACCGGCTGGCCACCCTGCGGAGGAGCGGAGGGGGTATATTCTCCTTTCACTGGTCGCCGGACGGAAAGCGGATATTGTTTCCTCTGAAAGGTGATCTCTACCTGCTGGAGGTGCCATCCCTGGAGGTCAGGCCGCTGTTCAGAACCGCCTCTTCGGAAACCGATCCCCGGTTTTCTCCGGGGGGTGAAAGAGTGGCATTCGTAAGAGAGAATGATATCTGGATGATGGAGCTGGAATCCGGGAAGATGGTGCAGCTGACCAGCAATGGCAGCGAGGAGCTGTACAACGGACTGGGTGACTATGTGGATTACGAGGAGGTGGGCAGAAGTAGCGGTTTCTGGTGGTCTCCGCAGGGGGATAGAATAGCATATATTCAGACCGATGTCTCACCCGTAAGACCGCTTCTGGTTCCCAACTATCTGGGAAAGTATGTGGAGGCCAGAAAGCAGCTCAGGCCTGTGGCGGGAGGTGAAAACAGCCTTCAGCGGATCGGGATACTCTCCCTGGACAGCGAAGAAACAGTCTGGATAGAACCCGAGATACGAAGGGATGAATACTTCGTGGCGGTCAAATGGCACCCCTCCGGAGAAGAGCTGCTGATGCTGTGCGAGCCCAGAAACCTCAAACAGGTCAGCTTTCTGAAGGTAAATCCGGACAATGGTTCGCACGATACCCTGCTCACCGTCAGGGATGATAAGTGGGTGAATATTCATAATATGTTTCTCCGGTGGGATGAAGAGGGGGATAATCTATACTTTACCTCGGAGGATTCCGGCTGGAATCATATCTACGGGCTGGACTGGAGCGGCGGGGATACCCGGCAGCTCACCGAAGGGGATTGGGAAGTTACCGCTCTCCATAATGTGGATGAAGATGGGAGAATCTGGTTTACCGCAACTGCAATAGAGCCGCAACAACGCCATCTCTTCCGTCTGGAGGAGGATGGAAATATGGTGAAGGTAACCCCCGGGGAGGGATGGTATCACTCTTATATTTCAGATGATACCGGAAGGGCGGCGGTACTGTACTCCAATCTGGGTAAACCCTACGATCTGTACCTGCTGGAATCGCTGGATGGAACGGAAGACTGGAAACAGAGATCTGTAGTGCCGGAGCACCGGCTGGAACCTGGCAGAAGGGCGGGCACCGGGGTCGAGCCCGACTCAGAAGAGGATGAGGGAAGTAATCAGGGTGACCGGTGGAAACCGGCGCCGGTTATGGTTTCGGATTTCCACAGACCCTCTGCGGAGATGCCGGATAACCTCAAGCCGGTGGCCGGCTCCGAGAGGGAGGATCTGGATTCCATCCATATACCCGTTCCCCGGTACTTCACCATTACCAGCCGGCTGGATGGTGAAATCGTTCATGCTCTGATGATACTGCCTCCCGGTCTGGAGGATGTGGATCTCGAATCTGTTGTCACAGGCGAAACCAGCCGGGAATTCGATAAGGAATACCCCGCCATCATTACAGTTCACGGCGGAGGCTACTCCCAGTCGGTCACCGGGGGCTGGCGCTGGAGGGCCCTGTACGATACCTATCTGTCGGCCGGGAAGGGCTACGTCATCCTGGATCTGGACTACCGGGGAAGCTCAGGTTACGGCAGGAAATTCAGAACCGATGTGTACCTGGATATCGGAAACCCGGATGTGGAGGATGAGATAACCGGACTGGAGTTTCTGTGGTCACTGCCATTTATAGATCCGGACAGGGTGGGGATGTGGGGATGGAGCTACGGGGGCTACATGACTGCCATGGCCATGCTGAAGTACCCGGAGGCTTTCCATGCCGGTGCAGGGGTGGCTCCGGTTACCGAATGGAAGAACTATGACACCCACTATACCGAGGAGAGGCTTGGGATGCCCTGCCGCCAGAAGGAGGCGTACCGGCGGGGATCGCCGGTATCCTATGCCGGTTATCTGAAGAACCACCTTCTGCTGATCCACGGAGTGGGTGATGACAATGTTCATTTCCAGGATACCGTCCTGCTGGTGGATAAGATGATAGAGTCCGGGGTGGATTTCGAGGTGATGTTCTACCCGGGAAGCCGGCACGGAATCCGGGCGGATGACAAGCGGATTCATCTGTTCAGAAAAATAACCCGCCATTTCGAGCGTTATATGAAGGGGATACCGGATGCCAGCTGTCCATAGGATATGACCGGGTCCTGTCCAATCCGGGGTGGGGGATATTACGGGACTGGGAGCATTGTTGAGGATCCGGCTGCTGCAGCTTCGGGTGGATTTGCATCAAACGGAGGGGGTTAGAGCCGGCCGGTTTGAGTGATACCGTTCGCGGATTGATCAGGATTTCCGGGCTTCCCGCCCAGGTGATATCTTTCCCTCATCCAGCCTGATCCTGCGGGTGGTTATAGAGTTCAGCAGCTTCCGGTCGTGAGAGACTACCATCATGGTATGAGGCAGGGATTCCAGGAGGGTAATCACCCTCCGCCGGGAAGGCTCATCCAGTCCGCTGACCGGTTCATCCAGCAGCAGAAGTTCCGGGTCCATGGCCAGAACAGTGGCCAGGGAAACCAGTCTCTTCTCCCCTCCGGAGAGATGATGAGTTACCCGCTCCTCGAATCCTTCCAGTCCCACCGTCTTCAGGGTGTCATGTACAATCTCCTCTGTTTCTTCTCTGCTCTTTTCCTGATTCAGCGGTCCGAAGGCCACATCCTCCATCACGGTGGGGCAGAAAAGCTGATCCTCCGGATCCTGAAACAGCAGGCCGATCCGCCCGCCCCTTATCTCTCTGAAATCATCCTCCCCACTTCTGGTCCTGCCGAATAACTCGATATTCCCCCTCTCCGGGGTGAGCAGCCCCATCATCAGGTGAAACAGGGTGGTTTTTCCCGACCCTATGGGGCCGGAAAGCCCCAGTCTCTCACCCTCCCTGATCAGCAGGTTGGCTCCCTCCAGCACCGGCTGACCTTCAGGATAGCAGAAATGGAGGTCTTCAAGCCTGGCGATAGTTCTGTTATCAGTCACCATAACCTCCATATACCGCTGTAAATGGTAAAGACCATCAGGATACCGATCAGAATGAATAAACAGGAAAATAGCAGATCCTTCCCATCCATGGAGAAGCGGTGCAGTACGTGGAATTCCCCCCTGAAACCACGGCATTTCATGGCAGCCATGATCCTCTCCGATCTCTCCAGGCTTCGAACCATCAGCATGGCGAAGAGGTAGGCATAGCTGCGGTAGGTGTGAAGCCTCATAGCCGGCCTGAATCCCCTCGCTTTCATGGCCCTGACCAGATTGAGGTACTGGTGGTGAAGGACATCCAGATATCGGATAGTAAAAAGAAACAGGTGGGTCAGCTTTGAAGGCACCCTCAGATGGTGGAGGGCCCGGCCCAGGGTAAAGGGTTCTATGGTGCCGGTGAGTGCGGCAAATACCAGCACGATGGCATTGGCCTTAAGGGCGATGGTGGCGCTCCAGATAATACCTTCCATGCTGAAGGGTATGGAGAATATCCGGAAGGCTGTACGCCCCGGAAAGGTGGCGGGAACCAGAATGAATATAACAGCAATGAATATGTTTATCCGGATCAATCTCCGGGCCAGCGCACCGGCGGGCAGCCGTGCCGTTATCACCAGCAGGATTCCGGTGATCAGGGATATCAGCAGTGCTCCGGAGTGTTCGGCCAGCGCTATCAGCAGGGAGAAGCTAATTGTAATGATAAACCTGATACGGGGATCAAGGCTGTGAATCACTGTATTGCCGGTATAGTAGGTGGAACAGCTCAACTTCTTCCTTTCCCTCCTCCGGGGTTTTCCATCCGGAAGATGGCAGGGTAGACCCGGTTGAGGAAAGCGGCTACGAAGCCGGTAAACAGGCCTTCCACTACCGTAAGCAGCAGATGAGGTCCCAGGGAGATTGCGGCAAATGCTGCCAGTTGTCTGCCACACAGAATCAGCGCACCGGCCCAGAGAAGGTAGGAGAGCACCATGGCAGTGATTCCTGCAGCAGTTCCGTATAGAAATGCTCTCCTGCCGGCTCCGGCCAGCCTCATCCGGGGATTAAACAGATAGTAGCAGGTAACTGCCGGAAGTCCCATGGTTATGGTATTTATTCCCAGTGTGGTTATACCCCCGAACTGGAATATCAGGGCCTGAAGAAAAAGAGATACCAGAAAAACCGGTAATGCTACCCATCCCAGGATCAGGCCGGTCAGCCCGTTGAGGATGGGATGAACGCTGGTGGGTCCGAAGGGAAGACGTATTACCAGTGATGAAAGGAAGATCACCGATGCCATCAGGGCGGCCCGGGGAATCTGCCTGTCCTTCAGCCTCTTCAGCCCGGCAATTACACCCGCAGCTGCCAGCAGGCCTCCTATAACTGAGATATGGGCCGGTGCCACACCCTCGGTAATATGCATTTATTTACCCTTTCAATACGACTGGTTAAAAAATGGCTTTCTTCCTGTTTACCCGATCTTTGCCAGATATCAAAGATATTTACATTGCTGTCGTCCTATCTCTATCAGCACAAATTATTATGAACTGAATATTCAAATTTCCCTGCGATTGATAGGGCCGGACCTTCTATAGAAAATTGCTATGATCCCGAACAGCCCGAATATTATGCTCACCCCCACTATCAAACCGTTGAACCGTCCGGTTTCCGGTTCATCCCCCTCCGCAACTGCTCCTCCATCCTTTACCTCAATATCTATTCTGGCCCGGTGCCCCATACCATCCGATACCGTAACCACCCACAAACCATCATCCTCCGGTAGGAAGGCAAATATCCCCTGCTGGTCTGTTTCCCCGGCAAGCAGATAAGAGCTGTCACTGGGGCGGGTTACCTCCACACGGCAGGAGGACATGGGATTAGCCTCATCATAGTAAGCTTTGACCACCACCGCCTCCTCAATGGTACGGATGTAAGTTTGATGGGTCCAGCCGGGAGCGGTTGATAGCAACATACAGGATATCCATATCAGAACATATGAACAGGCGTATTTCATTATGGTCATACCAGGTTTCTCCCCGTTATTTTTAAAGTTTAATCCCGGTAGTGGCGGGAGCAACAGAGCAGTATTTGACCCCCTTGGTGCCCCTGAGCCTGCCGGCAAGAGTATCAACATTGCCGGGGGTACCGCGCACTATTACAATTTCAAGGCAGTTATCATGATCCAGATGGATATGGAGAGTGGAGATTATCATATCGGGGAAGTCGTGCTGGGTGTGGGTCAGCTTACCGGAGAGATCGCGTTTGTGGTGGTTATATACCATTATTATGGCGGCGGCCACCTCATCCCCCTTCTTCCATTCACTCCTGACCATCTTTTCCCTCATCAGATCGGCAATAGCTTTCGACCTGGTTGGATAACCCTCTTCCTCTATTTCATTATCGAACTTCTCCAGAAGCTGCTTCCCGATAGAAACACTGAATCTGACCAGCTCTGACATATCTATCCTCTCTATTGATGTTACAAATATTATAATAATATTATTTTAGTGTAGTCATGTTTTGTCAAGTCCTTTCGCCGCATTCCGGTGGATTGAGTGGATCTAAGGAATCCGTTTTTCCAAAGGGATCATCCCGGAACTCTGCAACTCTTCCCGGAACATCGAAATGAACAGGCTCGTCCTGCTGCAGCAAGCAGGGGTTTTGCCTCTTCGGATGGTAAGAGGGTTGCACTATCTCTTATCCTGTCATAACTTCTAGCGGGGAGACCGGATTTGCACGGGGGATGGGTAGAGAATATCCCGCATCCATGGTTCGGAGCTGAGGTATCATCCATTTTGCTGATGAAGGCAGTTTAAACCGGATTGGCCGGTTGGATGGAGATAAGTTTTATCTCCTGAGGGCAGAAAGGCTACGCCGTCTCTTCTGTTTCCCTTGTTTCTGCTGACGAAAGAAGGTTAAACAGGTCAACCACCTGTATCAGACAGAGTGGTTGCGCAGCCCGGGAATTGATCAGGCTGCAGCATTTAACTTTTCTTATTCTTCCTGATAGATGGCTATTCCCTGGTTACCGTTTCCAGTTCGAACTCGGGTGGATCCATAATATGCTTTTTAACCGCACACAGGTCAACGGCATGGAGTAGGGGCTTCTTGTATTTATCCGGGAAATCGGGTGGGAGTTCCACACTGATAGTTATTTTTTCTATCATCTTGGTTTCAGGGTTCTTTCGGGTCTTCTGAATTATCCTGATATCCTCATAAGGGATATCCCTTTTCTGACAGAAGTAGACCACATAAACACCGCTGCAGGTACCAATTGAAGCCAGAAACAGGGAGAAGGGTGGTGGTGCGGATTGGTCTCCTCCAGCCTTTTTAAGCTGGTCTGTCTTTATGGTGAAGTCGCCAATAGTGGCGTCGACCTTCTTGTTTCCGGGGAAAGTAACCACCAGGTCCATGAGTTGCCTCCCTTTGGAAAGATGCAAAAAACTATGCCTGAGGAGGGATTCGAACCCCCACGGGGAAACCCCACTGCGTCCTGAACGCAGCGCGTCTACCAGTTCCGCCACTCAGGCATCATATTATTCTCCAGAAGGATAATTAAAGCGGTGGTCTTTGTCAAGTGCGGGCATTATATTAAATTAAATCAAACGCTGACCAGCGGCGGGTTTTGAATTTGATCGCCAAAGCAGGGGGGTTTTCCCACCGCTCAATCAGCATATCAGGGGGTGGAGAACAGCCGAAGTAAGAATTCATTTGCCCCGCCACGGTAGATAGTAACTCCATTTGCAGCTTTCTTTTTAACTTGCAATGGCTCTTCCCCTCTGATAATTTTCGCCTGGTTGATCAAGGAATTGAATTTCCGGTTTACTGCTTTAGCCGGAATTGATTACCATTATGAGTGTAGAAGGTAGTATGAAAGTAGTTTGTAGCAATAGAAAAGCATCCCGTGATTACAATATCGAGGAGATCTACGAAGCGGGAATAGTGCTGAAGGGAACGGAGGTAAAATCTCTCCGGGATGGTAAGGCGGATCTTACCGATTCATATGCTGCGGTTGAGGATGGCGAACTCTTTCTGCACAATGTCCACATCAGCCCGTATTCAAAGGGCAATATAGCTAATCACGACCCCAAGCGAACCAGGAAATTGCTGATGCATTCCCACCAGATCAAAAGGCTGTTTGGTAAAACCACTATGAAAGGGCTTACGCTGATCCCTATGAAGATATATTTTAGTGATGCCGGGAAGGCAAAGGTGGAGCTAGGTCTGGCCAGGGGCAAGAAACTGTATGATAAGAGACGCGAGATAGCCGAGAAGGATGCCAGGAGGGAGATGAGGCGGGCCAGGAAAGAGGATTATTATTAAAAATATATAATTCCGGGGATATATTAAAGTGGTCCGGATAAGAACTGTCTGCCGGCTGCAGGGGATGGGAAGGTAAAGTAAACGGGGCTGAATGCCGAATGTAGTACCGGTTGATAATCGGTCGTAAAGCTGATATCCTCCGGATTTTATGATTGTTACAGGCACGGAAATCAGGCAACCATGCTTTTAGGATTCACAGGTAATAACAAGGGATCAAAAAGGGGATGTGGGGCAGCTGCTATCCATTTAATTCTGGCTGGACTGGTGGCACTGATCATCTCTGCCGGTGTGCCGGCACACTCTTTACCTCCGGAGGACAGTGAAGCAACTCTGGGGGTGGTATTCGGAGATGGCGAACGGACCGAGGATATTGATCTTTACCGTTTACACGGGGAGAGTGAAGAGCTCTATCTTTCCACCTTCGAGCTGGCCAGAATCTTTAAAGCCACCAAGTACTGGAATGCCAGTGTCAGAAAGTTATCCATGAAAATAGGACGTAACCGCTATGTTTTTACTGTGGATACCAGGGTGGTAACTGTGGATGGCGAGCCCGTTCTGCTCAGGGTTCCGGTCAAGTATATGGATGGGCAGGTTATGATCCCCCTGGAGTTTATCTCCTCCGTACTGGCGGATAATTATTTGAAGAAGCTAAGTATGGATCAGGACCTCCTTGTTATTACCATCGGAGAGCCGCAGTATAATGTCCGTTCCCTCCACTTCGAAGAGGGGGAAGAGGGAACCAGAGCGGTGCTTTCACTTACCCGGGAGCTGCTCTATCATGTGGACAGCGGCACCCCCGGAATACTCCGTTTGAAGATATACGGTGGCAAGCTGAACCCCCTGAAATTCAACGGAACCGAGGGCAAGGGATTATTCAACCGGGTCAGGGCTGAGCAGACTGAGAGGGATGCCTATCTTTTCTTTGATGTTCAGGAGTCGGCCAACCGCTTCAAGGTTGAGTTCGAAGGGGTGTCTCCGGAGGATTCCCTCAGAAAACTGGTAATCCTCCTCAAGCGGGGGGAACTTCCTGAGATTCCAGATGCGGATTTTGCCGGAAAGAAGATGCTGGAGATACTGGATGAAGGAAAGAGCGGAGTACGCAAGCCTGTGGAGGTGGTGGCGATAGATCCGGGACACGGCGGGGTGGACAACGGCAGAACAGGCCCGGGTGGTACCAGGGAGAAGGAGGTCAACCTGGAGGTGGCTATGATGCTCAGAAGGGCTCTGAGAGACCAGTTGGGGGTGAAGGTGGTGATGACCAGGGTGAAGGACGAACTCGTCCCCTTTGGCAGGAGAGTCGAGATAGCCAACACCGAAGGAGCGGATCTATTCATCAGCATTCACTGCAATGGCTGGTACACCTCCGATGTGGGTGGATTCGAGACATTCTTTCTTGCCCCTCCCAGAACAGAGGCGGAAGCCAGGCAGGCCCGGGAGGAGAACGCTTCGGCGGGGTTCGAAGGCTCATCCCCGGGAGGAGCGCCCGGGGAGGACCTGGATTTCATACTCTGGGATATGGTACAGAATGAGTTCATAAACGAAAGCAGCAGGTTCGCAGAGTATACCCAGAAGGAACTGGACAAGAAGCTGGAGATAAGAAACAGAGGAGTGAAACAGTCAGGGCTGAGGGTGCTGAGGGGACTGAACATGCCCGCTATTCTGGTGGAAATGGCTTTTCTCTCCAACCCCGGGGAGGAAACCCTCCTGCATAACTCTGAATTCAGGAGGTCTCTGGTGGAAGCCCTGGTGGAAGCGGTGGCGCGGTATCAGGATATTGCTGATGCCATAGTGGTGGAAAAGTAATTTCAGGAATTTGATCAAAGCCGGCACTTAAATGCCGGTGTCTATTATGGGGGAGGAAGAACGAAACGGATATTGGAAAGAAAATAATAATTGTATTGACCGTCCTGGCGATAATCCTGGTTGCCTACTATATAATACAGCGCTGGGTGGAATTCGGGGAGAAGAGACCCCCGGCGGGAGTACAGAAGGTGCCAGAGGAATCCCGAAGTGTAACCCTCTTCTTTGCCAGCGCGAAGGCGGACGGACTGATCGCCGAAGCCAGGGATATACCTGTGAAAGAGGGTCTGGAGAATCAGATCATAGCTGTAATAGCCGCTCTGGCTGAAGGTTCCCGGGATGATGAGATCATATCGCCCATCCCTGCCGGAACAGAAGTTCTCAGAGTGTTCTGGATAGAGGAAACCAGAACGGTATATCTGGATATGAACAGGGAATTTGTGGCCAATCATCCCGGAGGGAGTGCCTCGGAATACTTTACCCTGGCCTCCATATTGAGGACGGTGAGCGAGAATTTCCCCCGGGTGGAGAGGGTTCAGTTTCTGGTGGATGGTTCCCCGGTGGAGACTATAGCGGGGCACTATGCCGTGGATAAACCACTGGATGTTGATCACTGGAAATGAGTCCGGCCATGGCTTGTCCCGCAGGTACAATATAACTGATGGAAGATCATGGAAGAATCTGATAAAGCAATCGGAGTATTCGATTCGGGAGTGGGGGGACTCACTGTGGTTCACCAGCTGTTAAAGCTCCTTCCCGGTGAAGAGATAGTGTATTTCGGGGATACCGCCCGGGTTCCCTATGGAACCAAGAGTTCCCAGACGGTGATGAGATTTTCCAGAGAGAATCTTCGTTTTCTCAAGTCGAAAAATGTAAAGCTTATAGTGATTGCCTGCAATACCGCATCCTCCCTGGTTCTGCCCCGTCTCCGGGAGGAGGAGAGCATACCAGTAGTGGGAGTGATAGAACCGGGGGCCAAGGCGGCGGTAGAGGCTACCACAGCAAACCGGGTGGGAGTGATAGGCACACCGGCCACCATAAATTCAGGTGCGTACAGGGATGCTCTTAACATAATAAGGCCGGGCATCGAAGTGTTGTCTCTGGCATGTCCCCTGTTCGTACCCCTGGTGGAGGAAGGCTGGCTGGAGGATGAGGTCACCTATCTGACCGCCAGAAAATACCTTGGGCCTTTCATCCATTACGGAGCCGACACCCTGGTGCTGGGCTGCACTCACTATCCCCTTCTCAAGAAGGTTATCTCGGAGATAGTGGGGAGCAAGGTTGCCCTGGTGGATTCGGCGGAGGAAACTGCCAAAGAGGTAAAAAGGATTCTGGAGGAAGGCAATCTTGACAGAAGGGCAGAAGGACCTGCCGGAATCAGTGTATATGTCAGTGATATTCCCTGGAGATTCAAGCAGGTGGGCGAAAGATTTCTGGGAAAAACAATTGGTAGCGTGGAGCATATCAGAATCTGACCAGTCTGCGGGGCAGGAACTATTTTGTTGACCTTCAATCAATTTCATCTGATTATTTCGGAAGGGTGATACTATATGGCCAGGCACGACGGCCGGAGAAGCGATGCGCTCAGAACGGTAAAGATAACCACCGACTACATCAGCAGTGCTGAAGGGTCGCTTATGATAGAGTACGGCAGGACCAGGGTGATATGCACTGCCACTGTGAATGAATCTCTTCCCCCCTTCCTGAGGGGAAGCGGGAAGGGATGGATAACCGCCGAATACGGTATGTTGCCCCGCTCCAGTCCCTCCAGAATCGTGAGGGAATCCCGCCGGGGAGGGATTAAGGGCCGCACTCAGGAAATTCAGCGGATGATCGGCCGTTCGCTCAGGGCGGTTGCGAATCTAAAGGAATTGGGTGAAAGAAGGATTATAGTTGATTGTGATGTGGTGGAGGCGGACGGAGGTACCAGGACTGCTTCCATAACCGGAGGATACATTGCATTGGCGAAGGTGCTGGATGCTCTGGAACTGAGGGGGAAGGTATTGAATGGATTCGTGGCTGCGGTTAGTGTGGGGATGGTGAAAGGGAAGGTTCTGCTGGATCTGGATTACAGGGAGGATTCCCGGGCGGAGGTAGATATGAATGTGGTCATGACCGACCGGGAAGAATATGTAGAGGTACAGGGAACCGCCGAGGGCCGCACCTTCGGAGATAAGGAGCTCAGCAAGATGCTCAGATATGCCGGGAGGGGGATAAAGAAATTAATCAAGAGGCAGAGGAAGGTTCTGTTATGAAACCCAGGATAGTACTTGCTACCAGGAATCCGGGAAAGATCAGAGAAATCCAGGAGATGATAAAGGACCTCCGGGTAGAGCTGCTGAACCTGGATGATTTCCAGGCCGTTCCGGAGCCTCCCGAGGAGGGAAATACCTTCGAGGAGAATGCTCTCAGTAAAGCCAGGACAGTTCACCGGGCCACCGGTCTTCCGGCTCTGGCTGACGACTCGGGGATAGAGGTAGAGGCGTTGAACTGGGGGCCCGGGGTCAGATCGGCCAGGTATGGTGGAAGTGGGTTAACCGACGAGGAGAGATCCCGGAAATTGCTGGAGAATATGGTTTCCATCCCGGAGGATGAACGTACTGCCAGGTTTAGATGTGTAATGGTCCTTTATCCGGCTCCTTCGGGAGATGAGGAGGCACTGGTTACGGAGGGTGTATTCCACGGGCGGATTGCCAGGGAACCCGCCGGTGATAAAGGATTCGGATATGATCCCGTATTCTACGTGCCCGAGAAGGATAAGATGGTTGCGCAGATGAGCGATAAGGAGAAGAATAGTATAAGCCACCGTTACAGGGCCCTGGTGGAGATGAAGCGCCTGATGGAGAAGGCATATAATCTGAGCCAGACTGATAAGGAATAATTGAGATAACAGGGGAATATGTAAAAAACGCCTTTCAGAGAACAGCCGGCGAGTTTTGTGTGATCGGATCTTAACCAGGAGGAAACGGCGCTTTGCTTGAGATTAACCAGGTTACCAAGAGGTACGATAGTGTGAAGGCGGTAGATTCGCTATCGCTGCTGATTGAACCGGGTGGTATTTACGGCCTGCTGGGCCCCAATGGAGCGGGCAAGACCACCACCATCCGTATGGTGATGAGAATAATTGAGCCGGATGAGGGGGAAATAAAGGTATTCGGGGAGGTATTCGAGGAATCCATGAAGGATAGAATAGGCTATCTCCCGGAGGAACGTGGCCTCTACAGGAAGATGAAAGTTCTGGAGCTGGTGATTTTTCTGGCTGAGATAAAGGGGGTTTCCAGGGATGAAGCGGAGAAGAGGGGAAGGTACTGGATCGACAGGGTGGGGCTTTCGGAATGGGAGGACAAGAACCTGGAATCACTGTCCAAGGGGATGCAGCAGAAGATCCAGTTTATATCCACGGTTATACATCAGCCCGATCTGATCATACTGGATGAGCCATTCGCCGGGCTCGATCCGATCAATACCGAAGTATTGAAGGATATAGTGATGGATTTGAAGAGTGAGGGCAGAACCATCGTTCTCTCCACCCACCTGATGGATCAGGTGGAAAAACTCTGTGAAAGGATATGCCTGATCAACAGGGGGAGAAAGGTGCTGGAGGGAGAGCTGGCAGCAATAAAGAGGAGGTTCAGCGAGGATGTGGTTATGCTTAAATACTCCGGGGATAAACGGGATATCGAAGGCATCCCGGGGGTGGAGGGGGTAACCGATTTCGGGAAACAGCTCTCTGTTACACTCAAGCCGGAGGTGGATGGAAGGGATTTCCTGAGAGCGGTTCTGGGCCGGGGAGGGGATGTGGAAAAGTTCGAGATGGGGGAGATGTCGCTTAATGATATCTTCATTTCCAAGGTGAAGGAGGAGGGGGGTGAGGTAGAAGATGAAGCTGTTTAAGATTGCCAGAAGGGAGTATCTGGAAAGGGTTCGAAAGAAGAGTTTTCTTATCGGAACCATTCTGGGACCGGTAGTGATGGGTGCTTTCATCCTGGTCCCTATGCTCATAATGAAGGCCAGTCCGGAGCGCACTGAAAAGATAGCCGTTCTGGACTACCATGGAAATATTTACCAGAAGCTGGAGGAGGCTCTGAGCGATACCCTGGAGAGTGGCAGGAAAAGTTTTGTTCTCAGCAGTGTGGATACCACCGGAGGAAACCTGGAAGAGATAAGAAAAAGGCTCAATGCTAAAGTGGCCGGGGATGTGCTGGATGGCTACCTGGTGATTCCGCACAATATAGTGGATGAGGGGGAGGCTACCTTCTACGGAAAGCGGGTGGGAAACATAAAGATGCTGGGCAGGCTGGAGAGCGAGCTGAGCAATGTGGTGATATCCAGGAGGCTTTCGGCCAGGGGGATGGATTATGATCAGGTAAGGAGTATGGTGGAGGGTGTAGGGCTTGAGACCATAATGGTGACTGAGGATGAGGAGAAGGAGGCCGGGTTTGATATGCTGTATATGTCCAGCTTCATCCTGATTATGTTGCTGTATATGACTATTCTGGTGTGGGGTATAGCAATTCAACGAAGTATCATAGAGGAGAAGAGCAACCGGGTGGTGGAGGTGCTGCTCTCCTCGGTGAAACCCACCGACCTGCTGGGAGGAAAGGTGCTGGGAGTGGGGGCGGTAGGCCTTACCCAGTATGCCATCTGGGCAGTATTTGCTGTGGTCATATCACTGAGGGGGATAAGTATAGGCGGGTTATCCGGGATTTCCGGCTTCGAGCTTTTTACCCCTCTCACCCTGATATTCTTTGTGGTCTTCTTCCTGCTGGGGTTTCTCTTCTACTCCACCATGTTTGCCGGGATAGGTTCGATATGCAATACCGAGCAGGAGGCCCAGCAGCTTCAGATGCCGGTAGTGATGTGCCTTGCTTTTACCATACTGATCCCCCTGATGGTCATTCAGAATCCCGACGGGGGTTTTGCCACCGTGGTTTCGCTGATTCCATTCTTCGCACCCATAGTGATGTTCATGAGGATCAATGTGCTCACTCCGCCGGCCTGGCAGATTGCCCTGAGCATTGCCATCATGATTGCCAGTATCATAATAGCGGGAATTCTTTCGGCCAAGATATTCCGCATCGGCATCCTGATGTACGGAAAGCGCCCGGAGATAAAGGAAATTGCCAGATGGATAAGGAGAGCGTAGGGGATTAAAAAAGCTGGAGCCGGGAATTGCAGGGCAATTTGATTGCAGTATGGAATTACTACACCATAGGGGATTTATAGTACCAACCAGGGCTTCGATAGCCGCGGGATTTGCTTTTTTTGTATTGGGGGAACAGGATCAACCATTTACACCATAATAATATCAGTAGTATTAACAGCAATTTTACTTCTGATAATTCGTAAACTGACCGGAAGGGTCAGGAACTGGTTTGGTATGTTTATCATCCTGATCCCGTCGGTGGATGGATTGCTGGCCACGGGATCGACCATATGGCTGATAATCGGGCTGGTCATGATCTGTGCCGGGATCCTGGTAATAGCTCTTGATAAAAGAGGGATAGAAACCGCTGAATAGCTATAATTCAGTAATGCTCAATTGAAAATGCGGCTTGCCTTTCTTATTGCTTACTAATTCGGGTCTGAATTCTCATCCAGAAAGTGTGTCATGTGTATACCCGGTATACAGGTTGGTGTGTCACGGTATTAACTTGCTGTGCTTGGGTGAGTTACAGCGCCCATAGAGCCAGAAACCGCCGATTTGGACTGTATACCTGTATACTTCGGGTGTGTCACATTAAGGTAAAAGTGTTAATAAAATTAGCAAATAATAAAATTATTCCATTTGTTTACTATTTCCTAACTAATTTTAGATCAGTCAATTACGTAACAAACAAATAAAGATTATTTCTCCCCAATGTCAATCATAAGGGTACCAATCTTCTTGGTACACCTTGTGCATTTAAATATGGAACGACGGTGGATTTAAAATGCTCGCATGAGCATTGGTTTATATCTCAATTCTTTGCAGTCAATGAGGCATAGAGCAGGAAATCATTGTTTTTTCCTATGCTATTTAGTTAAGAAGGCAAGTTGTGCAGCGCGCGCCTCCAATATAATATTTTATAATTTTCTATGTAAATAATCGAATAGAATGGAGGAGTTGATATGATAAAAAGAATATTTGTATTTTCAATTATTATGTTTTTTGTGGTTTCATATTTAAATGGTTGTATTTTAGATCCCAGTGGGGGAGGTTCAGTTGCTCCCAAAAAGGATGAAGAAGGTTCGGAACCTGATGAACCTCCTCCTCCTCCTCCCCCTCCACCGGATGATTCCAGTACAGATTGCGGCATGTTGCTAGCTTCTGATGCCTTAACTCTGGAGAATATTGCCAATATGGTGCTTCAGGGGGAATATGGCTGTGAATTACAGCATATACTGGCTGCAGAAGTATCCAGGTGTATCAATGAGATGCAGGTACAGGAAGTAGTATCCATTTCGAAGGGCACTGATGGAATAATCATACGTGAATCGGGGAGAGATAAGAGAAGCATCATGTTCAATCCCTTCTATATTGCCGAATATATTCTTGCCGGCAGTTACGGCAACGGTCCCCGGCTTGCGCTTCATGATTTAATGAGGAGTGATTCTGAAAGGTCAATTAAATAGTTGAAAGGATGAACGATGAGAGTAAAATATGCTGTAATAGCGATAGCGGCGGTTTTAATGATTTCCGGTTGTGGAGAAGATAGCGTTCTGTCTGTTGAAGAAAGCGTCGAATATGAGATTTGTGGTGATGATGTTATACGAATCTCGCTGGATTCGGAGAATGCTGGCAGGGAGACGTTGGAGATATCATCTCATGTGGGAGGACGTATTCTGGAGATGAGTTACAGGCATTATGTTGATGCCGGATTGACCGAAGAGGATATCAACCGGATTGGTGATAAGCGTTTCAGAGATAATCTGGAGCGGTTGTATCAGGATTTAAGCGTAGTTGTTGAGTAGGAGAGTCGGGGTAAATGTCCAGAGTTGTCAGTACTGCGATTATGTGTTTTTTGCTGATGGTGGCTGCTGAATTTTGCACGGCTCATGAGAATGGGTCAAGCAGCCCTGATTTCAACTACGATGGATCATTGTTGATTCCTCTGGCTAATCCCCTTCAGGACATGGATGCTAACATGCTGGCCTGGCATTCAGCTGCCGAGCTTCTGGGAGAAGGCCTGGATTTCACGTCAGAGAAGATCGACCTTCATAGTTCCAGGAAGAGGAGATTCGGGCATATTCTGCTTATGGGATATTTTAACAAAGCCAGTGCATATTACAGTCATGAGATTGGTCACCAGATTCATAATTATAGGGATAACCAGCATTTCAGGGTAGATATGGGGGATTGGACACATCTAGTGCCAGAATTCGTGTTTAATCCTTTTGAAGATGTGTGGGACCTGAGGAATCTTGATAGATATGATTGGATTGTGGTGATGGAAGAATCCGGTTTATACCAGGAAAAGTTCAACGCACATTTTACAGCTAGAAACAGTGATGCGATTGAGACTACTAGTCCTTATAATGGTATGGCATTCTTGGAGTTACATAGTCATGATTTCCTTTATAATCTATACTATGGGAAAGACGAGGTGGACTGGCTATCTTATAAGGGGTATTTGTGCGTTAATGACAATGATATAACCGGCTATATTATTGACATGAGGGACAAGGGGATAACCATATCCCGTGATGACTGGCTGATAGCTTCAGCTCTTGCCTTTTTTGCCAGTGGACATACCTGGAACTCGGCAAGATCCCTCTACAGCTATCTTATGTATGGTAATGAGAGTGTGGACAATCTGAAATTCAACATTTCGGACCGGCTTGCTATTACTCCTCCCAACTTTTATCTCTTCTCCACCTACAGGGGATTATACTTGGATACGGAGATATATTTAGAGGGGTTGTTGCAAGATGAAGACGGGATTCACTTAAGTCTCGGTACCGGGTTGGATTCATTTGGGCTCAACCGGACTGGTCCGGTTGACTGGGTCAGAGTTGGTGGCAGATATTATCCGGGTGGTAGTGCAATTGATTTAATCGGGCTTAAATGTTCACCTTTTTGTTATTTCAACTTTGACAGGGGATTTCAGCACAGGGGTCAGGCGGTTGGTCTGGAGATGCGGATGCCGGTGTGGAAGAGATTGTTCTTCAGGGCGGTGGTAGAATACAGCCGGAACGATATGCATGAACAGGTTATAAAGTACAGGGAAGATGGGGTTTTTGTTCTGACAGCTCTGGGCATAGCTCTGTAAAAGAGAATACAGGGAGTGAGAGCTATGTCGAAAAAAATTGTAATGATAGTCATTGTAGCTGCAGTTCTTTCTTTTTGCGGTGAAAGAGCATTATCCACCCAGGTTGACTACACAGGCTATGATAAGATATTCGATCAGGAATGGATGCATAGTATGACTGTGCCACCGGCGGGGGAGGATTCATTCTGTGTAAGGTTTCCTTATCCTGATTATACCATGTGTGGGCGTTGGGCTACTTATTCCACTGAAAGTATTGAGATTGAGGTGAGCTGCGATATTCCGGGCCCATTCATTTATGAATTTACTCATTATAATGAGGGATATTCCAATCAGGGAGTTTGGATTGAAATATTCTATCCCCCCGGACCTATCAGGTTTGATTACAGGGTAGTTCAATCTGTCCAGTTGAACCTTCCCGGGCTTGATTATGCCATGGGGCATTATACCAATAATGGGTGGATGGATGGGACTGAAACTGTAGATGTTTCTAATTATCCTGTAGGTGAGGTTCTTAATGAAGCGAAGACTATGACAGGTGATTGGCTGGTAAGGGGGTACTGGAAGGAACCGGAGCAGATTGTAAACTGGATGAACCAGAATATGAACTGGATGGATGATAACCGGTATGACCCCTGGAAAGCTTCATATATTTTGCAGGAAGGGGTCAGGGAGGGCAACTGTGACGAATGGGCGCATGCAACTTGTGCTTTGCTGTTAAAGGCAGGAATACCTGCAAGGGTTGTGCTAGTGGGGACTACAACCACATATAATGAAACTAACATGTGGTATGAACCACCTTCTAAACATTTATGTGTATCTTACTGGGATGGATTTGGATGGATAATGATAGATCCAAAGGAAAGTTCCGGTTTTGCTTTCATAAGCAGAGTAGTGCTGGGAGCCGACCAGGATTCCGAGGGTATTAGAATTGAAACACATCCTCCGGAACTGATTTATCAAGTTACCGATGCAAGTTGTTCATGTGTTAATGGTATTCAAAGCGGTTACCTTACAGAACAGTGTTACCGGTGCTCTTCATATTCCTGGGAGATTCTGGCACACTATGAATTAACAGATTCGCAGACCAGGACAGGAACGGAGCCGAAGAGCTGTATTGTTCCAAACAACGTGGTGTCTGTAAAAGATGAAATGCCTATAGGCAAAGAGCTGTTTTTCGCCAACTATCCAAATCCATTCAATCCTGTTACTACTTTCCAGGTGAATATTAGAAGAGAGGGAAGAGTTAGTATCATGATATATTCAGTAGAAGGAGGATATATAGAAACAGTTGTGGATAAATATATGAGCCGCGGCAGAAAAGAGATAAAATGGAAAGCATGTGGGCTATCCTCAGGTGTCTATTTTGCCAGGATGATAACCCCGCAGGGTGAAAGCATCAGGAAAATTGTAATATTAAAATAGTATTATCAATTCGTGTATTTAGAGGTCATATTTTAAAAGGAGAACTGATATGTTTGCAAGATTATCTTTGATCTATTTAATGCTGATTTTAATCCCGGCTGTCATAGTTGCTAAGGATCATAGCCTGATTATCAATCCGAAGCTGGAGGGTGGGATAGGTGCGTTTCCAATAGGTGCAGCTGGCTTTAAACTAGTAAATGGAGATACTGTAGAAGACAGAAGTTCAATAAGTAAAACAACCCATTATAATTACAAAGAAATGTACCCCGACGGTGTGGATGCTGTTGCTCTTATGATCACCGGCAAGGTTCCCGATCCATCCAGGCGCTGGATGGTTGCAGTGACACGTGATCGTGAGCAGTTCGAGAATTCCTTTGCAGAGTACAGGAATCTGATGGCCAGGGGTAAGCGCCGGGAGGCAGCCGGGACGCTTCATATCTCCAGGGGAATGCGCGTTGGGACCAGAGTGGTACGGTATCACAGCGAGGAAGGGAAAGTGGGAGAAGTTGCAGAGAAGGTTGGCAATTTCATTTTTGAGTTTGATATAGATGTTTTTGAGAAATACGGCGGGTACCTAACCTTTCTCTCCTACCGGCCCGGGGAGGGAGATGACATTGTGGATTTCGGTTATGGTATCGATGACACGGTACATGGTGAGCTGATTGTTGAAAAATGCGCCAAGGAGGACAAAAAGGACGTGGGCTACCGGATGAAGGTGGTAAAGGCGGGGATAAAGGGAAACTACAGACCGGGCAGATATACGGAAGTGGTTAAATGAAAGCGGGATTTTGGCCCAATTGATTATTGCTGTATTCCGGTAAGATTGAGTTTATCCAGATAGCGGTACAGTGTTTTTCTGCTTATACCCAGTTCCCTGGCCGCTGCTGTCTTGTTGCCAGAATTCCTCTCAAGTACCCGCAGCAGGAACTTTCTTAGTTCCCGGGTATTGTCCTGCAGGCAGGAATTGTTGTTGATAATCTCTTTCAGACGGTTCGGATATCCACCCGGAAACTCAGAATCGGAATTGATTATATCAGCCGGCAGGTCATGTGGATAAATAACCTTATCCTCTTCCCTGAGTGAAGTGAGATGTCTGGTCAGATTCACCAGTTCTCTGATATTGCCGGGCCAGTGATAGCTGCGGAGAAGGCTGATTATTCCATCAGCCATATAAAAACCCTCACCACACCTGTTAACATAATAAGAAAAGAGGGCTTCAATATCTTTCTCCCTCCTCCTCAGCGGTTCCAGGGTAATACTCCTCCCGGCTATCCGGTAATACAGATCCTTCCTGAGACGATTCGATTCCAGAAGCGTTTCCACATCTTCATTTGTGGCAGAGAGGATTCGGACATCGATGTTCTTCTCTGTTGACTCACCCACCCTTCGAAGCTTCTTCTTCTCTATAACCCTGAGCAACTTGGCCTGCTGCTCGGATGAAAGCTCCGATATCTCATCGAGAAACAGAGTCCCTCCGTCTGCTTTTTCTATCAGGCCGGCCCTGTCACTTTCAGCCCCGGTAAAGGAACCCTTCCGGTGACCGAACAGCTCACTTTCGAATACACTCTTGGCTATGGAAGCGCAATTTATAACTACGAAAGGCCCCTCAGATCTTTCGCTTACAGTGTGGATGTATTTTGCCAGCACCTCCTTGCCGGTACCTGTCTCACCGTTGATCAGAACGGATATATCAGTGCGGGCAAAGGAGTGAACCTCTGTCAGGAGTTTCCTCATCCTGGGTGAACGCGCCACCAGAAAATCCGCATGCAGCCAGGCGGGATCAAATCTAACCCTTTTCACAGAATCAGCCCGGGTGATCTTGCCGGATATATTCTCGATATCCCTGACCAGCTCTTTGCAGGTTCGGGCTCTCTCCCTTAATTCAATCCTGGAATACAGGTGCATTGCCTCGGTGGCAGATGCCCTGGCCTCCTTGAGAAGTGTTTCCCCCTGCTGATCTCCCCGCTCCTTCTTCCCGGCACCCCAATCCCTGTACCTCCGGGCTGCAGTAAGACAGGTGGAGGCAAGTTCAAAGGATTCCTTTATCAGTTTCAGCGTGGATATGGCTTCGTCAAAAAATGACCGGGCCAGATCTATATCCCCCCGCTCTGAAGCTACCAGCCCGTAGGCTCTCAGAACCGTACCCAGCTCATACTTGTCTCCCAGATGCTCAGCGATGTCATAGGCTTTGGCCAGGCAACCCTCCGCCTCTTCGAGCTTGCCGGTGGCAATATATACATCCCCCAGTCTTCTATACACCTCTACAGCTATATCACCCCGGGGAGCTATCCGGAGGGATAACTTCTCCGCCTCCCTGAGCCACCGGAGGGATTCGGCATAATTCCGCCCGTGATAGTAAATCTCTCCCATAAACTCTGCCGAGAGCGCAACACCGCGCTTGTAGTTCAGCTTTAGGGAATCATTATAACTTTCAAGCAGAAGATTCTCAGCCTCGGTGTAATCGCCGAGAAACATATATACTCGTGCTCTGGATATTGATGAACTGATTATTTCAATCACGTGATTGCATTCTTTGTATAGTTTCTCTGCTGAAAGGGAATGTTCCAATGACTCATCGTACTTTCCAATTCGATAATTCAAAATACCGAGCATTTGGTGTGCAGAACCGAGCTGACTCATCTTCTTCGCTTTGGTAAAATTTTCTATAGCTCTTTGGAAGTAGGATTCAGCAATGTCGAAAAATCTTCTCTGAAGAGCTATGTAGCCCAGCATATAAAGAGAGGTGCCCAGCATAACGCTGTTGCCACAGGATAGATAATGACGGTGGCATTTCTGAAGATTATAGTTGGCATCGATGTAATTACCGCACCAGAAATGCGCCATTCCCAGATACAGCCTCAGACGGTATAGCTCAGACTCCGGCCGGTCTCTATTGATAGAATCTTTGAGAAGTTCGAGTGATCTCTCATCCTTGCCATGTTTATGAAGGAGATAACTCTTTATATAGATGTACTCGATATCATCGAGAATTTCCGGGTACAGGGATTCAATACGGGATATGAATTCACTCGCTTTTTCGAAACGACGGGTATGAAAATAAACTCTGCTGATCAGCATCAGCAGATTTCTATGAAGAGATGAACAGGAAAAGCCTTCTGCGAAATCAATCCCACACCG
This sequence comes from uncultured bacterium, assembly GCA_964613215.1. Lineage (GTDB taxonomy): Bacteria > Krumholzibacteriota > Krumholzibacteriia > Krumholzibacteriales > CAZTHK01 > CAZTHK01. Next base: position 1,469 of record CAZTHK010000008.1, on the reverse strand, counting down.
TTGCAACTCTTCCAGAGCTTCTTCATACTTTTCGCAGGAAATAAATGTTTCAAGCCGCTTTTTCAATTCCTTAGCTGTTTCCATCAGGTCTCTGCAGGATTAAAACGTTTTAAACCCCATCAATCGAATAAGTGTCATTCGTTTTATTATATCAAGAATAATAGAATAATTATGATCCTTGTGGTTTGTATTCTCAGAATTGTTGCCGCTTTTCAATGCACTGCCGTTATTATCGGGAGTGCCTTTCAATCCCTTCACATCAATACGGGGATCAGGACCAGCATCCCCACAATCCCAGTATATCTCAGGGAGATCAGGTGGATCTACTATCTTTATGGGACGGATATTATTGTTATCAGCGTATAATCGATCTGTAGTGACAGTAAGCAGGAATGTGCACAAAAACAGAATTAAAATTAAAGCACCGAAAGTTTTCTTCAAAATTTTCATATTATCTCCCCCACGATTAACAATCGTTATTATACAATAGAATACTCATACTTTGTCAAGGATTTTTATAGAAATTTTATAAGAATTCTATCAAAATTAACAATTAATTCAGTTCAATATAATTACCTAAATCCTGATTAATTTATTGATACCAGATTTTCTATCCAGAGAGATTAAAACCGGGTAAGAATTCAATTCCAAAAAGTGTGTCATGTGTATACCCGGTATACAGGTGGGTGTGTCACAGCAGTATATTCCTGTGAATGGCGAACTTGCGGCTCTGCTAGAGCAAGAATCCGCCAATTTGGACTGTATACCTGTATACTTGATGTGGGTCACATAAGAAGCCAGGAAAGGGGGTTTAGATCATAAAAATTAATATTTTATAGAAATTCTTTTATTGTCTAATTTGTTGTTTTCCAAACTATTATGGGAGGGATATAAATTAGATTGACTCTAACTGAGTACTTAAAATCAAAGATAATTAATAATGGTATAGGCTGTGCAATATAAGTCTTATCAGAGAAGGTCAAATTCAGACTATTAGGGAAATTATATTGCCTTCTCTACGGTGAGTATTTCTCCGGAATAGAAACCGGGAGAAAATTTGTTGTTCCCCCATGCAACCACATAGGATGAGCCCTGTGACCCTGTGCCTCCTCCGCGCTTTGTCTCACTCTCCCTAATAGAGAGATGCGGTGGATGAATGAATAGGGTGAATAGCCTGTTTGGACTAAGCGATTGCGCCGGGTGGGGGAGGCAGGGGATGTATTTATCATCAGGGATGGAACAGCCCGGCAGGTGAGTTGGAAATAAAAGATAATTCATTTTAAGTAATTGGAAAGGATGGGCTGGTGGTAGTACAGACTGATTGAATAAAATTGACACTGGGGGAAGGAGGAGTAAAATGAGTGGCACAGTGTTCAAATAACAACGAAGTTGTATGCTTTTTTTGCCAGTAAAGGAGCCTGTTGCATAAACCCTATTTTGGAAGTTGAAACAATGGAGTTGTGGGGGTA
>CAZTHK010000007.1:0-150252 GCA_964613215.1 uncultured bacterium | reverse complement strand
GTTGTTATCAGGAGAATTTTATCCCTTGACAAGGGAAGGCCTCATAGGTGTTATGGAGGAGGCGCTTTCCTGCTACTATTCCAGGATTGTGGCTCCGGTGAGGGATTGTTCAAAAGATAACATTGCACTGAGAACAATGGATCACCTTGGAATTGTCAGAGAACCTCTTCCCAGGCACTCGATGAAGGAAACCAGGGAGCTGATTAAACTGCTCAAATATCATTTCAGGCGGGACAGGAACGGAGGAGTACAGAGGATAACCTCGAAACTTTCCCGTATTCATGGACTTGCCATCAGGAAGAGGCAGATAATTATACGGACTCTGGGGGAGACCCTGGGTGAGGCGATATACAACCGGTATGGGGAGGGAAGTGTTACCCGGCCGGATCTGATTGAACTGCTGAGCAGAAAATATGAGAAGAAGGGCGAATCATTGAAGGTATATAATTGCTGGCTCAGGAGGGTTAAACCATTCCGGGGTGGATGGAGGGTGAGTGCCTCAGGGTGAAAAACAGAGCTTTTTTGTTTGAATTTTCATCCTTCAGCCCTCAGAATGTCTGGAGCTTGAAGAATGATTGGTTCTGTGGAATGAAGAGCAGGATATGAATCCCGGTTAGTCAAGGATAGATTTTCGATGGGAAGCAGTATGCCAAGAAAGATTCTCAGGAAGATTCCCCCCGGTTACATTGTTATAATGAGCTACCTTGCGGTGGCTCTGACCGGTACCATCCTCCTGCTGCTTCCCCTCTCTTCTGCCGGGGAGCCTCTGGTCCTGGTGGACGCACTTTTCACCGCTACATCGGCGGTTTGTGTAACCGGCTTGATAGTGGTAGACACCGGAGCACAGTTTACCGTCTTCGGCAAGAGTGTGATCATGATTCTCATACAGCTGGGCGGCTTAGGTGTCATGACCTTCTCTGTTCTGCTGTTTCTATTCCTCAGGATGGGATTCGGGACCAAGCAGAGATGGATTGTGATGGAGAGCTTTACCACCACCCCGGTCCCCAACTTCCGCAGCCTGATAAAATTAATATTTATATTTACAGTGATTATGGAGGCAGCCGGCACCATTATGCTTTATTACTTCTGGAGGGGACAGCCGGATGGCGGAAATACATTCTTTACTGCCCTGTTTCACTCTATCTCGGCGTTCTGTAATGCAGGGTTCTCCTTTTTCAGTTCGAGTTTTATGCAGTACCGCAACAGTATCCTGCTTAATCTGACGGTTATGTCTCTGATTATTATCGGGGGACTGGGGTTCCCGGTGATATATGAACTGTTCATGCGTTTCAGGTACCGGAGAAGGAGTAGGCGGTCGGCATTCTCCCTTCACTCCCGGATGGTTGTTTCCACTACTCTGATTCTGATTATAACCGGAGCGGTGGTAATATTACTGTTCGAAAGAGGCAATCAGATGAGTGGACTGGGTTGGGGGGGGAAGATGTTAAGTTCCCTCTTTCAGTCTGTAACCGCCAGGACAGCCGGATTCAACACCCTGGACATCTCCAGCCTTGGCCCGGCCACCCTCTTTTTCCTGATAATGCTGATGTTCGTGGGAGCCAGCCCGGGATCATGTGGCGGGGGTATAAAGACCACATCACTGGCGGTGCTGGTAGCCATCCTTCAGAGTAAACTGGGCGGGATGAAGCACGTCAGCATGTTCAAACGGACCATACCGCAGGATACCGTCTCCCGCACCCTGGCTATATTTATACTGGCGGTGCTGGTGGTTTCGGCAGGTCTGATAGTGCTGGTGGCACTGGAAACGGGAGAGGTGACCGGAGGAGGTTCTAATTTCCTGGCCTACCTGTTCGAGGCGGTATCGGCCTTTGGAACTGTAGGGCTATCCATGGGGGTGACACCGGGGTTGTCCACCGGTGGGAAAATAGTGATTATAATATTGATGTTACTGGGGCGGGTGGGGCTTCTCACAGTGGCATACGTGGTAACCCAGAAGGAGACTATAAAATTGTACAGATACGCAGAAGAGAAGGTCATGATCGGATAGACCCTTGCCGGCTTTGAGAGAAAGGATCGGAAATGGCTGATAAATATGCTGTTATCGGACTGGGGAATTTCGGGTTTTATGTCACCAAGACCCTGTTTGAAGAGGGGCATGATGTAACCGCCATCGATCTGGATGAAGAGGCCATTCAGAAGGTTCGTCCCTTCTGTTCCCAGTCCATCCTGGGTGATGCTACTCAGAAGGATATGGTAACCACCCTGGGGCTGGAGGAGATGGATGCAGTGGTGGTAAGTATGGGAGGAAATGAGAACGCTGCTACACTTATCACCCTTTATCTGAAGGAGATGGATGTGGAGAGGATTGTAGTAAAGGCGAACACCGAAGATCATGGGAAGATACTGGAGAAGGTGGGGGCCACCCAGGTGATCCATCCGGAGAGGGAGATGGCCCAGAAGGTGGGCAGCACCCTCTCCAATCCCGATATTCTGGAGTTTTACTCCATGCCGGGTGATTACATAGTGGCTGAAATAGCCCCGGTGGAGGAATTCGTTGGCAAGAGTCTTGCGGAGTTGCAGCTGAGAACTGAATATAATATCAATGTAATAGGCATAAAAGAGCTTGTTCCGGGTAATTTTATCCTTGTGCCATCCGCGGATTTTGTTATAAAGGACAGTGACATCCTCATTGTGATTGGCCTTAGCGAGAATATAAGAAAGCTGAGAGAACTCAAGGAAGAGAAGTAAAAGGAGTCCATTGCGGGGGAGAGCCCCCCGGTTGTGGATCCGGCTGTATCAAGAGGGAGGAATTATGAGAAAGACTTTAGCCCTGCCGGTGATGTGTTTGGTGATAGTTCTGCTGGCCGGTTCGAATGCCGGTGCCGGTGTGGAATTCAGATTGATGGGGGGGATGGATTACATCGCCTACGACCACTTTAACAATTTCGCTGATAATCTTAACGATGACCTGGCTAACCTGGGGGTAAGTGAAGAGATAGGGAACATACACTGGGTTCCGGAGATAAACGGAGAGGTGAAGATCTCTCTGCTGCCGCTTTTGAGCACTGGATTTAGTGCCGGGTATATCTACGGAAAGTCGGATTTTTCCCTGGAGGAAGGAAGTACTTCACTGAGCCTGGATCATAATATAAAGGTATACCCCCTTATGCTTACCGGCTATGTTAATCCCCCCATACCCTTTGCAGAACCCTATCTCTACGCGGGAGCGGGGCTTTACATGGCCCGGATGGAATTCGATCAGTCCTTTTCGGAAGGAGGGGATTCGTACGGCTACACCGCCGAGCTGGAGAAGACCGGCTTCGGTCTGCACGGCGGAGCCGGAATGAAATTCTCGTTTACCCCTCTGATCGGCCTGGAGGTGGGAGTGAGGGGACGATGGGCGGATATAAAAGGATTCGAAGGAACTGCAGAGGATTCCGAGGGTGAAAAAGAGGATGTAATACTGGTCTATCAGGAGGAGGATGACGGGGATGTTGTATTCGGCCCGGAATCTAAGGATAATCCGGATAATTATGGCGAGGGTTCACTGGATCTGAGCGGTTTCGGTTTCTATGTGGGATTGAGTGTAGGATTCTGATGGCCTGCAGGTCATAACTTCCCGCCCGTGCAGGTGGATGATCGGGAACTTCCCCTGAAGGTGCGGAGGAAGGCCGGGATTCTGTAACAGGAACCCGCCTGCATATATTTTTGCGGCAGAAGTTCACTGTTGAGGCGCTCCAGCCCGGAGCGCCTCTCTTTTTATCAGTAAGAATCTTTGATTTTAATACCTGCAGATTCTATAATCCACCTGATATCAAGACTGGCAATATCAGATGTGGTCAGCTCACCGGAGTAGTCACCGGGGGGATACTAGCAATGAAGGAGCCGATTCGGTAAGGTCGGGGATTCCAACCCTGACAAATTGACCTTTACGGTACATGCCGGATATCCAGTTGGAAGAGATAGCAGATGGGAGAGTATGGATCAGTTTATCGGAAATGCTGACCTGATTGTTATCGGGATATATCTTTTGGTGGTCTTCGGGATTGGAATTTTTCTCTCCGGAAGGGGTTCCCGCAGCACCCGGGATTTTTTTATCTCCGGACGCTCACTTCCCTGGTGGATTATCGGTACCTCAATGGTGGCTACTACATTCGCGGCGGATACCCCCCTGGTGGTATCGGGATTGGTGGCCCGGGGAGGAATATTCAAGAACTGGTTGTGGTGGCAGTGGGGTATAGGGGGGATGGTTACCGTATTTCTCTTTGCCGGTCTGTGGCGCCGGGCAGGTATCACCACAGATGCCGAACTTATCGAGCTCAGATACGATGGAAAGCCGGCTGCAGCGCTCAGGGGCTACCGCTCTATCTGGTTTGGATGCTTTCAGAATGTGCTGGTAATCGCCTGGGTTATGAAGGCAATGGCCAAGATAGTTATGACCGTGATGGGGTGGGAAAGCGGCACTGTCATTATGGGTGTGGATGCTCAAGTTTTCACCGTACTGACGTTGTTCATTATAGCAGTGGCATATACGGTGATGTCAGGATTGTGGGGTGTTGTCTTCACCGACCTGCTTCAGTTTATCCTGGCTATGGGTGGGTCTGTTTATCTGGCTGTGGCTGCTTTTATCAGGATTGGAGGACTGGAGGAAATAAAAACCAGGCTGGCTGCATCGGGATTCTCCCCGGAGCGTATACTCCGCATTATTCCGGAGCCGGATGCTTTGACAGGAGCCAATCCCTTCACCGAATTCCTTATACTGATTATGGTGGTATGGTGGGCCTCCTACACCATAGACGGAGGAGGATACCTGGCACAACGGCTCTTTGCCGCCAGAGATGAAAGGCATTCGGTATTCGGTTATTTGTGGTACAGTATCGCTCATATCTGCCTGCGGCCATGGCCCTGGATCGTGGTGGGCCTGTGCGGGATGGCCATGATGGGACCGGTGGATGATCTGGAAACATACTACCCCCTTATGATGAGGGAGGTTCTTCCTCCGGGTATATTCGGTCTGGCTCTGGCCTCCTTCTTCGCCGCTTTCATGTCCACCATAGATACCCAGCTGAACTGGGGAAGTTCACTGCTGGTAAATGACATGTACCGCCGTTTTATCTGGAAGAACCGGACGGACAGAGAGTATCTTCAGTCAGCCAGAATAACTGTAGTGGTTCTGGCAGTTCTGGGTGCTGTGGCTTCCTTTGCGGTGGACGATATATCCTTCGCCTGGAAGCTGATTATATCGGTGACTGCGGGAATAGGTTCGGTCTACATAGGCAGGTGGTACTGGTGGAGGGTGAATGCCTGGTCGGAGATAGCGGCCATGATTACGGCTCTGGTCTGCACTTTCATCTTTACTGTCCTTTCCCGGAACCCCCGGTTAGGTGAAAGCGCCCTGCTCGACTTTCCATATTCCACTGCTCTTACCGTTATGATATCCCTGCCGGTATGGATAATGGTAACCCTGCTTACCCGGCCGGTGGGGGAGAAGAAGCTGTCTGAATTCTACCGGAGGGTTCATCCCGGGGGGCCGGGATGGAAGCGTTTTGAGAGAATCATGCCCGGCCTTAACAGGAAGGGATCGGGCAGGGGTACCTTTATATGTATCGTCTCCGGGATGATGTTGATAAATTCCATATTAATAGGCCTGGGAAAATTGATTATGGGGGAATTTACTCCCGCCGTTCTGCTGTTGGGGCTGTCGGTTGTATCGGGTGTGGTGCTCCGGAGATGGTTAAGGAGAGGTCTGGCTGTTCTGAAGTGAACGGGAAGATTATCGATAACGATCTTAAAGTTGATTTCAGCAAAGGATACAAGGTGCGATTTTCAATAATATTATTTGCTGATAATATATAAAATACATTATAAGTAATTATTATTTTCAACTTACCCCGAAATTTGCTCGACCCGGTGAGTCAATTCTGATAATCTATCCCGGTTAAATATCATAGCCATTTTAAAACACAGGAGGTAACCATGAGAAGATTTTCTGCCGGGGTATTCATAATTGTGATGGTTTCTCTTACCGCCTGGCTCTCAGCAGAGGTGTCAGCCGTTGATCAGGCCAGGTTGTTGAGATACCCCTCCATTATGGGGGACAGGGTGGCTTTTGTTTACGCAGGGGATATCTGGACAGTTCCTGCAGGCGGGGGGGAGGCCAGAAGGATCACTTCCTTTCCCGAGGGGCTGGAGATCTTCCCTAAAATATCGCCGGATGGAAAGTGGATCGCCTTTTCCGGTGAATATGCCGGAACCAGGCAGGTATATGTGGTTCCCTATCAGGGAGGGGTGCCCCGGAGGCTGACCTACTATCCGGATGTGGGGGAGATGCCGCCAAGGGGCGGATATGATTATATGGTTCTGGACTGGACCCCCGATAGCAGAAAGATACTGGTAAGGTGTAATCGTACTCCATTCGGCAAGAGAGTGGGTAAATATTACCTGATAGATCCTTCCTGTCCCGGTATGGAGGAGGAACTTCAGATACCGGAGGGGGGACCGGCCACTTTTTCTCCGGACGGAAACAGTATTGCCTATAATATTAAATCCCGCGAATTCAGAACCTGGAAGAGGTACCGGGCCGGACGTGCTCAGGATGTATTCACATATAACCTGAAGAAGGATGAAGTCAAAAGGATTACCGATTTCGCCGGTACGGATAATTTTCCCATGTGGGAGGGGGAATATATCTATTTTACCTCCGACCGCGAGAGAAAGCTTAATCTCTACAGGTATGACCCCAATTCCGGTGAAATTGCCAGGGTTACTGATTTCAGGGAGTATGACTGCCTATGGCCTGCCCGGGGGGGGGGACGGATAATTTTCGAGAATGGTGGTTATCTCTATTATTACGATACCGGTTCAGCTACCACCACCCGGATAGATATAACCCTTAATTGCGACAAACCGTTTCTCAGGCCGGTGTACAGGAATGTTAAGGAGAATATACAGAGTTACTCTGTCTCCCCCTCCGCAGTGAGGGCTGTATTCGGAGCCAGGGGGGATATATTTACCGTTCCCGCAGAGAATGGAGTGATAGAGAATATTACCAGGAGTGGCGGACTCCGGGAGATGAATGTGAAATGGTCGCCGGACGGAAAGTACATCTCTTATCTCTCGGAGAAGTCTGGAGAATATGAGATCTGGATCCAGCCGCCCCGTTGGGGAGGGGAGCCCGGAAAACTTACCAGTGATACCGGTTCCTGGATTACCGGCTACATCTGGGCGCCGGACAGCAGGAAGATGGCATTCACCGATAAGAAGCACAGGTTGTGGATACTGGATGTAGAGAGCGGTGACCGTAAGGTAGCGGATCAGAGTAATTATGGTTCTATCGGAGGGATTGGCTTTTCCCCTGACAGCAGATGGGTGTGCTACACCAGGAATGACCAGAACCGTATCTCCTCCATATGGGTATACTCCCTGGAGGATGAGGAGGCTGTTAGGCTGACTACCGGTATAACCAATGACCGGGAACCGGTATTTTCGCTGGATGGGAAGTATCTCTACTTCGTATCAGCCAGGGATTTTGTATACCGTGAGAGAGAATGGGATGACCGGGTATATATAGGAACCCTGTCCAGGGATACCCCTTCCCCTTTGAAACCCCTTAATGACCGGGAGAATCAGGAGGGAGAGGACACCGGTGGGGATAAGAGGAATGGAGAAGAGGACAGGGAGAAGGAAGAGATAAAGATAGAAGCCATAGATGCTGAGGGATTCAGTGAACGGGTTATCGCCATACCCGGGCCTCATCACCGTTACTACGGCTTGAGTGCTGTGGAGAGCGGAGTGGTATACATCTTTGTGGACAAGGGAGGTGAGCATTCATTCAAGCGGTTCGATCTCAAGAAGAGAGAATCGAAGTTGATTATGGAGAAGGTAAGGCAGTACCAGCTGGCTCAGGATGGAAAGAAGTTCATATATAAATTGGCGGGCAGTGATGATTATGCGGTGGCCAAGCTGGCTCCGGACCAGGACTACGGAACCGGAAAACTGGACCTGGAGAATATGGAGATGAGGATAGAACCGATGTCCGAATGGAAGCAGATTTACAGTGATGCCTGGAGGATAATGCGGGACTGGTTCTACGATTCCGATCTTCACGGGGTGGATTGGAAGAAGATGGGGGAGAGGTACCGGGTTCTGCTTCCCCATCTGGCTCACAGAACCGATCTGGATTATATCATAGGAGAACTGATCGGCGAGCTGAATGCAGGACACTGTTACGTTTTCTCAGGCGATGAACCTGATGTTGAAAGGGTACCGGTGGGATTACTGGGATGTGAATTCACTGCGGATGGTGATTACTACCGGATAACCAAGATATACCGGGGGGAAAACTGGCATGAGAGCATCAGGTCTCCCCTGACCGCTCCCGGTCTGAATGTGGAGGAGGGGGATTACCTGATATCCATCGACGGGCATAAGGTAGGGACGGATGAAAGTCCTTACCAGTATCTGGAGAATAAGGTAGACGTCCAGATTGAACTGGAGATAAATGACCGGGCTTCCAGCAAGGGTGCCCGGGAGATAACGGTGGTGCCGGTAGAGTCGGAACTGAATCTGTTTTACATGGACTGGGTGGAGGAGAACCGCAGGATTACCGGGGAATTGTCCAATGGAAGGATCGGTTATATCCATGTGCCCAATACTCATTACCATGGATTCAGGGAATTCTTCAAGTACTTCCAGCCTATGATGGACAAGGATGCGTTGATAATAGACGAGCGTTACAACGGGGGAGGTCATTCACCCTACCGGATGGTGGAGATTATGGACAGAAAGGTTTACAACTACTGGGCCAGAAGGCATGGTGAGCTGACCACCACCCCTTTCCCGGTTAACCAGGGCCCCAAGGCGATGTTGATAAACGGCCTTTCTTCCTCAGGAGGTGATGCCTTCCCGGCATACTTCAGGAAGGCAGGCCTGGGTCCCCTGATCGGAGAGACTACCTGGGGTGGTCTCATCGGTTATGGTTATTCTCCCCGTTTTGTGGATGGCGGCGGGATGGCTGTACCCGGGTTCGCCTATGTCAATATAGAGGGGGAGTGGGATGTGGAGGCGGTGGGAGTGGATCCGGATATATATGTATTTGACGATCCCGCCCTTATACAGGAGGGGAGGGAGCCCATGATCGAGAAGGCAGTAGAGGTACTAATGGAAAAGTTGAGGGAGAATCCCCCCCGGGAGGTGGACCGCCCTGAAGGACCAGATAGAAGTTAACAGGCCTTATTCTGCTGCAGATCCGGCTGCATAATTTGCGGTTGACTGTGCGGATTCAGTTAAAGCAGGAGGTTTAATGATGAAGAGGATAATTGTTTTATTCATCGTTTCTATGGTTTTATTTAGCTTTATGTCAACCGGGGATCTGTTTGCTCAGAAGAAGCGTGATACCGCCAAGTATGTGAAGCATTACAGTGATCCGGTGTTGAAGAGGATGAAGGAGAAGATGGACAGCCTGCAGGCGGTGGCTGACAGCATTACCGCGGAGATAAACAGGAAGTGGAAGGAGAAGAAGGAAGAGGAGAGAGAGGAGAGGAAGGATCTGAGGTTCGATTTCGTAGGGGTGGAAAAACCGGAATCCCCCGGCGATTTCGATGCTCCCTTTCACTTTCCTCCGGTACCCCAGTACTACACCGGTACCTGCTGGAGTTTCTGTACCACCTCATTCATGGAGTCAGAGATCAAAAGGCTGGCCGGGAAGGAAATCAAACTATCCGAGATGCATACAGTCTACTGGGAGTACGTGGAGAAAGCCAGGGGATATATTAAAAAGAGAGGGCACCAGCCATTCGTACAGGGGTCGGAAGCTGATGCAGTGCTGATAATATGGAAGAAATACGGAGCCGTTCCGGAATACGCCTACCATGGACTGGTGGAAGGAAGGGAAAAGCATAACCATAAGATTATGTACAGGAGAATGAAGGATTATCTGGAAATGGTGAAGAGGGAGGGGCACTGGAATGAAGAGGCCAATATTGCTCATATCAGGGAGATTCTGGATTACCATATGGGTCCCCCGCCGGAGGAGTTCAAGTACCAGGACCGCCATTATACCCCTCTGGAATTCATGAAGGATGTGCTGGAAGTAAACACCGGTGATTATGTTCAGTTGATGTCTACTATTTCAGTTCCCTTCTATACCAGGGGTGAATTTGACGCCAGGGACAACTGGAGGCCCACCGCAGATTATTACAATGTCCCCCTGGATGATTTCTACAGTATTATCAAGAAGGCTATCAGAGAGGGACATACCGTCAGTATCGGTGGCGATGTATCTGAGCCGGGTTACAATGGCTTCGAAGATGCTGCCATTATACCAACCTTCGATATTCCTCAGAAATACATAGATCAGAACTCGCGGGAGATGAGGATATACAATAACACCACCACCGATGATCACGGAATCCATCTCCTCGCTCATAAGAGAATGGGGGAGAGGGACTGGTTTCTGATAAAGGACTCCGCCAGAAGTTCGAGACACGGAAAATTCAGGGGTTACTATTTTTACCGGGGGGACTACATCAGATTAAAAATGCTGACTTACACTGTTCACAGGGACATCATAGAGGAGCTGATGCCCAAATTTGAACAGTAGGGTGATAGACTTCAGGATATGAAATAAAAATAAGCGGCAGCCAGTTTTATACATTATACTTACATATATAGTGGAGTATATGTATATGGCCCGGGGATTTCTTCCGGCCTCTCTGCCTGGCATAATTAACCGGACCAGGTTTGGCCTGCTTCCTGTTACCTGCACGGGCGGGGGAATGAATGAGTTGGATTTCAGCATCTTCTTCTGAACGGAGGATTTAGATGAAGATACTGCACCAGGTGCAGGTTATTCCTCTTTATATAATACTTATATCCGCACTGCTGGTTTATCCGGAGGGTGGTACCGGTGAAGAGAAGATCGATCCGGGTAATCATAAGACAGTCGGGGGGAGTGGTGACCTGGCCACGGTAAAGCTGGTGCTATTGGACCATACTACTCTGGATAGCATTCCCGGGGTGGCATGTGTAATGGATAAGAATGGGAATAGCCGGTATCCCCCATTGGGGGAATGTTTTTACAAGATGGTGGATGACGGATACTTTTATTTCGATGGTTCTTTTCAGGTAGTGGTACCTCATGGACCAACTGCCTTCAGAATAAGCAAGGGACCCGAGTATCTTCAGAAAACTTTTACCGTCCCGGTTCAAGGTGATGTAACCCTGACTGCATATTTGGTGAGATTCCTCGACATGAATGAGCTGGGTTGGTATTCGGGTGATCCTCACACCCATATAAGACATGCCGGGGGATACTATGATTTACAGCCCGAAGATGCCCGGTTGATGGCTGCCGCTATGGGACTGAATGTGGTGGCATGCCTGGACAACGACTATTACTTCACCGGAGGGGTGGATGATTGCAGTTCTGATGAGTGCCTGGTGATCATGTCGGAGGAGCGAAGGACCAGCGCCTATGGCGATTTGGCCCTTCTGGGAATCGATTCTCTGTTTACGCCATTCTCCTCAAAATGGAGCCCCCTGCATATGGATGTTGCGGAGTTCGCCCACCGCCAGGAAGGGGCTATCGTTATTGCCGCTCATCCGGTGACTTCCGAAGATTTTCATGATGTTTCTGGCTGGCCGGGGGTGGGAATTGCCCGGGAGCTGCCGGTGGATTGTGTAAGTGGCTGTATAGATGCCATGGAAGTCATGAGCTACAGCAATTTTCACCGGGGGGGGAGGGAGATTTCTCTATGGTACAGGCTGTTGAATTGCGGAATCGATATTACCGGGGTGGGAGCCACCGATGCTACCATGAGCAGATTGAACTCATTGCCGCCGGGAGGATTTCGGACCTACGTTTATCTGGGGGAGGAGGATTTCACATTCAAGAATTGGATCAGGGGTATAGAGAGGGGGAGGGTATTCATGACTAACGGACCCCTGATCAGCTTTTTCAGGCTAGAAAACGCAATGCCGGGAGACAGCCTTGTCACCAACATGCAGAACCGTTCTCTGACCGGCGGAATTTCAGTCAGATACCCCGGTGAACTTATTAAAACCGAGATAGTGGTGAATGGAAGGGTGTCACACAGCTTCTTTTTCTCTGAGGGCAGTGGCAGTATGGACAGGGAATTTTCCCTGGAGCTGGAGAAAAGTTCTTGGGTTGCGGCGCGGGTTACCGGGGTTAATGACCGCTGGCTGCATGTGAGTGATACCCTGTTTGCCCATACTAACCCGGTGTATGTTTACTTCGGCGACTCCTGGAGACGGAGCAGGGAGGATGCCGAATTTCTGATAGAGTGGATTGAGGAGCTGGAGCAGCTTGCCGCCGGGGATGGAGTCTGGCCTGATAAGACTGAGGAATCAAGGTTGCTGGATCTGTGTGAGAATGCCCGCTGGTTTTATCTTTACCGGGCCTGCACCGAAGTAGACGCCCGGCTGGCATCCCCTCATCAGGCCGAATTACTTCCCGCCATACAGAAGAGTTATCCCAATCCATTCAGCCGCAGTGTAAATATAGAGTTGAGTATGCCCCTTCTGGCGGGAATAAGCAGAGAGGCTGGTCGTGCCGCTGCAGTTGGGGGAAATAAAATGGAGTTGTCTATATACGATGTGGGAGGCAGGCTGGTCAGGAGGCTGTTCCATGGAGAGGCGGATGGTAAGGTATTGAATTTCCGGTGGAATGGAATAAACAGATGTGGAGAGAGGGTCTCCAGCGGGGTGTATTTCTGTACCCTCCGGTGCGGGGAAAAGTTACAAACACGAAAGATTATAAAACTGGAGTAACATCCCTGCCGCTACTGTGATCGATTCTGAGCTGTTTAAACCCCCACGGATGGGGAGCCATATTCAGGGATTTGTCTCCTTCCGGGTAAAAATAAGACCCGCCGGCTTCTGCCGGCAGGCCTGTATATGGTGGCGGGGGCTGGATTTGAACCAGCGACCTTTGGGTTATGAGCCCAATGAGCTACCAGACTGCTCCACCCCGCGTCAAATTCCCTTCACACTCAAGCTAAAGCTTTTTCTTACCCCTGTCAAGAGGGTATGAATCTTTTTCCGTTGATTTTTCATTGAGGGGCAGCGTAATAATTCTGTATACCCTGTCTCCGGGACGCAGATACCCGTATCTTTCTCTGGCTATCTTCTCGATGGTGAAGGGATTCTCTGTGAGTTCAGTTATACCTTTCTTCAATTTCTGGTTTTCTCTCTCCACCCTTTTTATCTCCATGTTCAGTTTCTCCAGACGCTTCTGAGCATTCCAGAGATTCCAGAGTCCCACATCTCCGGCGATAAAAATAACGCTTACCATAACCAGAATAGTAGCAAATAGAGCTCTGGCCAGACGGGGGCTGATATCCAGCTTTCTCTGTTTAATACGCAGGTATCTGTTCTTCTGGCCCCAGAGGCTCTTCATATCATCTTCCTCTATCTGAAGGCCTTTATGCCCGGATAAATCGAGGATTCCCCGAATTCCTCTTCTATTCTTATGAGTTCATTGTACTTGGCAACCCGGTCAGTGCGGGAGAGGGAACCTGTTTTAATCTGCCCGGTGTTTGCCGCCACAGCTACATGTGCTATGGTTACATCCTCGGTTTCGCCGGACCGGTGTGATACCACCGAGGTAAATCCGGCCTGATGAGCCATTTCAATAGCTTCCAGGGTTTCGGTAAGAGTGCCTATCTGGTTGAGCTTGATCAGGATTGAATTAGCACACTCTTCATCGATTCCCCGTTTCAGCCTGGTGGTGTTTGTAACAAAAATGTCATCGCCAACTATCTGTATTTTATCCCCCAGACCTCTGTTCATTGCCTTCCAACCCTCCCAGTCATTCTCACCCAGCCCGTCCTCGATGGAGATAATGGGGAATTCCCTGATCAGGGTCTCATAGTAATCAACCATTTCCTCAGCCTGTAACACCCTCCCTTCGGCATCAAGATGATAACCGTCATTCTGGAGGAATTCGCTGGCGGCTGCATCTATGGCCAGATTAATATCTTCGCCAGGCTGATAACCGGCCTCCTGAATGGATTCAACCAGTATTTCAAGAGCTTCCCGGTTGGATTTCAGGTCGGGGGCAAATCCACCTTCATCTCCCACTGATGTAGCATAACCTTTTTCCCCCAGTATCTTTTTAAGAGAGTGAAAAACCTCTGCACCGTAGCGAACCGCCTCTCTCAGGTTGGGAGCACCAGATGGAACTATCATGAACTCCTGGATATCTACGTTGTTATCGGCATGTTTTCCCCCGTTAAGTACATTCATCATGGGAACCGGAATCAGACGGGCGTTTACTCCGCCGATATACTGATACAGGGGAAGCCCAAGGGCATTGGCTGCGGCTTTGGCTACGGAGAGTGACACACCCAGGATGGCGTTGGCCCCGATTTTTCCCTTGTTATCGGTGCCGTCGATCTGGCATAGCAACCGGTCAATATAGACCTGATCGGTGGCATCCAGTTCTATGACCTCCGGAGCTAGTTTCCGGTTGATGTTCTTTACCGCTGTAAGTACACCCTTCCCTCCGAACCTGTTGGAGTCTCCATCCCGCAGTTCCACTGCTTCGTGTTCCCCGGTGGAAGCACCGGAGGGTACTATCGCCCTCCCTGCTGCTCCGCCGGACAGGTAGGTTTCTACCTCCACAGTGGGGTTACCTCTTGAATCCAGTACCTCCCTTGCCAGTATATGTGTTATTATAGTCATATCTTCGAATGACCCCTTCCTCACATAGGTGAGTCTGCAGATTACCTGAATTCTTTCAAGGGTCAGTCTAATTTTATGGGATAGAGGTGTCAAGAAAAAACGGAGTGCCGAGTTTGCACTTTTCACCAATATTCAAAACTGCTATTTTTCCCGGAGACATGATTAAGTTTATAGTAAAGACGTACCGGGTGAAACATATCTTAAGGGGATAACGTAATTATATGGTGAATCAGGCGGAGAAGAAGGACAGGGAACTGATAGCAAAGTGCCTGGAGGGAGATCAAAAAGCTTTCGAAGTGCTGCTGAACAGATACAAAGGACGTGTTTTCAGTGTATGCTACAAGATGGTTAAAAACAGAACTGATGCGGAAGATCTGGCGCAGGAATCCTTTATCAAGGTTTTCTCGGTGCTGGACCGGTATGATCCCTCATATCCATTTTCAAGCTGGCTGTTCAGAATTACTTCGAATCTTTGCATTGATTTTCTTCGTAAGAGGAAGCATAAGACCTATTCCATCGACGAACCTCTGGACGGCAGGGAGGGAAAGATATCGAGACAGTTCCCCTCCGATGCAGTACAACCGGACAGAGAGATGGAGGGTGGCGAAATGATGGGAATACTTGAAAAAGCGCTTGGTACCCTGCCGGAGCACTACAGGATAATTGTTATACTGAGGCATCAGGAGCATCTGTCATATGACGAAATATCCGATAGTCTGGGAATACCTCTGGGAACGGTAAAGGCCAGAATTCACCGGGCCCGGAGAATGATAAGGGATTTTTTCAGCGATAGAGGAATAATTGACAAAGAAAGGGAGAAAGATCATGAAGGTTAGAAATCAATTTCCGGTCAGGGCGGTTAGGATAATTGGCATGGCCATTATGGCCGCGATTCTGGTGGCCCCTGTTGCAGAAGCCGGTGAATATCAGAAGAAGAGTGTGGAAGAGTATAAACTGGAAGGTGAAACCAGACTGGTAATAAGCAACAAGAAGGGCAGGATCTCGGTTGAAGGTGAGGAGGGAAGAGAAAATATAAAGCTGGAAATCATAAAGAAGGTCAAAACCGACCGGGAGGATGAGGCGGAAAAGATAACCGTTGAGATGGGCATAGAGGTGGAGAGAGGCGGGAGGGAGATGAAAATAACCGCTATGTATCCGGAAGACCGGGAAAAGAAGAAGAGTATTTTATCCTATATCCTGGGATTGGGTGATAATGGGAAGAACGTGATCCTTCTTCATGCCCTGGTGCCCGCGAATCTCGAGCTGGTTATAAGTACCTCCAGTGGTGAAATAGAGGTTTGGGATATGGAGGGAGAGGTGGAAGCAACTGCCGCCAGTGGTAATGTGGAAGCTTATGATTTGAGCGGTGGTCTGGAGATAAGTGTGGCCAGCGGAGATGTGGAGGTATCCGGGATCGAGGGCGCAATTAATGTAAAGAGCGCCAGTGGAGATATTACCGCCGGGGATATCAGGGGGGCGGCTGTATTCAGTGTGGCCTCGGGAGATATATCGGTAAAGGGGGCACGGGAGGATTTGGCCCTGCATTCGGCCTCGGGTGATATGAGAGTGGTTGATGCCGGAAATGTTTCTCTTAAATCTATATCGGGAAGCATTGATATAGAGGATATAAGGGGAGATATCTCTGCAAGTACGGCCAGCGGTGATATAATGATGAGGCTTATTCCTCAGGGTAAGGTTAAATATGGAATTAATTCCTCCAGTGGTGATGTAGGCCTTCGGTTTGATTCCCCGCTGGAGGGAGGCTTCGTTCTGGAGGCCGAGACTGTGTCGGGGGAGATAAATGCGAACCTGCCCATTAATGTATCCCACATCGGCAGAAATCGCCTGGCAGGAATAGTACGGAAGGGTGAGAGTGAGATAACTATAGAAACCTCTACCGGGGATGTTAACATATCTGAGCCGGAGGAGCTGTAGATATGGAATGCCAGCTCTTCGAAATACTGATCCAGAAATATTATGACGGGGAGCTTGATCCGGCAGAGAGAGCCAGATATGAAAGCCACCGGTCGGAGTGTGAAAGATGCCGGAAGCTGGACGCCGATTACGCCCTTGTTTTTGATGGGCTGAATGATATGGAGGTGTATCAGCCTTCTCCTGATTTCAAGCGGAGGGTGCTGGCATCGGTGGATATCTCCAGATACCGGGTCAGTCTGGCGGGTAGGATGGCGAGAAGATTTCAATTTATCTGGCAGCAGATTCCCTCTCCGGCAAGACTGGCCGGCGTGCTGGTATTATTCTTTGTCATCTTTCTGACTGTTTTCAGGCCGGCTCTGAGTGCGATTATCGGTTGGAGCAGGGTATTATTAGGAGTGTCAGGCTCGGCAGTGGTAGCCGTCAATAAGCTGGCTGAGAGGGTGCCCATAATAATATCCAATTTGATATCTGTAGAGTCTTATAAGGCTGCAGGCGGAACGCTGCTGGATGCTGCCAGGCAGATAATTACAGAGTCCCCTGTATTTATAGCCACTCTCTCTGTGGCGGTTATACTGGTGATTGTCTTTGTTTCGTTAGCAAGAGCACATTTGATAAGAAAAAAGGGAGAAGATCATGCTAGTACTGTTTAAGATGCTTCTTGCCAGGGCGGTTATGTTTATCGCCGGAGCACTTTTGCTGATACTTCCGGATGGTTCGCCACCGGGAACCGGAGTGGTGAAGCAGGTGGTTAAGTATCCAGCCAGGATTGCCGTATCCCTGTCCGGTAGTGAGGAGACTGCCCAGAAGAAGGATACCACCACTGCGGAGGGCAAGGAGGAGAAAAAGGAAAAGGAAAAGAAATCGATCCGGATATCCATTTCCGATAAGGGAATCAAGGTGAACTCGGAAAAGGGCGAGGAGTTCGTTCTGGAGCTGGATCCCGGTCTGATACCCGGGGAGGTGCTTCAGGAACTGGGTAAGTCTCAGGAAGAGATAATGAAGGAGCTGGAGCGTGGTCTGGGGGGTGTACCGGAATCCATCAGGATAAGGCTGGAAAAGTTAAGGGAGGAACGCTTCCGGAAGGTCCGGGGAAGCGATCTGGTAAGGTTCGGAGAGGATGTGTCGGTAAGCTGGAATGAGCTGGTGAGGGGTGACGTGGTGACCATATTCGGGGATGCGGAGGTTGACGGGAAGGTCATGGGTGACGTAGTTTCTGTTATGGGTGATGTGGAGTTGGGTTCTTCCGCAATCGTGAATGGGCAGGTTGTTTCGATACTGGGAGGCCTGGAGAGGGAGGAGGGAGCCAAAGTAAGGGGCGAAACTGTGATAGTGGGGGGAGGCAGCCCAAATATCAGTCTGGGGTTTCCCTCTTTCCATCCCCGGAGGGGGGTTGTTTCTGTTCTGAAAGGGATTATCCTGCTGATCGTAGGCATCCTGCTGATAGGGATTGTGATAGCCTTCCTTCCTGAGCGAATGGAGAAATCGTCCACCTATGTTTTTGGTTCCTTCTTCAAATCGCTCGGGATTGGAGCCCTGATTGTTTTCGTAGGTTCCATCCTGGTAGGCATAGTTTGCGCCATATTCGCCATCACCGTTATAGGTATTCCCATAGCAATTCTTCTGGGTATCTCCTATGGGGTGTTTTTCATGCTGGGGTATTTTGTCAGCGCCTTTGCGGTGGGAAAGGCGGTGGTTGCAAAGCTGAACCTCCAGATAAGCTCGGCATTTGTTCAGGGCTTTACAGGACTGTTTATTCTCGCCCTTCTGGGACTCATATCCAGGTTTTTGGGTATTTATCCGCTGATGGGACCCTTGAGTTCCATCTTCGGAATCCTGGGAGGCTTTTTAATGTTCATAGCCCTGCTGACAGGATTGGGCTCCATAATACTCTCCCGGGGCGGCAAATTGGCAACTGAAGAAAAACGCAAAATTCCCCAGGAGATTGAGTAGTTAATTCAAAAGGGCTCTCCGGCGGATACGCCGGGGAGTTCTTTAGTTATAAAGAAAAAATAAACTTTTCTTCGGTTAATAGTAAGTCAATGATTCAGCTGTCTTCAATTAACCTCGATCCGTCAAAATCATGGTGACCGGAACAGCGATTCTATCCCTCCATACGTCAACCTGTCCGGATTATACCTCCTCTTATTACTCCACAGCTGGTGATGTTCGCGAATTACAGAAATGGCAGAGAAAGTATCACCAGGCAGCCGCAAAAAAACAGCATCAATGGTTTTGTTGACGGATTGAGGTTAATTATTCCCCGGGTCATATTGCGGCGATTTTCCGCAGGAATATAGTATCAAGGTTGCTCATCCGGAATCTGTTATCTCTTTACAGTGTCCATTGCAGATATTAACTTTCGTTTGACGGTCTTATGATCCTGAAATGGTTGAGGGAGAATCTTTGAGTGAGACAACTTACATCAGGCCCGGTATTTTATGCTGTCTGATTGCGGCAGTCATATTATTCGCAGGAGCTTTCCCGGCAACCGGATCAGTGAGTCCGGATGGCGGGGGTGGCATATCAACACCGGCGGCATCAGGATATTATGGGGGAGATCCTGAACCGGGTGTTCTTCCGAGTTACTCCTCAAGCATGGGGGAGCCCGGCGGCACCGGTAATTCTCTGCCCATTCCAGCCGATACCCTGGAATTATTCGAAGGCATGATGGTCGATTCCGTAGTGGTCCGCGGTAACGCCAGAACCAGGAGTGTAACTGTAACCAGGGAGATGGCTACCAGGCCGGGTGAACCACTGGACCCGGGGAAGATATCCAGGGATTTCAACTACATCAGGGGTATGGGATACTTCTCCGATATAGATATATCTATCAGGAAATCTTCCGGTTGTACCTGTAAGGTGATCGTAACGGTGAGCGAGCGCCCCGATTTCTTCATGAAATATCCATACCCTGTTCTGAATTACGATATCGATGATGGTATAAGTTACGGAATCAAGTGGAAGGTCAAGAACTTCCGTGGTCTGGGCGAGAGAATAAGTATCTATGCCATCAAACGCAGGGACAAGGAACATGGTGGTAACATATCGTGGAACACCCCCTGGATGCTGGGGCGGCGGATAAGATTCGGAATAAGGTATTTTAACTATCGCAGGCTTGACGAACCTGTAAACGAGGATTTCATAAAAGGCCAGAACGGGGGAAGCATAAGCCTGGGAATCCCGCTATCCGATAACATGATAAGACAGGTATGGCTGGGTTCTTCTCTCAAGTTCGAGTCCAGGCACGCCGCACTTACCATATTCGAACCTGGTACGGGATGGCGCAGGGATTACTACTATCAGAAGTTTATTTCATTGGGTCTGTCCCTCAACTATGACAGCAGGGATAACCGGATAACACCCTCCAGGGGAATCTGGGCCGGGTTTTCCGTGAGCAGGGAGAGGTCTGTGGATGGCATAGATCAGAAGTACTCATTTTTCAGCTTCTTCAATAACTATTACTTTTCCATTCCCGAGGCAGGTACCTTCATACTGTCCAACAGCACCAGGATCAGGGATGGGGATGTTCCCTGGTTCTTCAGGATGGAAATGGGCGGGGCCGGAGACCTCCGCGGTTATGAGAGTGAGGGGAGGAAAGGATGCGCCAAGATAATTAACACAATACAGTGGAGGAAGAGGCTGTTTGGGCCAAATGTGTTTTCAATTCCCCATGTGGGCAAGGTTGATATAGCTATGAATCTGGTGGTGTTCTATGATAACGGAACCCTGATGGATAGCTTCGGGAAAATAGGGGATACCACCTTGCTGAGTGCCGGAGGTATGGGGTTTGAAATCCTGTCACCATTTCAGGATCTGTTGCGAGCTGAAATGGCAATAAACGAAGAGGGAGGGGTTCAGTACTACTGGACCTCGGGGATACGGTTCTGATCTTAAACTTCATCATATGCCGGTTCCAGCGGGTTTAATTTATAACCGGTACATACAAGATATGGAATGTTCCGGAGCAGACCAGGCCATATGTTGCGGATGAGTAACATTCCTCAAAGGAATATAACTTTATAACTTCTTGTTAATATTGTTGCTACGCAAAGAAGCTCTTTCAGGCTTCCGCTAAATTGGGGATATTTCCCCAGAAAATTCCCGCTTTTCCACCTGCCTGGATGCAGTTAAATGCTGATTCAGAATATATCAAATCAATTCCATCCCGGTGGAACTTTAACGGCTCATAGCCGTAATCCTATGTGTAATAATTACTTACAAGTACACTATCCTGCCATCTGTATAAATTGAACGGCCCTTCGGATAACTGCCGAACCTGCAGGAGGTTGTATAAGTTGAAGCGGGGAACAGGTGTTGCAGTAACGAATGGATAAGTTTAACTGTATGGTTTCCGGAGAGCAGGTCCCATGAGAGTTATTACAGCTGAGTTTAAAACAGGATTCATTTTCTTACTTGTAATTACTCTGTTAAACCTCCCTTGTCCGGCACCCCTTCAAGCTGGCATTCGATTTGGCAATGGAGTAAATGCAACTGTATATTCCCCGGCTTATATCATGGAGGAAATGGTAGTGGAGGATGGCGGCAGGCCGGTGCTGTATGTTGATGGTAAACCGAGGTATGAACTTGTACCGGATGTGTATGATCCCGCTGTTTCAAACCGCGGGGATGGCCAATTCCACCCTTTTGACCGGGATGATGTCATTCAGGCGCTTGAGCAGATAGATCTCAATAGTGTCTCCATGGACGTTTCGGTAGAGATATATATCCTTCCCCTGCCGCGGAGATATATCTTACGGAGCACCTCGTCAGGGAACAGAATATTCCTCTCCCCGGGGGTGTACCCGGTTTCTATGGAATCTGTATCATTTACAGTAACCCATGAATTCGGCCACTCCTACGCAAACAGATATCTACCGGGCAGTGGGGAGGATAGATGGCATCCCTATCTGCTGGCCCGCGGGCTGGAGGGAGACGATAGTTATACCTCCCGGGCTGCTCACCGGAACAGGCCCGCTGAACTGTTTGCAGAGGATTTCCGTTATCTCTTTGGAGGAGAAGCTTCAAATTATTCCGGAACCATAGAGAACTCCCGGCTTGTTCCCCCCGATGAAATTGCCGGCCTGGAGGATTTCTTTGTTGCCCTGGCAGGTGGGATGGAGCTGTCCGGAGATCGGCCGGCTGCTGGCATCCCCATCATGGTGAGAGAACTGTCCAGCTATCCCAATCCTTTCAATCCCTCCACCTCCATTACAGCACTGTTCAGCGATGGTGTCAGTCCTGGTTATGTTGATGTGAAGGTATACTCGGTGGATGGTTCCCTGATCAGGAATCTCTTCAGCGGGAGGGTTGGGAACGATGAGCTGTCGGTGCAGTGGGATGGAAGGGACAGCCGGGGCAGGCGGGTGGAAAGCGGGGTTTATTTCTGCCGGCTGAAGTGTGGTGGGGAGAGGGTAGTCCACAAGATGATTCTTATCCGTTAGGGTATCCCCTCCATACCAAGGTCATTCCTGACGATTTTCCCTGTTCCTGATGGAGAGCTGGCCGCAGGCAGCGTTAATATCTCCACCCATACTTCTTCTGACCGTAACAGCAGGGGCCCGGGGGAGAAGTATCCGGATGAATCTGTCAATCCGGGATTCGGAAGGTTTTCTTAATTCACAACCCGGCCATTCATTGAATGGGATAAGGTTTATTTTAAAAGGCTTTCCTGCTGTCAGATGGCTCAGCCGCTCTGCATCCTCCGGACTGTCGTTTATTTCATTCAGGAGCACGTACTCCAGGGTAACCCGCCCCCCCTTCTCAACTGCAAAGTTTTCAGCTGATTCAAGCGTTTGATGGATATCGGCGCAGTGTGGCATGATCATCCTTCTGGCAGTATTGGTGGTGGCATTCAGGGAGACAGCCAACCCGAACTTCAGACCGGAGCCGGCTAGCTCTTTAATTTTATCTGGATATCCTATAGTACTTAGAGTGACCCTTTTTTCCCCCAGAGCCAGACCGGGTATGGCATTTATGATTTGCAGGGCTCTTTTGACATTCTCAATATTAAGCAGCGGTTCTCCCATTCCCATGAATACAACATTGTATCTCCGGCCTTCTTCGAGGAAATTTGATTTGAAGAACAGTATCTGGTTCAGTATTTCATCGCATCTCAGATTACGCTTAAATCCGGAAGCTCCTGTCCTGCAGAAGCGGCATCTCAGGGGGCAGCCAACCTGACTGGAAATACAGATGGTGTGATAACCCCCGTTCTTCATAATAACCATCTCTATGGGTGAATTATCTTCTGCGAGCAGCAGGTATTTGACACTCTGATCAATCCTGGATTCGGACTTATCCTCCGGATCCAGAGATGATATGAAGAATTTTTCACTCAGCTTCTGACGGAGTGCCTTGGAGAGATTGGTCATGCTGGAGAAATCCTCAGCTCCCCGGTGGTACAGCCAGTTCATGATCTGAGTGACCCGGTGCGGTTTCTCTTTCATCCGGGCAATCTGTTCAGACAGCCGGGATGGAGACATGTTTTTTATATTCATCTTTTGCATAACCGTATCAGCTGGACTATCTTGGTAAAACAGGGACAAAGATAGTATGATAAAATAAATGCTATATGGAAAGGAGATATTTGAACCGGCAGCAAAGATATATACAGGGTTGTATCGATATGGGGAGTAGTTACTTCCGGTTGCTGGTGGCGGAGATAGATTTCGGCCGGGAGGGCACAGGCGGACACATCGCCAACTCCCCCGCGGGGATAGATATTATTTATGAACAGAGGCTATATGTGGGATGGGGGGAGGATATATCCGGTGAGCATAAAAGTATCTCGGCTCCTTCACTTGATAATGCCATCAAAACCCTGGAGGTGCTCCTGCATAATTCACAGAGGCACGGATGCCCGCAGCCCCGGCTGGTATCCACCAATACCCTCAGGGAAGCGGGGAATGCTGAATATGTGGTCAGCTCAATAAGGAATAAACTGGGCAGAAAGGTTCATATTCTCCATTCCCGCTCGGAGGCGGAACTGGGCTATGCCGGAGCAGTATCAGGACTGGCGGGGAAAAGTCACAGCAACTGTATGGTTTTCGATCCCGGCGGTACCAGCACGGAGATATCACTGGGTGGAGTTTCCGGAATGGACTGGTATACAAGCATTCCTCTGGGGACACACAGGGTTCGCAGAATGATATCTCACTTTTCATCTCCCGGACACATAAGGTACTCCCGGCAAGCCACCGGAGAGAGGCTGGCCCGCAGTGCCGGCATGGAAAGGGTGAGAAGGGAATATTCCCACTTGTCCCGGAAGGGGAAAGAAGTTAAAATTCTTATAACTGGTGGAACCGCAGTAAGCCTTGCTTTAATTGCTGAGTGGTTGAGGAATGGCCGGGCCGTTTTCGAGGAATTGGCCGTCATGGGCAGGAGTGAAATTGAACTGATATTGAGAAGGCTCGGGGGTAAGAGGGAGGTAGAACTGATAAGGTTTCTGCCGCTGGAGAGTAACCGGGCCAGGTTGATTATTCCGGGAATGGTGTTGATGCAAACACTCCTCGAAGTGGTGGGAGCCCAATCTTTCATGGTAACCGCCAGAGACCTGAGATGGGGTGTGGTTTTACCGGGAAATAAAGGATGGAAGGAAAGCTATGAAGGGTAAACGAGTACTGATAGTGGATGACGAGAAGAGCGTGAGGAGATCTCTGAAAAAGCTTCTCTCCTATGAAAAGTTCAGGATATTTACAGCACCTGATGGTCCCACTGCGCTTCAGATCGTGGATAGTGAGAGGGTGGACATAGTTCTCCTGGATATAAAGATGCCGGGCATGGATGGGATAGAAACACTGGAAAAAATGAAGGAGATCAAGAAGGATCTTCCGGTTATTATTATTTCGGGACACGGAACAATATCCACTGCGGTAAAGGCTACCAAGCTGGGTGCCTTCGATTTTCTGGAGAAACCGGTGGATATGGATAAGCTGCTTTTAACCATCAGGAATGGGTTGAAACAGATTGAATTGTCCAGGGAGAATGTCCAGTTGAGGGAGCAGTTCGCCTATGAGACGGAGATCATAGGGGAGCATAACGAAATCAAAGAAATAAAGGATACCATCCGCCAGGTGGCTCCCACCAGTGCCAGGGTTCTTATAATAGGGGAGAACGGGACGGGGAAGGAGCTGGTTGCCCGGAAGCTGCATCAGTTAAGTAAGCGTTCTTCAGAGCCTTTTGTGGAGGTGAATTGTGCCGCCATTCCGGAGGAGCTTATCGAGAGCGAACTCTTCGGCCACGAGAAGGGTTCCTTTACCGGCGCTCATTCCAAACGTATCGGAAAGTTCGAGCTGGCGGATGGAGGCACTATCTTTCTGGATGAGGTAGGGGATATGAGCCCTTCCGCTCAGGCAAAGGTGCTCAGGGTACTGGAGGAATCCACCTATGAAAGGGTGGGAGGAGCAGAGCTGAAGAAGGTGGATGTAAGGGTCATTTCAGCTACCAATAAAGATTTGCTCCAAGAAGCATCAGAGGGCAATTTCAGAGAAGATCTGTTCTACCGCTTGAATGTGGTTCCTGTTTATATTCCTCCACTGAGGGAAAGGCGTTCGGATATAGAGATACTGGCCAGGCATTTTTTAAGGAAGTTCAGCACTGAACTTGGTATTTCGGAGAAAATCATCTCGAGGCAGGCTATGGAAAAGCTGAAACATTACAGCTGGCCGGGGAATGTAAGAGAATTGAAAAATATGATAGAACGCCTGTGCATACTGACCAGGGGGAGAGAGATAAAGGTATCAGATCTTCCAGAACTGAGAATAATGAGGAAGGAAGATCTGAAGAAGGACCCTTTTGCTATGACATCCTACAAGGAGTTCAAGGATTTTACCGAACGTGAGTTTCTGATAAGGGCTCTGGAGGAAAATGGGGGTAATGTGTCCAGGACAGCAAGGCAGCTTGGAATGCAGAGGAGCAATCTCTATAAGAAGCTGGAGAAGCACAATATTGGAACCGGGGGTAAAAAGGATCAGGACGATGATTAATCTTTATTATTCCAATATTTCTTATGAGTATATTTAACTATTGCATAAAAATTGTGCTAAGAAGGCTAAGCCCAACGTTTTCACAACTTTATTAAAAATATTATTTGACTCCGGGCAGGGGGATTATTATTTTTTCCATGGACTAGGGATAGTGTGCAGTGTTTCCGGAAATTGTATTTCTGTGGAAAGGGGATGGTCAAGATGAGGAGAGTACATCTATTCGTAACTTGCTTGCTGGTTCTCTCCGTTTTATCGGCTCCTGTATCTGCAAAAACCCGTAAGATCCATTCCCATGACAGTATGATCAGGGCAATTTTTTATAGTTGCATCAGTAGCCTTACCAGAGGTAATATCGTTCCTCTTGTTATTACGGAGAGCAACGATCATACCAGATTGGGAGGGGACGCAGATGACCTGGCTGGAGGGAAGAAGAATCCCATAGGAGGAGACGAAGAGAGGGAAAAGCTGAAGAACGGTATTTTTGAGAATAGCAAGGGTGGTTCTTACGAGTTAGAACCTACAGAATAGATTTTTATACTGTCACTCTGATAAAGTTCTTACTTTTGGGAGTAACCGATGCCTGAAGAACCTCAGGGTAATGACTATTTCAGTAAAGAGCGAAGCAGTTCCAATCACGGCTATCAATCGGTAGGGGATGAAGAACAGCTTGGTGATATGCACTTTTCTACCGAGAATTATACCGTAGCGCTGGAATACTACGAAAAAGCTCTCCAGAAATTACATATAACCCCTCAATCTGATATAAATCTGGTAGTAATCCATCTGAAAATAGCAGACTGTTATAAGAAGAAGGGTTTACTCAGGGAGGCTATGGCATTCCTGGAGAGTGCCCAGTCTCATTGTAAGGAAGATGATCTGGTAGGCAAGAGCATACTGGCAAGCAGAAGGGGCTATGTGCTGTTGGAAAAGGGAGAGCTGGAAAAGGCTCTGAGGTTCGGTTTTGACGCCTACAAGGTGCTACGCTTCACTGATGAACACAAGGAGGTGGCCAGAGCACAGCTGTTGATTGCGAACTGCTACTTCAGAAGGGGGAAGAGTAACGAAGCAGAGCAGTATTTTCTGGATGCCCTTTCCACCTTCAGAAGAATAAACGATATAGTAGGGGAATCATTCGTTCTCAACAATCTGGGTCTTCTTCACAAGAACGCCTGCAGATGGGGCAGGGCTTTACACTTCTTGAACCGGGCCAGCGAGTTGTGCGGGAAGATAGGTCTCACCAGGCACGGCCTGCGGGTCAAGCTGAATGTAGGTATAGTATATCTGAAGATGTATAATTATCCCGCTGCCCAGGGTTGTCTATCTTCAGCCCGGAAGGTTGCCAGGAGGTTCGGAGATCAGCAGAAGTATGCCCGGTCCACTCTGATGCTGGGGGTAGTAGAAACAAGGCTGGGAAATCTGGCTTCTGCGGAGAAACACCTTATGGAAGCCCGGGTACTTTCGGAGAGAAGAGGATATGGAAGGGAGATCGCTCTTTCAGATGAATTCCTGGGGGATTTGAAATTAGTTGAAGGTTCTGTGGATGAGGCTCTGGAAAATTACAATTCGGCTCTGAGCAAAGCCGGAAAGATATCTCCTGAAAATGATATACTGACCGAGGTAATGCAGCGGATGGCCAGGGCATATCTAATGAATAAGCAATACAAACAGGCTGCATCCACCGCCACCGAAGCGATCCGGATGGCCGGGAAATGCGGGGAATTACACGAAATAGGTTTTGCCAGAAGGACGCTGGGGATGGCTCTGGAGAAGAGGGGAGAAATCCAGCGGGCGGTAAGGGTTTTGGAGGAAGGGGTAAAATGTTTCCTTGAAGTCAATAATCCCCTGGAGGCAAACCGGTCTAAGGTTATACTGGCTGGAATCCTGGCTGGTGGTGAAGATAAGAATTCCATGCCTTTAGCCAGGAAATACGTCATGAGGGCCCTTTCATTCTTCGAGAGGGACGAACACCTGAAGGATCTTGCTGAAAGTCACTATCTGCTGGCGGGAATAGAGAAAGAATTGGGGGGCAGGGACGAATGCCTGGTGCATCTTTTTGAAGCACAGGCTCTGGCTGAGAACCTGGGTAACAAAGAATTACAGGGCAGGATCGACCGGCTCCGCAGGGAGCTGGAGAGTGAAATCGGGAACAGGGAGGCTGAGGATACCGGCCAGGAGGTGGGCAGGGTTTATAGTTTGTCCGGGCTGGATCCTCAGATAAGGAAATTTCTTGATTTTACCCTGGGCGATTTGATGAAGAGGCTTGCCGCCGGTCACGGTTTCGTTGCCCTGTGTAATGGATCGAACGGTAATGGCCAGGTTTCCATTCTGGCCCGGGAGGGTATGGATGAGGAGCTGTCCCGCAGACTGGCCCGCTGGTTTATAGGCAGTGACATGGAAGATACCAGAGATACATTTCTGGTTACCGATATTCAGCATGACAGGCGGGTGTCCAAACTGAGGGATATTCTGCCTGGTGGAAATGCACCGGTGTGTTTCCATCCTCTCAGCAGCCAGGGTAAGAGATTTGGAGTGCTTTTCTTTCAGTCGGAAGATGGAGGAGGGTTGCCACCCCGTCTTGGTTTCAGGTTCGATGTGGTGGCGACCTACACGGGTTTCCTGGATATACTGCTCAAGGGAATCCTGGATTCTGACAATGATACACAAATCAGAGGAGAAGCCAGGCATTTTCAGAGAATCATCACCAGGGATGAAAAGATGCTTAGAGTGCTTAACCTGGCCAAAAGAGTGGCGGATGTGGATTCAAATGTGTTATTGACCGGGGAGACCGGAACGGGAAAGGGTCTGGTTGCCCGGGCTATTCATAAGCTCAGCAGTAGAGATAAAAGGGGTAAATTCGTTCATGTAAATTGTGCAGCGCTGCCGGAACGCTTACTGGAGAGTGAGTTGTTCGGCCATGTAAAGGGATCATTCACCGGTGCGGTTTCAGACAAGAAGGGTTTGCTGGCTGAGGCGGACGGGGGGACGGTTTTTCTGGATGAAATTGGCAAGACCTCTTTACAGCTCCAGGGGAAATTGCTGCAGTTCCTCGACACCAGCAGGGTCAGGCCGGTGGGCAGCAATAAGATGTTGCCGGTGAATGTAAGGCTGATCTTTGCTTCCAAGATAAACCTGCAAAATCTGTGTAAGCAGGGAAGTATGCTGGAGGATTTCTATTACAGGATCAATGATTTTCCTCTGAATATACCTCCACTCAGGGAGAGAAAGGGTGACATAGAACTCCTTGCCAGACACTATCTTGAGATTTTCTGCAGGGAGAATGGTAAATGTATCAACGGGTTTACCGGGGATGCACATGAACTGCTGCTGGCCAACGAATGGCCGGGCAATGTAAGGGAGCTGGAGAAGGTTATAAAGAGAGCTGTTATCCTTACCCCCGGCGGTGGTGTCATTTCCCACAAGGAGATCAACTTTGACGGTGATATAGTTGAGGAAAATGATTCGGATGGAAAGGCTACTCTTCCGGAAAAGATCAAGGATTTAGAAAGGAAGATGATTGCCGCCGCCCTCTACAGAAACTCCTGGAACAGAAAGGCTGCTGCTGAAGAGCTGGATATCAGCTATCCTACCATATTGAAGAAGATCCGCCAGTACGGACTATCCTCCCGGGATCAGAATTAGTCAGATACTCCGCCCACTAACTGCCGGGCTGTCAACGGCTGGTGAACTCTGGCGCTTTTACCGGTAATCATGCTCCTGAGGGGGTTGTTCCTCAACTTATTCAATAATAATTTTACATGGCATATAAAATTTGTTGATACATTAACTTCCTGTATAGCAAGTGCTTATGATTGCAGCCCGTTCAAAGTAAATTTTCTTTATAACACCCCGATCAAGCATCTTATCTGTTTATTCGCCGGTATCATATAAATGCATATATTATAATAGATTAGAGGTGAAGTAATTATTTTTAATAATTCGGGCAAGTGGAACACATGTTGCAGTTTTAAAGGTACAGGTATCGGTTGGCGAGTGGGGTGACTGAGTCCGGAGAGATTGCCTTTTTCAGTTCCTGACTCTCGTATGAGTTAAAATACTGGGAAGGTGGGGTCTCAGGGAATAGAAATTCGGCAGATCTCTCCGGATTTTTATGATCTGCTCTTTTATTTAATCCACTGAACTAATATATATAAAATAATGCTCTGCTGGTTACCAGTAACAGACTGGCATCTGGATCGGTCATGAGTTCACTGTTATACTAACCGCATATAGATGAAGGGAAAAATTGTGCATATAATAGATTGATGAGTATAAAAATATAATTTAACCTGATGAATTTGAAGGAAAGACGAATACCTAAAAATATACTTGACCATATCGCTTTAACTCCATTATTATATATATAGTAATTGTGTCAGGGGTATGAACAACCTTGGAATGGCGAGATCCATGGGTAATGCGAGTATGGACATCCCCTCCGGTGCTCGCATTTAGTACCCCTGACTTCCACTCACTCACAAACCTGTACTTTTAATTGGACAATTCTGTTGAATAGATAATACATTTTCAGGGTTATCCTGATCAGGGGCGTGGTATAATCATCCCCTCTGCAATTGATTAGCAGTTTCTGTTATCTAAGTAATAACAATAACATAACAACATAAATGGCATTTTACCCCCTGCCTGTAATCGTTTCTGGCATAACCGTTGCCTTATAGTGAAAGCAGAAAGGATAATGATGAAGAGTTTACTTACAGCAACACTGGTGATCATGATTCTGATGACCTCCTGCGGCGAGGATGAGGAGAGGGTGGTGGAGGTGCCTGTCCCTTCTGCATGCTATCCCGAAGCACCCAGGGATGTGGAGGTT
Source organism: uncultured bacterium (assembly GCA_964613215.1). GTDB lineage: Bacteria > Krumholzibacteriota > Krumholzibacteriia > Krumholzibacteriales > CAZTHK01 > CAZTHK01. The sequence continues at coordinate 119,841 of CAZTHK010000007.1, read as the reverse complement.
TGGAATTACGATGCCTATGTTACCATCTGGTGGTGGCACCCGGATCCGGATGGAGACCTCGATTACTACGTGGTCTACAAATCCACAGAGGTGGATACTCTTTTTGAAGATATAGCGGTGGTGGAGGCGGAGAGTTTCAGCCCCCGGGAGTGGACTTATTATGATTATTCCACTGCCGGCGGTGAGCAGTATTACTATGCTGTCTCAGCGGTTAATGATGCCGGCCTGGAGAGCGAGCTGAGCTATGAGATAGTCACCGGGACACCCCGGCCGGAGGGGTTTCTAAGACTCTACAGTAACCTGGATATGCCAGATTCCAGTGGTTACAATATGGTAAGCCAGAGCAGTATTGCTCAATATGATACCATGGCGTCTACCGACATATACTTCACTCTGGACGAGGGTATACCCACTCTGGTGGTAAATTATCCCGAGGTAATGATCCAGGATTACGGTTTCTTTGGTTACGATGCAGTCTCCTTTGATTACCTGCATCGTGCTCCTCTGGACGGGTGGGCTAATTCAAGTATGTTGGAGGCTGTAAAAGGCCACTGTTACATTCTCCGCTTGGGCGAAGCGGATGGAATCCATTACGCCAAAATATGGATCGGTGAAATAAAAACCAGTACCCCCGATGATTATATATCATTCTGGTGGGCTTACCAGACTGATGCCGGTAACCGGGATTTTGCTCCCGCTCCGGCAGGTTACAGGAAGATGAAGCGCAATATTCCTGAACAGGCTATTAAGGATAAAGGAAAATGACAGAGAAACCAGAGAGTTTGATGTTTTGTCGACTGATCCCCCCATCGTAAGGAGAGGGTAACAAGGAATGACGGATGACCTTTTGCAACGGGACACCTTTCGTAAAACTGGCACTTTTTGAGGGAATGTTACCCGCGAAGGTCGACCAAAAGGGAGAATGAAGAAAAGATTGCCGAACAGGGGCGGCAGAGAATCTTCATTCTCCCTGTTTTTATAATTGAACTTGAAGTTACCGGTGTTGTTGTTTATTTTTTAGCGATCATGAGTAGATATATTTGCAATAATTCAGGTGAATCAAGGGGTATTCTCCGGGGGCTTTTTTCAGCCATTCTGGGGTTGCTGCTGATAATGGTGAATACCGGCTCTGCCGGTGCCGACCCTGTAAAATGGAATGGGAGGGACATGCCTCGAGTTCCCAGGGGTAAGAAGGATGGATTCTATCAGAAGAAATTAGTCAGGAGTTTCATGGCCGGCAGATCGGCTTTTCCCGATTCCGTGGACCTGCTGGTTATACGGGTAGATTTTCCGGAAAGAAGTTTTTCAGAGGCGGGAGATATTGTACCCAGTGATACCCTCTATCACAGTGGTCCCTATGATTCCCTGTACTATGAGAATGAACTGAGACATCTGAAGGAGTATTTCCTGAGTGCATCCCGTAACCAGTTTTATATTGATTATGATATCGCCCCGGGAATTATAACCATGAGCCGGGATCAGGGTTACTACAGTGAGGGGGGGATGTGGGAGGAGAGAGTCAGTGAGATGATGATGGAGGTGGTGGAGAAGAACGATTCCCTGGTCGATTATTCCCGCTATCAGGCGTATGCGGTGATACATGCGGGACCGGGCCGTGAGACCGATTCCAATGGTGATTCTCCCACCCAGCTGTGGTCCGGTTTTCTGGATCCCGGCGAGATGGAGGAGGCTTTGGCAGATACCCTGGGCACACCCGGCATCCCTACCTCTGATACAATCGAAGGAGACACCTGTTATATCGATAACCTGATGATCTGGCCGGAGATCGGTTCCCAGGACGGAATGACCTACGGTACTCTGGGACTTTATGCCTATCAGATGGGTCTCAGGCTGGGAATGATACCGCTGTTTGATTCAACTCCCTCCAGTTTTCCCAATTCCCAGGGGATTGGGGTATTCGGCCTGATGAGTTACGGGCTGTACAATGCCAGTGGTTTTGTGCCCGCCTTCCCCTGTGCCTTTCACAGGTATCTTCTGGGCTGGAACGAAGCGGTGACAGTAGAGGGGGAATCCACCATTAACATAGGTGATATAAACAGTTCCCAGGTTTATGATACCGCCCTGGTAAGGGTACCTGTATCTGAATCGGAGTATTTTCTCATCGCCAACAGGATACAGGACCAGAATTTCAATCTGAGGTTTGACTTCGGTGATCTGGATGGTGACGGTATACCCGAAAACAGTGATACTCTCCTGGGTGCCGAGTTCGATTTCTTTCTTACCCCCCGGTCGAATCCAACCAGTTATGTCACCGACCCGGAGACGGGGAAAAAGGTAAAGCAGGTCGTCACCGGAAGTGGTTTAATGATATGGCATATTGATGAGAGAATAATTCTCAATTCTCTGGCTGCGGGGGATTATCCCAACGATGACCCGGATCTTAAGGGAGTAGACCTGGAGGAGGCGGACGGTATCCAGGATCTTGATACCCCGGGGGGGCAGTATTCATTCGGAAGCCATTACGACAGCTTCAGAAGTGGGAATAACAGCACTTTCGGACCTGATACATCTCCATCCAGTGTTTCGAACAGCGGCATATTCACCGGAGTTGAGATCAGCCGGATTTCATCGCCGGATCCGGTTATGAGTTGCAGGATCAGTTTCTCTCCGGAGAGACCAGCTGTCAGGTGGACCTCACCGGGAAGTATAGATGGTTCCCATCCCCTGGCTGTGGATCTTGATGAGGATGGTGTGGAGGAGATAGTTTTTCAGGCGGTGATAAAAGATACAGCGATGGTTCTGATCTCCCGGGCAGGTTTGGAGGAATGGACGGGCAGGCTGGATACCATCTACAGAAGGGCTGGCATAACCTGGTGCGGACCGCCGGTTATAACAGATATTAACCTTGACGGAGATGTTGAAATATCAATAGGATCCCGCCCCTGTGCTCTTCACTGCTTTGGGCTGAACGGTGATCACTACCCCATAGACAATGACACTTCGGAGGGAGTGCTGGAGATGGAGGGATGCATTATGTCCCTTCCTACTGTAGTGGAGGCTGATGGTGACGACGGCGGGGAGGTTGCAGTTATTTCCTCGGATCAGGACAGCACCTATCTCTACCTGACCGGTTGTTCCGCCCCCCCGCATGGAGGGCGTTCCCTGGGTAATCAGACCTTTATGATATCCCTGGGAAATACGGGTGCAGTAACATCCGGCCTGGCCCGGGGCCTGATGGAGGATGATTCAGGAAATAGTCTGGATGGTTTTTACTTTGCCAGCCGCAGGGAGGGCAGCCTTCTTCTGCATTATCTTCCACTGATCCGTAATGGAGGGATAGCTGAATCCGGGCTTCTCTCTGATTCACTATACCTGACAGTGGATACAGGCAGGATGCTGATACCATCTTCAGGCGATATCAGTGGCAGCGGTGATGATGAAATGGTTATCAGTGTCCCCGGTGCCGGTCTGGTCTACTACCATCCTTTCAGAGGGATGGAGGTTGTCAATCTGGAAAGCGGAGATGGTTCCCCGCCTGTTCTGGGGGACACCGACGGAGACGGTATCCTCGAGACCGTGTTACGGGATGACAAAAGAATGTACTGCTTCACCGGTAGAGGAATAACCCGTTGGGGCTGGCCTGTTTCTGTTGGAAAGACAAGCATCCGGATCGAAGGGAGATCCCCCCCTGCTCCGGCGGTGATAGGAGACCTGGATGGTGACGGTGGGGAGGAGATAGTTTTTTCCGTGGCCGGAGATATGTTCGGTTATCAGCCGGATGGAGAACCTCTGGAGGGATTTCCCCTTATCGGAGAAGGGGCTGGAGGATTATCTCCGGCTTTGATCAGGGGGGAGGATTCAAAACTGTATCTGATGACCACGGGAGAAACAGAGCAATTGACAGCTTCTGATATGGAGGAAACAGAATCGCTATTCTCCCTTAAACGGTACAGTATGGAAGTTGATTTTTTAGAGGGAGGATGGAGATTCTTCAGGAGAGATATAGAGGGAAGCGGGCGTCTGGTTAACCGGGGGGTGGTGAATCCAGCCAGGGGAACGGTAGACAAGGAATCTTTAGTGATATATCCCAATCCCGTTTATGGTGAAAATTTTAAAGTCAGGATGAATCTCTTTGAGTCCGCTGAAATAGTGATTAAAATAATGAATCTGGAAGGTGAGAAAGTATTCTGCAGTGATACATTCCACCAGTATGGCGAAAGCAGGGTTCCCTTTGAGCTCTGTATCTCCACCCGGGACATGGCCGGAGGAGTTTACATCTGTCTGGTGGAGGTAAGGGGCGGGGGGTGGAGCTGGAGTGGAAGGAAGAAGCTTGCGGTGGTCAGATAATAAATTGAATATATATGAAAAAACAGGTATTATAAAGAGAATGCTGCGATTGGAGGAGAAATGAAAAAGAGGCTGATACTCTTTGTTATATTAGTGATTATTTTGGGGCCGGTCTCTTTGCAGGCCGGTGAACCGGGAACCAGCGGATTTGTGTTCCTGCGTCTTGGCAACGGAGCCCGGGCCAGTGGAATGGGGGAAGCTTTCACAGCAGTATCTGATGATGCTACAGCAATATACTATAATCCGGCGGGGATGGCTAATGTGGAAGGTGTGGAGCTGAATGTTACTCATTCGGAGTGGATGATGGATATAAGATTCGAACAGGTATCGGTGGTAAACGAACTTCTGGGAGGGGCGGCAGGCATAAGTTTTACCGGTCTTTACTACGGCGAGATCGACCGCTACGGTGAGAATCCCTCTCTGACTCCGGATGGGACATTTTCTCCCTATGACCTGGCTCTATCGGCGGGTTATGCCTACGATATTCTACCCAATATTGCTGTGGGTGCAGCGGTAAAGGTGATATACGAGAAGATCGACTTTGAATCCGCCACCGGCTATGCCGTGGATATGGGAATAAGCCATAAGAGTATGATAGAAGGATTAACTCTGGCTGCTTCCATGTTGAATCTGGGGCCTCAGGCGAAGTTCGTAGAGGAAAAATTCTATCCTCCCCTTCAGCTCAGGACGGGAGCATCTTACCGTTACGATGAAAACCGCTGGCTGGAAGGTTCGCTGATATTCGCGGGGGATGTTATATTCCCAAATGACAGTGATGCCAAAATTCATTTCGGCACCGAGTACAGTTACAGGGACCTGTTCTCAGCCAGATTCGGCTATAAGGGTAATTACTATGTTCAGGGCTGGACCATGGGGTTTGGAGTGCTTTACAGGAAGCTCAAATTCGATTATGCCTATATGCCCATGCAGTATGAGCTGGGCAACAGTCACAGATTCTCTCTCACGGTGGTTGGGCCGGGACTGTAATATTTCATTTGAAGTTGACCATTCTCCAGGCAGCCGAAAGAGTAGTGTTCTTCCCAGTCACCCAGTATCATGAAATCCTTGCCTTCTATCTCCTTTGACAGGGGATAGTGAATATGTCCCATAATGAAAGTATCGTTGCCCCACCTGAAAAGCGATTCCCCGGCTATTGCTGTTATTTTTCTGACTGAATTTTCGGTGGTCCCGGAGGTGATGGATTTACTGGTTCTGGAGAATCTTGAGGCGAATTTATATAGCAATCCAGTGGGTATAATGCAGGCCAGGGATATCACCGGCTTACTGCGGATTACGGTCTTGAGCATCTTGTAGGCGTAATCTCCCGGCATCAGCATATCTCCATGGGTCATGGTTATGGTACGGCCCTGCAGTTCGGTAGTGACCATAGGAGGCAGTATCTTTATCCCCAGGTTAAGGGGGAGGTAAGACCCCAGCCAGTAGTCGTGGTTGCCCCCCATCATGTATATTTCAATCCCCCTGTTTACTACTGATTGGAACCCTTTCAGTATATCCCGGTAATATGGGGGAGTATGGTTGTTCTTCTCGAACCAGAAATCGAATATGTCACCCAGAAGGTATATCCTCTCCACATTTTCCAGATCTCTCAGGAAATGGAGGAATAACTGACGTTTTTTCCTTTCATTTTTATCCAAATTGTGATATTTGAAATGAGTATCGGCAACGAATATGATCTTTTCAGACAAGGTGACCCCCGGTGGTTGTTATTATCATTATACTGGATAAAGATTTAGGAGAAGATGGAACATAAAGCAAGTAAAATCGTAAAAAATAGTGGCAAAAGAAAGGGGGAGACAATGGATACGTTATGGAACAGGGTCAGGAATAATCTGGTTGAGTGGTACGGATCGGCCTATGAGAAGACGGATGAACTTGCCCGGATAAGTAAGAAGAGGATAGAGATGGTGGGTTTGAACAGGTCCATCGAGAAGCATCTGGCGGAACTGGGAGGAAGAGTCTATGATATCCTGAAAAGTCCCGGGAAGAATACAGTGGTCAGGGACACGGATGTGAGAAATCTTGTAGAGAAGATAGAGAGCCTGGAGGAAGAGTTAAAGCTCAAGGAGGGAGAGATAGAAACGATAAAGGAAAGGGACATGGAGGAGAATGAAAATGAGGGAGTGGATGAGGGGGAGCAGGACATTTAGAAACTGCACGGATTGGTGAAGCGCAAAAGACAGCGGCAGGCTTTCTGTCAAGGGGATTCCCGGGGGCTGATAATTATAATTCGGCGTTAGTTTTTGATTAGAAAATAGCGTAATTCATTGCCCTGTATGGTAGTCTGGCAACTTATCGCAGGAAAAGCCTTTTTGGGGTTGACATAAATTCATATATAGTGTAAACTACCAAATCGCAGAACAGTGTATATTATTTAAGGGAAGGACCGGAGCTGCCGAACGATATCCTCAAATATGACCCCACCATATAATTGCAGTATTCGCAATAGATTAAGAGAAATTTGCAAACAACACACGGCGAGATCTTAAATAGTTGAAAAAAGTTGGAGAAAATGAATAAAAAATTTGTTAAAGGATAGGAACAGGGATAAAATAATTAATGGAGGAAGGAAAATGTTCGAGAAGAAAAAGGGCGATAAACTCGGGGAAAAGAGTCTGGATCTCTACCTTAAAGAGATAAACAACACTCCCCTGCTTTCCAGAGAAGAGGAGAGGAAGCTGGCCCGCGGGATTCACAAGGGCGATGAAGAGTCTCTGCACAAGCTGGTGAAGGCAAACCTGAGATTTGTTGTATCCATAGCAAAGCAGTATGTTAATCAGGGTCTTTCCCTCGCCGACCTGATCGATGAAGGGAACCTTGGTTTGATTAAGGCAGCCCATAGATTCGATGAAAAGAGGGGATTTAAATTTATCTCCTATGCGGTGTGGTGGATAAGACAGGCCATGCTTCAAGCGCTGGCTGAGCAATCCAGGATTGTCAGGTTGCCCCTAAACAGAGCAGGCACCCTCTACCGGATAGGTAAGGCTGCCAGAGAGCTGGATCAGGAGCTGGAGAGGACTCCAGAGGTGGAGGAAATTGCTGAAAGGCTCAATCTGCCCAAGGAGGAAGTCCGGGATACCATGACCATAGCAAACAGCCACCTGTCTCTGGATGCGTCTTTTAATGACGACGAAGAGGGAAACACTCTGGTGGATTACCTCCCTGACGATAATCAGGATTCCACCGATGAGATGACTTACACCAATGCGCTTTGCGAAGATATGCGTAAGGCTCTCGACACTCTGACAGAGCGGGAGAGGACTATCCTTACCCTCTATTTCGGACTGGAGGGGAGAGAGCCGATGACCCTGGAGGAGATCGGTGAAAGGATGAACCTGACCCGTGAGAGAATTCGTCAGATTAAGGAGAAGGCCATTCAGCGCCTCAGGCATGTAAAGAGAAAGAAGTATCTCACCGGTTATTCCGAGGATATGTAAAAACAGGTGATATCCTGTAAAAAGGGCGGGAATTATTCCCGCCTTTTTTTTATGGATAAGGGGGGAATGTGAATTATGATTGAAAACGAATTTTTACTGGTATGCACCTTGCTATTTGAACAGGTTAGATAATACTTGACACTCCAGTAAGCTGAAAGTAGGCTTAGTGACAAGTTGTTAGTGAACTGGCAGTTATAGGTATGGATAGATATCTTAATTTCTTATATGTAAGAAAAGGAAATGCCGGTGTAAGATCGATAAGGATTCACCGCCGGGTGGCTATTTCCCTGCTCACCCTCTTTGTTGCCCTGTGTGCGGTTTCTGTTTCCATGATAGTGAAATATTCCGGCCGGATTGCCGATATTAACCGGATGGAAGAACTGAGGATGGAAAACAGCAATCTAAGTCTCCAGATAGGCCATTTCAGGAAGGAGATTCGCAGTCTTAAACAGAAGATAGCGGATAATTATGAGCTTCAGAACGATTTACGCTTAATGGCAGGACTGGAGCCGATATCCAGGGATGTCTGGGAGGTAGGTGTGGGAGGTCCCAGTGTGAAGGATGAAGCCGGCATATCAGGCAGTGGATATCACTCCTCCAGTCTGGATGAGGATATAGACAAGGTTTTACGGCAGGCAAAGCTGGAACGGGAGGGGTTCAGGGAAATTCTTGAAATCATCAAGAAAGAGAAGAAGATAAGGGATTGTACACCTTCTATCAGGCCTTTGAGGGGAGGGTTCCTGTCCAGCCGTTTTGGCATGAGGATGGATCCCTTTACCGGCAGGCTGGCCAGGCACCTGGGAGTGGACTATTGTGCCAGAACGGGGACTCCGGTAATGAGCACGGCAGACGGTGTTGTGACCATGGCCAGGAAGAACGGGAGTTTCGGGCTGGTGGTAGAACTGAATCACAAGAATGGATTTAAGACCCGCTACGCCCATCTGTCACGCATAACGGTAAGGCGGGGACAGAAGATTAAACGTGGGGAGATTTTAGGAAAGGTCGGTAATACCGGTTTGTCAACAGGCAGCCATCTCCATTACGAAGTTATATTCAGAAACGCTCACCGGAATCCTCTTAATTATATTATTCCAGAAGGTGTATACTTTAACTGATATACAGGAATAATAACGGTTATTTATTTCCTTCGAATTTAGTGCTGTTTGTTATACACTATTGTTTGAATCAGGATATATTTGATTGAGCAGAGGTACCGATGGTGGTGTTTTCAGGGCAGGTAAAATCAAGTTTGTCGATTTTTATCGTGCTGCTTTCACTTCCGGCCCATTCTGCTCCGGTGAGGAACCGGGTGGATGATATCAGGTGCTGGACCGGCCCGGAGAAAACCAGGGTGGTGCTGGACATGAGCAGTGAATCCTCCTACCGGGTAAGGGTCTTATCCAATCCTCACAGAATAGCCATAGATATAGAGAGGGGAAAGATAGCTCCCCCTCTGGGTACCATACGGGTGGGGGACGGAGTTATCAGAAGAATACGGGTGAACCGCCTTAATTCCATTGGACAGGTTGTTCTGGATCTGCCCGGGGCAGCCAGTTTCAACCATTTTGCACTTAAACCCATCAGAGGAAAACCTCACAGAATTGTGATCGATGTTGAAAAGGTCCTGTCCCACCGGGAAATAAAGAAACGGAAGAGCAGGGCAAGAGAAGTGGCGAACAGCGGAGATTTCATAGTGGTGATCGATCCCGGCCATGGCGGCTCCAAGCCGGGTACCTGTCATTATGGTCTGCTGGAAAAGGATATAGTACTGGATGTATCCAGACTGTTGATGGGGCAATTGAACAGATACCGGGGAATAAAATGTGTGATGACCAGGGATGGGGATTACGATGTGGGAAGGTGGAGGAGGGTGCAGATAGCCCGCGAACATGAGGGAAACTGCTTTGTCAGTATACACGTTAATGCCCTGGATAAACCACGGAGGATCTGTGAAAGGGTCAGGGGCTCGGAGATATATTTCCTTTCGGCCGGTGGTGCCACGGATGAAGGGGCCAGAAGGGTGGCGGAAAGGGAGAATCTGATGCTGAGTATGGGAGAAGAGAAAACCGCTCTGGATGATGACGTAAAATCAATTCTGGTAGACCTCAACCGAAATAACAACATACATCAGAGCAGCCTCCTGGCAGAGAAGATCTCCCGTCTACTGAAGGATGTCGGCCCGATCCCCTTCAGAAGTGTTCTGCAGGCCAATTTTGACGTCCTCAATCCGCTCTACATGCCGGCGGTACTGATCGAGCTGGCCTATCTGACTAACAGCAGGGACTCCAGGCTGTTGAAGAAGAGAAGCGTAAGAAGGGAATACGCAGAGAAGATTGCCCGTGGAATAATCAGTTATATAAGTGAATATCATCCTGAAAAACGTATTGGACCGGTAGATAAAAAGTCGGTTCATATAGTTTCCCGGGGGGAAACACTGTGGAAGATAGCAAGGAGATATCATATCTCATTGGAGGAATTGAGAGGTTTAAATGAAATTTACGGGAGTTCCAAGATTATACCCGGCCAGAAACTTCGAGTGGTGCGATAGGATGGTATGCCGGTGAGTATATCCAGAGGGCGGAATCTGTGACAGGCACGTTTGTCAAACTTATACGGGAAAATATCGGGGCTAAGATTCTGGCCATTTTATTCGCCATATTTATATGGTTTCATGTAACCGCTCAACAGGAGGAAAAGCAGAAATTCAGAATACCCCTTACCCTGGTCAACCTGCCGGACAGCCTGATAGTGGTGAATGATGTTCCAGACTATGTCAAGGTCACCATAAAGGGGCAGAGGAGCAATCTGCTCAGATTGAGATTCATGGGCAACCCCAGGGCTAATGTGAATCTCTCCAATGCCAAGAAGGGGAGAATAAACATCCAGCTTTCTTCCACCATGCTCAACATACCAGAGGAAATTGATCTCAGGGATGTCAGCATAGAGGATCCCAGGGTGCTGGTTCTGAATATCGAACCGGTAATAAGCAAGAAGGTGCCTGTTAAGATAGCTTATAAAGGCGAAATTCCCGAAGATGTAATAATCACCGAAAGCCCTGATATAATACCGGAAAAGGTGAGTGTATCCGGGGCCAGGAGTATTGTAAATGGAATAGATTTTCTCACCACCGAAGAGATAGATATCCGGGATAGGAGGGGGGATATTATGGTGGAGACCGGTTTGAAGCTGATGGGGAGGGAGGTAAAGGTTTCCACCGGGACCGTTCTGGTGGAGATGAGGATTAGTAAGAGTGCGGAGAAAACTCTAACCAATGTTCCTCCCATAATATTACAGGATGAAAAGGGGCTGAAAGTCGAGTATTCCCCCAGAACCGTTTCCATCACATTGGAGGGACCGGAGGATAGGGTAAGAGGCATAGAACCCAATGATATTTCCATCATCCTGAAGGTTTCCGGCAGGAAACCGGGGAGTTACAAAATCGTACCGGAGGTAATTGTTCCGGATGGGATAGAAGAATACTGGCTGGATGTTGATGCCTTTCAGGTTACCGTATATCCCGAATCAACCGACCGGAAGAAACCGGATGAAAAAGAATAAAAATTTCAAACTGGACTACAGTATACTCTCCACCTATCTGGGCAGGTTTACCACTATGCTTATATTCTCCGCCATAGTGGTTCTGGCTATCGGAGCCGTTTTCCTGGAACATAACGACATGGCACACATTCCCATTACCGTGGGAGTATGTCCATTCGATTCGGCAAGGGCGGGAAGTATTCTTGAATCCCTCTCTGATTTTGCCCTGGAGAGGGGATACGGTAACGTCAGGTGGCATTATATGGATAGTGATGATCTGTCCGGGTGTGACTTCTACCTCTTAACCTCGGTTCAGTACGTGCCATATTTGGGAAATGATGATTACCGCTGTTCACTTATTGCCACCAACCGGGCGGGACATGTCTATTCCGGGGGGGTTATACTGGCAAAGAATGGCGGGATTAAGTCGCCCGGTCAGATTGAAAGCTGTATATTTACTTCGCCTTTTTCAGCCTCCGGTTTTATCTCTCCCTACTATGCTCTCATTGATTCATGTCCGGGGGTAACGGAAGCTTTACAGGTTGAATTCAGCGGGGACTGCCTGGATGAGCAGAGAGTTGTTTACAGTGTGATTCTGGAGAACATGGATGCCTGCGGACTCAGCATGGACAGCTATGAGTATCTCAGGGAGCGCAAAGTAATTAGAGATGATGAGCTGGAGATTCTTTTGAAGGGAAAAGCCTATCCGGATCTTCTTCTGGTCTCCGATCCTTCGGTGGAAGATATGTTGATCGACAGGTTTACCAAAAGTTTCCCCGAAGCTATAAGGATAGCCGACCGTTCTCTAAAGGAGAGACTCCAATGGTTAGGACTATCGGGCTTTATTTATCCCCGCAGGAGTGACCTGGAGCTTCTGGAAAGACTTAAGCAAAAGGGCCTTCCTGCTATCGAGGAATACATATCAAAGTAATTGGTATCTCCGGTTTTTGTTATTATCTTTCCATCGTACTTATTGTGTCTTGATTAAGAGGAGATCCATGCCCGGGAAGTCGGTAATAAAATGGTTGCATCTTTCCATCTGGATAGTAGTGATTTTTTCATTGTCTTCAATTTCGTCCCTGCCTTCCAGATACCCTGAAGGACCGGGCGGGATGGATAAATTAGCTCACTTTTTTGAATATGGTGTACTCGCCGTTTTATTTTACCGGGCATTGAATGGTGAAAATACAAGAAAAGTTGGCTTGATTTGTTTTCTGGTAATTGTTAGTGGTATAGGGATAGCCGCCGTGGATGAAATATATCAGGGTCATACCGGCCGTGACTCCAGCTTCTACGACGGAATTGCAGATACCATGGGAGTGGTTGCCGGCACCCTGGCAAGCTATGTTTACTTCGGGAGAGAGAAGAGGCCTGAAAGATCATGAAGTTCAAGAAACCGAGAGGAACCAGCGATCTGTTCGGCGATGAAATAAAGCTCTGGCAGTATATGGAGGAGAAGCTCTCCCGGCTACTCCAGAGTTACGGGTATTCGGAAATAAGAACCCCCATATTCGAGATGACCGACCTGTTTATAAGAGCTGTGGGTGAAGGGACAGATATTGTCACCAAGGAGATGTACACTTTCAAGGATAAGAAGGGCAGAAACCTGACCCTCAGGCCGGAAAACACCGCTCCGGTGATGCGGGCATTTCTGGAAAACGGATTGCACAGAGAGGCTGGTATTACCCGTTTCTACTATATGGGGCCCATGTTCAGATATGACAGGCCTCAGGCGGGAAGGTACCGCCAGTTTCACCAGGTGGGCGCAGAGACTCTGGGTGGTTCCTATCCGGCCATCGATGCGGAGATTATCGAGTTGAGTATAAGGGTTCATGAAGTTCTGGGACTGGCCGGGCTGGAGGTGAAGATGAACAGTGTGGGGTGCCAGGAGTGCCGTCCGCCATATCTTGAGATTCTTACCGGAAAACTCAAAGGAATGGAAGACCGGCTCTGTGAGGATTGCAGAAGCAGGGCGGCAGTTAATCCTCTCAGAGTATTCGACTGTAAGAAGTGCCTGGGAGTGAAGGAGGATCTGCCGGTGATAGTGGATCATCTCTGTGATGAATGCGCAGAGCATTTCTCCAGGCTGAAGGAAATTCTGGATCAAATAGGGGTGAAATATTCCCTGGACCCCTTTCTGGTGAGGGGGCTTGATTATTATACCAAGACCGCCTTCGAGATAATCCATCCGGTTCTGGGAGCACAGAACGCCCTCTGTGGGGGGGGCAGGTACGATGGGCTGGCAGAGGAATGCGGTGGCAAACCTGTACCGGCGGTTGGGTTCAGCGCCGGAATGGAAAGATTACTGGAGGTAATTCCGGAGGAGAAGAAAGAGATTATGAAGAGGGAGCACTCCGATGTTTATATCGCGGTAATAGATAGTGATGTGTCAGGGAAGGCTCTGGATATAGCGGATGACCTGAGAAGGTGGGGAATTAAAACCGAGGTGGATCTATCCGGCCGCAATCTGAAGAAACAGCTCAAAAGTGCTTCCGCTTCTGACTCTCCATTTACTATTCTGCTGGGACCCGAAGAGGTTATAAATGGTGTGGCTACCATAAAGAATATGAGAAGTGGTGAACAGAGCAATGTCGGTTTTGACAGAATTGCGGAGTTTGTAGCAGGTGAAAGAGAATAGTTCATTGGATGATTCGATAATTTACTATCTGTCGGATAAATGGGAACGCACCCACTACTGTGGTGAGGTTAACATGGAGGATTGTGATGATGAGGTTTTTCTCACCGGGTGGATCAAGAAGGTGAGGGAGCTGGGGGGATTGATATTCGCGGACCTGGGAGACAGAACCGGAATAGTTCAGCTGGTAGTGGAGAGCGATTCCCGGGATCTCAGCAATCTGGTATCTTCACTCCGGGCTGAGGATGTCGTAGCTTGCCGGGGAAGTGTCCGCCCCAGGCCTGATGAAATGGTCAATCCCGGAATGAAAACCGGCGAAGTAGAAGTAGTGCTGGAAAAGGTTTTTATCCTCAACCGCAGCAAAGTGCCTCCATTCAGTGTTAGAGACGAGGTTAAAGCAGGGGATGATCTCCGGTTGCAATACAGGTATCTGGATCTCCGGAGAATTCCCCTCCAGAGGAACCTTCGACTCAGGCATAATCTGACCATGAGTGTGAGAAATTACCTTTCCGGAAAGGGATTTCTGGAGGTGGAGACCCCCCTTCTGGTAAAAAGGACACCCGAAGGTGCCAGAGACTATCTGGTACCCAGCAGGTTACGGCCGGGTAAATTCTACGCCCTTCCCCAGAGCCCTCAACTGTACAAACAGATTCTTATGGTCTCCGGTGTGGACCGTTACTTCCAGTTAGCCAGGTGTCTTAGGGATGAAGACCTGAGATCGGACAGGCAGCCCGAGCATACCCAGATTGATGTGGAAATGAGTTTTGTAGGTGAAGAGGATGTTTTTTCTCTTACTGAAGGACTGATCAGTAATATTTTCAGTGAGACCATCGGGGTGGAGGTCCAATCCCCCCTTCCCAGGATTACCTACCAACAGGCCATGAATGACTACGGAACCGATAAACCGGATCTGCGATTCGACCTGAAGATAAAGGATTGTTCCGGCTGTTTCAGAAACAGTGATTTCAGGGTATTCAGGAGTATTCTGGAGCAGGGTGGAACCATCAGGGGGATCTCCTTACGGGATGGTTATGAGTTCTCCAGGAGCAGGATTAAGAAGCTGGAAGATATGGTTAAAAAATACGGGGCCCGGGGATTGATTACCATAAAGACTGACCGGGAGGAGGTTTCATCACCTATATCCCGCTTCCTGGATAAGGAGACCATGGACCGGATTCACCAGATATTCGATGTAACCGGGCGAACCCTTATCCTTATTGTGGGCGGGGAGAATGAGGTGGTGCTTAACTCTCTGGGAGAACTCAGGCGGTATCTGGGCAGGACTTATCTCCTCCAGGACAAAAGAGATTATAACTTACTATGGGTTAACAGGTTTCCACTCTTTATGGCTTCAGAGGGGGGAGGCTGGGAACCTGCCCATCATATATTTTCCATGCCTCTTAGTGAGGATGTTCCACTGCTGGAAAGTGATCCCGGCAGGATGAGGGGACATCTGTATGACCTGGTCTGCAACGGGACCGAACTGGGAAGCGGATCGATCAGGATTCATAACAGGGAACTCCAGGAGAAGTTGTTCGGCATCGTGGGTATTGACAGGGAGGAGGCGGAGAGGAAGTTCGGATTCCTGCTGAAATCCTTCCAGTATGGAGCTCCTCCCCATGGGGGAATAGCTCTTGGCCTCGACCGAATTGCCATGATTATGGGAGGGGGCGATTCGATAAGGGATTTTATTGCTTTTCCCAAGACACAGAGCGCCACTTCCCTGATGGAGGGTGCCCCCTCGGAGATCGAAGAGGAGATTTTGAGGGAACTTCATATAAGGATAATATCAGATGAATAGAGTCATAATAAGACCGGGCATGGAACTTGCGAAAATTCAACTGATGCTTTTTTCTTGACAAAGATATAGCAGGATATTAACGTATGCTAAAGTTGTATTTTCTATAACTCGCGGGAGGAATGGAGCTTATGAAATCAGCACATGCGGGATGGTTACTTGTTTTCCTGCTTGTTCTTATGGGAATATTTTCGGCTGGTTGCGGACCCGCTCCACCCTGTGAAACAAGTCTGGTCAGGCTGGATGAAATGAGGCTGGAGCTGGATAACTATGAAGAGGAACTGGCCAAAACCAGGGCAGAATTAAAGGAGCTTGAGGAAAAATTATCCGAGAAGAAGGAACAGATTGAAGAAGTGGATGAAGAACCCGGGAAGCTGGAGAAGAAGGTAAGGGAATTGAAGAAAGGCAGTGGCAGGTTATAGTTTGTTATTCAAAAGGGATAAACAGAATATGAGTGGTTTAAAGCTGACTAATTATATGGCGGTTTTTTTCCTGGTTCTCCTCATGGGAGTGGGGTGTGGCAAGTATACTCCAAGGAAAATAGATATCTCTGAAGGTGAATATTACAGTGATGAAGAATATCAGAAATTATCAGATGATCAGAGGGAAGAATATTGCAGAAGGCTTGCTGAGGAGATGGAGAGGCTGAAGTCGAGAAATGAGAATGCCAAGGAGGAGCTGGTCAATAAAAGGGAAAGGATAGAAACAGTTACCTCAGAACTTCGCAAAGCGAGGACAGAATATACCAGACTAAGTACCACCATAGATGAGTTGTCCAAGCAGCTTCAGGAATTGGCTACTCTCCCTGGGACTCATGTATTCGAATATGGCGAATGTTTGTGGGTAGTTGCCGGGTATGAGGAGATATACGGCGATCCTGTAAAATGGCCCCGGATATGGAGAGCAAATTATAAGATGATCGAAGACCCGGACTGGGTTCTGGCCGGGTGGGAGGTAAAAATACCCAGGGACTGGCCAAGATCGCATGAAGTAATCTGGGATGAATGGCTGGCGAGAATCGCAGGATACTGGGAGATTTACGACAACTACAAGAAGTGGCCGGTCATATACGAAGCCAACAAGGATAAGATAGATGATCCCGACCTCATATATCCCGGACAGGAATTGGTAATTCCGAGGGAAGAATCAGACGTTGATTAATACCCACCAGTAAAGGCACTTATGCTCATAACTCTTGATTTGTTCTTCAAATCAGGAGTTTTGCGTTAAAAGAGGGATATTTTGAAGCGTGGAGAAAAGAAGAGGGTTCTCTCATTTGCCGGTGTTGATCCCGTAAAATTACTGGGTATAAACGACAGGAACCTGAAGCTGGTGGAGGAGCATTTTGATCAGAGGATAGTGGTGAGGGGGGACGAGATTATCATCAGCGGCCCCGCCGGTGTGGTGGATAAATTGACCGGAGTTCTGGAAAGCCTTATTCAGATAGCGGGATCGGGAAGAACGGTAACAGAAAACGATGTATCCACCGTTTTAAAGGGCGACAGCAGGAAGAATCGCACCATAGCCGAACTGGACGATGAGGTAATATATTACTCCACCGGTAAGCGGAGAAGTATAGTTCCCCGCTCGGTAAAACAGAAGGAGTATGTAGAGGCGATAAGGAGAAACGATGTCGTCTTTGCCATAGGTCCGGCCGGAACTGGCAAGACCTATCTGGCCGTAGGTATGGCGCTTGCTGCCCTTAAGAGAAAAGAGATAGACAGGATTTTCATCTCCCGCCCTGTGGTGGAAGCGGGAGAGAGCCTCGGTTTTCTGCCCGGAGATTTAAGTGAAAAGGTGGATCCCTATATCCGTCCCATATTCGATGCTCTCAGTGATATGCTGGGCAGAAGCAGGTTACAGCGGATGATTGAATCCGGTATTGTCGAGATAGCACCCCTGGCATATATGAGGGGAAGGACCCTGAATAATTCCTTTGCCATTCTGGATGAAGCTCAGAACAGCACGGTGATGCAGATGAAGATGTTTCTCACCAGGCTGGGAGTGAATTCCAAGGCGATAATTACCGGTGATATTACTCAGATAGATCTGGCCGATACAACCAGATCGGGACTGGTGGCTGCAAGAAGGATTCTGGGAAGGATACCGGGAATAAAATTTATCTTCTTTACCAAAGAGGATGTGGTCAGGCACAGGCTGGTCAAAAAGATAATCGAGGCATTCTCAATGAGGGAGGCGAACCTCGAGTCTACCGGGCAGGACTCGGGAGAAAAAGAGGATAAGGCTGGAACTGCTCAGGAGGACCATCGGGACGGCAGGAAGAAGGATGATTATGAACAAGAAGAATGAGAAAAATGGTGAACAGGTTAATGCCGGGTCACTGCTCCATTCATTCAAAATAAAGTTATCCTATATCAGGAGTGGGAGACATCTGTCGGTGATATATCTGATAGTTTTCTGGATTATGTCCCTCCTTCTGTTTCCGCCAACCAAGAAGGTTGAAGAAATCAGGTTCGAGGAAAATGACATCGCTAACGTTGACGTTATTGCCCCCTTTACCTTCAGTGTTCCGTACAGTGAACAGGAAATTGAAACCAGTAAGGCTAATGCCGCGGTAAGTGTTCTGCCGGTTTACCAGAAGAAGGATGTAAGGAAGAGATTAAGGGGAAGTCTGAACAGCTTAAGGAGAAAAATCGGTGGAATTGCTGGCCGCGATACCCTTCAACCGGAAAAGACATACCGTTTAATAAATGAACTGATACCTGGTATCGGCGAGGATGGGGTCAGGCTTCTGATGGAAGAAAGCTTGAGAGAGAGATTGTTCGACCGGGCTCTCAGACTGCAGGAAGAGCTATTCGACAATGGTATTATGAATGATGCCTCTCCCATCAGGAGGAAGGGTTATCTCCAGATCACCGTACTCGAGGATGACAGTGAGGATGTTATATCTACCAGGCAATTGATAGAACAGGATGGATTGGAAAGGATTATTCTGGCGGATGGTAAGGATATATTCGGGGAAGACAGGGAGGCCATCCTGGGGTTGTACTATAATATTGTGAGATCTCACCTCTCCCCGAATCTGATATATAACCACGAAGAGACCCAGGCTCGCAGGGAGAAGGCCATAGAGAATGTATCGGATTCCTTTAAGATTTCGGAGAATCAGAGGATTGTTTCCAAGCATGACAAGGTTACCAGGAGACAGGTAAACATACTGCAGGCTCTGGAAGAGAAGAAGGCCAGGAGAAAGATTGCGGAGTCCGGGTTGCAGACCTTCTCTCTGTTTGTGGGAAAGGGATTGAGAATTGCTATCCTTCTCTTTCTGCTGGCTTTTTCACTCAACTACTTCAGCCCCGATATCATCAAGAACACCAATAAGGTTACTCTGGTGTTCGTGGTTGTTATTGCCTACATGTTGCTGATGGCTCTTATAGTGAGAACACCCGGTCTTTCTCCATATCTTATCCCGGCTTCCTTCGTATCTATGGTATTTGCAGCGTTCTTTGGTGTACTGACCGCCGCCATATTCGCCCTCTTCGCCGGTATAATGATACTGACTCATACCAATCTTCCCCCCCAGCACCTGTTCATCGCCATATTCGCCGGCATAGTAGCCCTTACCAGTATATCCAAACTGAGGGAGAGGAAGAACTTCTATACCATCTTTCTGTATATTTCCATAGCCTATGTGGCTGGAATTTTCTCCTTTTCGGTTACACAGGGAGAGAGTTTGAAACCCATGCTGTTCTCATCGGTATGGGGCATAACCAACAGCTTGTTCTGTACCATACTGGTTATGTTTCTCCTCCCCATCTTCGAATCAGTGCTGGGCATGACTACAAACTTTACCCTTATGGAATTAAGCGATTTGAACAAGCCTCTTCTCAAGAGGCTGGTTCTGGAGGCGCCGGGGACATATCACCATTCCATCCTGGTTGGAAATCTGGTGGAGGCGGTGGCGGGCGATATCGGAGTTAACAGCCTTCTGGCCAGAGTAGCTGCCTATTACCACGATATAGGCAAGCTGGAAAAGCCGGATTACTTCTTCGAGAACAAGAGGGGAACGGTAAATAAGCATGAAAAACTTGCCCCCTCCATGAGTGCTCTGATTCTATCCGCTCATGTCAAGGATGGCCTTGCCCTGGCAAAGGAGGAAAAGCTCCCGCCAGTCATTATAGATGCTATCAGGGAGCATCACGGGACCACAGTGATGAGGTATTTCTATAACAAGGCTCAGGAGTATGATTCCAAGGAGAGTATCAATGTGGAAGATTTCAGGTATTCCGGTCCCAAACCACAGACAAAAGAAAATGCTCTGATCATGCTGGCCGATTCATCGGAAGCGGCTGCACGTTCATTGAAGGAACCCACTGAACCGAGGATAAGGGCGGTGGTAAATAAGATTTTCGAGGAGAGGATGAATTCGGGGGAGTTGGATCAGAGCGGGCTGACTCTCAATGATATCGCCAGGGTAAAGGAGAAGTTCGTTCAGTTGCTGACCAGTGTTTTCCACCCCAGGGTATCCTATCCCAAACAGAAGGAGGAGGAACAGGGTTCCAATGAAACTGATTAGAAGTGACCGGGAAGAGAGGTTAGAAGAATTGGACCGTGTTTTCCATGAAATCTCCCGTCTTGCCTCTCAGATTCAACCGGAGGAAGGAATACTGGAGCTCAACATAGTGGACCGCCAGACCATTACCAGATTGAATGAAAGATACAAGAAGAGGAAAGGCCCGGCGGAAATACTGACCTTCTCATACCTGGATGAAAGGCTCAATTATCAGGCGGAAGACTCTCCCCTGGCCGAGATTTATCTGTGCTGGTCTCAGATTGTGGAGGGGGCGCGGAGGAGGGGAGTACAACCGGAGATTTACCTGTTAAGATTGTTCGTGCATGGCATCTGCCATCTGATGAATTATTCACACCGGGATGAGAAGAGTGCAGAGTTGATGGAGGAAGCGGAAAAGGAAATGCTGGGAGATCATCTTTCCAGGGATGAGATTTCGAAGTTGTTCTGTTGATAGAACAGATAATTTAATCATAGAAGACAGTTATGGATTCCAGCACTCTACTGATAATTAAACTGGCAGCCCTGCTTCTTGCTCAGTTCACCGTCACTGCGGGGATGGCTTCATTTCTGTTTATTTCCAGATGGCATATAGATAAGGTGTTTCCGGGAGAAAAGCGGTGGAGATGGTGTCCCCGTTTATTACACCGCAGGCGGTTACATTTTGTGCTGTCACTTTTACTTCTGGAATATATTCTGATAATTCTTTCGGTGATACTGGCTGCAGAACCGGGTATCCTGGCCGGGAATGACGCCGCTATTGTTACAGGTGAAGAAAAGTTCATCTCTCTGCTGATAGTTGCGCTGGCTATGATAGGTATTTCCATTCTGGGTTTTGGTCTGGCCGGCAGGAGCCCTTCCCGGTTTGCCCTTATTCTTTCCTACCCCCTCTTCCCGGTTCATCTCCTGTTCAGCCCTCTGGTTGGTGTTTTGCTCAGTGGTATCTCCCGTCTTTTTCCAGCCCTGCCGGAAGAGATAGCTTCCCAGTTTTTCCTGTTTGGTGAAAAGGATGATGGGAGGGATGGATTCATACAGGAAAATGGAAGCAGATTGATACACAATATCGTGGAGTTCGGGGCAAAAAAGGTGAAGGAGGTGATGATTCCCAGAATAGATGTCTTTGCTCTGGATTTATCCACCGAACTGGAAGAGGTTAGAAGAGAAACCTCCGCAGTGGGTCATTCCAGAGTGCCTGTCTATCAGGGGACCATAGATAACATCATTGGTATTTTATACGTTAAGGATCTGGTCAGTATCGGGGAAGGGGATAAGAGGGAGAACCTGGGTGATATGCTGGGAGAACCGATCTTTGTTCCCGAGTCAAAAAAAATAGATGACCTGTTAAGGATTTTTCAGATTCAGAAGAAGCATATTGCTATTGTGGTAGATGAATACGGGGGTACTTCCGGTATAATAACGCTGGAGGACATTCTGGAGGAGATAGTGGGAGAGATACGTGACGAGTATGATCATGAAATTCCCCTGATACAGAAAACAGGGGAGCGGGAATATATGGTAGCGGGATGGATCAATCTGGGAAGTCTCAATGCTGCTCTGAATATTTCTCTGCCTGATGATAAGGCTGATACTCTGGGAGGTTTTCTTTTCAGTATCATCGAGAGGGTCCCTGAAGAGGACGAAACCATAGGCTATACGGGTATAAATTTCCATATCGACCGGCTGGAGGGGCAGAGAATAGCAAAGGTTCTGGTGGAGCTTCCCCGGCTGGAGGGCTAAGGCTGAGGTTGTCTGTGTTTAAGTGGTTAAGAATAAAATTACTCACCGGCCTGGTAATCATACTACCCACTACCATTACCGGGTGGGTTATCTACAAGATATTCGTCTCAGTAGATAATATACTCAAACCGCTGATTGAAGAATATCCATTCCTGGATATACCCGGACTGGGTTTTATCAGTGTAATTCTGGTAATCCTGCTGATTGGAATACTGGCCAGCAATCTGATAGGAAGAACTGTTATAGGATGGATGGAGAATCTGGTTACCAGTATACCGCTGGTGAGCCGTATTTATACCGCAGTAAAACAGATCAGTGAAGTTTTTCTGAAGCAGCGCAGAACAGCATTCAACCGTGCTGTTCTTATCCAGTACCCCCGCCGTGGTATCTACTCCATAGCATTTGTTACCTCGGAAATTGAAATAAATGGGCCCCGGGGTAATCCTGAGAGTTATATTAATCTTTTTCTTCCTACCACTCCAAATCCCACTTCCGGATATTATCTGATGATACCCAGAGAGGATGCCCTGCCCCTCAACTGCTCCGTGGAGGAAGCACTGAAGCTGATTATATCAGGAGGTGCAGTACTTCCACCTTCAACCGGTAATTTCATCAGATGGAAATGAGCGGGGGGACATTTAACCGGGTTTTAGTTTTTTCCATTACAATAAAGACTTGACGTAACGGCTTGCTGGCACCATTCTATGTTATTTGAACGGGTAGTTAGCCAGGATGGTAAGATATATGGAAGAAGAGGAATACAGAAACAGGATAGACTTCATCAATTCAGCTATTGATCAGGATAATTATTCCGCTCTGGAAAGCATGCTGGGCGAGCTGAATCCTCCCGAGATCGCCAGTCTTATCCATGGTATAGAGGCAGAAAGGCAGATCATACTGTTTCGTATTCTGAGGCCGGAGGTTCAGGGTGAAGTTATAAAAATGGTGGATGAGGTTACCGATGTGGAGCTTCTCAAG
Organism: uncultured bacterium; assembly: GCA_964613215.1. Taxonomy (GTDB): domain Bacteria; phylum Krumholzibacteriota; class Krumholzibacteriia; order Krumholzibacteriales; family CAZTHK01; genus CAZTHK01. Next base: position 96,862 of record CAZTHK010000007.1, on the reverse strand, counting down.
CGGCTGGAAGATGAGGAAGTGGTGAGTTTCATATCCGGCATGGCCAGTGATGATGCCGCTGATATCATAAACCTCCTTCCCAGTGACAGGACCAGGAGTGTTCTGAGCAAGGTAAGTGCTGAGGATTACAAGGTATTAATAGAGTTGCTCAGATTTGATGAAGATACCGCCGGCGGGTTGATGGCCCGGGAGTTGATAACGGTGAGGGGGGATATGACCATATCCCATATCATCGAATTGCTCAGAGAGGAAGCAGAGGATATCGAGGGGGTTCAGAATGTCTATGTGGTGGACAGCAGCAACATCCTGCTGGGAATGATACCTGTTATAAACCTGATTATGGAGGAGCCGGGCAGACGGGTGGAGGAGGTAATGGAACGGGATGTGGTGAAAATTTCTGTGCAGACCGATCAGGAGGAGGTAGCTTCCATATTTGCCAGATATGATCTTTATTCCATACCGGTAGTGGATGATGTGGGTAGATTGATGGGCAGGATAACAGTGGATGACATAATAGATGTAATAGAGGAAGAGGCCAACGAAGATATAACCTTAATGGCCGGTACTGCCGATGAAGAGCTGTGGGAAAAATCCGCAGTGGCAGTGTCCAGGATGAGGTTGCCCTGGCTCCTGGCAGGTCTGGGGGGAGGGATTGCCTCAGCTTTTCTGATGAGCAGGTTCAGAACCTCCCTGGAGACTTTGATAGCTCTGTCCTTTTTTGTTCCCATTGTTATGGCTATGGGGGGTAATGTAGGTATTCAGTCATCCGCAATTGTGGTCAGGGAGTTAGCTATAGGAGATAAGGGGCTGGTGCGTATAGGCAGGAAACTCTGGCAGGAGCTCAAAGTTTCTCTGATCAACGGATTGGTGCTTGGTACTGTATTCTTCGCAGTGGTGACCATTTGGCAGCAGAATTACAGGCTGGGGTTGTTCCTGGGAATCTGCCTGATGGGAATAATTCTCTGGGCTACCTTTATGGGAACCTCTGTTCCTCTTCTGCTTAAAAAGATGGATGTGGATCCAGCCCTGGCTACCGGGCCCTTCATAACCACCTCCAATGATATTCTTGGAATTCTGATTTACCTCGGTGTGGCTTCCCTTCTGATAAACTGGATAGATTGACCTGCCGGTGAATGGGAATATAATCAATGAGTAGCCAAATACTTAAAGATCGGAGTATAATACTCAGGACCTACCAGTACAGTGAATCCAGTCTGGTAGTGGTAATACTTGCCCGCAGGTATGGAAAGGTCAGGATGATGGCCAAGGGTGCCCGCAGGATGAAGAGCCCCTTTGCCGGATCCCTGCTGACCGGAAATGTCTGTGATGTTGTTTTTTATAATAAAGAGGGGAGGGGAATCCAGACCCTGACAGAAATAGATGTTGTCAGCAGTTGGTCCGGCAGTCATGATCATCTGGAGAGGATGTGCCTGCTGCAGGCGGGGTTGGAGGTGGTAGACCATTCGGTGGTGGGGGGAGAGTCCGACAGCAGGATTTTTGATATCCTGGAGAAATATACGGATAAAATTAAAAGTGCCGGCAACTGGTGGTTTTACTTCTACACCATGGAGGTCAAGCTGCTTATTCTGCTGGGGCATTTCCCCTCCCTGGAGGCTTGCTCCCGCTGTGGGAGGGAACTCAGGGAAGGATCCGGAATAATTCCCTCTTCGGGGGAAGTGTTATGCAGGGAATGTGGAGGAGGGGGTACAGTACAGGTTTCTCCGGAATCATTCAAGTATCTTAAGAATATGGCGGAGAGGGATTTTGAGCAAATATGCCCTGTTTCTCTTAATTCAACTGTACGGAGAGAGGTGGGGAGAGCTCTGCATTATTTGTTTTTGCATCATGTTGATGGATATACACTTCCCAATTCTTTAAGACTTATAAAAGGAGCCAAGGCATAATGAACTTTCAGAACCTGGTAGCCGAACTGGATAAATTCTGGGCCTCCAGGGGGTGCGTTCTGTCAACCCCCTATAATTCCGAGTTGGGAGCGGGGACCATGAATCCTGCTACATTTCTCAGGGTGCTGGGTCCGGAACCCTGGAGAGCTGCATATATCGAACCCTCCAAGAGGCCCAAGGATGGAAGGTACGGGGAGAACCCCAACCGGGTTCAACAGTTCAATCAGTACCAGGTAATACTAAAACCGGCCCCGGCGGATGTGGTGCCGATGTACATAGACAGCCTTAAAGCTATGGGGATTCTTCCCTCCCGGCATGATATCCGCCTGGTGGAAGATGACTGGGAAGCTCCTACCCTGGGTGCTTCGGGGCTGGGTTGGGAGGTATGGCTGGATGGCATGGAGATAACCCAGTTTACCTATTTCCAGCAGGCCGGCAAATTGGAGCTGGAGGTTATCCCGGCTGAGATAACCTACGGGCTGGAGAGGATACTGATGTATATCCAGGAGGTGGACGATATAATGGATATAGAGTGGGGGGGTGGGGTTAGCTGGGGGGAACTGAACCTCCAGAGTGAGAAGGAATTCAGCGTGTTCCACTTTGAGAAAGCCAATACTGACCTGTATATCACCCTTTTCGAGAATTTTTACAATGAAGCGCTTAGTATGCTGGGGGACAAGCTGATTTTGCCGGGTTACGATTATGTTTTGAAATGCTCGCATCTGTTTAATATTCTCGATGCCAGAGGGGCTATCAGTGTTTCCGAGCGAACCGGCTATATAGCCAGAATCAGGGAGCTGGCCAGAAGGGTGGCGGAGGGATACATCAATTACCGTAAAGACCTGGGTTACCCCCTGATGAAATAATTAACCGTACAACGGGAGAAAGGAAGACAGGTGAATAAGGATCTGTTAATAGAAGTTGGATTTGAAAACCTTCCCTGCGGATATTTAAGCAGCGCCATAGATCAACTGGATAAAGCGGTAAGAATAGATCTGAAGGAAAACCGTCTGGAACACACCTGCCTGAATGTTATGGGAACCCCTAACAGGCTGGTTATTTATATGGAGGATCTGGCAGAGAAGCAGGCCGGTTGCCAGGAGCGTATCACCGGCCCGCCGGTTTCGGCGGCAATTTCGCCGGAGGGAGAATATACCAAGGCCGCCCGGGGGTTTGCCAGATCACAGAATGTGGATGTAGATAGTCTGGTGCGGGTAGAAACTGAAAAGGGGGAGTATCTTGCCGCAGAAAAGGAGATAGAGGGGGAATCCACTCTGTCTGTACTTGAGGATAAGGTGCCCCGGTGGATAAAGTCGATAAAATTTCCCAAGGTAATGAGGTGGGACGAAAGCGGATTCCTGTTTGCCCGTCCGGTGAGATGGCTGTTATCACTTTTCGGGGATGAACTTATAGAAATGAAGCTGGGAGAGATAAGCTCGGGGAATACCACCAGACTGTCCATTTATTCAAAATCCACTCAAAGGGTGAAGGGTATAGAACATTATTTTGAATTGCTCCGTAATAATGGGATAGTTCTTGATCAGAAGGAGCGGCGGACCAGGGTAGCAGAATTGGCCCACCGGGAGGCTGAAGCCCACGGGGGATATTTGGTCGAAGATGAGGGGCTTATGGATGATGTTACCAATCTGGTAGAATCGCCGGTTGCCTTGACCGGCAATTTCGAGGAAAGATTTCTGTGGCTTCCCAGGGAGGTCATTGTCACCGCACTCAGGAGTCATCAGCGCTATTTCTCTGTGGAAGACGGAGAAGGCAGATTGAAACCCCTCTTTGTTGCCTTCGCCGACGGAGTTCCTGAAAACACCAGCAATGTTATTAAAGGGTACGAGAAGGTACTTCAGGCCAGATTGGCTGATGCGGTATTTTATTTTGAGGAGGATACTGCTGATAATCTGGAGGATATGTCAGAAAAGCTTAAAGGTATAGTCTGGCTGGAAGGTCTGGGCACTATGGCGGAGAAAGCGGAGAGAATAGGATCACTGGCAGTCAGTCTGCGCTCAGAGTGGGGGATCGGCGGAGATGAATTGAGCGATAGGATAAAGAGGGCGGCAAGGCTGGCAAAGGCTGACCTGGCCAGTGAAATGGTCAAGGATGGTAAGGAATTCACCCTGCTGCAGGGTTATATAGGGAGGGAGTATGCCAGGGTTTCAGGGGAGGATGAAGAGGTGGCAGATGCCATATATGAACATTATATGCCCAGGTTCTCCGGCGATCATGTTCCCGGGGGAGATATCGGGGCGCTGGTGGGATTGTCCGATAAGATAGATACCATTACCGGTTGTTTTCTGCAGGATATGATTCCCACCGGTTCGCAGGATCCCTATGCTTTGAGGCGCAAGGCGCTGGGCGTATTGCGGATATTAATCGAGAGGGAAATCCCGGTTTCACTGCCTGGTTCCATAGATACCAGTATCTCCCTGTTCGAGCAGGGAGGGCTGGCGGAGAAAGGGAAAGGCAGTGAAGGGGTGAAGGAGAAGATCAAGGATTTCGTGGCACAGAGGTTTAAGGTGATGCTTCTGAATGAAGGTTACCATAACGATCTGGTGTCAGCCGCTCTGGTTTCATCCTGGGAGTACCCACCTGTAGTCACCGGGGTAGTGGAATCGTTGCAGGCTATGAGGGATGCGGGAACTCTTGAACCGATGGTTCTGGCAATGAAGAGGATCGGAAATATCATACCACCGGAGGGGAAGGATAAAACGGTTGATCAATTGCATAGAACGGTGGATTGCCTGTCTGAGAATAATGAGGAAGAGCTTGGTTTTTCTGCATCCATCTTTTCTCAGGAGGAGGAGAACAGGCTTATGGAAGAAGTGTCCCGGGTGGCATCACAGATCATTGATCTGAACAGACTGGAGAAGTACAGATCTATCAAAATACTGCAAAGCCTGGTTCCGGTGATTAACCGCTATTTCGATGGAGTTATGGTGAATGTAGAAGAGGAGGATATCAGGGAAAACCGGCACTCTTTTCTTGAGAGTGTATATTGCCTGGTGAGTCTGTATTGCGATTTTGGAGCCATTCGTTAAAAGAGATGGAATCGGCTCTTTCTGGATAATTGAGAATCAGAAGCACGGGCCCTAATTGCTTTTCTGACAAATCGTTATTAATTACAATAATTTTAGTGAAATATAAGATTACGGATTGCTTTAAATTAAAGGTATGACAAGGATTTCTGTTGACATCTAAATCTCCAAATACATATATTACATATGGATTTTAAATATCGAAAATACCAGTCAAACAAAGGAAAAGGTTGCAGTATGAAAAGGATGGATTCGGCCAAGAGTATATGGACAGTATGTGCAGTAACCCTTCTTTTTATTTTAATATTACCCGCTTGCAGGGAGTTGCAAAGCGGACCCGACAGGAACCAGGCTCCCAATACAATTCTGACAAGTGCTCCTCCCGAAACTGTAAATGCAACTTATAAGGTTCATCTTTACTGGCGGGGTGAGGACAGGGATGGGACAGTGGAAAGATTCATGTGGTACAAGTCAGATTCTGTTATGACTCTGAGGCCGGAAGACAACCCGGATGCAGAGTTGCTGGACTGGAATCCTGATGCCAGAAAATCGGATTACCTCAAGGGAAGATTTACCACCAAAACAGATTCGGTATTTGTTTTTACCGGCTACGATGATGAGGTAGGAGCACTGGAGAACAAGCAGGCTTTTCATATTGCAGCGGTGGATGACGGGGGAGTTATTGACCCTTCACCGGCCCGGCTGCAGTTCAGTGCAAGGGTGAAGGGGCTTCCGGAGGTGGAATACTGGCTCGAGAGAAATGGAGAGGTTGTTCCTTATAATCCGCAGGAACTGGACACTATCAGCATGTTCAAGAATTTTAAGGTCGGATTCAGGGCTACCACCCCCAATGGAGCCATAAACGGATATCAGTGGAGTTATGGAGATACAGTTTATCCTGACACCAACCGGGATAACCGGCCTGAATGGTTTGAAGACCTGGAATATGAAGATGGTGCCGTCAAAATAAAGTGGATTGAATTCGACAATGATAACATCAGGGATGGAAGACGGGTTAACTATGTACCCAGTGGTACCTTCTTCTTTATGGGTATAGCCAGGGATGAGGCTGGTGCAATATCGAAGTCTAATGTAGTGACCGGAGAGGGTATCTGCAAAATGGTGATCAATCATGATCCGGAAACGTGGATCATGAGGGACAGAAGCGCCTTTTACAGGTATGTGGACAGGGGTGGAGACTCGGTTACGGTATTTGTCAACCTTAAGGATGATCAACCCGATACAATACCATACCGGGCGTTACTTACCATAAGATATGCCGGCGCTGATTATCCTTACGACATACTGCAGTATACCGGCTGGAGAAGAATACCTATCCGGTATCAGTTTATGTATGAAAGGTTCGGAGACAGGGGTGGAAGAAAGGTTGAACCCTGGTATCCGCTCACTGGTGCGGAAGATACCAATTGCCATGGTGCTATGGATTCGACTACCATGGCGGTGGGAAGCTTCGATTATATTTTCAGGGTGCGTGCCTTCGATGAACAATATAAGAGTGACGGAACTCCTGATTCCGTTACGTTCGTGGGGAACTACCCTCCTCACCTGGATTCAGTTCAGGTGGGATTCTGGAAACCCGGTTACTGGGATCCCTCTCAGGGTGAGTGGTCCCAGAGAGTTTTCCACAATATTGAATCTGATACATTTTACATCGGCTGGACGGACGGCGATGATAATTCCTTCATAAGGAATAAGTATGACCGGGGAGATACACTCTATATCGATGACAGTTATATCGACTCCTCCAGTGATCCTCCCCTGTTTGTCAGAATTTACAGGTTCGTTTTAAGGTCTGTAGGCGCAGATCATCCCAAGGACGTAGCGATTACATATGATGATAGAACCAAAGCAGGTATCAAGGGTTGGAGATTCAGCATAGATGATCAGGACACCTCTATTCTCTACAGCAGGGAAGGTGAAGCTATTTTCGATTCACCTACCTATGAGCCGGGGATATATGAGAACGACCTGCTGGAACATGAGTTGAATTTCGCCATCAAGGTTCCTATTACTGAAATGGTATCGCGCAATATCGTGAATAATCCGCCCAAGCTATTCGGAGAGAAGGATATTACTGTTATAGGGCTGGATATTCATAAAAGTGAACCCTTCAACGAACGTATCAGGGGAATCAGTCCGGAGTTCTATGAAGATGACAGTTGTACCATGAAGCCCGGTATGAATGGAGATTGGATCGGAGTACCCAGCACTATCACTTCATTTGCCAGAAGGGATACCTTGTCCAAGAAGATATATTTCAAACTTGTATATTGATGGTGGCCGTAACAACTGTATCGAGGAGGAATAAGGGCCATGAGGAAAAAAATATTCATACAGGTCATTGTTGTTATCACTGGAATGCTTATATTAGGGTGCTCCAGCAACTTCTTTGATGTAGACAAGGAGGCTAACCGGGCTCCCGAGATATGGCTGTCAAGTGGGCCGGTGGAGAGGGATACCACGGGATATCAGGTTCATTTTTACTGGGGCGGGTGGGACCCGGATGGTGAAATCAAACATTTCGAGATTACTGTGGTGTCTCATGACAGCCTGGGTGGATGGGACCCGGCCGATACGGTTGGTACATGGAATAGAACTGCTGCCCATGACAGTATCATAAAGGTCGCTGCCGATGGAAATCCCAGACCCTATGAGAGCGGCGGATACACAATTTTTGATAAAACCCATACCTTCTTCATCCGTGGTGTGGATATGGACGGGAAAAAATCGGAGGCTGCCTACCGTACCTTCACAGCCTGGACATTGGCACCGTATGCGAATATTGAAAAACCTCCCAGAAGCGGTTCCGGGATGCAGGCTGTAAGTACAGTGATTACTTTTGAATGGAGTGGCGAGGATCCGATAGATAGCCCCACCAACAAACAGGATCCCGAGTCGACCAGGTGGCTGTTTCTCTGCGCCCTCGATTCCAACGGCATTTATATAAATCATGTGAACAGACTCAATCAAAAACCGGATGATTATGAGGATATATGGTCTCCCTGGGATCCCTATAAGCCCCAGGCGGATTCAGGGGTTGCCGTGACTATAGGGAAGAAGGGGGAACTGAAGGAAGAAAACATCGGGAAAACCCATATATTTGCGGTCCAGGCAAAGGATGAAGCCGGAGCGATCACCCGGGTATTCTCCAGAACCAGGAACGTAATGGAATGTATTCCTTCCAGGCAATCTGGTCCTCTATTAACCATAACGGAAGCATATCTGGGGGGATTTGTATTTCAGGGCAGAAACCTGAGACCGGAGAAGAGGATTCTTCCGCCGGGTATTCCGTTGAAGTTTACCTGGAAGGCAAGCTCTGCCGACTACGGAGCTTCCATAGTCGGTTTCAGATACGGCTGGGATATACAGGATGTTAATGACCCCAGCCAGTGGGATGTACCCTTCGGTATTAATAACAAAGCCTGTAATAAGACACTTTATTCAGGTAATCATACCCTCTACATCGAGGTGGTGGACAACAGCGAGCAGACCACCCTGGCCCGGATAGAGATAGAAATCATCGAATACACTATGGAGCGCAATCTGCTCTGGGTGGATGACTTTGATTCCGATCCCTCGGATGTTTTGCCATCTATAGATTACTCCGTTGCCCCGGAGGATTGGCATGATGAATTCTGGCTGGACATCTGCAGCCGTGCAGAGGGGTTCGTACCGGTCAGGGATGTGTATGATGTTGCAAGAGGCCATAATTACGAACCTCCCGAGATCAACAGGATCGCAAGGTACAAGAATATCATATGGACATATATGGGAGAAAAGAGTGATAATCAGGGGGCGCCGGCCTGGGGAAAGATCATTGAATTTACACCGGAAAGCCAGTTGGGTCAGGGTGGCCAGGTATCGGTGAACTACCTCTCTCTATTCCTTACCAAGGGTGGGCATATCTGGACCCTGGGCCGTTCCGATGGAGTGAGAAGGGGGCTGGCGGCGATGTTCGGTTTGAAGATTACTCCGGAATTTCCCGTGTCACTTAAATATGATTTTACCACAGGGGAGGATACCAGTTCGGTCAACTGTATGGGTTACAAGGATTATTGTGTATCCCTTGTGGATAAAATGCTCAAGGGATCGGGTACTTATGTTCATCATATGATGTATGGCATTCTGGATACCGGGGATGATGTGACCATGGAATATGCAGATGCCCTCCCCGAAACACTTGCCCTGTGGAGTGAAGCAACAGCAGATGGTATGTTCTTCGATCCGGATTTACAGCCGCCCCCCTATCCCAGAGACCAGACCGCCGGTTTGACCTACGTGGAAGCTTATGATGTGGAAGAAAGTATGAGGGAACGGGGGATAGATGTATCACAAAGCTGCTTCCATCCCATGTATCTGCAAAAGACATATAACAGCCGTTCCGAATTTAATGAGAGCCCGGTTGCACTATGGCTTACCAAGTATGATCATGTAGTTCCTACATCCATGGGAGTGCCGGTGGGGATTGCAGCCAAGAGCTTCCACTTCGGTTTTCCTCTGTGGTGGTTCGACCGTGATGATGTAGACGCCATAGTAGAAGTAATATTCGATGAATGGCAGATTCTGGATAATACTGAAGAATGATTAATCCGAGCCAATAAAACTCAGAAGGAGGCGCGGTGAGATTCAAAGGTCTAATTGCAGGAGTACTTTTATTATTTATTTCAGGAGGTTTCTTATCCCTGCCCGCACATTCACAGACTGTAAGGGATACCATAAGCCTGGTACCACAGCCACCTGATACAGTAATGACCGAGGTAGCCGGTTCGGATGTGTTGGTGAGATGGTATCCTTCTCCTGATTCCATAAGTGCTGTAGTTGGTTCATTTGATTTCTCAAACTGGTACAGCTACTGGAGTATGGACGAGGTTTCAGTGGTGGATATCCACGGTGCATACACTGGTGATATCGACAGAATATTCAGGGTGCAGAGGCTGGCCTTTGATACTGTGACGGTTGGAGTGGACGAAATGTTATTCAGGATGACCACAGACGATAAGTTCAATTACTATTCCAGACTGGTGAGGCTGGATTCCGATTATACTCCGGGAGATAAGATTCCCTGCAGGCTGGTAAATGAAGAGGATGAGACCGATACCCTGGACCTGGGCATAGATATTTCATTCAGTAGCGGAGTGGTGGGGTCCAGCCTGTCGGATGGCCCTGCATTCTTTCTCATCGACCTTCAGGATTTTGAGGGGTTCCATATCTGGAGGGGTTTGTCACCTTACCCCGGTGATATGGAGATAGTGCAGGAGATATCCAAGGAGGACGCCTTCATAGGTGTGGATGAGGATTCTTTATTTTTTCTGGATAATCCCAAATACGATGAAACCGGTGAATACACCGGAGGAAGATATACCGGAAAATATTACGAATGGAGGGATTCCAGCGTGTTCGTGGGGTTCACCTACTATTATACGGTAACCTGTTATGACAGGGGATTTTTCAGGGGATTTTTCCAGCACAACAAGTGGGACAGTTATATCTGCGAGGACAGTACCTTCGTATATTATTACGACAGTTTGGGGGTGGAGAGGAGAGACTGCGAGAATGTTGCCAGGCCTGTAACAATGACAGTTAACCCGGGCGACCGGATGAGAGAAATTTACGCCGTCCCCAATCCGTACCGTACTGGTTCATCGGCAAATACCACGCCTTATTATCATAATTTCCCCGACCGGGCCGTAAAATTCTTCAACATGCCGCCCAAAGCAAATTTTAGAATCTATACTGTCTCCGGTGACCTGGTATGGGAAACGGAATACAGCGCTCCCGAGGGTAAGGATGGAGTACTATCATGGGATGTTAAAAATATTCACGGCCAGAATGTATCTTCGGGCGTTTATATTTACAGATGCGAGAGGGATGACGGAGATAGTATGTACGGAAGACTGGTGATAATCAGGTAGCCGGATGTTTCTATGGAATGTTTATTAATTGCCGCACCCCCGAGGGGTGCGGTTTTTTTATACGTCGATTCGGTACATTTAAAATCTGATTTACCAGATAATGGTTGGAAAGATTGCCGGAAATCTATTATCATTCCGGAAAATAACCGGATAACCGCTAAGTGTGAAGAGTTATAATTTCTATACACAAGCCGGGGAGATGGCAGGGCGAGGCAAGAAAGGTATTGAGTCTGGTTTGTAACCGGGGGGCCGAATATGAGTGAGTGGAGCTCGATTTTCCCGCAACTGAAGGATATATCGGATGAACAGCTCAGAGATAGGGTAGTGAATGTCTGGGATGTTGCATGTGAGGAAGGGGGTTGGGAAAAGAAGTATATGGATAACACACCACTCACTCTGCTGGTTGACACCGGAGGCATTTCACTTCCGGGAACATACCGGGATGGTCACCGGCCTTTCCATTTCCATTGGTAAGGTGATGAAGATGATGGAGGGTGTTTCAATAAGCACGGACTATCTCATTGCAGGGGCTATTCTGGATGATGCAGGAAAGGCCATGGAATACAGGCGTATGGATGAAGAGGTGCAGGTCTGCAGAAGCGGGAAATTTCTCCGCCATCCACTTTCCGGTATTGGCCCGGCTATGAAAACCGGCTTACCCCAGGAGAGCTGTAACATTATGGCGGTTCATTCCCGGGAGGGTGAACGGTCATACCGGAGGCCGGAGGCAATAAACGTGCATCATGCTGATTTCATAACATTCGAGAACGTCAAAGCAATGGCATCGCCGTCTCCGGAGAAGTAGAACGGCTGTTAATAAAGAATTTGGTGTGATTTTACTTATCAGCAGGGAGGTAATAATTGAGTAAGGAATATGTTTATTATTTCGGCGGAGGAAAAGCCAGCGGTAAAGCTGAAATGAAGAATCTCCTTGGTGGTAAGGGAGCTAATCTGGCTGAAATGACTAATATCGGTATCCCCGTTCCGGCGGGATTCACTATCTCCACGGATGTATGTAACTACTTCTATGGTCACGATGGTAAATATCCGGAGGAGCTGGAGAAGCAGGTGGAGGATGGCCTGCATAGAATTGAAGATGAAATGGGAGCTGGATTCGGAGATCCGGAGAATCCTCTTCTGCTTTCCGTTCGTTCAGGGGCGCGGATCAGTATGCCCGGTATGATGGATACCGTTCTTAACCTGGGGTTGAATGCCGAGACTGTAGAGGGGCTTGCCAGGAAAGCCGGTGACCGGCGGTTTGCCTATGACTGCTACAGGCGGTTCATCCAGATGTACGGAGATGTGGTGCTGGGGTTGAAGCCCAGGGGCAAGGATGATCTGGATCCCTTCGAGAAGATACTCTCGGATAAGAAAAAGAAGAAGGGGGTGGAGAAGGACATAGAACTTGAAACTGAAGATCTCAGGGAGCTGGCAGAGGAATATAAGGAGATGATCCGGGAGGAGATGAATCTGGAATTTCCGGAGGATCCCTCCGATCAGCTCTGGAAGGCGATCGGAGCGGTGTTTAACTCCTGGAACAACAAGAGAGCCCGGGTCTACCGCAAACTGAACGATATACCGGCTGAATGGGGAACTGCAGTTAACGTGCAATCGATGGTGTTTGGAAATATGGGTGAGAAGTCGGGTACCGGTGTTGCCTTCACCAGGGATCCTGCTACGGGTGATAATATCTTATACGGAGAGTATCTGATGAATGCCCAGGGTGAAGATGTGGTGGCCGGAATAAGAACTCCTCAACCCTTGAATAATAAACAGAAGGGAAGCGGCGAGCTTCCCTCCCTGGAGGAGGAGATGCCCGGGATATACAAGCAGCTGGAAGGGATAACCAAAAAACTGGAAAACCATTACCGGGACATGCAGGATCTTGAATTTACTATCCAGGATGGCCGCCTGTGGCTGCTGCAGACCAGGACCGGTAAGAGGACCGGTTTTGCAGCCATAAGGATTGCGGTGGATATGGTGAGGGAAAAGATCATAGGCAGGGAGGAAGCTCTGACCAGAATCGAGCCGGAACAGCTTAACCAGTTTCTGCGCCCAATATTTTCCTCCCAGCAAAAGGAAGAGGCCGTAGAGGAGGGAAGACTGCTGGCCAGAGGGCTTAATGCAGGACCCGGAGCGGCCACCGGACGGGTGGTATTCAATGCAGAAGATGCTGAGAGGGAGGCATCCTCGGGCGAGGATGTAATACTGGTAAGAATAGAAACCAGCCCGGAAGATATTCATGGCATGAGTCTTTCCGCCGGTATTCTGACCTCTGCTGGTGGCGCTACCTCCCATGCCGCCCTGGTGGCCAGGCAGATGGGTAAGGTTTGTGTGGCGGGAGCAAAGGATCTCAATATCAACTATAAGGACAGAACAATAAAGGTGGGCGGCCAGACTGTAAAAGAGGGTGACTACATCTCTATCGATGGGACTACCGGTGAAGTGATCAGGGGCAGAATTCCCACCCATCCTTCCGAAGTGATCCAGGTTCTGCTGGAAGGTACCATGGATGAAGATGAATCACAGATATACCAGGATTATAAGGAGCTTATGGGGTGGGCCAATGATATACGGGAGTTGAAGGTAAGAGCTAACGCAGACCGCCCGGAACAGGCTTCCAGGGCGCTTTCATTCGGCGCGGAGGGTATAGGACTGTGCAGGACCGAGCATATGTTCTTTGAAGGGGAACGTATAAACGCAGTCCGGAGGATGATACTCGCTTCCGGCAAAGAGGGGAGGGAGGAAGCACTGAATGAACTGCTGCCCATGCAGAAGGAGGATTTCAAGGGGATTTTTCAGGCCATGGGGGACCGGCCGGTAACGGTAAGAACCCTGGATCCTCCACTTCACGAGTTCCTTCCCAGTCAGGAGGAGGAGATAAATGAACTGGCCTCCAAGCTGGATATGGATAATTCTGCGCTGAAGGAAAAGATAATTTCACTAAGAGAGGCCAATCCTATGCTGGGTCACCGTGGGTGCCGCCTGGGAATAGTTTATCCCGAAATAACCGGGATGCAGGTGAGAGCTGTCTTTGAAGCGGCCTGTGAAGTGTCTAAGGAAGGGGGTAATCCGGTTCCCGAGATAATGATTCCCCTGGTGGGAAATGTAAGGGAACTGGAACAGCAGAGGGAGGTAGTGGAGAAAACCGCCCGGGAAGTACAGTCCGAGATGGGAGTCGATCTGGAATATATGGTCGGTACAATGATAGAGATACCAAGGGCTGTTGTTACCGCCGGAGAGATTGCCGAGAAGGCGGATTTCTTCTCATTCGGAACCAACGATCTTACCCAGACAACCCTGGGGGTCAGCAGGGATGACGCAGGGAAATTCATGAATGAATATATCAACAGTAATATCTGGCCCTCCGATCCCTTCCAGAAACTGGATTTCGAAGGAGTGGGTGAACTTATAAAAATGGGAGTAACCGGTGGACGCAGGGTGAAGAATGATTTAAAGATTGGTATCTGCGGAGAACATGGAGGGGATCCCGCTTCCATAAGATTCTGCGCCGGAAATGATTTCAATTATGTAAGTTGCTCACCCTTCAGGGTACCCATTGCTATCCTGGCAGCAGCCCAGGCTTCGCTGGACCGGGATTAATGCGGATTTTACACAAGGAAGTAGAAATCAGATCCAGGGGAAAAGATAATAAGACTGACTGGAAATGTGAAGATAACGAAGAGCTGGGTGAATCTGCAGCCGCTATTCGTATTTCCATCCTGCAGGTAATAGTGTCCTTGTTCCTGATTCTCTCTCTGTTCTGTATTGGTATACTGATCTTCAACGGCAGGGCCATGGCTCTTAAGACCCTGGTGTATACCGTGCCGGTTATTCTGATGTACTGGATTTTTGCGGTCAGGAACATGGATCTGTTTCGTGATTCTCAGGGAATACCCAAGACCGATTTCCGTACAGCCAATATTCTGACCGCAGTTCGGATAATTCTGGTGCCCCCGGTATTGCTGTTTCTGCTGAATGGTTATTTTTTAACCGGTATGGTTTTATTCTGTGTGGGAGCAGTGACAGACATACTGGATGGCCTGGTAGCCAGATGGATGAATCAGGAAACCAGGTTCGGTCTTCTGACCGATCCGTTGGGGGATATTGCCAGCACCTTCACAGTTTTCTCATATTTTATTATTGAAGGATACATCCCGATATGGCTGTATATACTTCTGACTGTAAGATACCTGGAGTTTTTCATTGGCTATTTCCTGCTGTACCGCAGGAGAAAGCACCTGAAGGTTGAGGCTACCATAGCCGGTAAAGTTGTGGGAGTGATTCAGTCGGTGGGGATAGTGATTATCATCGGGGAGAAGATATTTGCTCCGTCTTCGCTGGCGGGGCAGATAAATCATTATCTTTTTCCCCTGCTGGGAACTGGATTTGGTGCTGTGATTATTTCTCAAACTTTCATAGGCTGGAAGAAGCTGGCCGGGACAGAGGATGGAAGTTGATCCAGCAAGGAGGTATAAGGATGGATTTCGGAGGGGAACTCAGTGTTATTGATCCTTCTCTGATATTACAAATTGCAGATATGGCTTCACTGACCGGGGAGATGAAATTTATCACACCGCAGAATGAGGCCAGGATGAATTTCAAGGAGGGTGACCTGATTTTCGCCACCATAGAATCGAGAAACAAGCGGATAGGTGAATCACTGGTGGAGAAAGGCTATATCGATAGAGCACAGCTGGATATTGCCCTGGAAGAATACAAGTCCAGGGAAGACAGGGCCAGACTGGGTAATGTCATGATAGAGAAGGGCTTTATTGAATATGATGTACTGGTATCCACCATACAGGGTCAGATGAAGGAGGTAGTTTACCAGGTGCTGGACTGGAAGAAGGGGAGATTTATCTTCAGTAATGGGCTGCAACCCGAGGAGGAGGATATATTGTTGGATGTCAAACTGGATCATCTGATTCTGGAGGGGCTCAGGAGACTGGATGAGTCTAATTTCCCCCGGTAAAAGCAGAAATTTCAGGTTATGAAGATTATTTCGCTGTTGGCGGTATTGATGCTTCTTTGTCCGGCGGGGGGACACAGTGCGCTGGATGGGGTTTCCCGTACGGCGGGTTCCGTAGCCCTGGGAGGGACGGGAGTGGCCGGGGGTGAGGATAGTGCCGTGATGTTTATAAATCCGGCAGGATTGGCCTCCCGCCGTTCAACTGCCATTTATCTGGGTTTGTCCGTACCGGAAAGTGGTGAGGGGGCAAACCAGGCCAGGTTTGCCGCCGGATTTTCCAGGGAGAGCATTTCCCTCGGTTTGGGGGGGTATCGCAGGGACCGGGTGGATGGGAGGCTGGAGGAATGCTATGCCTTTACCATGGCCAGGCGAATTGCCGAAGGTGCAACCGGCACCTTTATCTCTGTTGGAGCCGGTCTTAGCTATGGGAGAATCAGCAGGGCAAATCAGGATGATTGTTGCAGGTTGGGAAGGTCATCAGATTCAAATGTTAACCTCTCCGTTGGCATAGTGATCAGATTTCTCCCGGTGATATCATTGGGGTATTCCCTTAATAATTTGAGGGAGGTCGATTTCCGTCTGGGGGGTTATTCGGGGGAATGGGATAGAATTAACCGGTGGGGTTTAACTTACTACTGGAATAATACGGTTAAGCTCTCCTATCAGAGGGAGAACGGATCGGGAAGTGCGAGTAATCATTATGGATTCAGCGCCAGGACTGCTCTTCCCCTGAGGATAATGGGTGGTTTCTCCGGGGATAGAGTGTATGGAGGGCTGGGTTGGGAGTTCAAGGATTTCAGGGGGATTGTTTCATTCTCCCCGGTTGAAGATAAGCGTTTGGAAACAAGGATCTCTCTGGAATATCTGTTTGGCCTGATGGGGGAGGGTGTTCCCGAATGATTGGCTCAGCTACTGCATCTACCCGCTCCGTAACGGTTCCATTGCTGGTGATGTTATGGGCTTTTTGCTTCAATGCGGTTTCCCCGGGAATAGGAGCCGGATCCAACAGGATGGATGGCTTAACTCCGGCCGATACTTCAGCCACAAGCGAATTCTCGGTATACTATGTTAACAGGATAAGAATGTACCGGGATTCTGAAGGGTTTCCCTGGAATTACCGGAATATTTCGGGTAGTGACCGTTTCTCCGCCATGGGTCTTTTCCACCCCTGGAACCCGGTGGAATGCTTCGTTAATGGAGGATCCGGTTTTATCTATAATGGGGAGCCAGAAGACGGAAGGGATAGCTTTCACCTCCGTCAGGGACATATAGGGATGGAGATATGGGGGGGAAGGATAAGTGGATTATTATTTATGAGAGAGAGGGTTTACCACACCGGTCACAGATTAATTAAGATCATCTCGGATGATTCTCCCCTCCTGGAGAACAGAAGCGAAGGCATTAAGTTAACCATGGCTAACGCCGGGAGAGAGTGGTACCTCTCCTGGACCCTGGCCAGGATGCATGATGCCGGAAAGATAGAGGATAATTATGGAATGACCATGTTCAGCTCCACCGGCGAGTATCTGAGTATCATCAGGGGGAGAACAAGCCTGGGGAATCTGGTCAGGTCCGGAGTCACCCTTTCCAGTGTAAATGGCTCTCCGGAGGGGAATATGGCAGTGTTGGGAATGGATCTGGGATTGAGTTTCAGCAAGCTGGAAATTCTGGCCGAATTGGCAAGAACGCTGAGAGGGGACTGGAATAATCTCAAGGAGGTACGCCTGCTGGGGCTAACCCCGGATAAAATAACCAGTGATGGTTTCAGCGGGATATTTTCATCCCGTAACACCTTCTCCGCTGAGATTCATGGGATTGACTTTTCCAGAGAATGGCTGGGAAAGGCGGGAATTATTCCGGGGTACCGGATGGTGGGAGAGGAATTCGACAGCTACTTATCCCGCCTGGATAGCCCTATTATTGCCACCTATATGGATGCCTGGTGGAAGAGCGGAAAGTATGATCAGATGCTGACCCTGCGCATGGAGGATGCATACAGGAGTGATACCGGCCGGGAATATCAAAGGGTAGAAGGTAGAATGCGGCTCCGGTTCAAGGGGGGATTCGAGATTGTACCGGGGCTGCAAATCAACCATCCTGAGAGTGAATCAGTGTCTCTCTTCATGCTCAGCGACTGGTCTTCCGCCAGGGTTAGTGCAGCTGTAAAAGTGCTCGATCCCGGTGGGGAGAACAGATTTTTCTTTTCGACCCGTGGGAGTATGAATACAGCATCTGATTTGCGGTTCTTTTCCTCCCTCTATCTGCATGATTCCAATCAATCCTTTTATCAGGTGGGGATGGAGTTCAGGCCGGGGAAGCGGTTCCGTTTTAATATCTCAGCAGGTTCGTATCTTCCCTATGAAGATAATACCGGGATGAGCCGGGGATACTATCCGGTGGCTCCCGTAAAGAGAAGATATATATCCATATATACCAGGGCCTGGTTTGGTGATTTCTGATGGAGAGAATATATAAATATTTTATCCCGTTTCTTGCAGCGATGACGACGTTTATATCATTGAGCGGCAATATCAACGCATCGGTTACCCTGGACGGGGAGGAGATTATTTTCCGTATCCGGGAGCCGGGTGCTGAGGAGGTATACCTGGTGGGAGACTTCAACAGCTGGAATCCCACCATGGATATAATGGTTAACAGAGACGGTTACTTTGAAATAAGGCTGTTTCTCCTTCCCGGGCGTTACAGTTATGCTTTCCTGGTGGATGGCAGAAAGATACCCGATCCGGACAACCCGTACCGGGATGAGGCCGGCAACAGTTACTTTATTCTGGAGGGAAAGGATGGAGATTACAGGATAATATACCGGGACGGAGAAAGGCGGTTGATCAGAACCGGCGGAGGGGAGACGGTTTTGAATGGTGAACTGATTATAAATGCCGGTGAAGACCAGGGGGAACTGTTGGGAAGATTTGACTTCCGGGGCAAGCTGGGGGAAAGATTAGAGGGGGATATCAGTACAGGAGGAGTATGGCGATCGGGGGACTGGGAAGATAATACCGGAAGGGTTTTTCTGCTGGGGGGAGAGGTGGTTTATCAGCTGGAGCGGGGAGCATTGAGAGCATTCACCCGCCGGAGTGGAATAAGCGCCGGAGATCCCCTGGATCTTTTCGGAACAGTGGGTCCCTATGATTATCCTCTGGGATTGTTCTGCAGTGGAATAGAATACAGCGGCAGGCTGTTTTTCGGTATGGAGGGGAATATCTTCTACGCAGGCAGGCTGGATGGTTACAGTACCGGCCCGGAGACGGTGGAACAGGGATCATGGTGTACTCCCCGCTGTTGCAGGGACCTCGCTGATTCTGATATTGGCGGTGTTGTGATTGATTTTAAAACCAAGAATATCAGAGGAAGGTTGCTCTACCGCCAGGACAAGAGGAAGAATGATAATTTATGGGAGGTTGAGGGTGAAGGAAACTATATCTTCAGTGGCTATGAGAAGACCAGAATGGGTGGAGGATGGTTTACCTTCCCCCGGAAGGGAAATTTCAGCATAGATGTGGAAATACTGAGGGGGAGGTGTTATCTCTCTTCCACCGGGAAGCTGGATATGGAGAGCCCCGCTTTATCCGGTTTTGAAGAATCCGGCCTGGATCTTATCCGGGAGGAGGGCTGGCGTGCCTATACCGGAATGAATTTCCATAGTGATAGAGTAGGTTTGGAATTATCCTTTGAAACTACCATCCTGGATAACCGGGATCTGGGAGGAGTAAGGCCGGAGGGCAGGCACACCGCTATCACCGGGAGCGCTTCATATCAGGAGGGGGACCTGGCTCTGCTGTTCTGCTCCGGAATGGAAAGCTTCACTGC
The DNA here is from genome assembly GCA_964613215.1 of uncultured bacterium. Taxonomy (GTDB): domain Bacteria; phylum Krumholzibacteriota; class Krumholzibacteriia; order Krumholzibacteriales; family CAZTHK01; genus CAZTHK01. The sequence goes on along the minus strand of CAZTHK010000007.1, from coordinate 77,181 downwards.
CCGTAACACCGGAGATATTTTCTGGTTGCAGCGGATGAACTTCTGGCTGGACGGAGATAATCTCTCCATCAACCGGCTTCCCTTTATCAGGGCGCGCTCCATCTATAGTCTGAGCGTGGATATTTCTTATCGTCTGGAGAAGAAAGGGGGGGGCTGCAGGATGACCGGCGGTGACATATTCTGCTCCTTGACAGGAGAACCCGGGAGTGGATATTCCGGTAAGATTAACGCCAGAGGGGGGTTGCCCCTGTTTGGGCCACTGTCTCTATTGACGGATTTAAGATATATCAATTATCAAGTGGAGGGATGGGGAGATACAGCTCACTTTCTGGATGCTTTCATTGCTCTTCAGGCGGGGCTGAAGGAATGGGGATGGGTTTCCCTGGGAGGGGGAGTAAATCCCTGCTCCCACGACAGGTGGAGATATGTTTATACCGGCCGGGGAAGGGAAAAGTATCTTTTCAGACAAGGGGTCATGGATGCTGTAGAGGGGGGAGACAGGGCAGAAATATTGAATGCCCTCTCCGGAGCGGAAAAGCGTCTCTCCGATGAAATGTATATTGAATTTGAAGCGGGATTCGAATTCTGATAACATGAAGAAAATTGCCGAATCAGGTGGTTCGAATGAAAAGAGCGTGGAAACCAGCAGTAATAGTGGTGTTTACCATTCTATTCATGCCATCCTGCGGGAAGTACCTGGAGGAGGCTGTTGATTCACCGGTTATGGATGGAAGAATGGTGACCTTCCGCTATAAGAGTGAGTCTGCCATGACAGTACAGGTGGCGGGTGATTTTAATAACTGGGGATATGGAGATGCCGGCTCCGGTGAAGTTCTGGTGGGATTGATGGAATACCGAAAGAGAAGTTCGGTATGGTGGAAGAGGATGAAGTTATCTCCGGGGAGGTACCGTTATTTTTTTATTGTCAATGAGTCGGAGAGGGTTCTTGATCCCGGCAATCCCAGAGTAGTAACCTATGGAGAGGGGGAAAAGGCAAGTCTTCTGATTGTGCCGTAAAGAAATGAGAAAATTCTGTTACCTGTTTACACTGATCATCATATTTTCCGGTTTGTTCTGTTTCGGTTGTGGGAGCGGATTACCCTCCTGGAAAGAGAAGGGTTATGATGTAGGTCCGCGGGTGGTGGAGGAGGGTGTGAGATTCGCCATTTATGCCCCTGAAGCTGAGAGTGTTACCCTGGCTGGTACATTTAATAACTGGTCAAGGATATCGGATCCCCTGCAGGATAAGGATGCAAACGGAGTATGGAAGATAGTTCTTCCCCTTTCCCCGGGGAGGTACGAGTACAAGTTCGTGATAGACGGGGAGGAGTGGATTCCCGATCCTGCCAATCCGGATACGGTGAAGGATGGATTCGGTGGTAAGAATTCAGTTATCCGGGTAGAATAGAGGCTGTACGGGCAACAGGTTCGGTGTAATCCGGGATTCAGGGTCTCTCCGCCGGATCACTGGATGGCAGGACTGAAGTCTCATTATGCCAGCAAAGGTGAATTCAAATAAATCGTTCTATAACTTAACTTATTAGTTTAAGTTAGGGCTTTTTCTTATTATTGCAAATTGCTTCTCTATGTGTTATGGTAGATTATGGGAGGGGTAAAGATAAAGGTATGGAGAATGGAAGGAGAACTACCGGAGGGAAGTGTACTCCGGGATGGATGTATCAGACGGCGACTGTGATTTTCCCGTAATTATGTGATAACTTGTTTTTCTACGGGAGCTTACGATATTACATGGGGGAAAGTCATTGGCTGGACTGCATGGGCTGATAGATAAAGCGGGCAGATAATCGGCAGATGATAAATCAGAGAATCCGGACCTGTTCTTCTGGCATATACCTTGCCCATCCATATCCCTGGAAATGAATATTTGCAGTTATATATACGGAGTTATCAGGGCAGAAATAAGGACCGTACCATCCTGCGTACCGGTTTTTCTGCTTGTAGTTCTTATGCTTTTCCTGGGCAGTGAGATTGTCTTCGCCGTACCGGGCGATGGTTCGGCGGTAATTATCCCTTCTTCAGATGTACCGGCGGGATATTCCGGCGAATGGACTATAAGGTACACTGCAGCTGATACATTTATAAGCGGAGTAGTGGAACTGGTTATTCCGGATGGCTGGACTCCGCCTCAGGATACCAGTGACACCACCGGCGGTTATATCAGTGTTTCGAGCCAGGGCAGTCTGGACGATCCTGTCACCGATATTTCAGGGATGACTGTTACAGTGCATGTATCCGCTCTGGATACCAACCAGACTGTGGATATCGTATACGGAGATGGCACAGTATCTTCCTCTGCAAATGCAACCGCTCAGACAGCCACCGGGAGTGGAGTGGAGTTTGCGGTGAGCGACGATCCCACCGGTGACTCACCGGTTGGCATAGATTCCTCACCCCATATTAATGTTGTAGCTTCTTCTCCATACAGGCTGGTTGTGGCGCCTCGGGATACCACTGCAACCGCTGGAGAATATGTAAGATATAGTGTCTCTGTCCAGGATGAATACGGAAACTCCTCACCGGTTTTATCTGACCGGACAGTGACCCTTTTATCTTCAGGTGGAGATTTCTATCCCACCGGAGATCATGGCACTGAAATAACCTCCGCAGTTATCCCCTCTGGAAGCTCCGGAATAGAAATTGACTACCGGTATACTGTAATGAATCTGTCCACCGGCCATCTTCTCGCCTTTATGGTGGATGACGATAAATCTCCCAATCTGATTTCTGCATCCACCAGTATCTACCTGGATCATGGAGCAGTCAGTATTTCCCAGTGCGGGATTTCGGCAGATAAATCCATAGTAGTGGCGGATAACTCGGACCAGGTCGGTATTACCGTCAACGCCAGTGATCAATTCGGAAATCCGGTGGATGCAGTGTCCGTTCTGGTGGATGCGACCGGTTCCGGGAATTCATTCACCCAGCCTTCCCCTACCGGAGCGGATGGAACGGCGGCGGGGAGTATGCGCTCTGATACTGCGGAAGAGAAGAAAATAACCGCTTCATTAGACGGAACCAGCCTGGGAGACAGCCTGGCGGTGACTTTTGTGCCGGGAGAAGCTGATCTGTCCCATTCGGGAATAAGCTCGGATAAGGACACTGTTATTGCCGATGGAAATGATCAGGTGAGTATAACCGTTACAGTAAGGGATCAGTATGATAATCCGGTATCCGGGAGCACCGTTTATCTGGAGGCAACCGGGAGTGGTAACACCGTGGTTCAACCGGACGGGCAAACCGGAAGCGACGGCACCGCCAATGGCAATGTCAGTTCCACCCTGGCCCAGGATAAGTATATCAAAGCAAAGATTGATGGTGTATATCTGCCGGACAGTATTCAGGTGGCATTTATTGCAGATGCCGCCGATATGGATGTATCGGAAATATCGGTGGACAGCACCACCGCTGTTGCTGATGGTTCAGACAGCATTAACATCCAGGTGACGGTAAAGGATTACCATGGCAATCCCGTTTCCGGAGCGGCGGTAGAGCTGGAGGCCAGTGGAAGCTCCAATCAGATTTCCCAGCCCTCCGGCGCCACCGGTTCCGGCGGTATTGCCCAGGGGACCCTCAAATCAACCACTGCCCAGACAAAGATCATAAGGGGCCTGATCGATGGTTCCTATATGGCCGACAGCGTTGAGGTAGTATTCCGCTCCGGGCCGGTGAGTCTGGATGTTTCTGATATATCTGCCTCCCGGGATACGGTAAATGCGGATGGAGTGGATTCGGTGAAGGTAACTGTGACGGTCAGGGATCAGAATAGTAATCCGGTACAGGGGGCCACCGTCGAGCTTGCCCTGACCGGGGCCGGAGGAGAAGATATAATTACCCAGCCCCAGGGGGTCACCGGCAGCGATGGTTTGGCAGAGGGAACTATTAAATCGATCACCGCGGGCGGTAGGGAGATAAGGGCACTGGTCAACAGCAACTATATTTCCCGGGTGGATTCTGTATTCTTCAGGGCCGGTAATGTGGATGCCGCTCAATCCGGATTGTCGGCGGACCGGGATACTGTAATTGCAGACGGAGTAGATCAGGTAAATATAGCAGTAGTGGCCAGGGATTCGAACGGCAATCCGGTCAGTGGTGCCCCGGTGGTACTTGAAGCTACCGATACCGGAGGGGGGAATTCCTTCACCCAGCCGGTGGGAAATACCGACCAGAATGGTGAAGCTGCCGGCTCTCTCCGCTCAACCTATGCTGAAAATAAAGAGATCAGGGCCAGAGTGGATGGAAGCTACATTAACGAAACTGCCCCGGTTGAATTTGTTCCGGGAGCACTGGATCTGAGTGTATCCTCCATATCGGTTAATAAGGATACTGTGGTCTCAGACGGTGTGGATGAGTTGTCTGTGACGGTGACTGCCCATGACAGCCAGGAAAATCCCATTGCCGGAGCCGGGGTGGAGATCGAAGTGGCCGGTTCCCAGGGAGGAAACTCCATAACCCAGCCCTCTTCGTCCACCGGGGAAGCGGGAACGGCGGTAGGATATATCCGGTCCACCGTGGCTGAAACCAAGATAATAAAAGCAAAGATAGAGGGGGTATATGTCAGTGACAGTATCAGTGTGGTGTTCAGGGCCGGTGAACTGCATCACTTCTACATAACTCATGACGGGAGTGGAGTAGCCGGGGTAGCAGAAAGTATCATGGTGGATGTGAGGGATCTGTACGAAAACAGGATTATCCGGTTTAGCGATACGGTGACCATTTATACTGATACTGAAGAGGCGGGGGACAGGATTGATTGGTTCCTGGGAGAGGCGAAGGGGACCATTACCGGCCAGAGCGGAGACACTCTGAATTATCTCTTCTCCCCATCTGATCAGGGAGTGGTAACACTTCCCATGGTTGATGAAAAGGCTGAGGCAATAAGTATCTATGTGGACTGTGAAGGGGTCTCGTCTTCATCAGGATCGGTGCTTGGGGTCGATCATTCCGGTGCGGACAGCATATTTGTGGTAACAGGGGACAATCAACGGGCGGTGGTGAACCGGGAGGTAGGTCAATCCCTGGTGGTGGGAGTGGAGGACAGCTATGGCAACCGGGTTGATAATGAGACGGTATCATTTTCGGTTACCCAGGGAGGAGGTACTCTGGATACCGACTTGTCCCTGCCGGGAATTCAGACGGATAGAAATACCGATAGTGAAGGTCTGGCATACTGTGAATACTGGAAGCTGGGGACCGCCAGCGGCTACCACTCGGACAGATGTGCAGCGGAGATCGGGGGAGCTTCTTCCGGTTCGGTCAGTTTTACGGCTACTACCGATCACGATCAGGTGGATTCCATCGTATTGACCCCTGCCAGCGGAAATATAACCATAGATTCCCCCAGAATTGTTACCGCTACCCTGAACGATCAATTCGGAAACCTGGTGGTAAATGAAAATCTTACCATATATATCAAGGATACTCCGGCAGACGGAACACTCAGTCAGCATGCTGCAAACCCCAATCCCACCGACAGCCTGGGGCCGGCTATAAGATCAGGATCAACAGACAGTACCGGTACCATATCGGTGGTTTACAATTCACCTTCTGCGGCAGGTATCGATGATGTCATCGATGCTAACAATGCTGTGGTTCCAGCCGGAGAGGTTGCAGATGTTATTTATACTACGGTTACATCTGGTGCCACCCGGCTGGTGGTATCGGATCTGGATGAGGGCTCCTTCAAGGCGGGTGAGTCCTTCTCTTTCAAGATTCAGGCGGTGGATGATAACGGAAATCTGGATCCCTCCAATACCAGCACGGTGGAATTGATTGCCCCCCCGGCCGGTTCTATCTTTTTCAGTCTCACTGACTTCGGACCTGAGGTCACAGAGGCCGATCTGGATGGAGGTGAGGTTGCCCTTTACGGAAGGGGAAGCCTGGCAGGGGACTGGGATGTGGATATTAATGATACCGGAGGGGTGCTCAATCCCGCCCTTCTTGAACTTTCCATCTTACCCAGTGACACGGTGGATTATTATGATATATCCACCTCTTCCGCTGTCTCAGCCAATCAGGATATCAACATGACGGTGGCGGCCCGTGACCGGTTCGGCAACCTCTGTTCCAGCGCCTCCTACCAGATGGACTTCAGGGCTGTTCTGGCTGCCGACAGTAGTTCGGCTGACAGTTCTCTTACCGTAAAGGAGGGTAACCTTACCGGAGGAAGTTACAGCGGGAGCGGCATCCGGTATCATAAGGCTGAACAGATCAGGATAGAAGTCAGCAGTGCTGCCAACACGGTCAAGGGCTACAGTGATTCAATCACGGTGGCCAACGCTCCTGCATATCAGCTGGTGAAGGTGGAGGGCGACACCGCCGGAGTTACAGCTGGAGACACAGTACTTATCCGGTCCGGAGTTTATGATGTTTATGATAACCCTGTGGATAATGAAACGGTTTCTTTTACCGTACAGGAGGGGGGAGGGTCACTCTCTTCGCCCCAGGAATCATCCGGCCCGGATGGATTGGTATCGGTAAACCTGATTACCGGGAACAAAGCCGGGGAGAATGCTGTCCGGGCAGTGATACTGGATGGTAATCCGGAGGGCAGAGAGACCAATACCTTCAGCATATCGACGTTACCCTCCCAGGTAATCGATTATGCTCTGCTGGAGGTGGATGGATTTATCTTTCCTGCCGGAGATACCATCATCCTGTCAACTGGAGCTTACGACCAGTTCGGTAATCTAATTGCTTCCGACAGCACCAGCAATCTGGTACCGGTGGCACTACAGCCAACCATCGGGTTTGTGCCGGATACTGTGACTCTCAGTGGAGGCAGAGCAGAATTTATGGCGGTGGATAGTGTTGCCGGGACCAACAGAATCGCCATTGAAGATCCCGGAGGACAGCAGCTGTCATCCTGGAGTGATCCCATAACCATAACCAGCGCTCCGGCCTACCGGATAACCAGTATATCCGGGGATACTACCGGAGTTATTTCAGGTGCCACCACTGAGATGAGGGTGAGAGTGAGGGACCGTTACGGAAACCCGGTCCCTGGTGAGATTGTACATTTCACGGTTACCAGCGATCTGGGAGGGAGCACTGTTCTTTCAGATACAGCCGGAGCGGCTCATGATGGCCTGGTGTTGACCGGATCGGATGGCTCTGCAGCCTGCAGTCTGACCACCGACACCAACTCGGGAGAAAACAGGGTGCAGGCCTATATTGACGATGGCACCCCTCAGGAGAGGGAAAGTATTGAATTTACCATCCTTACTGCTGCCGGATCGATACATTACTATACTGTTATTCCGGATGGACAGGAAGAGACAGCCGGGCAGCCCATAGGCTTGGAGATAACAGGCTATGATCAAAATGATAACAGGGTTTACGGGGATGATACTACCGTGGTGGATCTGGACAGCGACGGGTCGGCTGTTTACAGCCGGGACCCGGTTACCCTCTCCGACGGAGCAGCCTCGGTCACCGCTTATGAGACAGAAGCAGGACCGCTGGTACTTTCTGCCCAGACCCAGGGGGGGGGAGGGCTCAGCTACAGCGACACTATTACCGTACTTCCGGATGTTCCCCGGGGTTCCATAACCATAGAGAGTGTCATCCCGGATACCATAACGGCGGATGGATTAAGCAAGTGTTCCATAACCACCAATCCCATCACCGACATGTACGGTAATATCGTATCTACCAACAATCTTATTACGGTAAACCCATCCAGCGGGACGGTAACCAGTGATGATGAAGATCCAATGGATGGAAAACAGAGGTTTACCGCTGCCAACGGTAAAGTTGCGGTATTTGTTCAATCCTCCACCAGCCCCGGTACCCATGCAGTGGATTTCGAAAGTGTGGAGGGGAGTGCTTCCGGTTCTTATGATCTGGTTTTTGCAGCTTCTCCCCAGTGCGTCTACGGAGGATATCTATCTCCCCGCAACGCCGTGCCGGGGCAACAGGTTCGATTCAGATGCATGGTGGTTAATAATTCGGCCACCGGTCTCAATCTGGATACCGGCTCCTCCATCTCCTTTTCGGACAGTGTGGGAAACATTTATCAGGCTAATCTGTCCTCTTCCAGGTTTATAGGTGGAGGGGCCGCTGATACACTGGTCTTCCAGAACAGTCTTCTGGATGAGAATTTCCTGGGTGGAAATTACACTCCCCGGGTAACCATCAGCGGAACCGACATCTATTCATCCTCCTATCAGGAGGAGTTCAGCGTGCAGAGCAATGCTCTGTCCCTGTCATTTATTTCCATCACAGGGATAGTAGCTTCTCAGACGGTTCTCAGCCGGGGAGACAGTGCAGATGTAACTGTAGACGTGCAGAACAAGGGAGGCCGTGACGTACGCCTGGATAATCTCCAGCTTTCATTTGCCCAGGGTCTCTATGAAATGCCGGGTGACTGGAATCCTCCCCTTCCGGATTCCATCAGGGTGAGTGAGACCAGAAGTTACTCCAGGCCGGTATACGTCAGAACCTCTTCCCCGGTGGGCCTGGATACCATAGACGCATCCGCCGTAGCCAGGGTGAATGGTATGGAGGTGAGGGACAATTCGGCGGATGATGTAATAGAGACCTGGCTTATTCAATCAGCCGCAAATATCTCCTACCAGCAGAACAGCCTCAGCCCGGATACGGTTTCACCGGGCCAGAATCAATCCTTCACTCTGAACATTTCAAACTCCGGTGACGCCGCCGTTATTCTGGAGGATGATCTTTCCCTCCTTCAATTTTCTGACGGAACCGAAACATTTCAGGTGGCCCTGGGCAGTGAAGAAGCTTTGACCGGTCATAAAGTTACCACTCTTTCCTTCCCTGCCGCGGTAGTGCCGTCCTCCATGAACAAGGGTAAATATTCCATGGAGTTGACCCTGTATGGCTGGGAAAATGGGGGGATATATGATCAATCCATCATACTTGCAGACAGTGTGGTAGTGGTAAGCCCGGCAGCTCTGGAATACATTGCAGGTTCGGCGGAGCCCCCGGTGGTGAGCAAGAACAGTACAGTTTCATTCAGTGTGGGTATTATCAATAACGGGGGCGCTACGGTGGTCTGCAATCCTTCCCTGACCAGGCTTTCCTTTGAAGATGGCACTGCTGAATACACTGCCTGCCTCGATCAGAACAGGAATAATATTATCTATTCAGGATCCAACACCCTCTATTTCAACGCTCAGGAGATGCCCGACGAGATGGCCAACGGTGCCTATTATCCCCAAATTCACATCTCAGGGCTGGAAAATGGAATCGAATTTAGTCGGGATCTCACCTGCAGTGACAGTATCACGGTGCAGGAACCGTCTCAGTTATCGGTGAACAGAATTGATGTGTTGCCCTCGGATCATATAACCGCCGATCAGAGCAGGGACTGGATGGCAAGTGTGGTTCTGCACAACTACGGGGGAGCCACGGTGAGATTGGATAGTATGAATATACTTATGTTCGCCGGCTCAGATAACGTGACCGGCGAATACACCCTCTCCCTCCCCGATTTCACCGCAGGGAATGACACTCTAAGAGGCGGTGAGACAGAAAGTTATCCTGTAAATCTGAGCGACCGTTCAACCAACTCCATGACCACCGGTACGGTGGTTATCGAGGCCACCCTATATGGAGTGGATCTCAACAGCATGAACCCCCTGGTCGCCACAACTGAATCCGGGGGAAAGGGTAGTTTCCTGGTTCAGACGCCGGCGGATCCGGTTATCCTTTCAGTAATACCGGGGGTAGACAGAGTTACCGTATCCCAGTCAAGGGATTGGACCATAGATTATCTTATCAGCAACAGGGGAGAATCTGATGTAGAAATCGATCTGGATCCGGTTAAGAGCTACCCGGTATTTTCAACCTCGGATGATTTTAACCTGGTTTATCCTGACTCGCTGGCCGGTGGGGGAAATGTGCTGGAGGGTGAGACCACCGATACGCTTAGGTATATTGTGGATGGCACCGGTTCGGTCTCCGGGATATGTGAGATCAATGCGGAGATATCGGCGGTGGAGATTAACAGCCTCCGGACTCTTCCCACCATATCCGCCGGGCCGGGTTTTCTGGGGGAAGTGGAGATTGAGACCCCGGCAGATATTGTTATAAATGGAATTTTTCCTCTTCAGGATCCGGTCACCATGCAGCAGGAGAGGGAATGGGGGATAGATCTATCCATTGCCAATATGGGTGGTTCGGATGTTGAGCTGGAGGTGGAAAATTCCGACTCCACCACCGTAAGTATCCCGGGAGGGGCAGGATTTCATTTTATCCCGCCGGTTGAATTGACAGGGGGCGGGGTGGTACTGGAAGCCGGTCAAAGCGGGACTCTCAGGTACTCTGTTGATACCACCGGGTTTGTGTCACCGGGCAGAAGGCCTCTGGAGGGGTCTGTCCTGGGCACTGAAATAAACAGTGGAAGATCGGTATACGCCGATACAGCCGGAACGGATTCGGTAACCTTCCAGATACCTCCCTCGGTTTCGTACACTCCCGGTTCCCTGTCTCCACTCCGGGCCAGCAGGGGTTCCAATATAAATGTGGAGCTGGGACTGGAGAGCAGTGATCCCAATATGTCCACTGTGATACTGGATGCGGAGGAAACATACGTATCCTTCAGGGATGCTCAGGGGGATTCCTTCTATTCCATCCTGTCACCCCTTTCGGAAAATATAATTGAGGGGGGTGGAAATACCACCCTTATCTTCCAGGGCAGCCTGGCAGGGGAAGAAATTGAGACTGGTTCGTATACCCTGGATATACATCTGGAGGGATCAGAGAACGGCAACCCCTTCTCAGCAATACTCTCCGCTTCGCCCGAGCAGCTGGTGCTGGAGGAGGCTTCCCGGTTGATAATCGAAAGTATCCAGATTCCCCCTTCGGTAACAGCTGAACTGCAGCCCTGGTGGGAGGCTAAGATGGTGGTGAGAAATCTGGGAGAGGCATCCATTTATCTGGACCTGTCACCCTCTGCCACCAATATCACTTTCAATATTGCAGGGGAGGGTGACCGTACCGGCGAATACAGCATAGTGAATCCGGATCACCTGGAGATAGCAGGCAGCGACACTCTGGCCGGTGGTATGAGCGATACCCTGGTGTTCACCGTTCAATCGACCGGTGTTACCACCGGTACTGCCCTGGTAAATGGTAGTGTCACCGGGACAGATATCAACAGTATGGAGATATTGACCGACGATACATACGGGAGCGGGGGAAGCTATATTCTTATCCAGTCGGCGGGAATACCCGCCATCTCCGGGATCGAGCCCGGCCTCGAGCAGATAACTTCCGGCCAGGTATCCCCCTGGGAAGTCAACATGGAGGTGGTTAATAACGGAGAGGCTGATCTTACCCTGTTACCCGACAGTACATATATCTATGGTAACTATTCATTGACCATCCCTGAAAGGCCGGATCAGTTTACAGAGGGAGGAATTATTCTTCCGGGAGGGGAGACCAGGAACATTGTCTTTTCTGTTACTCCCTCCCCTTCTGTTCAGGGAGGAGATTTCCTCTATCTTGATTCCCGCCTGGGGATGGTGGAGAACAACCGTCAGAAGTACCTGTACTATGACAGCGGTGAGGGCGGTACCGGAAAGGATACCCTGAGGATCCAGGCACCGGCTGATTTAAATATAGTTTCATTGATCAATTCATCCATAAGAACCCCCTATGTAAACACCGGGCAGACCTTTCCCCTCACCCTGCAGGTGGCCAATAACGGTGAGGCTCCAGCCGATAGTGTAACTGTCTCCCTTACAACCGAAGGTTCTTCCCGGATACTTGATTCCCCCTTGGTGATAGAACGGCTGAAAGGTTCCCGGTCACTTCATGATACCTTCCTGGTAACAGCTTCCCAGCAGGTTGGACCGGAGAGTTTACGGGCAGAGCTGGAGTCGGCCCTGGATGGTAACTCCATGGAGAAGAATCTGGTGGTAATTTCTCCGCCCCTTGATTCCGTGGCCCTGGTGGAGGTCCAGGAGCCGGGAGATCTGGCAGTTGAATCGGTAAGGCCTTCCCAATCGGAGGTGAACGCCGGTCAGACGGTGGACTGGTGGATCAAAGTAACTATTACCAACCGGGGTGAGGCGCCGGTACAGATAGAGGCCCCTGATGTTGATGATATCGTATTTTCCCGGGCGGGGAGTGATTTGCCGGATTATCTGATAGATCCCCCGGAAGGCCTGGGATCGGGTAATCCGGGTCTTACTCTGGGGGGTATGGAGACGGATTCTTTGATTTATACTGTTATGACCACCGGTAATGATACCGGTACGGTGAATATATCCGCCAACATAACATGGATGGATCTGAACCAGCCCTCTCTGGGCCCCGCACTCTCGCCGGGGGATTCTATGGTGTATGTGGACCGGCCATCCGGTGTGAGGATAGTTGAAATTGCCAGCCATGCTCCCAATAACAATCAGATTCCCAATACCTCGGTGGTAAATACCGGACAGGTTTTCAATCTTACCGTCCGGGTCGAAAATACCGGCGGCGATGATCTGGACAGTGTCACTGTGAGAGTAAGTGCTGAGGGAGAGGGTCAGTCTCATGCCCGGGCACAGACGGAGACTCCGCGGATCGATTCCGGGGAGCAGGGCGAATTTGATTTCATTGTAACCGCCGGCACCTCTGCCGGCAACGAAGTTCTCCAGGCCACCATTGACAAAGCTGTCTCTATTAATACCGGTGAAGAGGTGGATCCCATACAGGCTCTGGAATCGGTGGAGAACCTGGTTATTCAGAACCCCGCCCGGCTGAGTAGTGATGCTGCTATTACCTCTCCCCCCGGAGCTGCCGACGATACCCTCTCTGCCTCCCAGGAGTTCATCTTGACATCGGTGGTTTCCAACCTGGGAGAATCTACAGTGGATGACAGCGGCATCATTAAGCTTGATCTTCCCCCCGGATTTGATCTGGTGGATCCGGTCAACCAGCCCCAGACCAGATCATTCATCCCGGAAGAAGAGGTCTCCTGGGCAATCACCGCCCCGGCTTCGCCGGTGGAGGGATCAATGTGGGTGGAGATTGAAAATATCCCGCTCGATCTGAACACCCTCCAACCCTGTGCCCTGGAGGATTCGGTAGCAGAACTGGATGTGGTGGTTGAGCGGGCGGCAGGGATCAGTGATTGTGATTTGGCGGTTAACTGGCCGGATGGATCCCTGGACGGTACCCTTTCCACCGGCCAGAGATTTGGTGTGGAAGCCGTTTTTACCCCTTCAGCTAACAGCCGGGAGGTAATGACGGCCCTGCAGGTACCTCCCGGATTCACCGTACTGAGTGATTCTGTGGTGGTGACAGGGAGGGGAGCAGCTGAGCGGATGGAGGCGGAATGGGAGGTAAGGGCTCCCGGTTATACCAGCAGCAGTGATACTGTAAAACTCTGGAGTGAGGGCGTGGACGCCAATTCGGGCCGGCAGTTTGCCGGATGTTCCCCCCGGATTGATCTGAATGTTGAGGAGAAGGCCTCCCTGGATTTACAGGGTGAAATTGCCGGTCCCCCTGAAGCGAAAGATGGAGAAATATCGGTGAATCTGCCATTTACCGTAAGTGCCCTGGTCAGCAAATACGGTGATGCCCGGGTAGATCTGGAGGGATCACGCCTTAGACTGATCCTTCCTCGGGTGGGGGGTTACAGTTTTGATGATCCTTCTGATTCTCTGCTCTCCTTTGAGCCGGGCAATCCGGTAACCTGGAGTCTGGTGGCACCATCCATATCCAAACCGAGAGACCGGATGATAGTTGAGTTTGCAGAACCTCTGCCCACCGATGGAAACTCCGGCCAGCCGGTGGTGCTGGAGCATAGCCAGTCCGAAATATGGGTAGAAACTGTGGCGGGAGTAGTGACCATGAAGAACCTTTCCAGGATAGATACCATTCCTCCCTATGTTGTTCCGCGGGGAACCGGTGATGTACCGGTTCTGAGAATTGCATTCGGTGACAGCAGCAGTTATACCGTGGGACTCAATTACATTCATCTGACCGTGCTCAACGGCAGCGGGATTCCGCTCAGTAACCCCTCCAGCATGATAGATAGCCTTACCCTGGTTACCTCCGGAGGCAGGTTTTCGACGGAGGTGGGAACAGATAATCCGGTCAGCATCGACACCGGATACGGTTTTCAGCTTGATTCCGGAGAGGGAGATACTGTTCTGGTGGAGGCGGATATTGCATCCGGGGCGTCCCCGGGAGAGATCAGGGTGGATATTGCCGGTGGAGGAGATGTCAATTTCACGGTGGGTAATTCCAGCGGGCCCGGAGTGGGTGTGGTCAGGGATGAGGATGGGGGCAGTATCAGTGGATATTTCCTCAGCGGACCCATGAATGTGATGAGCTCTGTTTTTGAAGAGTATGTGCACAACTATCCCAACCCCTTCAGGGCGGGGAGCGAGGCGACCCGGATCTCGTATTTCCTCTCCTCCCCCTCCCGGGTCAGAATAAGAATATACGATCTCACCGGCCATCTGGTATGGACCAGGGAGGTGGAGCCCGGCCGGAACCAGGTATATTCATCCGCCCGGGGAGTCTATGAGGTGGAGTGGGATGGACGTAACGATAATGGTGAAGTGGTGAGAAATGGAGTTTACATTTGTAAAATAACAGCCGGTTCAAAATCGGCTATTTTCAAGATAGCAGTGGCCAAGTAGTATTATTATGAACAGGACCGTAAAGATAATCGCAGCCGTCATATTACTGATAACAGTAAGCGGGGGAAAGGTTTATGCACAGGATGGTATGGGAGGAACCCGTTCTGTTTTCAGCCTGGGAGTGGGAGCACGTGCCATTTCCATGGGTGGTGCATTCAGTGGTATAGGGGATGATCCAACCGTACTCTATTACAATCCGGCTGCTCTGAGACTGAACAGTTATTCTGCCGTTACGGTGAACCATATACAGCTGTTTTCTGATTTCAGCGATGCTGCCATAGATTTTATCGGAATAACCTACCCTACCATTTCGGTGGGTTCGGTGGGAGCCGCATTTATGACTGCCGGAACGGGTGGAATAAGGGAGTTCGACCAGTTCAGCAGGGAAACCGGTGAAATCTCCTACCGGGAGAGTCAGTTTATCCTGGGTTACGCCTTTAATCTTCCCTGGGAATACCTGGGAAGAATCACCCTGGGATCATCGGTAAAGGTGCTGAACCAGCGGGTGGGAAATTACACCGATACCGGAACCGGTATGGATTTGGGGGTGCTGTACCGTCCGCCGGTAGTGAAAGGACTGACTCTGGGTTGTAACATTCAGGATATGGTGGGAGCGGAGACCAAGCTGGTAAGTGTTACCGAGAAGGTTTACCGGACAGTTATGCTCTCGGCCGGCTATTCCTTCAGTTGGGGGGATAATTCCAGCATTATGGTTGCTGCACAGATGGATATGCCCAGCAAGTGTGACAACGACCTGAGATTCGGGGCTGAGTACAGTTACCGGGATGCCATATCCTTCCGGATGGGATTCGACTCGGAACAGATAACCGCCGGGGTTGGTATTGGATGGCATGGCTTGCAGGCTGACTACGGCTACTTCGGCAGGGAGGAGGCAGGATCCTCACACCCCGTTTCCCTGTCCGCTAACATAGGAGAATCACTGGCCCGGAGAAGGGAGATTCTCAGGGAAAAGAGGAGAGAGGAGAGGGAGAGAAGGATACGCCAGATATTCTCCGGCCGGGTTTCCCAGTTAATGGAATCAGCCATGGAATACCGGAGAGAGGGAGAATATGAAAAAGCTCTGGATGAGCTGAAGATAGCCATGGATTATGATCCGTCCAGCCAGGCGGTTGCCGAGTCACTGGCTGTGGTAAGAGAAGAGATATTGAGAAAGCAACAGCAGGAATCTGAATCGGAAAAGAGGAGACATCTCATAAATGACCATTTCAGAAGGGGGCTGGATTATTACAGCAACAATGAGTATTTGCTGGCCAGAGAAGAGTGGAAGCAGGTACTGGAACTGGATCAGGATAACCGCCGTGCATCCGAATATCTGGATAGGACAGAACAGAAGTTGAGAGAAAGAGTGAATTCGCACCGTTCCAGGGCGATTCGGCTGGAGAGAGATGGTAATCTGGCAGGAGCTCTGGGTGAATGGTACTCCATTCTGAGCATAGAGCCGGAGATGAGGGAGGCCCGGGATGAAGTAGACAGGATTATCAGGCAGATGCGTGAAATGGGCGAGAAATACAGGGAAACCTCCTCCCGGTTGAATGATATCAGTTTGTTCGAAGATGCGCTGCAAGCCTTCAGTTCCGGACATTACCATAGAAGTATAGAGCTGCTGGAGCAGCTGCTGGAACGCCGTCCGGAGCACCAGGAGGCGGTTAAGCTTCTCAGGAAGGCCAGAAGAAGAATAACCCCCCTGACCGATGAAGAGAAGGAAAAGATAAGAAAACTCTACATAGACGGGATGAAGTACTTCACCGATAGTGAGTACAGTAAAGCCATAGAAAAGTGGCAAAAGATACTGGAGATTGATCCCGATAATGAAAGTGTGGTCAAGAATATCGAGGAGGCCAGAGGCAGGTTGAAGAAACTGGAGGAGAGAGAAGCAGAATAGTCATGAAGAAGCTGGACACCAGACAGACATTCCATCTGGAGATACCGGCCTCCGAGAGCAATCTCAGAAGGGTCAGGGATTTCATAGCGGATATCTGTACCAGAGCTGACTTTTCCAAACGGGAGAGCAACAATATTAAACTGGCTGTGGATGAGGCCTGTACCAATATAATCAAACATGCCTATGGCCATAAGGAGGGAAAGATAAGGCTGGATGTCCAGGCTGAGCAGGGGAGGATCGAGGTTAACATATATGATCAGGGCGAGTCCTTCGACTGGTCCGGGGTGGAAGATCCTGACCTGGAGGAGTATGTGGAGATGGGTAAGAAGGGGGGACTGGGTATCTTTCTGATGAACCGGCTGATGGATGAATTGCAGTATCAGCCCTCCTCCACAGGCAATCATCTTTATATGGCAAAGCAGACCGCCTCCCGGGTGGAAGAGAAGAAACCGCTGTTTATCTCTCCGAGGACCAAGTACACCTCTACCCTGAGATTCAAGTTCGGTATCAGGGCCATTGTGGGTCTGCTGGGGCTTATCCTGTTACTGTGGGGAGTGCTGTATGTAAGGCAGACCAGGGAGGTGGAGACCCAGCTTGCCAAAGCCTGGCTGAACATGACCAATTTCGCTCAGGCTCTCGAAGCAAGGAGTGAAAATGCCCTGGTAACAGATGAGGAGTTGGGAAGGGAATATACCCTGGTTACCGACTATATTCAGAAACGCCTGGAGGGGTTACCGGCGGTTGCATATGCACACATCATCAACGATGACGGGATAATTGTGTCATCCAGCAGTGTCAACAGGTTGCTGGAAAATTATGCTATTCCGGAGGGATTACGCAATATCGGCCGGGATGGTAAATGGAAAGATGCAGATGAAGGTGGTGGGAAGGACATCAAGGAACTGCACCTGCCGATTATCCTGGGCCGGGAGGGTGGACAGGAGGGCGCCAGGATCGGGAGGGTGGTGGTAGGGGTTTCCACAGCAGCTATAAGAAGTGATATCGAAGATCCCAGGATGAAGATGACCCTGATACTGGGAGGGGTTTTCCTTATAGGGGTAGCCCTGGTTTATTTCCTGGTCATGGTTCTGGTTAAGCCGATCCAGGCATTGACCGACGGAGTCAGGGCAGTGGGTGAAGGCTCCCTGGATGACGATATAAAGGTGGATGGACCTGAGGAGATCGGAGAGATTGCCCGTGCCTTCAACCAGATCACTTCGAAATTCCGGGAGGCCCAGAAGAATGTAGTTGAACAGGAGAGATTGCAGAAAGAGATGCAGGTAGCCCAGGAGATTCAGCATAGCCTGCTTCCCAAAAGGGTACCGGAGATAAGTGGATACGATATTGCCAGTCTGTACAAGGCGGCCAAGGAGGTGGGTGGAGATTACTACGACTTCGTGGTGGTGGATGAGGATACTCTGGGAGTGGTGGTGGGAGATGTTTCCGGAAAGGGGGTTCCCGGTTCCCTGGTGATGACCATGATCAGAACCGCACTGCGAATGGAAGCCCGGGGAAATCTGTCTGCCAATCAAGTCATGTCCAATATGAACAATTTCGTTACCGATGACATGAAGAGGGATATGTTCGTAACGGTTTTCTATGTAATACTTGATTCAAAGAACAGGGTGATTAGCTATGCCAGCGCCGGCCATAATCCCATGATACTCTACCGGGCGGAATCGGAGGAAACCTTTTCCCTGAATCCCAGAGGGTTCCCGGTAGGTATAAGTCTCCCCGACGACGATCTGTTCAGCCGTTCCATCGATGTGGAGAAAGTGAAATTAAAAAAGGATGATATGCTGATTATTTACACCGACGGAGTTACCGAGGCTATGAACGAGGACCGGAAGCAGTTCGGGGAGGAGAGGTTGATCGAATGTATTAAGGAGGGAGGGAAACTCCCCCCCCAGGAATTTATCGATCAGCTGACCGAAAGGATATCTGCTTTTACCGGAGATATGTCTCAGAACGACGATATTACAGTGGTTGCCATCAAGGAGAAACTGATGGCAGACGATGTCCTGTTCGGAATAAGGAAGAAGCTGCTGGATCTGGTGGAGGTGGAAGGACTCACAGTAGCTGATGCCTGTAAGAAGATGAATGTTTCTCCATCCACTTATTACCGTTACAGGAAGCGGTTAAATGAATTGGGCGAAGAGGGGTTGAGGAACAAGCAGCTCCGGAGGGAGCATGAGATAAGGCGCCTGAGTCACAACCAGAGAAGAAAATTGCTGGCTATAATAGAAAAGCATCCTGAATACGGGGCCAAGAGGATATGGGAGGCATACATTTCGGAGAGTGGGGAGGAGGAGCATCTATCGCCATCCCTGATATATCAGGAGCTGAAAAGGATGAGGTTGAACAACTACCGGAAGCGGATAGATTACCTCCGGAGAAAACATCTAATCAGTGAGGAAAAATACGAGCAGCTGAAGAAGAAGCGGCCGGTATTACCCGGGAGGACCAAGAAAAAGGAGGAAGTCGAGGAACCGGAAGGGGTTGAAAGGGCAAAAGAGGAGAAGATAGTGCCTCTTCCCCCTGCCGGAGGGGAAACCGTGGCCGGGGAGGAGATGGAGGCGACTGAAGAAGTCTCCCAAGAGGAGGAGCTGGGAAAGATTATGGAGAGGGAGGGTTTGGGCAGTGGTGGAGTAGAAATTAAACATGAAGAGCTTGGGGATGAGATTGTACTGCTGATTATCAGTGGGAATCTGGATTCTTCTTCTGCCGAGGAGCTGGAGGAGGTTCTGGAGAGAGTCTACCGTTACGGAATAAACAGAATAGTGGTTGATCTGAGCAAGGTGTCATATATAAGCAGTGGAGGGTGGGGTATATTTACCGGAAGGGTCAAATCGCTCCGGGAGAGGAAGGGCGATGTGGTGCTGGTGGGAATGTCCCCGGAAGTCTACGATATTTATGAGTTGCTGGGTTTCAGGGATATCATCATGCATTTTCAGACTGTGGAGGAGGGGGTGGAATACTTATCCATACCCTTTGAGGAAAGGAGGAGAAAGATAAAGGAGAGGACCGGTGACAGGGATATCCGGGAGAGTGCTGATCATAGATTGGAAGCCAGGGGGGAAATACCGGTATATAACCGGGAAGAAGAGGGAGAAGAGGGAGAAGAGAACTGGACGCCGCTGGTAGTGCAGGCTGGAACGGTGGGTAAGAGTGGAGAGATCACAGTACTCTATCTGCATGGTGTAGTGGACACGGTAAGCTCGATAAAGCTGAATAATATAATGGATGACCTGATAGATAACGGCAAGATAAAGCTGGTAGTCGACATGTCCAGGGTGGAGTATGTGAGCAGTAGCGGATGGGGAGTATTTGCTTCCCGGATTGATGAAGTTAGAACCCGGGGCGGAGATATAAAGATATTCGGAATGACCAGGGAAGTGGATACTATTTTCGAACTGCTTGGTTTTGATGTGGTGATAAAGTCTTTCAGTATATTGCCGGAGGCCATAGATGATTTTGAACATAATGTGCCCCCGGCTGAAAAACTTCCCCGGCAAGAGGACGAAAAAGCACCCTCATCATCTAACCATCATGAGGGTACCCCTCCGGTGGCGGAGGATGACTGGGATTATCTGAATGGCAGCAGCGAATCGGGCAGGTGGGCGGTTCTGAAAATCAGGGGGGCTGTGGATGCTTCCACCACCTCCAACCTGGAATCATATCTTCAGAGAGCCATGGAAGAGGGGATTTCCCGGCTGGTTATTGATCTGTCGAATACTGTTTATATAAACAGCAGCGGGTGGGGAATGATAGTAAACTGTTTCCAGGAATTCAGTCAGAATAATGGCAGGATGGTTCTGGCCGGAATGGATGATTCAGTCTACAGGATATTCTGCGATCTCGGTTTCGAGCCGCTGATTCCCACATATCATAGCGCTGAAAAGGCACTGGAGGAAATTTCTTCACACCGGGTGGAACTGGAAGGTTCTGAAGAGAAGGAAGGGGGCGGAGGAGAGGTAGCCCGGAAGCCGGACAGGAGAGGGAAGAAGAGAGGGGATAAGGGATTGAAGGAGAGTCACACCGGTGAGGATGAGGGGGTCGCCGGTGACAAACCCAGGGTTGATAAGGCGGATCTTCGGCCGATTGAGCGGGGAGAGAGGGAAAAAAGCGACAACAGCGTGGTTTACCTTAATTTTGAGGAGGATAAGATATCGGGGAAGGATCAGGAGAAGGACCGGAAGATAAAGGAACTGGGATGGGGAAAATACGGAGAAAAACTGGCCAGGCGCAACCGGAAAAAGAAGAATGACCAGAAGGAATAGATATGATAAAAATCGCGGTAATGACAATGAAGGGTGGTACCGGAAAGACCACCACTGCGGTTAACCTTTCACATGGCCTGGCGCTTTCAGGCAAGAAGGTGCTGTTACTCGACTGCGATCCTCAGCGGAATGTAGCTTTAACCTTCGGGGTTGAAAGTGATTCGGGCCTGGACAAATTATTAACCACCGGGGATGTGGAAATTCTGAAAGTCAGGGATAATCTGTTTATTGTGGATTCCGGGGGGAGGCGGCTGGCAGATGTGGAAATGATTCTGGGAAACAAGGATGACCGGGAGCGGAGATTGGCCGAATCGTTGAAGTACCTGAAAGGTTGTGATTTCCTGATATGTGATTGCCCTCCCTCCATAAACCTGATTAATATAAATGTGCTGAATTTCTGTGAGCATCTGATTATTCCAGTGGGTATGGATCATCTGTCGCAGCATGGGATATCGCAGACCATGGAGATAATGGAGGAAATTCTCCAGTTCACCAGAAACAAGGCGGTAAGTTACAACATATTGCCAACCTTCTATGATGGAAGGACCAGGATTTCGGAAGAGGTATTTGATCAGATATCAAAAAAATACGGAGAGAGGATGTTCCACACGGTGATCAGGATCAATACCTCATTGAGAGAAGCTCCGGGCCAGAACAAGACCATATATGAACACGCCCCCCTTTCCAGGGGAGCGTATGATTATTACAGATTGACCGAGGAGATAATCGGTGAGTATGAATAAGCATAATGCTCAGCGGGCTGCGAAGAGGATTTGCCTGCTCCGGCCCGAATATCCTGCGCCGGCGGATGTCAGCGCTATATTAGTTATTTGAATATATCCTGTGGTTTGCTATTTTGATTAGGAGAGTAGTATAATAACTCATTTTCCAGCGGGGGACCAAGTTGCAGGAATTCGAACTTAGAGAAGAGATAGAAGTTGGCGGAAAGAAATATTTTCTTCAGACAGCCTACAATCCCGACAGAGAGGTGGTGGAAAGCTCATTTTTCAGAAGTGGGAAGTTGTTGGACAATGTGGTGAAGAGTATCGGTGACCGGCCAGCCGACCAGGCCAGGGATATGGCCAAGAAGATTCATCAGGAGAATAAGAAGAATTTCAATTTTCTTCTCAACGCCAGGGATTTGATAAAGGATTCCAGTGATTCCAAACCCCATGTTAAACTGGCCGAAGCTCTCTTCCGGCGCAGCCTGCTTCCCGAAGCGGTGGAGGAAGCCAGGCTGGCAATTGAAAAGGGGAATGGTGATTCCAAACCTTATGAGATAATAGGAAGGGCTTACTACCGTATGGGGGATTATGAGAATGCTTATCAATCCATCAGGAATGGGATAGAGATAAGCCCGGATTATCCAGATCTGTTCAATATACTGGGTTTGATTTACTTAAAAAAATCCCGCTGCGGGGATAGTATTAAGAATTTCAAGATTGCTATCGAGCTCAATCAGTATTACGGGGAAGCTTATCTGAACCTTGCCAGTGCTTATTTGCTCAACTCCGTGGTGAAGGAGGATTATGAACTTTCCAAAGATCTGGATAACAATGTTCTGACCAATCTGGAAATGGTTTCACGCCTGATGCCTGCTGCAGGCAATCGCCTGTTGGAAGAGATAAAACCGCTACTGGAGGAGAGAAGCTACCAGGAAGCCTATGAGCGTATTCAGGAGCAGAAGAAAAAGGAAAGGGGAAATGATATAAGTGATGTGATACTGAATGTCTATCTGATGATAATTCACCGGGGGGAGGATCTGGACGAAAATGAGATAGACCGCTATATGGAAAGGGTGGAGGGCCTGATCGAAAATAATCCTACCTTTGCTGATGGATATAACAGTCTGGGAATTCTCTATGTGGCAAAATGTAAGATACTGATAGATAAAGCAAGCCAGGCTTTTAAAGAAGCGGTGGAAATTAACAGGAATTATCAGGAAGCCCTTAAGAATCTGAGATTGACCGAGAATGACAAACAAGGGGTTTTTATACTTTTGAAGGCACTTTTGGACTGAAGTTTGCTCTAATTAAAATAAAAAGGCAGTTATCATGAGAGAATTATTTATCGAAGAAGAATTCAGGGAAGATATTATTATTCTAAAATTGAGTGGGATAATAGATTCGGGGACTTCTCAAATACTGGAAAAAAGATTTCAGGATATGATAGATTTGTCAAGAGTGAGTATTATTGTGGATATGTCTGAGGTGGATTATGTTGCTTCGGCTGGATGGGGCATATTCATAAGCGAGATTAAGGAGATAAGGGGCAAGGGTGGTGATTTGAAGCTTTTTGGAATGAAATCGGAAGTCAGAGAGGTTTTCGACCTTCTGGA
Source organism: uncultured bacterium (assembly GCA_964613215.1). Classification (GTDB taxonomy): domain Bacteria; phylum Krumholzibacteriota; class Krumholzibacteriia; order Krumholzibacteriales; family CAZTHK01; genus CAZTHK01. Next base: position 54,036 of record CAZTHK010000007.1, on the reverse strand, counting down.
ATTCGATACACTTTTAACCCCCTACCAAACCAAGGAAGAGGCGCTAGGTTCTTTCCGGACCAAGGAAAACACCGGGCCGTCAGAATAATACAACAGAGGGAGAATTATTGCTATGAACGACATCAACATTAATTGTTCCACTGTGGGAGATAATAATGATATCTCTTTGGTGACAGTCAAGGGCTATCTGGATACCACCACCTCGGTAGAGCTGGAGGAAGCTTTGAAGAAGCTTCTGAAGAGGGATAGTTACAGGATTGTGATTGATCTAAGTGGTGTGAATTATATCAGTTCAGCGGGATGGGGCATATTTATAAGCGAGATCAAGACTATAAGGGAGAATGGGGGCGATCTCAAACTCGCTGCCATGGTGGGAGATGTTTATGAAGTATTCGAACTTCTGGAGTTCCAGTCCATACTGGAAAGTTATGATTCCGTGGATGATGCAGTAAACAATTTCGATTCTACCAACAACTCTATCGGAGGGAACCGGGTAGACAGTATCGGTTAGTAAAAGTGCGGGATTTTACTTCCGGCGCCGGAAATGTGCACTTCTTCTCTCCCCCTCCTGTTTCTTATCAGACCCAGGCCGCGCCTTAATGTGACTTTTCAGAAAAACTGGCTCTTTATGGTTTTTCTGATTCTGTTCCCGGCCTCCGGCACCGGCCGGTATACTGATAACAGCAGGATATTAACCTCAATCCGTCAAAATGATCCTGGCCGCACCAGAGATACAGGCCGTAGGTCCGGCGGCATACCTGCACCATGCTGCGGTTCATTCCACCACAGCCGGTGGTGTTAACAAATTTCCGGGATCACATAGAAAAAGGCATGGATCAATCAGAATGAGGCCGGGGCGAAAATATTATTGACGGATTGAGGTTAATTGTCAATCAGACGTTGATCACAGTAACCGGTTGATAAAACCGCCTTTATGGAATCAATGATTGGGGGGGGAAGTGCCGGCTACTATATTGGCTGGTTGATGCCGGCCGGGATAATGATCTATTATATCCAGCCGGATTAAATGATATGGTAGAGAGCCGGATATTTCTGCAGATTTTATTGTAAAAGAGAGCAACAGGTATTATCTTCTTACGGATGGATAGTATAATTATCGATATAACATGGTGGAAGATTCTTGCCGGGATTATACTAATTATAATTCCGATAATTATGTACCGGCGCACCTTTCCGCCTCTCCCCCTGCCTAACCGTGTTATCCTGTCGGCATTGCGGATACTGGGATTTATTCTGATTCTGGTATTTCTTCTTGATCCGGTGGTGGTTTCTGTGACCACTCGGATGAAAGACCCTGTTCTTCTGGAACTGGTGGATGTTTCCAGGAGTATGAAGATCGAGGATTGCGGAGGTAAAAGCAGGATAGAAAGTGCAGTTGATTTTCTGAGGGCTGTTAATGATACCATCGGCGAAATACCGGATTTAAGGATAGATATTGCTACCTTCTCGGAAGATCTGAATGGGAGGGTAGAATCACAGGACAGCATATTCCGGGCGGCAGGTGAGGGGACCGATATAATCAAATCCATTCATTCGGCCGTCAGGCAGTACTCCCATGATAATCTGGGAGGAATTATGCTGGTTAGTGATGGAAGGGTTACCAGAGGATTGACAGGTTCTCCCTCCGGTCTTCCTGTGCCCGTATTCACCGCCGGATTCGGCGATACTCTGGGGGGGTTGGATGTTTCCATCAGTGAAGTAGTATATCAAAGGGTGGGATATGTAGGCACCAGATTGGGTATTACCGTGTATCTTGAGGTAGCGTTTCCCCAACCGGAAGAAATTGAGGTCCGCCTGATGGAGGGGGAGGATGTAATCGACAGGGGGAAGGTCAGAACGGATGAAAATACGGTGGAAGCTGAAATAGAGCTGGAATTCATTCCCCGTAAGGAGGGTGGCAGAAAACTTTCGGTGGAGGCAGTCCCATTAGCCGGGGAGGAGAAGACCGGAAATAATAGAGAGATATTCGGTGTCGATATATTCAAGGATAAAATAAGGGTTCTCCTGTTTGATCAGTCAGCCGACTGGAATATGACCTTTCTCAGGGGAATTGCGGATCGATCTGAGAGAATGACTCTGGAAACGGTAACTTATATACCGGCAAAGGGTAATGTTGTTATTCCGGGAAAGAGAAGTTGGGATTTGGGGGATAATGGGATTAATTTGAAAGATTATGATCTGATATTAATAGGCGATACCGGAACCACCCTGAGTGAATCTATCCCGCTTGATGAACTGGAGGAGTATCTGAATGAAGGGGGAGGGGTCCTGTTTATTGCGGGAGAAAATTCCCCCCTGCTGGAAATTGGTACAAACAGTAAAGTCGAAAGGATAGCTCCCTTTGGAAGTTCCCCGGGACCGGTTATCAGAAGGGGATCTTTTCAGATAGATGTGGTTGAGGAGGGCTATTCTCATCCATTTATTCTGGATATTTTCAGGGGACGCGGGGGGGGTGATCTTCCACCTCTGAAGGCCAGGATAAGCGGGTTGAATCCCTCGGCCGGAGCAGAAGTTCTCCTGGTGGCGGAGGATGGAGTGGATTATCCTTTTCTGGTAATCCAGAGAACGGGTGATGGAATTTCCGCTGCCACAACCTGCTTCCCCCTGTGGGTATGGAAGCTGGAAGATAGTTCGGATGTGAATGTGTATCATACCTTCTGGGGTGGTCTGATTCAATATCTGGCGGAGCAGTTCAGTATATCCCCGCTCGATTTGATTACCGACCGCAGTGTCTACCGGCGGGGTGACAGGATAAATATGGATGTACACCTCAGGGATGAAAGATATACCCGGGGAGTGAGGGGTGAGATATACAGGGGTGACCCGGAGGGGGGTAAATTAATAAAAACCTTCAGCTTCAACAGGAAAAGGGACAGGGGGAGTAATTTCAGTTATCAGACAGGTTGGATGGCTCCGGGGGAATATACCATAGTGGCAAGGGAGATCAGGGAGCAGGGTCGGGGTGCCGGGGGAAGAGCCAGTGTTTCTGTAATTCCACAGTCGGTGGAGTTTATTAACAGCACCCGGGATAACTCCTTCCTGCAGAGGCTTGCCGAATTCACGGGGGGAGTGAATACTGGTTCCGATCCCGCTTCTGTGATCCGCCACTTGTCCCGGCTGGAGAAGGAACGGGTGGAGAGGAGAGAGGAATTTAATCTGGGCAAGAGTAAGTGGCTTTTCATCGCCATAATATTGATAATGGCCTCGGAGTGGATTATGAGAAAAAGCTGGGGACTGGTTTAACTATAAGCAACAATTGATAGTTGCGGCAAAGCGGATGAAACCAGTTCCACCTGTTAATATCGATACCCTTCTAACCTCGGACATCTTATGGATTTACTGCCCTGATTTTCAGGGAAACTCCAATAAAAGCCATATGGTTACTGTTCTGTACTACCGCTGATATATATTTCCGGCTGGATTAAAATCAGAGAAATTCAAGAAAATTATTGAATCCGGACAGCCTGTCCCTTAAAGTAAAAAAGTAACTGGATGTGAAGGAGGAGGGAGTGGATGATGTGCCGGTTCCGGATTGTTGTAATTCTAATAATTGTTCTCAATCTATATTCGGTTTTTCCTCGACCCGTTCATTCTGAAATAGTAATCAACGAGGTATACTATGACCACCCCGGTTACGACAGGGGTTGGGAGTATATCGAATTGTATAACAACGGTGCTGTGATGGTGGAAGTTTCCGGCTGCAGGCTGGAACTGATCGATGGCAGGAGTGGCGATTTCAGGACACTGTGGGAGTCAAACGGACCGGTGGCTCTTCCGGCCGGACAATGCCTTCTTATACCCGGTGAAAATTATCATCCTCCCGAAGAAATGCTGCTGAGGGGAAGGGTGGAAAATGGCCCCGATGCCGTCTGTCTTTTGGTGGAAGGACATGTGGAAGACCTGGTGGGGTATGGTGATCTCGATTCTCCCAGCCATTATGAAGGCAGACCGGCTATACTCACCGGGGAAGGTTTCAGTCTCTCCAGAAAACCGGATGGAGCAGACACCGGTATAAATTACGCCGACTTTGTGGTAGAAGAACCTTCGCCGGGCAGGGCCAATTTCTTCGACCTGGATATCGGGGTTTACTTCAAAAAAAGCTACTTGCTTCCATGCAGGGGAAGGTTGTGGGATATAGAGGTTGAATTTCACAACCGGGGCCTGAAGGAATTCAGGAAAGCGGTGGGTGTCGATCTATTTATTATATCTGAGGTGGAATCACTGCGCTGCGGTGGAAGGAGCATCTCCCTGAATTTGAAACCAGGTGGTGTGGAAACAGCAAATGTATCCGGTTCTGCAGTACAGGTGAGTAATGCCGAGGTTGAAATCCGGCTCCGGGGAGAGGGGGATATGAATGGGTGGAATGATTGTGCACGCAGGAGGGTATATTTTTCGCCGGGACCACTGATAGTTAATGAGATAATGTACAATCCCGGTCCATACGGGAGTGAGTGGATCGAATTGTACAATATATCATCCCGATCGGTTGATCTGAGCTCCTGGAGTATCAGCGACTCCCGGATGAATAGAAAATCTATCACCAGCCGGCGGGTTATACTGGAGAGTGGTGGATTCCTGGTATTGGCAAGGTATCCTGATCAGTTGGAGGGCAGGGTTGCCGGGGCCATGCTCATGGGGGTAGAGGAGGGTTGGCCCATCCTGAACAATCAGGGGGGTGAGGGTATTCCGGCGGATGCGGTTATGCTTTACCGGGATGGTGTGCTTGCTGAAATGGTATGGTTCAGCGATCTGTCGGAAGGGCGCCGGGGATATTCTGTAGAGCGGTACCGGGTGGATTGCTGCAGTACTGGTGGGGGGGAGATATGGCACCGGTGCTCAGCCGCAGAAGGGTCCACGCCGGGCAGGTCGAATTCGGTGTATTCTGAGGAGGCGGAATACAGTGGTGGATTGAATCTCCTGCCCAATCCATTCTGTCCGGACAGGGATGGTTCTCTTTTGATATCCGGAAGAATGAGGGATGGGGAGAATGGATTTTCGGTGAGAATATTCGATATGTCAGGATTCGAAGTCAGGAATCTTTTCGGAGAATCAGGAGGAGCCAGGTGCTTCTCTTGCAGGTGGGACGGGAAATCCTCCTCCGGCAAGGATGTTCCCACCGGACTGTATATATGTGTGGTGGAGTATATGAAGAGTGGAGGTATGGTGTGCAGAAGGGAAAAGATGTGTGTGGCGGTACAGTCCCCCGGAAGCTGGTAATAATAACAACTATCTTTACAGCGGTTTTCCTGCCCTGCAGAGGTTTTTCTGAAGTGCCGGGATTACCCCCGTGGATGGAGGGAAGGGGAAGATCACCCTATCCGGGCGAAAGGGTCAATCCTCTGTTCCACTATCATGATAAGGCGACTATCCATCTGATGGCTTCCCTTGCCAACCCATATTCCATGGATGGATTGAACAGCTACTATTTCAAGGCGGGCTATAGTTCGCTGCATTATTCTGTCTGGCTGGGGTGGTCACTGATGAGACATCATCTGTACCGGCAGGATGATTTCACCCTGGTATACAGCCGTTATCTGTGGAGGCGTTACCTTCAGTTTTATCTGGGCCCGCAGGTAAAGGGAGCCGGAGTCAGGGGGTTCTCCGGCCGGTACCGGACAGGCTGCTTATACGGCTGGACAGTAAATCTGCTGGGAGGGGGAGATCATGTATACGGCGGTGAAGAGGGCAATGGAGATAATCAACCCCGGGATGATCTCTTCCTGTCAGCCGGCTGGGAGTGTTCCACTGGAAGGTTTGGAGAAAAGTGGCGCAGCTGTTGCGGATGGGGAGTATCCATGGGTCTGGGAAGATTCAGGGCGGTATGGCACCGGAGAAGAGAGGGGTGGGGGTATAATGAAAACAGCACCGGTTTGGAGATATGGTTATGTGAACACTTTTCAATTATGTGGGGTTACATATTTACCACTCACCAATTCTCATCTGCCGCCTGCTTGAAATCGGGGTCGATGATAATTGCAGTTTCATGCAGGAATCATCCCACCCTGGGTATGACTTTTTCGATTGGCATGGGGAGGTGGTGGAAGTGATGATATCGAAAGCAGTCCTGGTTTTATTGGTCCTGACTTATTTTATGACTGTTTTTACCGGATGGTGTATGGGGGAGGATTATATTCATCCCTCCAGAGGGGGGGAAGATTACAGTGCGGAATGGGCTGTAATTCTGAAGGAGAATCCGGTCGATTTGAAAAAGGCCAGTTACAGCGTTTTGATTTCTATACCCGGTTTTCCTTCATGGCTCGCCCGGAGGCTTATGGAGGTTCTGGCGGGCAGCGGCGGGAGAGAGCAAGATTGGATTAACATGCTTACTCCCCGGGAATTATCGATTCTTTACCGGTTCAGTGATTATATTATTCTTCCCAGCAATAATCCGGTAAATCTTTACAGCAGAACAAAATATACAGGCATGAAACCGGACGGATGCCCCGAGTTGGAGGAGTATTTATCTCTAAGAAATGAGGATAAACGCTTTGTCTGGCGTGCCAGGCAATCCGGGGAGGGTAAATGTGGGGCTGCATATGCAAATATCAAATTATACCGGAGCAGGGTTATAATTCACGGAGGAGATTTCCTTCCTGATTTTGCCATGGGGCTGATGTTTAAAGCTTCATCTTTTTACTATCCCTTCACCTCACGTTTTCCGGTTGATGGTTACAGGTGGATTGCGGGGAGGACTTCATTCTACGGAAGGGTCGTTCGGGGTGCGGCCGCTGAATTACAACTGGATACCACAGGTGGAACCATCTTTGCAGGATGGCCCGGGCGATACCGGCAGGGAGGTTTTGTTCTGGAGGATGGGAAGATAGCAGGGGCAAGGTTTGAATTTAAGGGGGAGGATATCCGTATGGGGGTAACATCCGCGCTTTATCCGGACAGAAGCAGATGCGCAGCAGGGCTGGATGGAAGATGGATATTTGACTACGGTATAATGGGATGGGAACTGATACCCGGATTTCCGGATGGAGGAGCGATGGTGTGGGGGATCAATGTGGATGCTGGCAGAACAGAAACGGGTTTTCTTTTTCATCTTCTTCCACCCGGGGTGGAAAACTGTTATGCCGGCATACCGGGGACGGTGGGTTCGAGAGGATCTGCGAAGAGGGGAGTTATCTGGATGATGAAGAGAAGATTCTTCTCCGGAACCATACTCAGATGTGCGGTGGAATGTTCCAGGAGTGGTGATGCTGCGGGAGGAAAAGAAAGATTGAACCTTGATGCCGGGGTAGTCCAGGACTACAGCTGGGGAAAGGCCAGGTTGTCCTGGTCGTTCAGAAATGACAACTTATTTAATTACATACCATTTCCTGTGAGTGACGGAGGGAAGGGGAGTGAAAAGGAAAGGTTGAAACTGGTGTTGGATGCCTCTCCGGCCGGAGCAGTACGCCTGCGAACGGGAACCCAGTACAACCGGGATAATAATTCGGAGGGATTCCTCTTATCCGGTCTGCTGAGATTCAGAACGGCCCGTGCTTCAACCGGGTGCGATCTTTCCTTCAGCCTCTACCGTTCCCTCAGAGGCACTGAATATTTTTATTTCTATCAACCCTCTCTGAAGGGTGAATTTCCATGGAAGATGTGTGGTGGAAATGGATGGATGGGCAATCTGAATGTAACGGCTGAACTCTGGGGCATCACCATAACCGGGGCAATCACAATGGAAAATGGCACGATTCTGAGGGGCGGCCTGCAGATGGAATACAAGCTGAAGATGTAATGTTTCCGCACTTGGAACTATTCCTGCATACCCACAGTTTATGATGAATAATCAACGTGTCATAACCTATACAGGAGCAGAATCGGGGAGAAAGGTTCTTCCCGTTCCCTTCCTTTCACCCTTCCGTAAGTACAGGGAGGCCATGGCTGCCTTTCTGCCTGAACCGGGGAGGAGAGAGGACCTGGAAGAGATAGCCGGTATTATTTCGCCCTTTCAGCGAGCTGAGGCCCTGGCGGAATACCTCTTTGAATCGGAACAGCCCGGTAATGAGATGCTGAAAATAGTTTCAATGGCTTCCACCGGCGAAGCAGCAGCCATCAGATTGCTCTATTCCGCTCTGTTTGCCATTACGCCGATGGAGATGATAGTGGCTGACCTGGTGGAATTTTCCAGCTTGCGAAGGATTATGGGAAGGATAGTGGATAATGAAAAAAGAGGAATTAAACTGGAAGAGAGGGATGAGTGGTTCAAGAAGAAGGTTATAATGATTTCCCTCTCCCGGCAGCTTCCAGGCTCCGGGACGCCGGAAGATGGGAATCTCTGGGAGTATTGGCCAAGGCAGGTGCGGCGAGCACTCTCCGATCCGGATCCGAAATGGAATAATGCCGTAAAGGAACGGGCCAAAATCGAGCTGGAAGCTCTGGACAGGCGTTTGAAGAAGATTATCGCTTCCATCCATCCGGACAACCATGGTAAGACCCTCCTGCACCTGAAATCCAGGCTGGACGAAATCGAATGGAGATCGCAGGTTATGGAAGCGGATATGACAGAAGAGAGTGAAGTGCTTTTTATCCGCAGGAAGTTGGGGGAGCGGTGGAAGTTGGTGGAGGCGGAAATTGGCAGGGTAGAGTGGGGGGATATCCTTATGTCCATGTTCAATCAGCAGTCTGTCAAAATGCACAGTCAGCCGGATTTAAGGACCGGAACCTCCCTGGCCGGGGCGATAAACAGCCATCCCGAACTGGGAAGAGGTGGGATGGAATCCAATTTCATGGGCAGTTTGGTTATGTTTGTGGAACATGCCGGTGATGGAGTAATGGAGTTCATGGTTCCGAGGGGTAAGCGGCTGCCCTCCCTGACAGAACTTAACGGGATGGAAGTGGAAGAAGAAATGTTAACGGCCGATCTGAGGGAGATACCCTCGGATCTGTTCATAAATGCGGATGAGACACCCTGCGAAGTGGACTGGGATGTAGCAACCGGCGGTTACTCTGTCAGTTACCGTTCACTGGTTCTTTCCAATGTGGATAATGAAACATTCCTGATAAATATTCTGAATAATCCCAAGGCTGCGATGAAACCGGGGGTGGTATCGCTCATTTCGATAAAATGCCGTTCATCCAGGGTACTCTCCATCATATGTAATACCAGATCCCTATATACCGGAGCTCAGAACAGGGATGTTCCTCTCAACCTTATAATGAATCCTGCCAGGATACCGGTGAACAGCCTGCGTAAGTTCATCCATGTAAGATATATTGACCGGGTTACCCTTCAGAAACTAGCCAGGTCCAGGGGTAAGATAAGGGATGAAGTAAGAAGGGAAATCGAGCATTATCTGGCCTCACGTTAACTTTCCGCCCCCCTGATCTTCAGCTGCAAGGCTTATTGACTGAATGCCGGAATTATAATTACTTGTTTTCAGTGGTTTTTCTGATTAAAGGCCGGCTCCTGAGAATCGTATGATCACCCGGATCGGATTGCGGAAATTTGTAAAACTTCAGAAACTTCAGGAGCAAATCATTGACAATGTAACAATTAAAACATATGATATTATACCCTGTGAACGGAGAAGCATGAAATTTATGGATTAGCTGTTCAAGGAGGAGATATGCTTGCCGAAAGAATGAGCAGGTTAGGTACAGAGACGGCCTTTGAGGTACTTGCCCGGGCGAAGGAAATGGAGGCGGAAGGAAGGGAGGTAATCCACCTGGAGATAGGCGAACCTGATTTTGATACTCCCAGGAATATTGTGGATGCAGCCATAGAAGCTCTCAATGAAGGTTACACCCACTATGGCCCTTCAGCGGGACTTCCTGAAACCAGGGAGGTATTTGCCAGTTTTATAACAGAAGACAGGGGGCTGGAGACTAAACCGGAGAACATAGTGGTTACTCCGGGAGCAAAGCCGATCCTTTTCTTCTCCATCCTGGCTCTGGTTGATTCAGGGGACGAGGTCATCTATCCCAATCCCGGATTCCCCATATATGAGTCGGTTATCAATTTTGTAGGCGCCAGGCCGGTTCCCGCTCCCTTGAGGGAAGAGAAGAAATTTTCTTTCGACCTGGATGAAGTGAGGGAACTGTTCAATGATAATACCAAGATGATTATCATCAACTCTCCCCAGAATCCCACCGGCGGGTTCCTGACTCCTGATGATATGAAGGGTATCGCCGAACTGGCTGAGAAGCACGATGCCTGGATTCTCAGTGACGAGGTATACAGCAAGATGGTATATGAAGGGGAGCATGTAAGTATATACGATTACCCCGAGGTGAAGAATAGAACTATCCTGCTGGAGGGACATTCCAAAACCTATGCCATGACAGGCTGGAGGCTGGGTTATGCAGCCATGCCTGCAGAACTCGCCGGGCAGATTGCAAAACTTCAGACCAACAGTAACTCCTGTACTGCTAGCTTCACACAGAGAGCGGGAATAGAGGCAATTGTGGGGTCCCAGGATGAGTCCAGGAAGATGATGGCTGAATTCAAAGCCAGAAGAGATGTCATCGTGGACGGACTCAATGAAATAGAGGGATTCAAATGCCTCAGGCCCAAAGGTTCCTTCTACGTCTTTCCCAACATCACCGGCACTGGCATGAAGTCCAAGGAACTGGAAGAGCATCTTCTGGAGAAGGGAGGAGTAGCCGGTCTGAGCGGGACCAGCTTCGGTAAATACGGAGAGGGGTATCTCAGATTTTCCTACGCTAATTCCCAGGAGAATATCAGAAAGGCTCTGGAAAAAATAAAGAAAGTGCTCTGATAAGAGCGCTGTGTGAATAAATTCCCCTGGTGGGGTTTCCATGCTTCACCAGGGGGCACTATTTTTGCGGAGGATATTTTGACTTCCGGTATTGATGTTATAGCTTTAGGAGGGAACGCTATAATCCCGGCTGGTGGTAAGGGGACCATTGAGGAACAGCGCAGCCTTACAGCCGATTCTATGAGTCAGGTGGCCGGTTTGATCAGCGAGGGAAGAAGGGTTATTCTCACCCACGGAAATGGACCCATAGTAGGAAATATACTGGAGAGGAACGAAGCGGTTAAGGATCGTATCCCCCCCATGCCCCTGGATGTTTGCGGAGCCGATTCACAGGGGGGGATTGGATATATGATCCAGCAGAGCCTCCGGAATGCGTTGAAGGTGAAGGGATTGGCCAAGGATTGTGTTTCGCTGGTATCCCAGGTGAAGGTCTCCCGGGATGATATGGCCTTTAACAATCCCACCAAGCCCATCGGACCCTTTTACCGGCGGGATGAGGCCGAGAGGATGAGGAAGGATAAGGGTTGGACCATCAGGGAAGATGCTGAAAGGGGATACCGGAGGGTGGTTCCAAGCCCCCAGCCACTGGAAATCGTAGAGTCAGGGATAATATCAGACCTTCTGGAAAAGGGGTATGTGGTAATTGCGGTAGGGGGAGGCGGTATTCCGGTAGTGGAGAATAATGGTGACCTGGTGGGGGTGGAAGCAGTTATTGATAAGGACAGGGCGGCAGCAATACTGGGGGCCGGGGTTAATGCGGAAAGATTGATTATCCTGACCGATGTGGAACGGGTTTATCAGAATTTCGGGGAGCCGGATAAGAAGCCGTTAGACAGGGTTACCCTCCCATATATCGAAAAACTTCAATTGGAGGGGCATTTCCCCAGTGGCAGTATGGGCCCCAAGATAGAGTCGGCGGTCACTTTTCTCAAGGGTGGGGGGGAAAAGGTCATAATATCGCATGCCAGAAAATTGCTGGATGCCTGCCGCGGTAAGACCGGCACTCACATTATCAAGGCATGAATTTGTGCTTTACAACCGGAAATCCGGTTGACATCCGCCATACAGTTTAATTGCGGTATTATCTGTTGGATTTTAACAATCATGAGGATCAGGCTTCCATACGATCAAGAAGAACTTAAGCTGAAGCTGAACAGTTACAGCAGGCTGGAAACGGTGGCAGCTAACTATCCCTCCTCAGTGGAGGATACCTCAGGGGAACTCAGATCGGCATTGCAGAATCCCGAAGGCACGGGACCCCTTAAGGATTTGCTGCCGGAGAAGGGCAGGATATCGGTACTGATTTCGGATTTGACCAGAGGGGGAGGGACAGGGGGAGTGCTGGGCGGGCTCTTGTCAGTGCTGAGCGAATGGGGGATCGAGAGGGAGCGGATAGAAGTCTTTATAGCCACAGGTATGCACCGGAATCATACCCCGGGAGAATTGGCTTCTCATTTGGGGAAGCATGTAGCAGAGAATTATAAAATATTTCAGCATGATCCCACCGATGGGAGTAAACTGCTCCGGACAGGAACAAATGGCCGGGGAAAACCATACCTGTTCAATAGCAGGGTAGTCGATTCAAGCCTGATAGTGGTCCTGGGAACAGTTTCCTTTCACTACTTCGCCGGGCACGGGGGAGGCCGGAAATTGATATTGCCGGGGGTGGCAGGTGAAGAGAGTATACTATCCAACCATCGTTTATCATTACATGATAATCCCGGAGCCGGGCTGGCGGATGGTTGTGAACCGGCTAACCTGGAGGGCAATCCGGTTCACCTGGATATGTTAGAAGGAGCCCGGTCGATTCCGGTCCCGGTATTTACTGTTAATATTATTTCCGGTCAGAATGGAGAGGTGGTATATCTGAATGCCGGTGAGCTGGAGGAGTCGCATCTGTCCGCCTGTGATTTTCTGAGGGAGAATTTTACCATTCCTCTCCGAAGAAGGTACCGGGCGGTAATTGCTTCTGCCGGTGGATATCCCGCCGATGTTAATCTTCTGCAGGCCCATAAGTCTGTCAGGCATGCATCCGCTGCACTTAAAGATGGCGGCGTACTGCTGGTAGCTGCCGCCTGCAGGGATGGGGTTGGTTCGGATTCCTACTACCAGGCATTCAGTGAAGGAAGGGAGAGGGTAGCGGTAAGGGCAAGGGAAGATTACACCCTTAATTCTCAGACAGCGGTTTCCACACTTGAACTGACCGGACGGTACTCTATCCATCTCGCCACCCGGTTGGAGGAGAGACGGCTTTCCAGGCTGGGGTTCTCCGGATGGGAGCCCGCTGAAACCATGGATATACTCCGGGGTATACCGGCAGATGAGATCCTGGTGATTGTCAACGCTTCCAGATTTCTGCCGGTTTACCGGAAGGATGATTGAGATGTGTAAAGATGTACATGCTGTTAACATGTAGTCCTGGCTGTTACTATTGAAAATTGAGTGCCGCTGAAGTCATGGTTAAGATGGGAGGACATTATGAAGGTACTAGTTGTGGGTGGGGGGGGAAGGGAGCACACTATAGTGTGGAAGCTTTCCCTTTCTCCTCTGGTGGATAAGATCTACTGCGCTCCCGGAAATGCAGGGATCAGTAGGACAGGTGAATGCGTTCCGGTAGAGGCGGAGGATATAGAAGGACTGTTAGCCCTGGCCAGGGAGAAAAGTATCGATCTGACCGTGGTGGGCCCGGAGGCTCCCCTGGTGGCCGGAATTGCGGATAGATTTGTGGAGGAAGGGCTTAAGATCTTTGGTTTCACCAGAAAAGGTGCTATTCTGGAGGGAAGTAAGGTGGAGGCAAAGAAATTCATGACCAGGCATGGTGTGCCAACCGGCGGTTTCAGGGTATTTGAGAAGCCGCAGGAAGCCCTTGATGAGATTAAATCCGGCAGTCCGCCCCATGTGATAAAGGCTGACGGATTAGCCGGGGGAAAGGGAGTCCTTATTTGTGAATCCAACCAGGAGGCTGAGGAAGCTGTAAAAAAGGTTATGGAGGATAAAGCATTCGGTGAGGCCGGGGACAGAATTGTTCTGGATGAGTTCCTCTCTGGAGATGAGCTCTCGGTTCTGGCCGTAATGGACCGGAAGGATTACCGTCTGCTGGTCCCCTCCCGTGATCACAAGAGGGCCTATGAGGGTGACCAGGGTCCCAACACGGGGGGCATGGGTGCATATTCTCCCGTACCAGCCGTTGACCGGGCACTGATGAATAGAATAAGGGAAGAGATTATAGAACCCACCATGAAGGGTATGAGAGAGGAGGGTATCGCCGGGGCGGGGGTACTTTATTTCGGACTGATATGTACCGCAGATGGTCCCAGAGTGCTGGAGTATAATGTGCGGTTCGGAGACCCGGAAACACAGGTGATTCTGCCTCTGTTTCAGGGGGATCTGGCAGAGGTGATGATGGCTGCGGTATCGGGCGATCTTTCCGGAGTTGCATTCCGGAACAGTAATCAATCAGCAGCCTGTGTGGTAATGGCGTCCCGTGGATATCCGGTTTCCTATGAGAAGGGATATGAAATAACCGGTTTGGAGGAGGCCCGAGCTGCAGGATGTATAGTATTCCACGCAGGGACCAGGCAGAGTGGAGATGAAGTATTGACCTACGGGGGAAGGGTGCTGGGTGTGACGGCGGTGGGGGATAACCTTAAAGAAGCTCTGGACACCGCCTATAGTGGTGTTGACAGGATAAAATTCAAGAACAGATACTTCCGTAATGACATCGGGAAGAGAGAGATGGTATAAAACTGAACATGTAGCAGGAGTTATTATGGTAGCAGAAAGGAGTAAATCTTGAGTGATAATGTTCAAGTGGTGGTTATGATGGGAAGCAAATCGGACGCAGATATAATGGAACTGTGCACCAATCAGCTGGAGAAACTTGGAATCGAATATGAGGTCCGGGTATCCTCCGCTCACCGCACTCCGGATAAGACCAGGAACTTTATCAGGCAAGCTGAACGGAATGGAGCAAAAGTATTCATAGCGGGAGCTGGAATGTCGGCCGCTCTGCCCGGTTTTGTTGCTTCATTAACCACCCGGCCGGTGATCGGTGTTCCCGTGCCTACCGGATTACCCGGTGGTATAGATGCTCTTCTGTCCATTTCTCAGATGCCTCCTGGAATTCCGGTTGCCACAGTTGCCGTGGGAAAGGCTGGAGCCCGTAATGCAGCCATCCTGGCAGCAGAGATTCTGGCTGTTGATCAGGATGATTTAACCGCCAAGCTGAAAGCGATGCGTGACCAATGGAGAAACCCCTGACCGGATATCTTAATTATAACAGCATTACCACAGGGCTGGTGGATATTCTGAAGGTGGGGGGGGTGGCTGTTTTGCCCACTGATACCATATATGGACTCCACTGTGTGGCTGGAAATAGTGGTTCGGTGAGGAGAATAAGAAATATTAAAGGTGGGGGGGAAAGGACAGGATTTGTTCTTTTGGCTTCGTATCAAAAAATGGTGTATAGTCTGATTACAAAATGGCCGCTGGATTCCCGCGGGATACTGGAGCGTTTGTGGCCTGCGCCGCTTACCGCACTGCTTCCGGCCCGGGAGGATTTACCCGGAGAAATAACCAGGGAGAGAAAAGTTGCGGTGAGGATACCGCGGTTAAAAGCTCTCAGGGAAATTATAGATAAGGTGGGTGAGCCGCTGGTTTCTACCAGTGTGAACATGTCTGGTTATCCACCCATGAGAGCAATGGGAGAAATAAAGGATGCTTTCCCCGGTCTGGATGCATATATTTCGGTGAGGGGAAGGCATGGTCGATACCCTTCCACCGTAGTCGATTTTACCGTCAATCCCCCCCTTATAATCAGAATGGGATACTGGGAAAAGTGCTGGAACAGGTACATTGATGGGGTTTAATTTGGTATTTTTTATTTGTGATGAAGTATTATATTTGTTAAATTCAGATAGAGGATGAATACCAGTAAACTAAGCTTTTTTGTATATTGTCCCGGGAAGGTGTAAAGATGAAAGGCGTTTCTTTAATAATACTGTTGGTTCTGATATTTGCGCTGGTTATAGGTTGCGAGGAAGAGACCACTGGTGTGGATGAAACGGGGATCCGTCTCAGTTTCCTGGCATATGATACCACTGTCCAGACCAGAATTGAAGGCGACCAGACAGTGCAGGATACTATCATAAAGGGTTTGGAGCCTCTCTCCTTTGGGGTGCTGGTATTTCTCGACGATTCCTATCAAACCCGGATCTCCAGTACGGAACCCTACTTCTTCTCCCTTGCGCCAGGTTCTTACGAGCTGTATGCCGAGAGCAATTGTGCTTATGACGAGGATTCACTCTATTACTGCTGGGATAAATCCTTTGCCGTGGAGGATGGGAACGTCACCAATGTGATATTGAATGCTACCTACCCCCAGTGTTCAGAGAGCAGTGTATCCCGCTGATTATCAATTTACCTGCCACTAGCTGTTATTCCGGTCAATATTGCACATTTCACTGGCCCTTCTGCCATTTTGAGAGGCAATTCCCGCCTCCTATTTAAACTAGCGCTGCAAGTCTATATATCTTAATGGTTTAAAATTAGTTGCATATACATATATATGGCATATTACTTGCGGAAACACTCTATTGCCGGGGTGGGAGATTTAAATTAGCAACTTTGAACTAACACCCTAGCTTGAGACGTTAGCCTGCTCGTGATATCGCTTCCTTGTCTGTGCACCGAGAGAGCGGGAAAGAATATCCCACCCCGGATGAAATGAGGGTCATGATGCCTGTATATGACTACGATAAAGGTGAAATTAACATCAAGATAGTCTATTACGGCCCCGGTCTGAGCGGAAAGACTACCAATCTTGAACATATCTATTCAAAACTCCCCAGGGACACTAAGGGCAAGATGGTTTCCATGAAAACCAGAGCAGATAGAACCCTCTTCTTTGACTTTCTTCCCATAAGCATAGGTTCCATAAATGATATGCGGGTCCGGTTCCTTCTTTACACCGTACCCGGTCAAGTTTACTACAACGCTACCAGAAAACTTGTACTCAAGGGTGTCGACGCCGTAGTGTTCGTGGTGGATTCGCAATCCAGTTCGATGAATGAAAATAAGGAAAGTCTGAAAAATCTGGAGGAAAACCTTAATGACCTCAGTATGACACTGGATGAAATTCCCTGGGTAGTTCAGTTCAACAAGCGGGATCTTACTGATATAGTGGATTCAGATGAAATGAGAAAAATACTCGGCCTGGAGAATATTCCCGTTTTCGAAGGGATTGCCACAGAGGGAAAGGGAGTATATGAAACCTTCAAGGGAATTGCCAATATTGTCTTTGAGAGAATTTCCGATGAATTGAACCGGACTGCTTCAGAGAGCAGGAAGGTTGGGAGGAAAGGTGAAGAAAAGGATAGTGTGAAGGTGGATGCTGAAGTTGTAGCCAAGGGAAGTTCAAGCACTGATAACTCAGAGGCAGGCGAAGGCGAGTCTTTGAATAAAGCAGAGGATAGAGAAGAGGAGCACAAGTCTGTCTCTGAGTTTGTTGATGATATACTGAAAGAGAATAAGGGAAATGAGCTGATGAATGATCTGGGAGCAACCAGGGGGGGATATGAAGAATACGGTCATCTGGTAAATCTGAGTGACGAAGAAGCTGAATCTGAAGGAGAAAAAGCCGTATCTGAGGGAGAAAACGAAAAAACAGACGCTTCCGGTCAGGATATGCAGTTGATATCTGATCCCCTGGAAAAGCTATCCGGGAGGGAGGAGGCGCCTACCTCCACTCAGGTTCAACCCAAAAATGACAAATCATCCGGTATTGAGAAAAGATCCGACACCATAACTGTACCGGTGAAAATATCTAGGGAAAAGCTGGAGGAAGACGGGCCTCTGCGGGTAGTGCTTGATATCAAAATAGTTTCATGAATTAATCCAGAAAAGACTTGACCTTTTCCCCGTTTATGTAAATGATTAGTAGTGAGTACGGCTGAGGAAAATGTGGATTATCATATATATTCGGGGGAATAACAAATGGCTAAAATCCTCATTGTTGATGACGAAGTAAATGTCCTGAAACTTTACAGTGAAGAGCTGGAGAAGGAAGGACATCAGACATCGGTGGCTAAAAATATAGAGGAGGCTCTAGAGATAACCGAAGAAGATCCTCCTGATCTTATAGTACTGGATATAAAACTGGGTGAAGAGAGTGGCATAGATTATCTGACCGAAACTGTCAAGAAGCATAAGAATATACCTGTTATTCTCAATTCTGCATACTCTGTATATAAAGATAATTTCAAAACCTGGGCTGCGGATGCCTACATAATAAAATCACTCGATCTCGACCCGCTGAAGAAAAAGATAAATGAACTTTTGGAGAAAAAATCAGTGAGGGGTGAGTAATATGAAGAGGCTGCCGGTACTTCTCACCATGTTAATTGTTATTTCCATACCTTCCGCCGCTCCCGCTCAGGCTGATCATAAAAGCGAAAGCGTTTTTCATGATTATCTGAATGCGTCAAATTCCGGTGGTTTTCTGCGCATCCCCGGCCTTGATTTCCGGAGCTCTATGGGGGTATCATATTACTCCAGCAATAATTACGGCTCCACCGGTATCGGGTATTACATGGGACATTTCAGGATGGAGCTGACCTCCTCCCTTATTCTGAGGTGCGATGTGGGAGTTAGGTCTATGCTCACCAATTCCAATATGAATACTAATCCCCAATTTTTTGTACCGAATCTGGATCTGACCTATCAGCCCAGTAAGAATTTCAAGTTAAGGTTTCAATACCGTCAGTTCAGCTATCCCCGCCACATGTACTTCAGATAATCTCCGGCTGGATGTTCTTTAATCAGGCAGCTCTTCATCTATATATGTCAGAGTTGTTAAATGAATAATATCAGACTGAAAAGGGCGGGAAATGCCCCCTGACTGGTGATGTCTTCCCCGGAATTGATGCATGGATTTAGTAACATTTACAATAATAAACAGTCACCTGTATCGATAATCTGAATATGTGTTCAAGACATTTTCCCACCTGTGCCCGGTCTTTCAAAATGGCTGTCGATATCCCGCCGGCCAGGGGAATAGCTGCTTCTCCCTCAGGCTCGCTCTCTTCGATTCTTCGAACCGGAAGACCCTGCCCGCTCGTCAGGGTGATGGTTTTTAAACAGCAAGCAGCTGAACCATTAAGATCTAATGAAAATCGGGGAAACTCCGGCCTCATAGGTCTTGACAAACGGTGTTTTATAATATAGCCTTCATTTCGAGTTTATCACCGGATAGGTAACTGCAAGAGGATGGCTTCCATGGTATTGAGCTGGGACAAGTTACTTGAGTTGGCAAGGGGTGATTCAGACCGGGAATCCCGTGACATACGGCGGCTTAAGAGAGGGTTGGAGCATGGTGAATCAGATGGGGACGAACTTACCGCTCTGGCCAATCAGCTTCTCCGCAGTACAGAGAAGAAAAAGGTGGAGGAGCTGTTCAACAGTTTTCTCGACTGGACGGGGAAGGATGAGAAATCTATCCAGAAGGTATGCAGTTTTTTCGAAGAGATCGGCAGGTACCAATTAGCAATCAAAGGGTATCATTATATTCGCGAAATTAATCCTTCCGCGGCATTTCCCCTTTACAGCATGGGCAGAATATACGAAATGCAGGGGGAGTTTGACAGGGCTATAGAATTACACCAGAAAGCTGCAGAGTTAGAACCTGATAATCCCGAATGCTACTACCGGCTGGGAGTTGTTTATACCAAGCAGCATGACTTTGAAAAGGCGGAGAAGGAGTACCGCCGGGCCATATCGATTGATTCCACCCATTCGAAATCTTACACCAATCTGGGATATATCATGGACCTGAACGGGAAGCGAAGCTCAGCCCTTCAGCAGTTCCGCAAAGCTGTTCAGTATAACCCTAAAAATGCAGAGGCGCATTTCAATCTGGGTGCTCTCTACGGAGAAAATGGCATACCCGACCAGGCCATTCAGCAGTTCCGGATTGGGTTGGAGATAGATCCCGCTTCTGTGGAGGGTCACTATAATCTGGGTGTAGCTCTGGTAAATGAAGGTCATTATCTGGAGGCGGAGAAGGAATTCAAAAACCTTCTGAAGATAGAGAGAGATAATGTAAGCGCCTATTTCTATCTGGGTTTTATATATTACCGCCGCGGATTATATGAGAGGGGTTTAAAACACTTAGAGCGGGCAGCATCACTTAATCCTGGAAATACCACAATTCTTTACTATCTGGGAGAATGTTTTAACAAGCTGGAACGACCCCAGAAGGCTATCCAGTGTTATAAGAAGATAACAGAGATAGACCCCGGCGATTCAAAGGTATACTTCAGTCTGGGGATTACATACGAAAAACAGGATGATAAGGAAAGCGCCCGGCAATGCTATAGAATTGCATCTTCAGGCCTGGCCGGGGCAGGTTCATGATCAAAGCAGGCGCCGGTCCGGTAGAGCTTGGGTAACTTTGATTAAAGGGAGAAAATTGTATATGCCGGGGGCTTCAACCGGATGGAAAATTCCAGGCAGGTCTATATAGATGCAAAATTGGTTTCTGTTTCGCGGTCTCCTTTTCATAGTAGTTTTAACCTTTCTACTGACTCCCTCCCTGAATGCCTCGGACGAGAATATTCATCCCCGAAGCTGGGTTTACCCGGCATTGCGAAAATTCGAGTTACTGGAAATGGTTCATTTGAGACCGGCGGTTCCCTATACCAGGTCTGAGGTGGAATACTACCTTGACCGTATCCTTGGGAGTCTGGGAGAGGGTAGGGAAAACCTCAGCGAAAGACAACGCTATCTGCTGGACAGGCTCAAGCAGGAGTTTATGGGTAAAGCCAGCCGCCCGGGGGACCGCGAAGACGTTCCTCTCTGGTACATAAAGGAGGGCCGGAGGTTTGCCACTCTCGATCTCAGTGCTGGAATTGAATTTGTTAAGAAAGAGGATAAGGAAAGGGGTGAGGTCAGGGGAATTTCCAGACCGGGAATACTTGTTGATCTGGGAAATAACATAACCCTTCAGACGGAATATTATCTGCAGATGGGCCCGGAGAGAGGTTCAAATATCGGGACCATGAAACCCGGTCCCAGGGTTACCTCATTCCGCGGACTTACCTCCGAGTACCAGTTGGGGTATCTGAGTTACAGGGGAAACCGCTGGGGTTTGAAGGCGGGCAGGGATTATATCCATTGGGGAAATAATCTGAGGGAGGGCCTCCTGTTCTCCAGGACAGCCGGTTCGATCGACCAGATAGCATTTGATCTGTCTATCAGCAGATTCAGGTTGACCGGTGTACATGGCGTTCTGGATGCGGAAATTCCCCGCCGGCTTGCCGCTCACCGGCTATCCATAGAGCTTCCTCACCATATTTATATAGGGGTAGGTGAATCGGTTATCTATACCGGCAGGAGTTTCGATTATACCTATCTCCTGCCCACCTCTTCTTTTTATGCCAATCAGTATAATGAGGAGGGGGACGATAACATACTGTGGGGGTTTGACTTCAAGATACCGGTACGCCGGAGGTTTCTCTTATACGGAGAGGTGCTGATCGATGATTTTCAATATGAGAATGATCCGCCCGCTCCCGATAAGGTGGGTTTCAACCTTACTTCGGAGACACTTTTTCAGGTTGGAAGAATGGATGTGGAGATCTCCATGGGTTACACTTACCTGGATATATTCACATACGCTCACAAGGATTCCACACTTAACTGTTATGTAATGGGAGAGGGTGACCCCGGAAGGAATGCACTGATAGGATCTTCCCTCGGCCCCGATGCAGACAGGTGGAATCTGAAGATATTAACCGGTGTTCATCCCCGGGTAGACATTACCCTGGGTGGGAACTTTACCAGGAGGGGAGAAGGTAACAGCTTGAGGGACTGGGACAGGAAGGAGGATCCCGATCCGCCTTTTCCCAGCGGCAGGGTCAGGGAGGAAAAGGGAATAATGGTAGGAGGAGAGATTGATCTGGGAGGGGGTTCGATGATTGCAGCGGCCGGAGGTCTTAACTATATCTCTGATTCCGTTGACCAGACTGAAGAGAGGGAGGAATTTGCATACCTCAGAGTGATACTCGATTTCTGATGAATAAGGTAACAGGTGCAATACTGCTGGTCAGGCCCCACAATGTTCTGGCTGCTGTTCTTTCAACCCTGACCGGTTTCAAACTGAGCGGTGCTGAGGGTATACCCTGGGAACTGCTGATAGCAATTGCATTCGCCGTGTCCGCAGGTAATGTAATTAACGATTATTATGATCTGGATATAGACCGGATCAACAAACCTCACCGGCCACTTCCGTCCGGTCTTTTCGACCCTGTTTCAGTTAAGATTTTTTATGCAGTCCTGCTGGTTGCTCTGGTGATATTGCTCCTCCGGCTGGATATGGCGTTGGCTCTCTGGATTGGGTGCTGGATGGTTCTGCTTCACCTGTATTCGGCAAAGTTCAAGAGGATGTTTATGGCGGGAAACCTGCTGGTGGCAATAGTAGCGTCTTCAGGTTTTTTCCTGGGGGCTTTCAGGGGGGGTGATATAGCTGCCGGGATTGTGCCAGCTTCGCTTTCCTTCTTTTTCATACTGGGCAGGGAATTGGTAAAGGATTGTGAGGACGTTGAGGGTGACCGGGCCTGTGGGGCTGGAACAGTTCCTGTAATATCGGGGAAAAGGGTTGCTCTTAATGCTGCTTCGACCATATTTATTATTCTGATGGTACTGTTCCCCCTGCCGTATATCGCAGGATTATATGGATCAGGATACGGGGTGGTCATTGTTGCTTCTATAATTCCCATTCTGATAGTCTCGGTGGTTCTTTCTCTTAAGGGCAGGCATCTGGGAACTGTAAGTGTGCTGCTGAAAATCGGGATGTTCTTTGGGATAACCGGATTCTATATTGCCGCCATTTGAACCATAAGTTGGAGTGAAATAAGATATGCAGCTATCCATTGCAGATACCATAGTTCTGGCAATAATTCAGGGGCTTACCGAATTTCTGCCGGTAAGTTCCTCCGGACACCTGGTTCTGGCCGAGACTCTTCTGGGGGTCCGGGGGAATGATATTTATACCGGGGTAACCTTTGAGGTGGCTGTTCATGTGGGGACTCTGGGGGCCATATTGGTGGTGTACCGGGAGAAGGTAGCCGGGATTATCAACTCGTTCATCTCCTTCCTGTGTGCGGGGTTCAGGCTTAATAAACAGAACAGGGGAGGGATGAGATACCTGGTTTTTATTATACTGGGCAGCATACCGGCGGTGCTGGTGGGTTTATTCGTCTATGATATTATAATGGAATCATTCCGGTCTCCCCTTATCACAGCAGTATGTCTTATCGCTACCGGCATTTTCCTGCTGTTTTCGCGGGGAAGGGGTGAAATCGAAGCATCCGGGATTCAAGCCGGCACATCCGGGAATGGAATAAGTTCGACCATCGATTCGGAGGGGGACAATTTCCCCGCCACCCTCCGGGGGAGTGTGCTGCGGACTGCCGGGATGGTATTGATGATAGGTATTGCCCAATCCATAGCTATACTTCCCGGTTGTTCCAGAAGCGGATGGACCATAACCACCGCCCTGCTGCTGGGGCTGAGTTTCAGCAAGTCGGCTGAATTCTCCTTTCTCCTGTCCATCCCGGCCATTCTTGGTGCTCTGTTTCTGGAAGTGCTGAAAAATCCGGAGTCTTTCAGCGGGGGAGATCACAGGGCTCTGATAATTGGTGCAGTTACAGCTTTTCTCTCCGGCTGGCTGGCTATAAAAATTCTGCTTGCCGTATTGAAACGGGGAGGTCTGCACAGGTTCTCATACTATCTGATTCCGTTGGGAGTAATAGCTTTTCTGTTTTTTGCATTTGGCGGTTAATTTTATCCGGTGATAGTTGACCCTTTGATATCTGTGTGATACTTTTTATATTTGCCTGCAGTTGAGTAATCAATCTTTTGAGGAGTATCTATGCTGGAAAAGGTTTATGACCCGGGTGCGGTTGAGTCAAGATGGAACAAGGTATGGAGTGAAAGTGGTGTATTCCGGGCAGATGCCGGATCAAAAGCTCCCTCCTTTACCATAATACAGCCACCCCCTAACATTACAGGTATGCTCACGGTGGGGCATGCTCTTGGTTCGACCATCCAGGATATCTTAATAAGGCGCAAGAGAATGAGCGGCTTTAATACCCTCTGGCTTCCCGGAATAGATCATGCCGGAATAGCCACCCAGAATGTGGTGGAGCGGCATCTCGAACAGCAGGGCAACAGCAGGGAACAGATGGGGAGAGAGCAATTCCTGAGGGAATGCTGGAAATGGAAGGACAGATACCATAAGCATATAGTGGAGCAGGAAGACAAACTGGGTCTTTCCCTGGACTGGTCCAGAGAGACATTTACCCTGGATGAAGGAGTATCCAGAGCGGTGCGGGAGGTTTTTGTCCGTCTTTACCGGAAGGGACTCATTTACAGGGACCGCTATATAATCAACTGGTGTCCGGCCTGCCGGACAGCAATAAGTGATGAGGAGGTGGAGTACCGGGATGAGGAGGGCAAATTGTATTATATTTCCTATCCCTTTGCGGAGGGTGATGGTGAAATGGTGGTTGCTACCACCAGGCCGGAGACTATGCTGGGTGATGTTGCGGTGGCGATAAGTCCGGACCATCCGGAGGCGGACAGGTTGGAGGGCAGCAAGTTGTCTCTTCCCCTTACCGGCAGGAAAATACCGGTAATATGCGACCATGTGGTTGACCCTGAATTTGGCACCGCCTGCCTGAAGGTGACGCCCGCTCACGACGCCACCGATTTTGAGATAGGACGCCGCCATAAGCTGGAGCCGGTGGTGGTGATAAATGAAACGGCTGAGATGAATGATAATGCCGGTGAATTTGCGGGACTGGACCGCTACCGGGCCAGGGAGCGGATACTGGATGCATTGAGGGAGAGGGGCCTGCTGAAAAAATCAGAGGAGTACCGTCACTCCATCAGCCGCCACGACCGGTGCGGAACGGTTATCGAGCCATATATCTCCAGGCAGTGGTTCCTGAAGATGAAGCAACTGGCCGCCCCGGCCATAGAGGTGGTTAGAAAGGGCGAGATAAAGTTCTATCCGGCCAGATGGAAGAATATATATATGAATTGGATGGAAAATATCCGCGACTGGTGTATTTCCAGACAGTTATGGTGGGGACACAGGATACCGGTGTGGTACTGTAATGAATGTGATGAGGAGATTGTTTCGGTGGTAGAGCCGGAGAAATGTCCCGGATGCGGAAGCAGCAGGATGGAACAGGATCAGGATGTTCTGGATACATGGTTTTCCTCCTGGTTATGGACATTCTCGCCCCTGGGCTGGCCGGAACAGACCAGGGATCTGGCAACATTTCATCCCACTGATGTTCTGGTCACCGCAGGAGATATTATTTTCTTCTGGGTAGCAAGGATGATAATGGCTTCTCTTGAATTCATGAATGAGATTCCATTCTCACAGGTGTATATTACCGGTATAGTGAGGGACGAGCGGGGACAAAAGATGAGCAAATCCCTTGGTAATTCACCCGATTTTATTGATATAATCAACCGGAGGGGTGCCGATGCCTTCCGGTTTACCCTGACCATGCTGTCTCCTCCGGGGCAGGATATAAAGTTTGATGAAAGCAGGGTGGATGTGGGCAGCCATTTCGCCAATAAGATATGGAACGCCGCCAGATATGTTCTCGGCAGGGACAGGGGGGATGAGCTCTTCCCGGGCGTCCCGGTTGAGCAAGAGGAAGACCTGCCCATGTTGCTGTTCAAAAGTTTCTTCCAGGGTTCCATCCGGGGCGAGGTTGAATTCGGTTGGGAAGAGAGATGGATCTCCAGCAGGTTCATAAAGGCCGCCGGGGATGTGAGTGAACAATTTGAGCAGCTGCGATTCGATGAAGCAGCCAGGACAATTTATGATTTTTTCTGGCACGAGTACTGCGACTGGTATCTGGAATTATCCAAACAGATTTTCAGTCAGGAAGGAGCCAGGGCCTCAGGAGCCTCAGTAACAGCGAGGAGTGTTCTGTCCGGGTCCATGGCTCTTCTTCATCCCATCATGCCCTTTATAACCGAGCAGATATGGCAGATGGTAACCCCGGATGATTCCCTTCTGGCCGGTTTCAATAATCCGGAGTTCAGGCAGGAGCAGAGAGACATGGAACTGGAGAGGGATGCCGGACTGTTCATGGATATAGTTACCAGTATCAGGAATATGAGGCAGACCTTTAATGTGCCTTCCAACAGGGGAGGAAGGGTTATAATCAACTGCCAGAAGGACAGGAGTATACCCCCCAGGCTGGAGCCTTTCCGGGAACAGATAATTGCCCTCACCGGGACCGAAGAGATAGATATTGGTCAAGGTCTGACCAAGCCGGAGGGGAGTGCAGCCACCGGTCTTGCTCTGGTGGAAATATACATACCTCTCAGGGGGCTTATTGATTTTGATCTGGAGAGAGAGAGGTTGAGCAGGGAACTGGACAAGCTGAGGGTGGATTGTGGCAAAATTGGGAACCGCCTTGAAAATGAGCAGTTCCTGAGCAAGGCTCCTTCCCGGGTGATAGAAAGGGAGAGGGCCAGGTACAGGGATATGTCCACCCGGATGAAACGTATAGAAAGGATTCTGGAGGACCTGGATTGAGCCGGAAAACTGACAGAGAGAATGGGAATGCCTTTTCTCATGGAGAAGAGACCATAGGGGAGATGCTGCTCGCCGCCCGGGAGAAAGCCGGGCTTTCCCTGGAGGAGGTAAGTGGAAGAACCAGGATAACCAGGAAGAATCTGGAGTATCTGGAAACCGATAACTTCGATGCTCTGCCTGCCAAGGTTTATGTGAAGGGCTTCCTCCGTACCTATGCTGATTTCCTGGGACTGGATGCAGGGCATCTGCTGAACAAGTACGAGGTGCAGAGTGGGCAGACCCACAAGAGCAAAGGGGATACCTGGGAAATTCAGACGGATGAGCTGATCGAGGAAAGGGTCAGATATCCCGGAATACTTTCAAAGTATATTATTCCGGCCATCATAGTAATAGCCTTAATATTCATTATAATAAAATTAATCGGGGGTGAGCGGGAACAGGTAGAGCCCCCCTCTTCGGTGCCGGAGGCGGAGAAATTCATGAGGGAGGAGGGAGAGGAGGAGGATAAAGCTGTGGAACAGGAGGGGGAAGATGAAGAGGCTACTCCGGAACCCCCACCCTCTCAGGAGGATCAATCAGCTGTTCCCGCGGAGAATGACAGCGGAGTAGGCAGGAAGGTTATTTCCCTTACCCTTATAGCTAATCAGGGGGATTCTGCATGGTTCGATGTGATAACATTATCCAGTAGTGACGGCGGTATGGATACAATCTATCACGATTTTTTTCTAAAACCGGGGGAGAGTAATACCCTGAAGGCCACCGAGAAGATTGTATTCAGAAAGATCGGTAACGCCGGCGGCTTTGTGATGAAGCTGGACGGGGAGGTTCTTCCCCCCCTGGGAAAGAGGGGAGAGGTAAAGACCAACATAGAAATAACCCCGGAAAGTGCCGGAGGGGCGCACTGACCATATTGCCTGATTCTTTCCACTGATGTATTATGTCTGATTTCAGATTACATTCAAGTTACCAGCCCACCGGCGACCAGCCGGAGGCGATAGATTCACTGGTGCGGGGGGTGGAGGAGGATAGAAAGTTTCAGACCCTGCTCGGTGTTACCGGATCGGGAAAAACCTTTACCATTGCAAATGCTATAGCCAGGCTGGGAATGCCGGCTCTGGTTATATCCCACAATAAGACCCTGGCGGCACAATTATATGGAGAACTGGCCGGGCTGTTTCCGGATAATGCTGTGGAATACTTCATCAGCTACTACGATTATTACCAGCCGGAGGCATATATTCCCTCCACCGGAATGTACATAGAGAAGGATGTTTCCATCAATGATGATATTGACCGCTTGAGACTGAGGGCCACCGGTTCCCTGATGACCCGGAAAGATGTTATTGTAGTGGCCAGTGTTTCCTGCATCTATGGCCTCGGTTCGCCGGAGGCCTTCCGTAAGATGACCTTCTCTGTTTCAGAGGGGGAGGAGATAGGAAGGAACAGTTTTCTCAGGAACCTGGTCAAGATGAGATATGAGAGGAATGATCTGAATCTGGAGAGGGGGAAATTCAGGGTAAGGGGCGATACTGTGGAGTTGAGACCGGCTTACATGGAAAATACCATCAGGGTTGAAATGTTTGATGATCAGGTGGAAAGGATATCGGAGGTGGACAGGGTAACCGGGGAAGTGATAAACCGGGTTTCCCGTCTGACTGTATTTCCATCTTCCCACTTTGTAGTGGGTGAGCCGGAAATGAACAGGGCCCTCTCCTCTATCCAGGAAGAACTGGGGGAGAGGCTGGAGCAATTGAGAAAGATGGGAAAGCACCTGGAAGCTAAGAGGCTGGAAACCAGAACCAGATACGATCTGGAGATGATCAGGGAGGTGGGGTACTGCTCCGGTATAGAGAACTATTCCAGGCACCTCTCCGGCAGAAAACCGGGAGAGAGGCCGGCCACCCTGATAGACTACTTCACTGATGACTTTCTGGTGGTGATAGATGAATCTCATGTTACCATCCCCCAGATAGGGGGAATGTATGCCGGGGACAGAAGCAGGAAGATGACCCTGGTGGAGCACGGCTTCCGGCTTCCCTCAGCTCTGGATAACCGTCCCCTCACCTACCAGGAATTCGAATCCCTGGTGAACAGATTTATATATGTCTCCGCAACCCCGGGAGATTTTGAACTCAAGAGGTGCGGGGGAGAGGTGGTTGAGCAGATTGTCAGGCCCACCGGACTGGTGGATCCGGAGATAGAGGTAAGACCGGTGGATGGGCAGATCGACCATCTTCTGGACAGGATAAGGGAACGTGTGGATAAGGGGCAGAGGGTGCTGGTAACAACCCTGACCAAGAGAATGGCTGAAGATCTCACCACCTATCTCAGAGGGCTGGATGTGAAGGTCAGATACCTGCACAGTGACATTGATTCTCTGGAGAGAGTGGATATCCTTCGTAATCTCAGATTCGGGAAGTTTGATGTGCTGGTGGGGATTAATCTTCTCCGGGAGGGGTTGGACCTGCCGGAGGTGGCTCTGGTAGCTGTGCTGGATGCTGATAAGGAAGGTTTCCTGAGATCAAGAAAGTCGTTGATTCAAACGGCGGGAAGGGCAGCCAGAAATATAGACGGGAGGGTGGTATTCTATGCAGACAGAATAACCCGTTCCATGAGAGAGGCTATCGAGGAGACCAACCGGAGGAGGGAAAAACAGCTGGAGTATAACCGGGAAAACAATCTTACCCCCAGAAGTATAGAGAAATCGCTGGAAGATATCCGTCTCAGCACATCGGTTGCCGATGCAGCCCGTTTCTCGGAGGAGACAGGGAAGGATGAAATTCTGATACCGCAGGATGGTGATGATGCTGAATTGATACAGAAACTTAAAGCTGAAATGTACCGTCAGGCAGAGAACCTTAACTTTGAAAAGGCTGCCAGCCTTCGTGACAGGATAGAGGAACTGAGCATCAGGATTCATCAAAGGGGTAAGAGTGAATGATATAGGTACAAGTATTAGAAAACTGGTTACAGCGGCTCTTGAAGAGGACTATGCCCGTGAGGATTTCACCACCGGCTCGGTGATAACAGATGAAATTAAGGGAGAGGCTGTTATTATAGCCGGAGAAGAGGGTGTATTATCGGGTCAGGCTTGTGCCGGCGAAGTTTTCAAACAGCTTGACGGCAGTCTGGAATACGCTGTGGAAGTAGAGGACGGTGAGAGGGCTGGGGAGGGTGAGGTGATATCCAGGGTGAGGGGAGCTCTGAGTAGAATATTGATGGGAGAGAGGACCGCCCTGAATTTCCTGCAGCATCTATCCGGTGTGGCTACCCTGACCGCACGTTTCGTGAAGGCGGTTTCAGATACCGGAGTCAATATACTGGATACCAGAAAAACCATCCCGGGATTCCGGCTGCTGGAAAAGAGAGCGGTAGTTCATGGAGGAGGTATTAATCACCGGGGCAATTTGAAAGAGATGATTCTGGTTAAGGAGAATCATATAACGGCAGCGGGAGGATTGGATGCAGTTTTGGATAGGTTGGATGACCGGATGCTGAGAAAAGCTGAAATAGAGGTATGTTCGATGGAACAGCTGCAGAGTCTCAAGAATCATCCCCCTGGAAGAATAATGCTGGATAACTTCAGCCCTGTTGAGATAGGGCATGCCGTTTCAGAGTTGAACAGCTGGGGTAGTATGAGGCCGGAGATAGAGGTATCCGGAGGTATAACCCTGAACACGGTTAAGGATTATGCCAGGCCCGGGGTGGACTATATTTCGGTGGGTGCTTTAACCTCCAGTGCTAAGGCAATGGACTTGAGTCTGATGGTAGAGGGTTAACTATGGTTTTTTCATACAGCCCGGATCATGATTCCTGTGGCAATTTGCATCCTGCAGATATCCAGACTTCCCTTACCGGTTCAGATTTAAGGGGGCCGGTTATTCTTTTCCAGTCCATCGGATCAACCAACCGGGCGGCCCTTGAACTGGCTGATGATCAAACTCCTGACGGTATGGTAGTGGCGGCGGATTCACAGAGGGAGGGAGAGGGAAGGATGGGAAGAAAATGGTTTTCAGTAGAGGGTAAAAGTGCTGTTTTTTCGCTGGTAACAAGGCCCGGGGGAAGTCTGGAGGGTTATACCCTGATGTGCGGCCTGGGAGTGGTAAAAGCTCTGGATCAGGTGTGTGAAGGATTGGAGATAAAGTGGCCCAACGATATCTATTCAGGAGGCAAAAAACTAGGTGGAATATTAACGGAGTCTCGCAGGGGGATGGTGGTTACCGGAATTGGAATTAATGTAAATGAACAGAGAGAGGACTTTAACAGAGAGGTGGCAGAGTTGGCTACCTCGATAAGAATAGAGAGCGGGAAGAAACAGGACAGGGTGCGAATTATCAGTGTCATAATTAATAAATTGGACAGCTTATACAGGGAATGGAAGGAGGGAGGGTTTTCATCATTCAGGGATGAGGTTCAATCGAGGATGATGAATGTTGGAAGAGGTGTAACTCTGAGAACTGCCGGTGAAAATATTGAAGGCAGGGTGATGGGCATTACCGGAAGGGGATACCTGGAGATGGAAGTAGGAGGAAAGATAAAACATTTCTCCACCGGCGACCTGTCGGCCCGAGAGATCAATCAGGAGAAATAAATGAGATCCTATCCCTTACTGGTTTTAGACACGGGCAATTCCTCCCTGAAATGGACACTGATAGACGAGAATGGTACATTTCATAAGACCAATCAGTGTTCTGCTTCCAGATTGGAAGTGCTGGACAGTATCCTGGAGGAAGATTTCGAGGGAATTGCCTTCTCCAGTGTGGTGCCTCAATGGAGTGAAAAGTTCATAGCCGAAACACAGCGGAGAGGCATAGAGGGAGTATTCCAGGTATCCAGTCTGGTTTCATTGCCATTTGAGCTGGATGTGGATGAACCGGAACAGGTAGGAAGCGACAGATTGGCTGCGGCCTCGGGAGCATACTCGCTGGGGTACCGGGAAGCAGTGATTGTAGATGTGGGAACTGCGGTCACAGTGGATCTTGTTGAGGGGGGAAGTTTCCGGGGGGGAGTAATCTTTCCTGGTCCGGAGATGCTGTGCCATTCACTATCGGAAGGTACGGCCATCCTGCCTGGATTGGAGAGGGTAGACCAGGGGGTGGATCCCCCCGGCAGGACCACCGAAGAGGCCATCCAATGCGGTGTAGTGTGGGGAATTGCCGGGGCCGTGGAGAAGGTGATTGGAAGAATGAGAGAGAAAAGCGGTTACAGAATACAGGTGGTGGCTACCGGGGGAGGATGGAATAGAATCGATAGTAGAATAGAGGAAGATTATAAATATTATCCCAATCTTACTATCAGGGGCATTGAGTATCTCTACCGGGCGGCTCATAAGATTTAGTACGGTTTTTTTGTAGCGTTAATAATATCCCCCCTCTATGGTAATATATTAACGAACAGTAAAAAAACGGGAAAAATCTGAAAAATATTGTCATTTTCACTTGAAATTTTTTCTCAATATCAATATATTTATCTCCACGAAATGTGGCAGTCCGTATGTTAGAGTGCCAACTTATTGTTAATAAACAAGAAAGGGGGATTAAAGATGAAAGTTACTCCATTAGCGGACAGGGTGCTGATTAAACCCTCCGATCCGAAGGAAGTAAAGAAGGGGGGTATAATTATCCCTGATACAGCCAAGGAGAAGCCCCAGGAGGGCGAGATCATAGCTGTGGGTAAGGGACGGATTAAGGAAGATTCCGGTGAGAGAATCGAGCCGGAAGTTAAAAAGGGAGACAGAGTTTTATACGGTAAATATTCCGGTACAGAGATTTCCATCGAGGGAGAGGATTACCTGATACTCAGAGAGAGTGATATCTTAGCCACTTTAAAATAGGGGAAGGAGTGAGAAAATATGGCAAAGCAGATCAAATTCGATGTTGACGCCAGAGACAGACTCAAGAGGGGAGTGGACAAACTCGCCGATGCTGTAAAGGTCACTCTGGGGCCGAGAGGCCGTAATGTAATTCTGGAAAAGAAGTTTGGTTCTCCCACCATTACCAACGACGGGGTTACCATAGCCAAGGAGATCGAACTGGAAGATCCATGGGAGAATATGGGTGCTCAGATGGTTAAGGAGGTTGCCACCAAAACACAGGATGTGGCGGGAGACGGTACCACCACCGCTACCCTGCTGGCCCAGACCATGATCAGGGAAGGGTTGAAGAACATCACCGCCGGAGCTAATCCCATGTTCATAAAGTATGGTATCCACAAGGCCATCAATTCTGCGGTGGAATTCATCAAGAAGAGTAGCAAGCAGATCCGCAAGCGCGAGGAGATTGCCTCGGTGGCAACTATCTCAGCCAATAATGATGAGGAGATAGGAGAGCTTATCGCCGCAGCCATGGAGAAAGTAGGCAAGGACGGTGTAATCACCGTGGAAGAAGCCAAGGCCATGGAGACACATATGGAAGTAGTGGAGGGTATGCAGTTCGACAGGGGTTACCTCAGTCCTTACTTCGTAACCGATTCGGAGAGGATGGAGGTTTCCCTGGAGGATGCCTACATTCTGATTCATGATAAGAAGATCAGTGCGATGAAGGATCTTCTGCCATTACTGGAAAAGGTAGCCCAGCTTAACAAGCCCCTCCTTATCATCTCAGAAGATGTAGAGGGTGAAGCTCTGGCCACTATGGTGGTAAATAAGTTGCGCGGTACTCTTCAGGGTGCGGCGGTGAAGGCGCCCGGTTTCGGTGACCGGCGCAAGGCCATGCTGGAGGATATTGCTGTTCTGACCGGTGGACGGGTTATCTCGGAGGAAACCGGTTTCAAACTGGAAAATGCAACTATCGACGATCTTGGAAGGGCCAAGAGGATTAACATCGACAAGGATAATACCACAATCGTGGAGGGCGCCGGAAAGGCTACCAAAGTGAAGGAGAGGGTTAATCAGATCAAGGTTCAGATAGAGGACACCACCTCCGATTATGACCGGGAGAAACTCCAGGAACGCCTGGCCAAACTTGCCGGCGGAGTAGCCGTTATTAACGTGGGCGCTGCCACTGAGATAGAGATGAAGGAGAAGAAGGCGAGGGTGGAAGATGCCCTGGCTGCCACCAGAGCCGCGGTGGAAGAGGGCATAGTACCCGGCGGTGGAGTGACCCTGCTTCATACCATCCCGGAAATCGAAAAGCTCAAGCTTGAGGGGGAAGAGGAAGTAGGCGCTACCATTGTAATGAAAGCGGTGATAGAGCCTCTGAAGATGATTGCGAATAATGCCGGAAAGGAAGGCTCGGTGATAGTGGAACATTTGAAGGATGAAAAGAACAAGGGGGTAGGCTATAACGCCGCTACCGATAAGTTCGAATCCATGATAGATGCGGGAATAGTGGATCCCACCAAGGTTACCCGTTCCGCTCTTCAGAATGCGGCCAGTGTGGCTGCCCTTCTGCTTACCACCGAGGCGACAGTTACCGATATACCCGAAGAAAAGGGTGATCAGGGAATGCCTCCTGGAGGCGGTGCCGGTATGCCGCCCGGTGGCGGAATGTACTAGATCAGGGTATCCTGTGATACTGACAGAATCAGGGGTGTCTCTCAAGGGCACCCCTTTTTGTTATACCCGCTACGGGCGGGGAGGGTATTCAGGTTCTCTGGAATTTGACACTAAACGGAGACTTTTCCGGATATATTACCAGCTGGATTTCAGTGGATGATTCGCACGGTGCCCATGAATGAATTTTGTAAAATTTGCTTGAATTTAAGCTACTTGCATAATATTTTAATCTTGTTGACAATAGTTAATTTAAAATAGACAGGTGTAGTGGAAGGGGACATACCTGGAAATTAGTGACCTACACATACTCTCTAAACCAGTAGTATTCGGAGGTAGAAGGTGGATTATCTTAATAGGCCGTCAAAATGGATAGTGATAGCAGGTCTTCTTTTTATTGTTCTGGGAGGATGCAGTGAAGAGGAGGGGCCGCCATCTGAAATTGAAATGGCCCTGAATCTATCGGCTATAGTAACAAATCCTCTCAGCCCGGCCCCGGGAGATTCGGTCATTATGACGGTGAGAAGCTCCGGGAGTGCACCCCGGGGCAGTGAGGCTGACTTCACCTGGACGGTGGATGCGGGCAGCCTTTCCAGTAACAAGGGATACTCGGTTAGATGGTACACCCCGGACAGTACCGGTTTGTACACCATAAGTGCCAGGGGAGCTCTGGATGGCATTGAGAAAACTTTAACCAGAAAAATTGCCATCAGGAACTTCGAACAAATCGAGCCCAGCCCGGATATTAAAACATATTATTATCCCAGGATGGTAACCGTGGAAAGGCTGGGAGTCGAAGTGGATCAGCTTCATTTTATCGGTACCCCCTACAACTCGGATGATTTCGATGCAAATTTCAATAGATACGACGGGGGCGGTAATACTGTTTTCAGTTTAAGTACCAATTTTGCTTCCGTCAGCCATGTAGTAAGGCATGGCTTATCCGATCAGTGGGTGTATAGAGGCGGAAATAATTTCCGTTTTTTCCCGGAAGAGGGAAAGCTGGTCGGATCTTTCATATTCCATGAAGGTAGT
Source organism: uncultured bacterium (assembly GCA_964613215.1). GTDB lineage: Bacteria > Krumholzibacteriota > Krumholzibacteriia > Krumholzibacteriales > CAZTHK01 > CAZTHK01. The sequence goes on along the minus strand of CAZTHK010000007.1, from coordinate 19,148 downwards.
ATCCCCAAGCCTCCCGCCAATGTATGTATTGTGGATATACAACAGTTGGGTTCTAATTTCATAAATATTACAAGGGACCAGGATGGGGTATACGGCAGATTTAACTGCCATACCTACCCGCGGGCAAACTCCGATGTCAGTATGGTAGTATGGCAACAGCAGATAATGGGTCAGGCCAGAGACGGTACCAAAGATCTCTTTAATATCGGTTTCTGTAATAATCCATACGGTGGGAATCCCAACCTTCAAACTATTACCCAGTCTGTCGATACGACCATGAACAGGGGTGACACTATCCTGGTTTATTATCGAAATATCAAGCCGCTTTTTACTCCCGACCAACAGAACATCATCTATTTCGTTGATACCACCGGAACTTTTGAGCCCTGTATGGTCGATTTGAATGGTGATGAAGTGGACATCTCCACCAGAAGAATGATGGGCGGGGAAGACGGAATATTCGGAAGCTATGGTGTGGAAATTTCGGAAAATACTGTTTTCCAGTGGAATCCTGGTTTTGATGTGCTGGGTTTCATAGATGATACCGGCGTTTTGTGTTTCTTTGATTATCTCAGCGGACAGGTGGATTTTATAAGCGCGGCGGGAAGGGTATCGGAGTTTACCTGGGCCCCGGATGGCAGTGAGTGTGTAGCTGCAAACGAGAATGGTATAGTCAAGGTCAGTCTGGGAGGAGGGGCGGTAAGCCTCTTTACCAAGGAAGTAAGCACTGATGCCATAATGGGATTGAATTGGGCCGGTGATCAGACTGATCCCAGGATTCTGTACCAGGTGGTCAGAAGTGGTAAATCGATTGTGGATACCCTGTATGCTTCATATTCGGCCCTTATGACCTATTCCCTCAATGAGGACCAGTATTACTACACTACTCCCCGGATACCGCTATTCTCGGTAGAAGCAGTTACAGTTCCGTATCCCTGGATGAGAACCGTCTATTCCGGAGGGGAGAGCGACGATATATTCTTTCCGGTTATGATGGGGGACGGTGTGGTAGAACTTTACCATTCCTATAAATAAGGGGCCAAAATAATAAGGGATATGCAATCAAGAAGGCTCCGTCAGCTTCCGCCCTATCTGTTCGATCAGATCGACAGATTGAAACGGGATTTTATGGATGAGGGCAGGGAGGTGCTGGATCTGGGGATCGGAGACCCCGATATAGGTGCACCACCGGAACTGACCGGTCTGCTGGCGGATATCTGTAAAAAGAAGGAACATCACAGATACCCCCCTTCCAGAGGGCTCAGTTTGCTGATAGATGCTGTGAGAAGATGGGCGGAGAATGAGTACGGGGTAAAACCAGATGAGCGGGAAGTCCTTGTTACCATTGGGAGTAAGGAGGCCATAGGGCATCTCCCCCTGGCAGTATCTGACCCTGGTGATACGGTTATGGTACCGGACCCCGGATATCCGGTATATAATTCAGCCTCCATATTTGCCGGTTCAGGAGTAATTACTGTACCCCTGGAGGAAAAAAACGGCTTCTGGCCGGATTTTTCCGGAATCGATATGACCGGTGTGGATTCCGGATCATTGATGTTCATCAATTATCCCAATAATCCCACAGCTGCGGTTGCAGATGAGGATAAATTGAAGGAGGCCATAGAATTCTGCCGCAGTAATAATATTATCCTTGCCAACGACGCAGCCTACAGCGAGATAATTTATCAGGGGCGGGCGGCGGCGCTTTTCCCTCTGGCCCGGGAAGCCGGAATACCATACATAGAGTTCTTCTCCTTTTCCAAGACATTCTGTATCACCGGATGGAGAATCGGTTTTGCCATAGGTTCCCCCGGGGTAATCGCCGCACTGGAAAAGGTCAAGTCCAACCTTGATTCGGGTGTCTTTGGTGCAATTCAAGAAACCATGGCAATAGCTCTGCAGGAGCATTATGGCGAAATAACAGAGAGGATAAGGGGGGTGTTCCGGGAGAGGAGGGATATTCTTGCTGAAGGCCTCAGGGAAAGCGATCTTGATTTCCGTTTACCGGAGGCCACCTTCTACTTCTGGATAGACGTTCCCGGGGAGATGGATTCCATAGAGTTCTGTAAATTACTGATGGAGCAGACCGGTATTGTGGCTACACCCGGCGTGGGTTTCGGAAAAAAGGGAGAGGGATACTTTCGCTTGTCCGTAACTTCTGACCGGGATAAAATCAGGGAGGCGGGCGGGAGGCTGGGTGAATTTTCGTTTCGCTGACCATCACCGGAGGTGAACATATTTGGTGCAGGAGAAGATAGTATTAAAGGGCATAACTGTTTTCGGGTACTATGGTGTCTCTCCCATAGAGAGGGAGGTAGGGCAGAAACTGGAGATAGATGTGGAGTTTCATGCCGATTTTACCAAGGCCTGTATGAGCGATTCGCTGGAGGATACAGTTAACTACGAGCGGGTATACTCCAGGGTGATGGAAACGGTGGAGCAGAACCGGTTCAATCTGCTGGAGAAGCTCGCAGATGCGATATGTTATGCCATACTGGATAACTTTCCGGTTATTTCAGCAAAAACCACCATAAAAAAACTAACCCTTCCCTTTCCCAACAATCTGTCTCATGTCGAAGTCGTGGTCGAGCGCAGAAGCTGAACAAACGGCAGCCCTCTCCCTCGGTTCAAATGTGGGTGAGCGGGAGAGTAGTATCCTTAATACTGTGGATACCCTGGGTAGTACCGGGGGGATAGAATTAGCCGGTCTCAGTTCCCTGTATGAGACCGAACCGGTGGGTAACGGTTTCAGCAGAAATTTCATCAATGCGGTATCTATTCTGAAAACGGGAATGACCCCGGACAGGCTCCTAGCCCTCTGCAGGGAGATAGAAGCTTCCGAAGGAAGGGATCACCGGAGTGAGATACCCGACCGGATAATAGATATCGATATTCTGGTATACGGGGAGGTGGTAGTAGATAAGGGATCTCTGATAATACCTCACCCCCGGATGCGACAGCGCCTGTTCGTGCTGGAACCCTTTTCCGAGATAGCACCCGGCATGATTATTCCGCCATTGAACCGTACTGTGAGGGAGTTGAGGGATAAGCTGACGGAGGGGGATATGGTAAGATTAATTTCATCCAGAAGAATCCGTATCATCTCCATGAAGGGATAGACGGGGTTTCCCGGAAAATTAATGCATGATTTCTGCAGGACCTACAACGGTAAACGGTTATTAATGTTAATAGGTGGAATTGGACTTCAAATCATCGTATTAAACCCCTTCCGGCCGTTTTCATGATAGCTGTCGATTTCCCGCCAGCCGCGGAATTCGGAGCTCTTCGCTCCGGCACAGCTCTTCCTGGTTCTTCGGATAAACCGGGGGGCGGAGTTCCACTTGCATACAGGGGGGGTGAATTGGACCTGTTCGAAGAGTATCCAGGAAGCAGGTAATTTTAAAACCGCTGCCCCGGGCTTGCCCGGTGGTGTCCGCTCATTGCATGCTCCCTGGGAAGAGAAGGGTTTCCAGAAAACAGGCACCGGAATCATCCAGATCGGATGAAAATGGGGGAAACTCCGGTGAAAGGATAGATATTGACACCGGCCCGTTTTTTAATTACGGTATCTGCATGGAAGACTTGAGAAGAGGTTTGCTGGACAACCAAATACGCTATATTGCAGTGGAAGGTAACATAGGGGCGGGTAAAACCACCCTTTCCCGTTTACTGGCCGAGTCGGCACAGGCAAAGCTTTACCTGGAAGAGGTCAGCGATAACCCCTTCCTGGAAAAATTCTACCGCAGCCCGGAGGAGTATGCTTTTCAGACTCAGATATTCTTTTTACTCAACCGGTACCGACAGCAGATGGATATTTCCCAGCAGGATCTCTTCAACAATCTGATGGTGGCTGATTACCTTTTTGCCAAAGATAAGATTTATGCCTACAGTGTTCTGGGAGATGATGAACTTATTTTGTATAACCGGCTGCATTCCCTGCTGGAGGGGAAGATAGTCAATCCGGATCTGGTAATTTACCTTCAGGCCTCCCCGGAGGTTTTGCTGGAAAGAATAAAGAAGAGGGGAATAGGTTATGAGAAAAGCATCCATCAAGATTATCTTTCCAGCCTGAACGAAGCATTCAATCACTTTTTCTATCATTATCAGGAATCACCCCTCCTGATAGTTAACACCAATGATCTGGATTTCACAGTTGACCGGAAGCAGTTAAGAGACCTGTTTTCAAAAATAAAGGAGAACTTCGAAGGTACCAGGTACTATGTTCCTTCCTGGGAGACGGATTGATCATGACTAAAAAGGTTAATAAGATTACCATAATCAGAATGAAGAAGGAAAAGAGAAAGATCGTTGCAATTACCTCTTACGATTACCTCTCTACCCGTCTGATTGATCAGTGTGGCATCGATATCATCCTGGTCGGTGATTCCCTGGGGATGGTATTGCTGGGATATCAGAATACCCTTCCCGTCACGATGGATGAGATGATTCATCATCTCAGGGCGGTAAGCCGGGCCGGGCCCTCTGCCATGGTGTGCGGCGACCTGCCCTTCATGTCATATCAGGCCAGTGTGGAGGAGTCGGTGAGGAATGCGGGAAGGCTGGTTAAGGAGGGAGGGGCGGAAAGTGTGAAGCTGGAGGGAGGGGGCGGGAATATAGAGAAGGTGGAGGCCATAGTGAATGCCTCCATCCCGGTTATGGGTCATATCGGTCTGACCCCTCAGTCCATACATCAGTTTGGAGGATACCGGGTGCAGGGAAAGAAGAGAAAATCGGCGGAGAAACTTTTCCGGGAGGCAAAAGAACTGGAACAGGCCGGCTGTTTTGCCATCATACTGGAATGCATCCCCTGGCAGGTGGCAGAGAGTATATCCGAAGCAGTTTCCATACCTACCATAGGAATCGGGGCGGGCAAGTTCTGTGACGGACAGATCATCGTATTAAACGATATGCTGGGTATGGCTGACGGACCACTGCCCAAATTCGTTAAGCAGTACGAGAGGATGGGAGAACGGATAAAAGAGGCGGTCTCTGCCTATGCAAAGGATGTCAGGAAGGGGAATTTCCCGGACCTGGAACACAGCTATTCGGCTGAGAGCAGGAGGAAGAAACCCGGAGATGGTGGATGATGAAACAGGTTAACACGCCCGGAGAAGTTAATGCAATAGTGAGTAAAGTACGGAAGGAGGGAAGGAAGATTGCACTGGTGCCCACTATGGGTGCACTCCATGCGGGTCATGAATCCCTGATGAAACTGGCGGCTGAAATCAGTGATTTCATGGTGGTTTCCATATTCGTGAATCCCAGGCAGTTCGGGCCCGGAGAGGATTACTCCGGTTATCCCAGAACTATGAGTAGAGACCGGGAGATTGTATCAGGCGCGGGGTGTGATCTTCTGTTTACTCCGGAAGACCGCGATATCTATTCATCCCGGGATCTAACCCGTATTACCGTAAAAAAGCTCTCCGGTCTTCTTTGCGGCGCTTCCAGACCTACCCACTTCGACGGTGTCTTGCTGGTGGTAGCCAAGTTATTCAATATAGTTCAACCGGATATAGCGGTTTTCGGACAGAAGGATGCTCAGCAGGCAGTTATTATTCAGAGGATGACCTGTGATCTCGACTTTCCCATAAGAATAAAGCTGGGACCAATCATCAGGGAGGAAGATGGATTAGCTATAAGTTCCCGCAATTCCTATCTGAATGACGGGGAGAGAGCATCCGCCTCCGCCCTTTACCGGGCTCTCAATCAAGCCAGGAGGAAGATAGAGAGTGGTGTCAGGGAGGTGGACACTCTAACCGGGGAGATCAGAGATAAGATGGAGCAGGCCGGGTTCAAGGTGGATTATTCCCGGATAGTGGAGGGTGATACCCTTCGCCAGTGGAGGGGTGATGACGGAGTGATACTTATTGCGGCAGCGGGAAAGCTGGGCAGAGCCAGGCTGATCGATAATATAGCTCTGAAAATCGAAGGTGGAAATGTGGAGGAGGTACTTCTTGAATTTTCCGAATGGAGCAGGTATGAGCAATAACAATGCGAGCACAGCCCTGATTCTGGCGGCAGGTGAAGGGACCAGGATGAAGTCTGATATAGCCAAGGTGCTCCACCGGGTAGGTGGCCAGGCCATGATCAGGCACGTGATAGACAGTGTAAGGGAGGCGGGGATTTCCAGAGTGCTGGTAGTTGTAGGATACCAGGCTGATACGGTAAAGGCGGAACTCCGGGACCAGGATTTGGAGTTTGTTCTGCAGGAGGAGCGGTTGGGTACCGCCCATGCGGTTTTAATGGCTGAGGCTGCACTGGAATCATTCGAGGGAACGGTAATAGTTCTTACCGGCGATACCCCCCTGCTGAAGAGTGATACCATCAGTGAGCTGATCGGGTTCCACCGTAGAGAGAATTCAGATGCCACAGTCCTGACTGCAGTACTGGAGGATGCTTCCGGGTATGGCAGGATTATAAGGGATGAGAATAACAATTTTGTAAAAATTGTGGAGCATGGTGATGCCGGCAGGGAGGAGCGGAAGGTGAAGGAGATAAACAGCGGCATCTTCTGCTTCGACTGCCGGAAGCTTTTCCACGCCCTGGATGAAGTAGAGAAGGATAATGTTCAGAAGGAGTATTATCTAACCGATGTAATAGATATTTTCAGAAGCAGGGGGTGGCCGGTGCAAGCATATCCGGTGGGAGACAGCGACCAGGTGATGGGGGTGAACAGTATTGAACAACTTAAACAGGCAGAAAGGGTGATGAAGGATAATGGATAGGTTATATGCACCGTGGAGAAGCAAGTATTTTACCATGCCGGCGGAGGAGGGGTGCCTTTTCTGTAATATCCAGAGGGAGGAGGATGATGCCAGGGTGGGCATTCTCAAGAGGGGAACCCACTGGTTTGTGATTCTGAATACCTTTCCGTATATTAACGGCCACATCATGATTGTGGCGAACCGGCATATAGACAGCATCCGTGAAATTGTGGAGGAGGAGGGGAGGGAACTGATAGAACTGCTCAGCAGGAGTGAAGAGGCAATAGAAAGGGCTTATCAGCCGGGGGGATTGAACATAGGGGTGAACAGGGGAGCCAGTGCCGGAGCGGGAGTGGAGGGGCATCTTCATTTTCATATGTGCCCCCGCTGGAAGGGAGACACCAATTTCATTACAGCCATCGGTGAAACCAGGGTTATATCCGAGGATCTTGATCAGAGTTATCAGAAATTACTTCCCTACTTCAGGGATTAGGTTGGAAGTGATACAATTTCGGGGTGATTGATTTTGGCCAGAAAAAAATCCGGAAAAAAGAAGAGTGGCATTAACAGGACTATTGTTATTTCCTCCCTCTTTCTGGTAATGTTTCTGTCGGTTCTGGTGCGTTGGTGGGATGGCAGGGTGTCCCACCGGGAATTGACCAGGGATTTCAGGGTGGAAGTTTTAAATGGGACCGGGATAAGCGGATTGGCCATGGAAACTGCTATAGAGCTCAGAAGGATGGGAGTGGATGTGCTCCTGGTGGATAATGCGGAAAGTTTTGATTTCAAGGAAACCCTGATTCTGGATCGAAAGGATAAAACCGGGCTGGTGAATCAATTCGCCCGGCTAATAGGATCACCCAGAATATTAAAACAGTTCAGTTCACAGTCGATGGTAGATGCCACCCTGATACTCGGTGAAGATGCGAAAAAACCGGGAATAGCAGACCGCAGGGGGAAATAAACCCTGGCCGGCCTTAATAGCAGATAGAGGAGGTTTGAGTTGGTGGAGAGGAAAACCATTGGGTTAGTGGCCCTGATATTCTTTCTGGGAGTGGTGATTGGAAGTGTGGTGGGTGAAATAATCGGACTTCTGCTTCCCCGGGGGAATTTGCTCAGGGAACTGTTTATTTCGGGGAAGGAATTTCAGGTGGGTCCTCTTTATTGTGATCTCATTGTATTCAGTTTTACCGCAGGATTTTCCCTGAAGGTAAACCTGATTAGTGTACTAGGAATTGTCCTGGTGGCTTTTTTATTGCGTTTGTATGCATAGACGGAGGACTTTATGAGTGTTCCTGTTATATTTTGCTCGATTTCCCGTTTTCTTTTTATAGGTAATCTGGGATGGCCTGAACTGCTGGTCATTCTAATCCTGGTCCTGATTATCTTCGGTCCCAAAAAACTGCCCGAGGTGGCGGAGGCTATTGGCAAGTCCATCAGAAAGTTTAAGAAAGGTTCCAGAGATATCAGAGATGAAATAGAATCGGGGGATGAGGATATTAAAGAAGACGAAGACAAGCAGGGTTAATGGATCTTCGCTGCTGTGTCAGGGAGGATATATGCCCGGGGTTGATATGAAAGGTGATGTTAACCAGTTTGATAAGCTTTGCCTGCCGGAGGGAATGCAAGCGATGCTGTTATCGCCACTGTCATGGAAAAGAGGAAGTTTGTGACCGTGGCGGATAATATCTTCTCCATCCCGGCGCTCCGCCAGATTACTGCAAAGAGCAGCCCGCCTATTATGGTACAAATTACCGCCATGCAATGGCGGCCCATACAGTAATGATTCCTGCTACGCATCCGATGGCTGTTCATGTTTCCAGAAGACCGGAAGCGCAGGCAGCTCCGGGAAGACCCAGAAGTGCCCAGGATGATTCACCGGTGGCACGTTCCGAGAGTGCTGCAGCCCGGCCGGGCAGATTCTCGCCGGCCATGGAGTAACCCGAGCCGGTTTTTGCCTTCCTTCCCTGGAAAAGGCCCCATAGAATAAACAGGGTGAGGCAGGCGATCATCACTGCCGGTATTTGTCCGGGATTCTCCATTCAGCCTCACTCCATCTGCTGTTTGACCTTATATACAGGGCAGGGATAAGTTTGAGTTCTGCATCAACCTCCGGATTCTCCGAATGGCGGAGACCCCATCAGTTTAATCTGCCCAGCCTGTTGTCCACCACCTCTGCATCATCTCTCACCGATTTGTACCATTCGGTAAAGTGATTCCTCAGTGATTCCTGATGCAGCTGGGACGCTATTTCATCACGTTCTTCGGAAAGCCTGTCCATATCAGCTTTTTCGATTTCAGTCACCTCGATAATGTAAAAGGAACTGCCCTGCTGTATGGGAGGGCTGAGTTCACCCTCCTCCAGCTGATGGCTCACATATGCAAACAGACTGCCTGCTGGCATGTCGTCAACCTTATCATCTATTCCAAACAGCGGGGTGGTCTGAACTTCCAGATCTGCTTCCCGTGCGATCTTCTTAAAACTTCCGCCGGATAGTATCCTGCCTCTGATCGAGCGGGCATATTCTTCCGTCTTTCTTTCCACCCTCAGTTCGCGGATATTCTCCACCAGCTGATCTTTCACCTCTTCCAGAGTCTTGATCCTCTCCGGTATCTTTTCCATGATTTTAACGAAATAGAAGGCATTTTCATTCTGGATGGACATGCTGATATCGTTCACCTGGTAGTTGAATGCAAAATTCAGCACATTGGGAAGGTAACCGAAATTATCGATCATTCCCCGCTTATGAAATGGCTCAGGTTCCTTTACCTCCAGTCCGTTCATTCTGGCGGCTTCCTCAAAACCCTCATTCAAAATGTCTTCCCTCACTTCCCCTACCAATGTTTCTATTGAGTCGAGGGTAGCGAAGCCTGGTTCTATCTTTAACAGAATATGCCGGGCATGTACTTTTTCTGTTCCATCTATTACCTTCTTCTCTTCTACTTTAATAAGGTGATAACCGAACTTGGTCTTGACCGGTTCGCTTATTTCACCGGTTTGAAGGGAAAATGCAGCTTCTTCGAATTCGGGAACCATCTCCCCCCTGGCAAAGAATCCCAGATCTCCACTATTCTTGGCCGATATTTCATCCTGTGAGTAGAGCTCTGCCGCATCGGCGAAGTCCTTACCGCTCAGGATCTCCCTTCTGATATCATTAATTTCATCCAGAATTTCACGGTGGTCTGTTTTGCTGGCTTCCTTGGGTATCTCAATGATCTTGACTCTTCTCTTCTCGAATGTCTTGAAATCTTCCTTCTTCTTCTGGTAAAGGTTTCTTATCTCATCCTCACCGGGATTATATTCTTCATCCTGTTCGATCAGGGGAACCGCTATATACCTGGCCTTGACCCTCCGGTTCCGTTTCTTGAATTCCTCGATCACCTCGGTGGATGGTATGTGAACCTGGGAAGTGATGTAAGTCTGGAGCTTAATTTCGGGAAGTACGGATCGTCCCCAGTTTTCCAGCTGCCTCCAGTCTGCCTGCGGATTGCTGAGAGCGTTAAGGTAGGCCTGATAGTCAAAATTTCCCTCTTCGTCGGTAAATGTATTTTTAAGTGAGGGATGTGGATTATTTCTCAGGAACCTGACCAGCTCCATATCTGTTACCTGAATGTCGAGTTTCTCGAACTGCTCGTTGACCAGTATATCCCGGATACACATCTCCCATGCCTGATTGGCCAACATCATATATTCCCTGCTGTTAAGTGTTGCGTCTTCTCCCTTCTGCTGTTTGTACTGCTCAATGGCTTGATCCAGCTTCAAACGGTAGACCCGGCGGGGGATTGGTTTTCCGTTTACCTTACCGGCTATTTCAGGGGTCCTTCCTCGCCCGGGAGAGGTGCCGGTCAAATTCATTCCCCACACTGCAAAAATGGATATAACAAAGGCTACCACTACAATCCATAGTATGGCTTTGGTATTGCTTCTGAGTTGTTTCAGCATTTCATATTCCTTCGGTTAAATCTGGGCGGCGGCATCAACGGCCACCTGGCTGAAATATTTCAGCTGTCAGAACGGCTGTGTTTTTGGTCTGTGTAAATCTCATATATCCTGTGTAAATTAGCAAATTTACTCCAAGGGTGCAAATCTTTTAAGATTTATTGACACCCCACCGACGGCGGTGGTAATTTCGGCAGTGTATGAATAGAGCTATAATAATATGGATCTTTTCAGTTTTCATGCTCCTCAGCGTTTCTCTTGATGCAGAGGACTATATATGGCCATTGCACGGGGAGAGGCGCCTGAGTTCGAGCTTCAGCGAGTTCAGGGATGGGCATTTTCACTCCGGAATCGATATACGCACATACGGCAGATCAGGCTATCCCTGCCTGGCAGTAGGAGATGGAGATGTGAGGAGGGTGAAGATCCGGCCGGGCGGTTATGGGAAAGCGCTCTATCTTACCCTCAATGACGGCAGAACGGCTGTTTATGCTCACCTGCGATGTTTTAACCGCAGCATTGATTCATTGCTCTACTATCATCGGTTGACCAGGGGGAGTTCGTGGTGTGATGTTTACCTGGAACCGGGCCGGTTTGTTTTCTCCAGGGGAGATACGGTGGCTTATTCCGGGCGGTCCGGCACCATAGCTCCCCATCTTCATTTTGAGATCAGGGATGCTGCGGGAAGACCAATAAATCCACTGATAGATCTTTACTCTGTTCCGGACCGAAGTAATCCTGTGTTTTCGGGAATAAAGATCTTCCCCGTGGGGGTGGAAAGCAGAGTAAACACAAGTCCCCTTCCGGCAGTTTTTGATTTCCAGCCCGGCCGGGGCAATAGTTACCTTCTGGGCGATACCCTTCATCTCCAGGGTAAATTTGGGGTTGGGGTATCTGTATGGGACAGCCAGGGATACGGCCGTTTCTTTATGGCTCCTGATTCCCTGGAACTGGTTATAGACGGAAAGAGTATCTACAGAAGAACCAACAGGAGGTTTTCATTTTCCCAGGCTTCCCAGATTATACTGGAGTACAGTGTGGATGATGACAATGCCGACGGCAGGTATACACTTCTCTTTTCCAGAGAGGGGCAGACCAGGAGTGACAGGTTTGGTACTGAATATATATCCTCTCAGAATAATATCCCGGGGAGTATCTCGCTGGAGAAGGGGCTTCACCGGGCTGTTATTACTGCGGTGGACCACCGGGGTAACAGCAGCAGGGGTGAATTCTTCTTCTGGCTGCACCAATATCCGGAAATTCTGGAGGCCAAAGAGCTGAGTAACAGCGCCCAGGTTATTGTCAGGGCGGTTGATCCGGACGGGGGGGAATTAAGGGAAAAACTCCAGTATTCCAGAAGCATGAAGGGAAGTGAATGGAAGGATATTGAGCTCAGAACGGTAGGTAATTATAGCAGGGGATGGTATGAAAGGGGGGAAAGTGAATTATTCAGATACACTGTTACAGATGATGAAGGTATGGTGATCCGGAGGTACTTTTCTTCTCCCCGAACCCCGGGCGGCGGTAACAGCTACTGTGAGTGTTCTGGCTCCATATGTTGCGGCAACCTGATTCTGGATGTGAGAACCGACCGGATTCTGGCTTCACTCCCCCGGATAAGGAGAATTGACAGGGAGGGTAATCAGCAGGGCAGGCTGGTTCAGACCGGGCCCATGCGATACCTGGCCATATATACAAAGGCTCAGATATCGAACGGGTTGAATGTTTTTGAAGTATCCGGTGTGGGTTACCGGGGGAATCCCCTTCACAATGTGACTGCCTTACGGATATTGAAATTCAGTTCGGGAAGCTCTGCCGCAGTGGAACTCTCCGATGGTTTTAGATTTACCCTCCGTTCACCCGGGGTGGGGGGGCAATCCCTCTGCCGGGTGGAGGAACTCATAACCACCGAGAATGCTCCGGAGGGTTACCAGAGGGTTGCCCCTCCCTTCCACCTGGATTTCGCCAGGGAGGATTTTCCCCGCCGGATAAGTCTCGATTGTGAAACCGGGCCGGGGGTGGTTCTTTTACGTTGGGATGGTGAGGATGAGTGGGATTGTGTAGGGGTTCCCTTCATGGAGGGAGGTTCCGTGAAGCTGGACAGGCCCGGAATTTATTCCTTCTACCGGGACGGTATTCCCCCCAGACTGGATCAGGTCAGGGCGGAGAAGAGAATGGGAGGCACCGGATTCTTTAAACCCTATATATATTATATACCTGCACAGGATGAAATCTCCGGTGTTGACCCCTACAGTCCAAAAGTTATAATTAACAGTAATGAGGTGGTGTGTGAATGGGATGCAATAAAGGAGCGCCTGTATATACCGGTTCCTGTATCATTCCCTGAGGTGATGGCAAAGATGACCGTAGAAGTGAGCGACAGGGCGGGAAACCGGTGTGCCAGGGAGTACAGTTTCAAGATAAGATAGATCAGATGGGATGGTGTGATTCTATGTCGTCGACCCGGTTTGTCCATCTTCATAATCATTCCGATTACAGCCTGCTGGACGGAGCCTTCAGGATCACTGACCTGGTTAAGTCGGCCAAAGAGATGGATATGGAAGCGGTTGCTTTAACCGACCATGGTAATCTATTCGGAGCCATGGCCTTTTACAGGGAGGCGGTTTCCCGGGGGATCAAGCCGATTATTGGTATGGAGGCATATATCACCAGGGGAGATATGAGAAAGAAGGTCCAGTCCAGAAGGTCCGGCGGTTATGATCACCTTACCCTGCTGGTGAGAAATGAGGAGGGTTACAGAAATCTTCTGGAGCTGTCTTCGCTGGGTTATCTGGAGGGATTTTACTATAAGCCCAGAATTGATCTGAACACCCTGGAACGCTTCAGCGGCGGCCTGATAGGGATGAGCGGCTGTATTCAGGGTGGTATTCCCAGACTTCTCCTGGCAGACAAGTATGACCGGGCGGTTAATATGGCGGAGAAGTTTTCTTCAATCTTCGGAAGGGATAACTTTTATATCGAGATTCAGAACCACGGGATTGACCGGGAGATCGAAGTTATCCCACAACTGGTAAAATTGTCCCGGCAGTCAGGCCTTAAGCTGGTTGTCACAAACGACTGTCATTTTTGCAGAAAAGAGGATCACCAGGCTCACGATGTATTACTCTGCCTGCAAACCCGTTATGAACTGGATGATCCCAGCCGGGTTTTACGCTCCAATCCGGAGACATATTTCAAATCACCCCGGGAGATGGAGGAGCTTTTCCCCGGTCACACCGAAGCATTGAAAGAGACGGTGAATATTGCCCGGAAGTGCAATTTCGAGATAAAGGACAGGGGGTATCACCTTCCCAACTTTCCCCTCCCCCGGGATTACCATTCAGCTGAAAGGTATCTCCGGGACCTGGTAATGGAAAAGCTTCCCTCCAGGGTGGAGGAGGTTACCGGTGAGATCAGGGAACGGATAGAATATGAACTGAAGATAATCAGCCAGATGGATTTTGCCGGCTACTTCCTGATAGTTTGGGATATCGTCAACGAAGCAAGGAGTATGGGAATACCGGTGGGTCCCGGGAGGGGATCAGCAGCGGGTAGCATGGTGTGCTATGTTCTTGGAATAACCTCCATTGATCCCATGACCAACGGGCTTCTTTTTGAAAGGCTGCTTAATCCAGAGAGGGTTTCCATGCCCGACATAGACATAGATTTCTGCGATGACCGCAGGCAGGATGTGATAGATTATGTGGTGGAGAGATACGGGAAGGAGAATGTGTGTCAGATCATCACCTTTGGAAGAATGGCTGCCAGGGCGGTGGTAAGGGATGTAGGAAGGGTGCTTAAGATTGCTTACGGCGAAGTGGACAAGCTGGCCAAGATGATCCCCTCCCAGCCGGGCACCACCCTCTCCAAGGCACTGTCCAAAGTTAAGGAGCTTCGTGACCAGTATGATAACGATCCCAGGATAAAAAAGATGATCGACCTTTCCCTGACCCTGGAGGGTCTGGTAAGACATGCCTCCACACATGCGGCCGGCCTGGCCATAACCCCTACCCGCCTGGTAGACCGTATTCCCCTCTACAAATCTACCAGGGGTGAAATAACCACCCAGTACGATATGGATATACTGGAAGGGATGGGTATACTGAAGATAGACATACTGGGGTTGAAGACACTCTCACACATATCCAGAACAGTTGAGCTGGTCAGAGAGAATTACGGTGACCGGCTCGATATGGATCAGATGTCCCTGGATGACCGGAAGACATTTGCCCTGCTGAGGAAGGGAAGGACGGTGGGTGTGTTTCAGCTGGAGAGTCAGGGGATGCGGGATCTGCTGCAGAGGATTAAGCCGGGAAATTTCGAAGATATAACTGCGGTCAACGCCCTGTATCGTCCCGGCCCGCTGGGCAGCGGGATGGTAGACGATTTCATAGAAAGGAAGCACGGGAGAAAGAAGATAACCTATGAGCATCCACTTCTGAAACCGGTTCTGGAGGAAACCTACGGAGTAATACTATACCAGGAGCAGGTGATGCGAGTAGCGGTGGATGTGGGTGGTTTCACTCCCGGACAGGCGGATATTCTGAGAAGGGCCATGGGGAAGAAGAAGGAAGATGTGATGGAGGAGCAGAGGAGGCTTTTCGTCAAGGGTGCTGACGGGAAGGGGGTGGATGAAAGGACTGCGGAGAAGATCTTCGATCTGATGGCTTTCTTCTCAGGATACGGTTTCAACAAATCTCATTCCGCTGCTTATGCCATGGTTACCATGCGCACCGCATATCTGAAGGCTCATTATCCAGCAGCATTCATGGCAGCGGCAATGACATGCGACATGGGAGACACTGACAGGCTGGTGGTTCTGCTGGATGAATGCAGTGAACTGGGTATAGAGGTTAATCCGCCGGATATTAATACCGGTGAGGTGGATTTTGCCCTCCGGGATGGAGATATTCTCTACGGGCTGGCGGCAATAAAGAATGTGGGGGTTCAGGCGGTAAGTGAAGTGGTTGCGCAGAGAAAGGAGGGAGGACCCTACAGGAATCTTTATGATTTCTGTGACCGGGTGAATCTAAGGGCCCTTAACACCAGGGTAATTGAAAGCCTGATCAAGAGTGGTGCCATGGATTCCCTACCCGGGAACAGGGCTCAGAAGGCTGCATCTCTGGGAAAGATAATGCAGCAGGCTCAGAAAAGACAGGATGAGAGGGATATGGGTCAGACCATTATGATGTTTAATCAGGAGGGTTCTGAAGATGAAGGCCTCCCCCTGGATGAAGTGGAGGAGTGGGATGCAGCCCAGCGGCTTCATGAGGAGAAGGAATCCCTGGGATTTTACTTTTCAGGTCATCCCCTGGACAGGTACAGAGAGATCCTTTCGGATATAATAGATGTGGACAGCCGGAGCCTGCTCCAGAAGAAGAACAGGGAAAGGGTAGTGCTGGCGGGTTTGATCAGTGATATCAAGGTTATTCTGGACCGGCGGGGAAATCCCATGGCCTTTGTAATGGTGGAGGACTTTCACGGTTCCTATGAATTGATAGTTTTTTCAGACTGCTATAATAAACAGAGAGACCTGCTTCAGTTGGACAGTATGGTAGTGGTGGAGGGCAAGGTTTCGGTTAAGGACAGGAATGAAAAGAAGGTGATAACCGACAGGATATATTCCATGGAGGGTGCACTGGAATCAATTCCATCGGGTGTGCATTTGACTGTGAACAGCAATGAGTTGGGAAATGGTGAAATAGCAGGCATCAGGGATATATTGAGCAACTTTGCCGGAGAAAAGAAGGTGATATTCCATATCAATAACGGATCAGAGGATATCTCGGTGCTCTCCGAAGCGGAAGTATCGCCCGGACCGGAGATGTGCCGTCAGCTTAAAAAACTTGCGGGGGTTGATAATGTCAGGATATTTTAATGGCCGGATGGTGGTATTAACTGTTTTGATTATATTGTTATCGGCTGTTGGTTCGAGTGCCCGGGAAGGAGAGGAGTATTATCTCAGTGACAGCCCTACCGCAGGAATTCTCTCTCATGGGGGGTATATGTTTCATGGCTCCATAGGCCCCAGCAGCAGTCTGCTGTTCGGGGTCAGGATAGGGTTCCATGACAGGATGATGGTGGGAGTAACCTACGGTATTCAGAGGTTTATCGGGAGAGGTGATGTGGAGGCTAATGATGAACCGGGTTTCGAACTGCGGGTCAGGGTCATAGAGGAGAAGGTCATCGGGCCGGCATTAGCTCTGGGAATAACCACTCAGGGAAGGGGAGAATATCTGGAGAGTGAGGAGAGGTATACCATTAAATCCAGAGGAGCTTACGGGGTGTTCAGTAAGAACTACAGGTTGATAAGAGATTTCTCCCTTCACGGAGGGGTGAACTATTCCTTCGAGAACAGGGATGAGGAGGGTCTGAGTTTATTCGGAGGGCTCTCCCTGGATATTATACCCCATCTGAGCATTCTACTCGATTATAATGCTGCACTGGATGACAATAGCAGTGAGGTAGGTACAGTTAAAACAAGGGGCAGGGGTTATCTGGATTGCGGAGTATGCTTCGATTCGGCAGCCAATCTCAGAATTAAGGTACTGTTCAAGGACCTGATGGGCAACTACAAACCCGAAAGGGGAGTAGCCAGATCAGTGGAGATGTTTTATATCAACTACTTTTAGAGGTTTATAGATGGCAGCACAAAAATCGGCAGATTTGCAGTTTGAAGAACCCATTCTGGAACTGGAGGACCGGATTACCTCGCTGTTGAATTCCGGAATGGACAGTACATCCGGTGAGATAAGGAGGCTGAGGGAGCGGCTGGAGGAGCTGGAAGAGAGTGTGTACCAGAAGATATCCCCCTGGGAGAAGGTTCAACTGGCCCGGCATAATAAACGTCCCGGAACCAGGGATATGGCCAACATGATATGTGATGAATTTCTGGAGCTGCACGGGGACAGATACTTCGGTGATGACCCTGCTGTTATCACCGGTATAGCCCGTATAGGTAAGCAGCGGCTGATGTTGATGGGACATGAAAAGGGTAGTGGAACTCAGTCAAGGATAAGGCGTAATTTCGGAATGGCCAAACCGGAAGGATTTCGTAAAGCATTGCGGGTGATGAAATTAGCCCAAAAATTCAGCCTCCCGGTTTTATCCTTTATCGATACCCCTGGAGCATATCCGGGAGTAGGGGCGGAGGAACGGGGACAGTCCAGCGCAATTGCAAACAACCTGAAAGAATTTTTTCAGTTGAAAACACCTGTGGTGGTGGTGATTCTGGGTGAGGGAGGGAGTGGTGGAGCGCTGGGCCTGGCCATTGGTGACAGAATAATAATGATGGAGCATGCCATATATTCGGTCATATCCCCTGAAGGTTGTGCCGCCATACTGTGGAAAAGCAGGGAGAAGGCGCCGGAAGCGGCTGAGGCACTCAGGCTTACATCATCAGACTGCCTGGAGTTGGAAATAGTCGACCGGGTTCTGGAAGAGAGCCACGGAGCCATACACAGGGATCCGGAGGGAAATGCTGAATTAATAAAGCAGGCAGTTCTTTCAGAATTGGAATCATTGCGGTCCAGACCCGTATCGGATCTTCTGGATGAGAGGGAGAAAAAATTCTATTCCATGGGTATATATGATGAAAGCTGATTAAGGCCGGGAAAAGAAGGTGAACTCCATATAATAATGGTCAGGGGTGTGTAGAAACCGGTGCCAGCAGGGAGGAAAGATGATTTTTCGCTTGACCCTCCGTCCGGATATATTTTATAATAATAATGCCAGTTAGAAAGGTGGGAAGAGACCCGTTTGATACTCCTGTGGGAAAGATTCTTCTTTCCGGATTAAACGGGGTTTTTTTTAGGAAGGAATATGATGATTAACAAGGAACTGCTTGAGATTCTCGCATGCCCCAGGTGCAAGCAGAAGGTGGTACTCGGCCAGAGTGGTGAATATCTTCTGTGTGAGAATTGCAGGCTTCGATATCCTGTAGAGGATGATATTCCTATTATGCTGGTCGACCGCGCTGAGAAGATAGACTGATTCAAAGACGGGGTTTGTAGAATTGTGTGTCTTTTCCCACATTGCTGCTGGCGCACTGGTTGGAGCACTATCACCCAGCACATATCTTGCACCGGTTTTCGGGTTGTTCAGCCATATTGTACTGGATGTAATTCCTCATGCTGATATAGATAATATGGCGGTGGAGATCGGACTCGGACTGGCGGCCTTTTTGCTCATTATACTGGGTGGAATTGGAAGCGCAGCCGTAATACTGGGGGCAATATTCGGAATATTACCCGATCTGGAGAATATGTTATGGAAACTCGGTGTAATACGCGAGGACCAGAAGGTCTTCCCGGGGCACCGGAATATTCTTGTAAGGCATGGCAGGGAGATGGGAAGAGGTAGTATATATTTCCAGGCGGTTTTTTCCATTGCCATTCTATCCCTTCTTATTTGGAGAGGCGTATGAGAAGGCTATTTGTATTTCTGATCATGATATTTATCTGTTCATCTGCTGCGGCAGGGTCTGCCCTCAGAATAATCTCCCG